>JAZUDI010000087.1:0-56543 GCA_045639525.1 Paludibacteraceae bacterium | reverse complement strand
TGTCAAAGGAGAAACACTAACGAGCGGTGCTTCGGCACTGCTGTGTGCAAATGTATAGAATTTTCCTTGGGAAAATCGCATAATACCCAAGGTATGCAAAAATAAATGAAGAAAATTTTTGTTTCAAATGAAAGAACCGTGTGGTTACGCTGTAATTTCAGCCACATACCCATACCAGCAACTTGTACATCTGAAAAATTCTATCTAACTTGCGTCTAATATCATGGGATATCGACGACAAACTCAAATGGAAAAGAGCAATAGCAATTCTAAGCAAGCGATGTGGGTTGCCTTGGGCAGCCTATCCTCTTTTTGCGTATCGATAGTCACCTCAATGATTCTGAGCCGGCACTTCGACAAGATCGATTACGGCACCTACAAGCAAGTAATGTATGTCTACCAGACACTGCTCACCATCTTCACCCTTGGTCTTCCGCAAGCCTTTGGCTACTTTCTGCCAAGAGTATCCAGGGAAGAGGGGCGCGACGTCGTCAAAAAGATCACCATCCTCTTCCTCATCGCCGGAAGCATCTTTTCCGCCACCCTATTCCTTTCCGCGCCACTCATCGCCCAAGTTTTGAAAAACGAGCTGCTGGCCGACGCGATCAGACTATTCTCCCCTGTCCCCTTTCTGTTGCTTCCCACGATGGGAATAGAACGAATCTATTCGGCATACAGGGAAGCCCACATATCAGCCTTATACATGCTAATTTCCAGGTTGTTGGTAATCGTTTTTGTAACCATTCCCGTCCTCTGTTCCGACGGCAATTACAAGAGCGCGATCATCGGGTTCGACATCGCATCAGCCATTATCTTGCTATGTATCCAAACCCAAGCGTCTTTACGTGGGCAAAAACAGTTTGGTTTTTCGTGAGAATAATTTTTTCCAGACGTCAGGAGGCATTTATATCGGCAACTATGTAAGAATGGCGACTAGGGTATCCCTACTCTCCGCCAACCACGACCTATACGACCAAGACATCAGCCACAGGAAACCCATAAAGATCGGCGGCTACTGTTGGTTTGGTATGAACACATCTGTTTTAGCGGGTGTGGTATTGGGTCCTCGAACAATCATCGCAAACGGAGCGGTCGTCACGAAAAGTTTTCCGGAAGGAATGTGCGTGATAGGCGGCGTACCAGCCCGTGTCATCAAAAGGTTAGACGAAAATCTTTTCCATCCTCGGAAATGCGAGCAGGAGTTCTACGGTCTTGTCAGTGCGGAAAAGTTTGAAAAAGACATGAACAAAACATTCCAAAGGTATTTTGACCCGGAGATCTTCTCGCTGAAAGAGAATCAAATCGTTCTTGAACCTAGATACTTAGCGGAGTCTAAATAAGAACGCCCACAAAAACAATTTTCACAGAAAAAGGCGCCACCCTACCCGGATGGCGCCTTCCTATTTCAGGTGCATGATTTATTACAACACATCCAAAGCCGCATAAATCGCAGCCTTGTCCATATTCTTTCCGATGAAGACCAACTTCACCAAACGGTCGCCGTACTCCTCATCCCAATCCTCTCGCAGTTCTTTGCTCTCCTGCAAAAGACGCTCTTGATCAGCCTTAGGCGCCGTACAGATCCATTGACCTGTCTCCTGAACTGTTTTCTGAGAACCAGCCTGTTCGAATAGGTAGGACATATCACGATTCTCCTCGAAATACAAGATTCCCTTACAACGGATGACTCCCTTCGGCCACGATTTATCGATAAAACGATCGAACTTGGAGAGCGAGAATCCCTTGCGACGGTAATAGACAAATGTGGAGATACCATACTCTTCAGCCTCTCCCTCACCGTGATGATGGTGGTGATGGCAGCAACAGTGTTCATCATGGTCGTGATCATGGTGACAATGACACTCCTCGTCGTGGTCATGATCGTGGTCATGACAATGGCACTCCTCACCCTCTTCGTGGTGGTGGTGACAATGTTCGTGGTCATGGTCGTGATCGTGGTGATGATGGTGCTCATGCTCTTTACGCTCCTTCTCCTCTATCTGCTGTTTGTCAGCCTCCAAAGCCTGTATCCATCCAGCCGACATACTCACCGCTTGGAAATCGAAACGCTTCGAATCTATGATTCTGTCGAGATCGATCTTCGCATAATTGGTCTCCAAAATCTCCGCACGAGGTTGTAGGGTACGGATCACCGCACGCACCTGCTTCAACGCCTCTTCTGATACCTCATCCACCTTATTCAAAACGATCACGTCACAGAACTCGATCTGTTGGATCAACAAGTTTTCAATATCATCCTCATCCAAATCTTTACGCACCAAAGCATTTCCGCTTCCGAACTCATCATAAAGACGAAGCGCGTCCACCACCGTGGCCACACAATCCAGACGACAGATCTCCGGCGTTCCATAACGTTTCGCCATAGCGGACATCGTCACAATAGTCTGCGCAATAGGGAGAGGCTCGCAGATACCACTCGCCTCGATTACGATATAATCGAAACGGTTGCTGTCCGTGATATCAGTGATCTGCTGCATCAAATCAGCCTTCAAGGTACAACAGATGCAACCATTGCTAAGCGCCACCAAACTCTCATCCTTCTGGGTGACGATACCGCCCGATTGGATCAAGGAGGCATCAATATTCACCTCACCGATATCATTAACGATAACAGCGATTTTTAGTCCTTGCTTGTTGGAAAGGATATTATTCACCAAAGTGGTTTTTCCACTACCGAGATAGCCCGTCAAAAGGGTGATAGGCACAATTTTCTTGCTCATGACACGATAAAATTATCTTATATTCATCCAAAGGGGGATTCCCCATTTTTATATAACTCAAAATCAATTAATCAGGGAGAATCCCTAAACTTTGTAAAGGTATAAATATTAAGAGAAAAACACAATCATTTTTTTTAACTTTGCCACGGTATAGATTGTCAGCCCATGAATTTTAAAGAAAAATACCAAAGCATCATCGCATCGGAAACGGTGAGGAACGCAACCAAACTACTATCAGCCAGTGTGGTCGCCCAGGCCATCGGCATCCTCATCTACCCCATACTGACCAGAATCTATGCTCCGGAAGACTTTGGCCTCTTGAATCTTTTCCAATGCATCGGCGGCTTTTTAGTCATCCTCTCCACCGCGGAATACCAATACGCCATCCTACTGCCCGCAAACGATTCCAAGTCACATAGTTGCCTCAGAGTAGGCCTTGTCGTATTGGCGGTCACCACCATACTCTGTTTGCTCACGCTCCCCTTCTCGGATAGAACCGCCTCACTACTCAACACGCCGGAATTCGCCGATTGCCAATGGGGGCTACCTCTATTTATTCTCTTTACGGGAGGATGGCAACTACTCAATTACTGGCACACCCGGCAAAAGAACTATAACCTCGCCAGCACCTACCAGGTGAGCAAAAGTTTCCTAAACGCGGGATTGAAATGGATTTTCGGCATCATCGGATGGATCAAAGGAGGTTTGATTCTCGCCACCGTGCTCTCCGCCATCGCCTCCTTTCTCCTTAACGCCGCTCGAACAAGGAAAATCTACCCTTGGAAGGAGATATTGCGGTTTCATCCGAACGACAAGGAAACAGCGAGAGAGTACAGAAACTTCCCCCATTTTTCACTTCCGAAATCCGCGATTGGATACATCAGTTCCAACCTACCTTTTTTCATGCTCATTCCCGCATTCGGACTAAAAGAGATGGGCTACTACGGCATGGCCATCACTTTGGCCTTCACCCCTATTAACTTAATATACAATGCCATTTACCAGGTATTGTTTCAAGATGTGGCGTGGCGGGTCAATCAGCGCCAACCGATTCAAAATATCTTCGGCACCTTCATCCAAAGGGTTCTCCTCATCGCACTACCGATGATAACCATCCTTTTCTTCATCCTACCTGACTTTACGGAACTACTATTAGGAGAGGGGTGGCGACAAACAGGTGTCTACATCCAATACATGCTCCCTTGGCTATTGGTCTCCTTCATTGGCGGATCCATTTGCTTCGTGACCGATGTCTTTATGAAACAAAAGGGGCTTTTAATATTTGAGTTCGGGCTATTCACCATTCGGTTACTATCCATTCTCTATGGCATACACACAAATGACCTTAGAACTGCGGTTATCGGATTTTGCGCAGGAGGATTCATCATCAACACACTGGAGATCATCTGGTATTTACTCTTGGTAAAACGATACGAACAGGGACTAAACGCTTAACAGCTCCCAACACGCATCTAACAGGAACCAAACAGGCATAAAAAAGGCGCTTCAGAAAAGCGCCTCCTTTTTTCTTGTGTACTGATTACATTACTTAGAGATAGCACCTGCAGGACAAGCGTCTGCGCAAGTTCCACACTCTGTACAAGCATCAGCGTTTATTGAATAGATGTCACCCTCAGAGATTGCTCCTACTGGACATTCACCGATGCAAGTACCACATGCAACACAATCTTCACCAATTACGTAAGCCATAGTCTTTATTATTTAAGTTAATAATTTGTGCATTTGCACAATGCAAATATATATCATTCCACATATTCCACGAAATATTTTTAGTAAAAAAATGCAAAAAAATAGCTACACATAGCTATTGCATATATATGCACAAAAATCCCCTTTTAAGAGTGAAAATAAAAAAATAATTAAAAATTTAGCCCGAATCTGTTGCAAATACAAGAAATAGTATTTACATTTGAGGGAGTTCGTTTTCAAATAATTATTTACTTAAAATTAGGAGGGTCGCATATGGAAGATGAACAAATGAGGTTTGAAACGGATAAGCGTGATCAAGAAATAGTTTATTCGAAAGCGATTAAGGCAGGTAAGAGGATTTACTACCTTGATGTGAAACGCAACCGCAAGGACGAGTTATTCCTCGCCATCACAGAGAGTAAGAAGAAAGTTTCCGGCGATGAGTCTCAGGTATCCTTTGAAAAACACAAAATCTTTTTGTACAGAGAGGATTTCGAGAAATTTATGGCAGGCATGAACGATGTAATGGATTACATCGGCAAGAGTTCAGAACAAGGTGAAAGTCAAAACGATCCGGTTCCAAGCCGTTTCGAGATAGACTTCGGGTGAACCACACTTCACGATATGGAGAGGCGCATGAAAATGCGCCTTTTTTATTCCACACACACAAAAAAAAGAGCCATACCTCCAAAAGATATGGCTCTCTTATTATTTCCACAAAGGATAGATTACTTGGCTGGAGCAGAAGCCGCTCCTTGCGCAGCCTTATTGCCACTCATGTCGCAAGTACCTGAGAAAACAGCTTGAGGCTCGATCGAGAGCGTCTTGGTGATGATCTCTCCCTCTACTCTTGCGGTGGACTTCAATGAGAGGGTATCGGCAATCACCATCTTGCCCTTAACAGTTCCCATCACATCCGCATTCGCACAGGTCATTGTACCGGACATCACGCCCTTGGTTCCAATGATAATCTTTCCTTTACAAACAATAGTACCTTCTACGGAACCATCCAACCTGAAGTCATTCTCAGCTTGGATATCGCCAACCACTTTCGTACCGAAAGCCAAAGTGTTATGCTCGGTACCCATTGGCATTGTGTCCTTCCCAATTCCCATGATATTAGATTTTTTAAACATTAAATATTAATAAGCTGATTTAAATTGGTTCAAGAATCTGACGTCGTTCTCCGAGAACATACGCAAATCCTTCACCTGATACTTTAAGTTAGTGATACGCTCGATACCCATACCGAACGCATAGCCGGTATATACCTTGCTATCAATGCCACAATTTTCCAAAACATTAGGATCCACCATACCACATCCGAGGATCTCTACCCATCCGGTTCCCTTGCAGAACGCGCAGCCCTTTCCGCCACAAAGGTTACATGAGATATCCATCTCAGCGGAAGGTTCAGTGAATGGGAAATATGAAGGACGCAAACGAATCTTAGTACCCTCTCCGAACATCTCCTTCGCAAAATAAAGACGCGCTTGCTTCAAATCCGCGAACGAAACGTTCTTGTCGATATAAAGGCCCTCTACCTGATGAAAGAAGCAGTGCGCGCGGTAAGAGATAGCCTCATTACGATAGACACGACCAGGACACAACACACGGATTGGCGGTTGTTGGCTAGTCATAATGCGTGATTGAACGGATGATGTGTGCGTACGCAACAAGACATCCGGATCTCTAGTGATGAAGAAAGTATCCTGCATGTCTCTGGCAGGATGCTCTGGTGGGAAGTTCAAAGCGGAGAAGACATGCCAGTCATCCTCAATCTCTGGACCTTCCGCAACAACAAAACCTAAGCGAGAGAAGATGTCGGCGATCTCGTTCTTTACGATGGAAAGCGGATGACGGGTACCCAACTCCACAGGATCAGGAGTTCTGGTCAAATCCAAATTCTCATCCTTCTCGGAGGTGCTGTCCAACAAAGCCTTCAACTCATTGATCTTATCTTGAGCCGAATTCTTCAAGTCGTTCAACATTTGGCCCATCTCCTTCTTTTGCTCGTTGGAGACATTCCTGAAATCGTTAAACAAGGAAGATATCTCACCCTTCTTGCTCAAATATTTGATACGTAATGACTCCAAATCCTCCTTGCTAGAGGCATGCAAATCCTTAATCTCACTCAAAAGTTTGTTTATACGATCTTTCATCTCTATTAAAAATTTCCTTTTAATCTTGCAAATTTAGTGTTTTTATCCATTAGGTTATCTAATTTTTTACAAAAAATAAACGGCAGCAAGGAAATAAGGGACAAAAACAAACCAAAAACAGACTTTCCAACTTTTCACACGCCAAGGCGTCGCTTTCACTGATTTTATTTTTCATTGTGCGATTTTTTTTGCAATTTTGAGGTAAACAAAACAGGCGATGAGCATCACAATATTTTGGAAAAGACATATCCTTGAGATTTCAGTCTGGTTGGCAGTCTTCGCGCTGCTGACCTTCAGCAACATCTCATTCGACCTTTTCCTCTCTTTGGAATTGGCGGCTTTGCTGACGGCGGGAATGTTTCTGATCACGTTGGTCAACCGAGCGCTCCTATTCCCCCTATTTCTGGCGAAGAACAGAATGGCGCTCTTCATCATTTCCTCTATTCTCTTGGTCGCCTCCCTTACCGTGCTGGTCTATCACCTGGAAGACGCGACACTCTCCGCGCACGACACGGAGACGGTCTATGAAGACGACGCGTTGCTGGACATCCGTCTCCCATCCGAGACAAGAGCCTTTTTCGAAGAGGAGGAAGAGACCTCTGCAGACCGTCTGTTCCTATCCTCCAAATGGAAGGTGATGATCATGCTGACAGGGGCCATGCTGGTCTCCACCCTACTCCACTACCGGAAACGGACCGAGGAGATGGAGGAACAAAGAGTCTCGATGTTACAAGAAAAGGTGCAATTGGAGTTAAATTTTCTCCGTTCCCAAATCAATCCGCACTTTCTCTTTAACGCGCTGAACAACATCTACTCCATGGTCTATACCGGGGACAAAAATGCGGCGGACAGCGTACTGACCCTCTCGGAGATGCTGAGATATGTCACATACGGTTCAAAGGAGAACCAGATTTCTTTGAACAAAGAGATCTCTTATTTGGAAAACTATATCGAATTCCAACGATACAGCCACGAAAAGGACATCAATGTCAATTTCGACAAGGAGGTCTCATCAGAACATATCCTTATCGCCCCGATGTTGCTGCAGCCCTTTGTCGAGAACGCCTTTAAGTACAGCGGTATCGGCATGGAGGAGAAGGCCTTCGTGAATTTCAAGCTGATTGCGGACACCCAACACCTGCAATTCATCGCCCACAACAGCAAACGGAGCGTGAAACGTGAACAGAAACACATCAAGGGCATCGGAATCGACAATGTCCGAAAACGGCTCGACCTCATCTATCCAGGCCAATACACACTGGACATCGACGAGGGGGACGACTACTTCAATCTTGAATTAACAATACAAATAGCAAACGATTATGGAGAATGAATTAATCAGAACACTCATCATCGACGATGAATTTCCAGCGAGAAAACTTCTCTCCGAATATGTGTCAAAGGTGCCCAATCTCCAGCTCTGCGGCACATGCGAGAATGCGATCAAGGCGATGGAGGTCATGCGCACCGAACCCATCGATCTGATTCTGTCCGACATACAAATGCCAGATCTATCCGGATTGGAGTTGGTCAAATCCATGAAGGAGAAGCCATTGGTCATCTTCACCACCGCCTATGCGGAATATGCGATCGACAGCTACGAATTGGAGGCTGTGGACTATCTTTTGAAGCCTATCTCCTTCCCTCGCTTCCTACAAGCCATCAACAAGGTAACGGAACGCATGAAGACCAAACGGAAAGACACCTCCACAGAGACGCAAGACCGTGGATTTTTCATGGTGAAGGCAGACTACAAACTATATAAGATCGACTACGACAACCTCCTGTACGTTGAGGGACAGAGCGAATACGTCACCTTCCACATGAAGGACAAAAGGCGTATCACCGCATACTACTCCCTGAAAAAGTTGGAGGAGGAACTACCCGCTAACGATTTCATGCGTATCCACAAATCCTACATTGTTTCGCTATCCAACATCGAATCCGTGGAAGGCAATATGGTCAGCATCAATGGGCAAAAATTGGCCATCGGAAAGAACTACAAGGATGCCTTGTTAAGCGCATTGAACGTATAAGTTCACATTAAAAAAGCAAGGCCCAATCGAAGATTCGGTTGGGCCTTTTTATTAGAAGTTCCATTATAAATCAGTCCAATGAGAAGTCACCTTCTCTTCGACTATTCTCCTTACTCCGTTTCCTCCAAGCCATCAGTTTCTCCTGCAACCAAGCTACCAATCTTCGGGTAACATAGCCACAACCGAAAGCGATTAGGAGGGACTCCAATAAAGGCAAGACCCAAAATTCGACCGAACCGATAGCATAATTTTCTCGTCTATCTCTATAGAACGAATAGGCACTACGGAACTGATCAGTTGAACAAGATTCGTTCAAATGCAATTCAGAGAAGAGAGAATCACACTGAAGCCAATCACCCCTCATATCTAAAGCGAAATAGGAGTTTCCCGAACGACCATACAAAAGAGAATCCTCTTGTGCGATACTATCTACATTTAAAACCCGCATCATCTCATCTTTATAAATAGAGAAAAGGAAAGTATCTCTATTCGCCGTTCGGAAGGTATACTGGTCCATCACCTGAACATACATGTAATTATCATTAGAGTTATCGGTCTCAGATGTATAACCATTCCTCAACAAAGAAAATGTAATGAAAGAGAGAACGAATACCACCAAACCAACCCAAAAAGCAAAAAGATTAGGCCATCGATTTCGAGACGCTGAAGCCGCAAACACGGCTGTACCAGTCAAGAAGATGCCCCCAACAGCAACAATTATAGAGACAACGACAAATACTAAAACCAAGAAGAGTATTAGTATCAATGAAAAAAATAAAAATGGGGCGAATAGAATCATACTCCAAGAATTTTTCTGCAAAAATAAAAAAAACATCGCCAGACTTCACAGTCTAGCGATATCTCGAGTTGTTAACTCTAAAAATGAAAACAAACACTATTATGAAAAAGTTTTTTATTCTATCTGAATCGGCAAGCCTTGATAAACGCGCAATACCTCCTTATTCAAGATCGCCGAATATTTCGCTTGCAGAGTTTGTTGTTGGGCATTGAGCAATGTATTCTTTTCGCTCAACATCTCAAATGGACTCTTCATACCCAACGAGAACTTCTCCTTTGTCAACTCATAGGCCGATGTCGCCGCCTGTTCGTTGCTCTGGGCAGCGATGAAATTCACCTGTGCCGCCTGGGCATCCAAATAGGCCGACTCTATGGTCTTTTTGAGTTCATCCTTCAAATTCTCCGTCTCCAACTCAGCGATGTTTTTATTCAACTTCGCCTTGCCGACAGCCGACTTACGTTCTCTATTATCCGCTATCGTATAATTAAGAGAAAGTCCGACGCTCTCATTGAAATTCTCCTTCAATTGGTCACCTCCACTCAAATCCACATGATTGCGATGTCCTGTTCCGACACCCGCATTCAAATTGACAGAGGGATAGTAACCCGACTTCGCGCTTTTAATCTGAAGATCAGCCATCGTCTCGTTCATCTCCGCCATCGCGATCTCTGGCCGGCTTGCCAATGCCGCCGCATATACGGAATCTTTGTTGGCCAATACCTCCATCACCTGATCTGTCGTAAATTCCGGTGTGACGATATCAATATCCTGGTTGAGATCCAATCGAAGCAACTGCTTCAACTGTAGCAAATCGTTCGCCAACTGATTCTCCGCCACAGTCAACTGATATGTTTCCGCCACGTGTTGCGACTCGATTTGCGACAAATCAATCATCGAGACAGATCCCGCATCGTACAACTGTTTATAACGATTGAGTTGCTCTTCCGATGTTTGTAGCGAATTCTTCCGAATCCGCACGCTCTCCTTTGCGTAAAGAATTTGCAAATAGTTGGATAAGACAGATATTTTAATATCCTCTTCGGTCGATTTCAACGAGGTCTCCTGTATCGTCTCCTGCAACTCTTGTTGCTTGATGTTGTACTTTCGCCTAAATCCGTTAAAAACAGTCCACGAAACGCCCAAATTGTAATTTCCACTATAATTATTAGCGTACCCCACCTCTGTGAAAGGTCTATTACTCAACGAGTGAGAAGTCGAGAACGAAGCACTGGGTGCCCATTGTCCCCTGGCTTGATCCGTGGAAATCCTATTCTGTTCCAAGACAAGCCTACCCTTCTGCACACTTATATTTTGTTGCAATGCATAGTCAATACACTGCTGTAATGACCAAGTTTCCGTCTCTCCGAACGAGAGGGTGGAGAATGATAGCGCACAGGCTAATAGCAAACCTTTCTTCAAGTGCATATTGTCAAATATTAATTCACAAATATACCCAATTATTTAAGTTCATCCACGCCTATAGAGGCATCTCCTCCCAAAATTCGCTCAAAAGGTTAGAAACACCGACGAATCGTCGTAAAAACTCGACGATTCGCCAACTCTATTTTAACGTGCGAAGGTGATCATTTCACCCTTCTTCGCATCATTGATTTTTCCATTGTCATAGACAAGGACTCCATTCACAAATGTCTGGGATACCTTGTATTTCAATGTTTCGCCCTCCATTGGAGACCATCCACACTTGTAAAGAAGATCCTCCTTCTTTACCTCGTATGGCACATTTGGTTCCACCAAAACGAGGTCGGCGTAATATCCCTTGCGAATAAATCCACGCTTCTCCACGTTGAAGATTCTCGCAGGATTATGACACATTTTCTCCACCACCTGCTCACGGGTAAAGTTACCCTTCTTCGCCAAATCAAGCATCATCGGCAAGGCGTGTTGGATGGATGGATAGCCTGAGACTGCTTGTAGGCAGTCGCCCTCCTTCTCACTCAACAAATGTGGTGCGTGGTCGGTTGCGATGGTATCAATGATACCAGCCTCCACCGCCTTCAACAAGTTGACGCGGCTCTTCTCCTTCTTGATGGAAGGATTGCACTTGATTTTAGCGCCCAAACGCTCATAATCGTTATCATCAAACCACAAATAACCAACACAAGTCTCAGCAGTAATCTTCTTCTCCGCCAATGGCTTGGTGTTGAACAAAGCCATCTCCTTAGCGGTAGTCAAATGGAGCACATGCAATCTAGTGCCATATTTTTTTGCCAAATCGATCACCTTAGAGGTGGATTTGTAGCAAGCGTCTGAGTTACGGATAATCTCGTGATATGAGATAGGAATTGGTTGATCGCCCAATTCAGCCTTCACTTTCGCCAAATTAGCTTGGATCATCTCCTCGTCCTCGTTGTGGGTAGCGACAGGAAGTTTCGACTCAGCGAAAATTCGCTCCAAAACCTTCGGATCATCCACACGCATATTACCGGTTGATTGTCCGACAAATACCTTGATACCACACACTTTGGAAGGATCGGCATTCACCACCTCCTCGATATTATCATTGGTGGCGCCCAAATAAAAGGCATAGTTGGTCAAGCACTTCTCCTTCGCCAATTCCACCTTCTTGTCCAATTCAGCCATGCTTGTCGTAGCAGGCTTGCAGTTTGGCATATCCATTACGGAGGTGACACCACCCGCAACCGCCGCGCGAGACTCAGAAGCGAAATCGCCCTTCGCCGTCAAGCCAGGCTCACGGAAATGCACATGTGAATCGATTACACCAGGAAGGAGCCATTTATCCTCGGCATCAATCACCTCCGCACTTTTCAACACTGATTCAGGAACATCGTCCTTAAAAATCTTTGAGATCTTATTTCCCTCGATCAACACGGAACCGCGGAAAGAGTTTCCCTCATTAATGATTTTTGCCTTATGAATTAGTATAGTACCCATCGTATTTTATTTTTAATTATCTCAGTTCAAATATATCACTTTTTTTGCGGATATTTTCTAAAGAAACTACTTATTTTTAATCGGATGACGCCCAAAACCGCCTCGCCGAAAATTCCTCCGCTCATTTTCGAGTTACCTAACACCCTGTTAACGAAGATAATAGGAACCTCTTTGATATTAAATCCACACTTATAGGCGGTATATTTCATCTCAATTTGGAACGCATAACCTTTGAACTTCACCAAATCCAACTCCAACGTTTCCAACACCTGACGACGGTAACAGACGAAACCGGCGGTGGTATCCGCAATTTTCATACCCGTCACAATGCGGACATATTTGGACGCGAAATAGGACATCAAGACACGCCCCATCGGCCAATTCACCACATTTACACCACTAATGTATCTGGAACCGATAGCCATATCGGCGCCCTCTTCCGCACAGGCCTTATGCAACTTTAACACATCGTTCGGATTGTGGGAGAAATCGGCGTCCATCTCGAAAATGTAATCGTAGCCATTCTCCAAAGCCCATTTAAAACCGGTGATGTAGGCAGTGCCCAAACCCAACTTTCCCGCTCTTTCCAAGATGTGCAATCTGCCAGAGAACTCGTTCATCAAGCCCTTGACAATGTTAGCGGTTCCATCTGGGGAATTATCATCGATAATC
Organism: Paludibacteraceae bacterium; assembly: GCA_045639525.1. Lineage (GTDB taxonomy): Bacteria > Bacteroidota > Bacteroidia > Bacteroidales > Paludibacteraceae > UBA1181. The sequence goes on along the minus strand of JAZUDI010000087.1, from coordinate 43,510 downwards.
AAGACGTGAAACATCTTCGGCAAGCCTAAAACGGCACGAATGATGTTCTCCACATTTTCCTTTTCATTATAGGTCGGTATAATTACCACTCCATCGTTCACTTCCATATCTTTCTTAAATGGGTTTCTTGCAAATTTAGAAAATGGTTTGGAATTTTTATTGCTATATTTGCTAAAAAATTACACAGAAGTTGGATATTAATGATTTATTAACACGCTTTTCCGCCCACCCTCAGTTCAAGACCGTGGACAATTGGTGCGCAGGGAAAGGGAAAAACCTCTCCATCAAAGGGTTAGAGGGATCATTGTGCGCTATACTTTTCGCACACATCAACAAAACCATCGGCAAGACACTCTTTGTGACCATGGACGATGAGGAATCGGCCGCCTACCTTTACCACGATCTGACACAGGTGATCGGCGACGAGAACGTTTTCTTCTACCCCGCCTCCCGCAAGAAGGGAAACAATGGGCAAAAAGACGCAGCGAACGAGGTGTTACGCACAGAGACGCTAAACCGTATCAACGCCGCCACACCCGCCATATTCGTATCGTTTCCCGAAGCGGTAGCTGAGCGTGTGGTGGACAAATCCGAGCTCAACAAAAAGACGCTAAACCTTTCGGTAGGCCAAAGCATCGACACCGACTTCATCATCCAGGCGCTTTGCGAATATGGGTTCTCCAGAGTGGATTTTGTTTATGAGCCTGGCCAATTTTCCGTCAGAGGAAGTATCATCGATGTATTCTCCTTTTCTTGCGAATACCCCTATCGTGTCGATTTCTTCGGCGACGAGATCGAATCGATCCGAACATTCAACATTGAAAGCCAACTCTCACTTGAGAAGCAAGAGGAAATCTCAATCGTATCCAACATCCATGAGAACAACGAGTCGGCCGTACCTCTATTCTCCTTGCTTGAAAAAGACACAATACTCTTTTTCAACGATTTCCGCTACGCTTTTGATAGAATAAGCAACTATTCCGAGGAGATTACGGAAGAGGAGGCGATTATCGACAGCGCCACCTTTTTCGAGGAGTGTACCCGATTGAAACGTGCCGTTTTTGGCGGACACGACATGGGAGAAGATGCCGACAACATCCATTTCGAATCCTCGCCTCAGCCTGTATTCAACAAGAACTTCGATTTGGTCAGCACCGACTTCGAGACCAAAAGCAACAAAGGATATGAGGTATTCGTCCTAAGCGACAACCTACACCAAACCGACCGTCTCGCCTCTATTTTTGAGGACAGAGGGGACAAGGTCACCTTCACCCCTATCCGCAAGACCTTGCACCGAGGTTTCATCGACCATACAATCAATGTCTGTTGCTATACCGACCACCAAATTTTCGACCGTTACCACAAATACTCTTTACGATCCGACAGGGCCAGATCCGGACAACTATCGCTCACACTCAAAGAGTTGCAGGATTTCAAGCCAGGCGACTATGTGGTCCATATCGACCACGGCATCGGACGGTTCGCGGGTTTGATCCAGGTCGATTCCAACGGAAAGAAACAAGAGGTGATCAAACTGTTGTACCAAAACGACGATATGCTGCTGGTCAGCATCCACTCCCTGCACAAAATTTCTCGCTACAAGAGCAAGGAGGGCGACGAACCCCGCATCAACAAGTTGGGAACAGGCGCTTGGCAAACCATCAAGGAACGCACCAAGAAACATGTCAAAGATATCGCAAGGGATCTGATCGCCCTCTACGCGAAGAGAAGAGAAGAGAAGGGTTATGCCTACTCCAGAGATAGCTTCTTGCAATCAGAGTTGGAGGCCTCCTTTATCTACGAAGACACGCCAGACCAGATCAAAACGACAGCCGACGTAAAACGTGATATGGAACGAGACATGCCGATGGACCGCCTCGTCTGCGGAGACGTAGGTTTCGGCAAAACGGAGATTGCTGTCCGCGCCGCCTTCAAAGCCACAACGGATAACAAACAGGTAGCCATATTGGTACCTACCACCGTATTAGCACTGCAACACTACAAGACATTCTCTGAGCGATTGAAGGATTTCCCCGTCAAGGTGGATTACCTCAACCGATCCCGCTCCTTGAAAGAGACCAAACGCATTGTCAAAGAGTTAGGGGAAGGTGAGATCAACATTCTGATAGGCACACAAAAAATATTAGGCAAAGAAGTTAAATTCAAAGACTTGGGATTGCTCATCATCGACGAAGAGCAAAAATTCGGAGTATCCACCAAGGAGAAAATCAAGCAGATGAAGGTCAATGTCGACACATTAACCATGACGGCCACACCGATTCCGCGCACCTTACAATTCTCACTTATGGGTGCCAGAGACCTCTCGGTCATCACGACGCCTCCGCCTAACCGCTACCCTATCCAGACCGAACTCCACACCTTCAGTGAGAAGGTAATCCAAGAGGCGATCCAATACGAATTGGACCGAAACGGGCAGGTTTTCTTCATCAACAACCGTGTACAGAACCTTAACGAAATCGCTGCGTTAATCAAAAGATTGGTGCCAGAAGCAAGGGTATGTATCGGCCACGGACAGATGAAGGGCGAAGACTTGGAGAAGATCATCCTCGACTTTTTGGACTACGAATACGACGTACTTTTGGCCACCACCATTGTGGAATCGGGCATTGACATCTCCAACTGTAACACCATCATCGTAAACGAAGCGCAGAATTTCGGTTTGAGCGACCTTCACCAACTGCGTGGACGTGTGGGAAGAAGCAACCGAAGAGCCTTCTGTTACCTACTGGCGCCACCGCTGACCAACCTCACCACCGACGCGCGACGCAGGCTACAAGCCATCGAGAGTTTCTCCGAACTAGGTAGTGGATTCAACATCGCGATGCAAGACTTGGACATCCGAGGTGCCGGCAACCTGCTGGGAGCCGAGCAGAGCGGATTCATAGCGGATTTAGGATACGAAGCCTACCAAAAGGTATTGAACGAGGCGGTCACCGAACTGAAAGCCAACGAGTTTGCGGACCTATACGCAGAGGAGAAGGAGAAAAATGCGGAACAGCAGTTCGTCACAGATTGCCAAATCGAGACAGACATGGAGCTTACCTTCCCTTCGGAATACATCGAAAGTGTTTCGGAACGTATGTCCCTCTATCGTGAATTGGACAATGTGAAAGATGAAAAAGAGTTGGAGGAGTTTACCAACCGACTCATTGACCGATTCGGCACCCTTCCAACCCAGACGGAGGATCTACTTCAACTGGTACGCCTAAGGTGGATCGCAGTGAAATTAGGATTCGAACGTCTTACACTAAAAATGAACCGTATGACGGGCTACTTCATCCAATCGGACGAATCACCATACTACCAGACAGATGTGTTCGGCAGAATCCTCACCTACCTGCAGGAGCATGCCGTTCGTTGTAAAATCAGGGAGAATGGCGGACGAAGAAGCATCCAGTTCCTGGATGTGAACAACGTCACCGAGGCTTACAATATTTTGAGCAAAATTTAGCAAAGGAATAGTCGGAGCGGTAGGAGCGTCTTACCCTCCGACAATAAAACCACAATCCGCACAGAGCGGCTCCACCGCCGTATGAAGACGGAAACCCGCCAACATCTTCTCTGCCCGTTCACACGAAATGATCTCACCAAAAGGTTGTTGGAAAATATTACCCAACGAGAGGTCCGCATTACCATCCAAACAACAAGGCACGACAGTACCATCCACCAGTATGGCCACATGATCTTTAAGCGCATAACAAGTACGGTTCTTCACCTGTAAAGATTTCTCTCCAGGCCAGGTGAAACGGGCTGCATTCTGAAAGAAAATATGGTCCGATAGCTTTTTATTTCGAGTTTGCATCGCATCTGACATATCCACATGCCAATGGTCCGCCATTTTTTCAAGACAAAACCGGTTAAACGAAGAGCAATCATCCCCCATTCTATTCCACAAGCGAAGCGAAAAATAACTTTGCAGAGCGCGTTCATCAGCGAACGAGAATACCTCATCCAGATAGTGTCCCCATTGTGATTCTACCACATTCTCCTCCGCATCATGAAGGGAGATATTAAATTGTCTGATGGAAGAGTCGAGCAAAACAGAACGTCGCATCGCAAGCAAAGATCCGTTGGTGGTAAGATTCACTTGGAACCCCATCTCACCCGCGATCCGTAACAATTCAGCTAATTGGGGATGAAGCAACGGCTCTCCCAAAACATGTAGGTAAATATAGTTTGTATAGGGCTTAACAGAAAAAAGTATCGCCGAGAAACGCTCCGGCGACACATATTCTTTTTTCCGATCCGACTTGCAGCAAAAACTACAAGCGAAATTACATCGGTTAGTTATCTCAACGTAAACTTTTTTAAATCGCATTCGATTTAGGTCGCTCCACTATGGGTTATACTCCAAGATACCGGTGTTGTAAGCACGCTTGATGCCCTTCCAGTATTGGAACTTGTAACCGACGGATACGCTGAAACCGGTTGATTTAGAAGTGGTGAGTCCTTGAGAGAAACCAGCAGACATATAGAGACCACTGGCTACTTTTTGCAATTCGTAAGCCACCTTCACGTTCATACCCCAATCGAACTCATCCAAGATACCGTCCACACCGAATGTCTTTCGGCCTGTGATCTTTCCTTTACCACCGACACCTCCGGCCAAGAAGATACCAATACCTGGAGACAATTGACCCGGTCCTACATTGGTGATGTTGTAATATACAAGTACTGGGATACGGATGTATGCCGCAGTGTACTTTTCTGTAATTGTACCCTCCAAAGAGACCTCCATATCCTCATCCGCCTCTTGAACCGAGAGAGGAAGAGTCAACTCAGAACCTTCCATTTGGAAAAGCAACTCTGGTTGGATGGACCAGTGCGTCTCAATCACGATATCCGCCATAGCTCCCGCATGGAAACCTGGTCTGATAACCGCCTTATCAATATCGGAGGAACCGGAGATCAAATCTGGAGCGACACCATAATCCGGCATAATCTTTCCATTCCATTTGGTCATGTTATAACCTGCCTCCAAACCGAAACGCAACTTAACATCCTTTTCCGCCATCACACTGGATGACAAAAGAAGCAAAGCCGCAAGCGCAAAAAATATCTTTTTCATGGACTTTAAAAAATTACTTTTTCAATACGAATGAAGCATTCCGCTTCAAACCGCACAAAGTTATTTAAAAATCGTTAATAACAAATAAAAATAATGATATTTTTTATCAATATGCGTAAATTAAGCGGACACTCTCCTCTCTGAACCAGAGGAAGAGAGCGCCCCAAAGCACTGAGAATCAATACCTATACCATTCAGATTTGTATGGGCCATCCACAGAGACGCCAATATAGGCCGCCTGTGCAGGCGTCAACTTAGTCAACTTCGCACCAATCTTGGTCAAATGGAGGCGAGCCACCTCCTCATCCAACTCCTTAGGCAAGCAGTAAACGCCAACCTTATATGGCTTTGTGAAGAGTTCGATCTGCGCCAACGTTTGGTTGGTGAAGGAATTACTCATCACAAAAGATGGGTGACCAGTAGCGCATCCCAAATTCACCAAACGGCCCTCTGCCAACAAAATAATGGAGTGTCCATCAGGGAAGAAGAATTGATCCACCTGCGGTTTAATATTTCTGCGGACAATGCCTGGGTACTTTTTCAACTTATCCACCTGAATTTCACTGTCGAAGTGTCCGATGTTGCAGACAATTGCGGAATCCTTCATCTTCTCCATATGCTCGATTGTGATGATGTCCACATTTCCGGTCGTGGTCACGTAGATATCACCCTCCGCGAGCGCATCCTCCACAGTCACCACCTCGTATCCTTCCATAGCAGCTTGCAAAGCGCAGATAGGATCGATCTCCGTAATCAAGACGCGGGCACCGTAGTAACGCATAGAGTGAGCGCAACCCTTACCCACATCACCATATCCGCATACGACCACCACCTTTCCGGCCACCATAATGTCGGTCGCGCGTTTGATGCCGTCGGCCAACGACTCACGACATCCATAAAGGTTATCGAATTTAGATTTGGTTACAGAATCATTTACATTGAATGCAGGAATTCGAAGTTTACCCTCCTTCTCCATTTGGTATAAACGGTGAACGCCCGTGGTGGTCTCCTCAGAAACACCCTTGATCGAAGGAATCATACGGTTAAAGAAATCGCCATCCACAGAACGGATAGACTTCAAAATCTTCAACAATTCAATCTCATCCTCACTATCGGCGGAACGATCCAAAATAGAGGCATCTTTCTCCGCATCAGCACCCAAATGGATCATCAACGTAGCATCACCACCATCATCGACAATCATATTAGGTCCCATGCCATTACCGAAATTCAAGGCTTGCAAAGTACACCACCAATAATCGGCAAGCGTCTCGCCTTTCCATGCGAAGACTGGCACACCAGCAGCTGCGATAGCGGCGGCCGCATGATCTTGGGTTGAGAAGATATTGCAACTTGCCCAACGAACTTCAGCGCCCAAAGCCACCAAAGTTTCAATCAAGACCGCCGTCTGAATGGTCATGTGCAAAGAGCCCGATACTCTCGCACCCTTCAAAGGCTTTTGGTTACCATACTTTTCACGAAGCGCCATCAATCCAGGCATCTCCTTTTCAGCCAATTCAATCTCTTTGCGACCGAAATCAGCCAAACTCATATCCGCAACTTTATACGGAAGGGATGAAAACAAAGCTTCCTCCATAATATCTTATTAAATTATTAATTTTCAAACCATTACAATCCTCAACACAAAGCATTGCCCCTCAAAGGAGACTACATCGGCCAAAGTTTTTTCAGACCGCGAATATACATCAAATCCACTTAATATAAAATAGCCCGCCACAAAACGGGGGCGACACCCCTCCAATCGGCCACTACATTTTTTAACAATAGAGACAAACACATACCTTGCTTATTGAAAAATAATATTAACTTTGCATATTATTAACAAGATAAAAGACAAGGAGTATGGCAAAAAGCAATTTTTTCAAGGCGTCAATCATATACCTTTTATTAGGATTGACCTCATGTCTATACGCTGCTGACAATAAAACCGCAAGCGGCACCGTTAAGCACCTCAACCGCGACGAATTCAAGAAATTGGTGGTGGATGTGGACAAGGATGGTTGGAAATACCTAGGCGACAAGCCTTGTATCATCGACTTCTACGCCACTTGGTGTGGTCCATGCCGCATGATCTCCCCATACTTGGATGATTTGGCGAAAGAGTACAAGGACGAAATCTATATCTACAAGGTAGACGTGGATAAGGAGAAGGAGTTGGCCGGTTATTTCGGCGCTACCAGCATCCCTTTGTTGATCTTCGTTCCAAAGGACGCTCAACCACAAGCAAGCCGCGGCGCATTGCCTAAAGAGGAAATCAGAAACGCCATCAAGACTGTATTGTTAAAGAAATAACAAGATGAAGGGTATCATTTTAGCAGGAGGAAGCGCCACTCGACTATTCCCTTTGTCGAAAGCGATTTCCAAACAAATCATGCCGGTTTACGACAAACCGATGATTTACTATCCGCTATCCACCTTGATGTTGGCGGACATCCGTGAAGTGTTGATCATCTCCACACCAAGAGACCTTCCTATGTTCCAACAACTGTTGGGAACCGGTGAGGAATTCGGCATGAAATTCAGCTATGTGGTTCAATACGAGCCCAACGGATTAGCGCAAGCCTTCGTGTTGGGAGCAGACTTCCTAAACGGAGAAGCTGGCTGTCTCATTTTGGGCGACAACCTTTTCTACGGACAAAACTTTTCAGAAATGTTAAGAGCCGCTTCCAAGCCACAAAAGGGGGCGACGATTTTCGGATATTACGTCAAAGACCCTACCGCCTACGGTGTGGCCGAATTTGACGAGACGGGCAAAGTCATCTCTCTTGAAGAGAAACCAACTCATCCTAAATCCAACTACGCCGTACCAGGATTATACTTCTTCGATGAAACGGTTACAGAGAAGGCAAAATCACTGAAACCATCAGCTCGCGGCGAGTATGAGATCACCGACCTCAATAAACTTTACCTTGAGGAGGGCACACTGAGAATGCAAAAGTTTGGTCGCGGATTCACCTGGTTGGACACCGGAAACTGCGACTCTTTGTTAGAGGCCAGCAACTTTGTGGCGACTATCCAAAAGAGACAAGGATTCTACATCGCTTGCATCGAGGAGATCGCTTGGAGAAACTGTTGGATTTCCGACGATCAATTAAGAAAATTGGGAGAACGTCTTAGCAAGACACTTTACGGACAGTATATATTGTCATTACTTGAACAAATATGATATTCACAGAACAGAAGATCAAAGGAGTATGGGTAATCGAGCCCAAGGTATTCGCTGACAGCAGAGGGTACTTCATGGAATCCTTCAAACAAAACGAATTCGAGGAACACATCGGGAAAGTCGATTTCGTTCAAGATAACGAATCTAAATCCTCATACGGCGTCCTCAGAGGTCTCCATTATCAAAAAGGAGACTGCTCACAAGCCAAATTGGTCCGCGTCATCAAGGGCGAAGTGTTGGATGTTGCGGTTGACATCAGAAAAAGTTCACCAACATTCGGACAACATGTCGCTGTCTTGTTAAGCGAAGAGAACAAGAAACAACTCTTTATTCCGAGAGGATTCGCCCATGGATTTGTCGTAAAGAGCCAGGAGGCTATCTTTACATATAAGGTAGACAACGTGTATGCGCCGCAAGCGGATGCCGGCATCGCCTTCAACGATCCAGCCATCAACATCGATTGGGGCATCTCCGCAAATGAGATGCTTCTTTCCGAGAAGGACCAAAAACATCCGTGCCTCAAAGACGCGGAGGTATTCGAGTAACAAACAGCAAGACCACGATGAATATCTTAGTGACAGGCGCGAATGGGCAACTTGGCAATTCCGTCCAAAAAATATCGAGCAATTATCCTCAGCATAAGTTCATCTACACAGACATGCCAGAGGTAGACATCACCAACCTTCAACTCTTGGAGGATTTGGTAAAAAGAGAGAATATCAACGCAATCATCAACTGCGCCGCCTTCACGGCAGTGGACAAAGCTGAATCTTGTGAAGAGTTGGCCGCAAAAATCAACATAGACGGTCCTAAAAACCTTGCGTTGGCAGCAAAATCAGTTGGTGCGAAATTGGTACACATCTCCACCGACTATGTGTTCGACGGCAAATCAAGTCTCCCGCTCAAAGAGAGCGACGCCACACAACCAATTGGCGTTTATGGACGCACCAAGCGTCAAGGCGAAGTGGAAGTAGAGAAGAGCGGATGTGATGCTATCGTCATCCGTACCGCATGGTTATACAGCGAATATGGCAACAACTTCGTGAAGACCATGATCAGATTGGGCAAAGAGCGCGACTCACTCAATGTCGTTTACGACCAAATCGGAACGCCAACCTATGCGACAGATTTGGCCATCGCTATTATGACACTGTTAGAAAAGGGTATCACAGGTTTCCAAACCTACCACTTCTCCAACGAGGGTGTCATCAGTTGGTTCGACTTCACCAATGCGATTTTCGAAATTGCGGGCTTGACCACAAAGGTTAACGCAATCGAAAGCTTCGAATATCCCACCGCTGCGGAGAGACCTGCATACAGCGTCCTCAACAAGCGCAAGATCAAAGAGGCTGGCGTAACGGTTCCTTATTGGAAGGAATCATTGAAGAAATGCATCGCCATTTTGGAACAACAATAGACGTTTCCCAACTTTCACATACAAAGCACGGCTTACCAGTCGTGCTTTTTTTCATCCATTTCACGACAAAATGATAGTTAATCCACAAAATTAAAAACTTTTTGTCAAAACAGAGAACAACCATTATATCTACACAAAATACTGACAGTCTGCAACTTACACAAACGCATCCTCAATAACACCGACCACCACAACTTTCTATATTCAACGATTTTATAATTTAATCTTACTTTTTGATATTATTTTATTTGTTTTACTTACTTTTTGCTTATATTTGCACAAAATTTAAAACACAACTAAAAATGTAAGATTATGAAGAAACGTTGGATTATTTTCATGCTATCCCTATTAGCCATCACGGTAATAGGTTGGTTTATCCCCGGACAACCCGAAATTTGGGAATTAAGCGAGAATGTAAGCAAGACGGACATCGCATGGATGTTGACAGCAACTATTTTCGTATTGATGATGACGCCAGGCCTATCTTTCTTTTACGGAGGTATGGTACGAAAGAAAAATATCATCTCCACCATTCTTCAAAGCATCATCGCAATGGGTATCATCAGTCTAATTTGGGTATTCTGCGGATTTAGCCTCTCATTCGGTGACGACATCTGCGGTATCATCGGAAATCCAGCTACCTACTTCTTTATGCAAAATGTCGGCGGACAGGCGACGGATTCTCTATCGCAAGGATTGGGACTCACCATTCCTTTGGCACTCTTCGCCCTATTCCAAATGAAATTCGCCATCATCACACCATCGTTGATCACCGGATCATTCGCCGAGCGTGTCCATTTCTCTGGATATTTGGTATTTATGGTGCTTTTCTGCCTATTTATCTATTGTCCTTTGGCTCACTGCACATGGCACCCAGATGGACTATTTAACCAAATGCACGTGAAAGACTTCGCAGGCGGAATCGTTGTACACGCATCGTCAGGTATCGCGGCACTAGTCGGAGCCCTATATCTCGGCAAACGTCGCAACCAAACCGCAGAGCCAGCTAACATCCCATACGTAGTATTGGGCGCAGCGTTGCTTTGGTTGGGTTGGTTCGGTTTCAACGCAGGTTCTAGTTTATCGGCTGACGGTGTTGCGGTAAAGGCATTCTTGAACACCAACACAGCTGCCGCAACCGCCATGATGACATGGATCTTTTTCGACTGCGTCAGAGGTCGTAAGCCATCCGCAATGGGTGCCTCTATCGGAGGTGTGATCGGATTGGTAGCCATTACACCATCCGCAGGTTGGGTAAGCACAAGCGAGAGTGTTGTCATTGCGTTCATCACAGCGATCTTCTGCAACATGGCTTGCTACATCAAGAACAAAAAGACAGCTATCGACGACGCTTTGGACGTCTTCCCTACCCACGGTTTGGGCGGTATCGTAGGTACAATCCTAACTGGTATCTTCGTTTACAAATACGAACCCGAATTGGCGGAAGAGGGTGTCACCCACATGACATTCTTCGTCAACCACCTCATTGCCGTAGCGATTGTCATTGTTTACACTTCAGGAATGTCCTTCCTTCTCTACAAATTAACCAACAAAATGATCACATTGCGCGTATCTGAAGAGAGCGAGAACATCGGACTCGACCGTAGCCAACACGACGAGCACTACGGTAGATTGAGAGAGATCGCGGAGTACGACGACAGAACTTTCCAAGAACATAACGAGGAGTAGATTCAACATTTCATCAGATAAGGGGCGTATTTCCATGCGCCCTTTTTTTATGCCTTCGCCTTACTTCTATTCACAATCGCCACACCGGCAAACACCAAAATAGCGGCACATACTTTTTGCCAGGTAAGCACATCCATTCCCAAATAGATGCTCAAACAAGCCGCCACAATGGGTTGTACATAAGAATAGAGACTCACCAATGTCGGACGCAATAATTTCTGTGCGGAAGAGACCAATAAATAGGCGACAAAAGTAGAAAAAAAGACCACCCCCAACACCGTCAAGGTTAGCGAAAGCGGGAAATCGGCATATTGGATAGAAAATAATTCCCTTACGTCCAATATGGTGGAGACCAAGGCAGAGAACAAAAACATCCACTTCATAAAAGTCACCACATGGTATTTCGCGATAAGCGGACGAAATATTCCCAAGTAAGAGGCAAAAAAGAGCGCATTCAAGACAATCAGGAAGAGGCCGACAGGAGAGGAAGATGTGACGTCAAGTTCCCCCGTCACTGAATTCAAAATCAAATACAGAACACCTCCGAAACTCACCATCACACCACAAACCTTTTTCCATGTAATAGGCTCTTTGATGAAGATGGCTGATACAAACATCGTGAAGATAGGCGTCAACGAGGCCACCATAGAGCAATCCAACGGTGTCGTCTCCTTGATGGCAACCAGAAATGTGATTTGCGTCAGAAAAAGGCCTAGCATGGAGGCGCAAAAAATCTTGAACATATCCCCCCTTTCCAACCGCTCTTCCGGCAAGAATTTTGAAAAGAGGAAAAACAGCAAAGCCGCTCCTGCCGATCGGAAGCAAAATAGGGACAACGGAGGCACCAAGCCTGACAAAGCGATTTCTCGGCAAGCAACGATGTTAAAGCCAAATATGCAATAACATGTGAACGCAGCCAAATGGCCCAACAAAGTACTATTCGTTTTCTTTTCCATTCCAATCCAATCTTTTTTCCTACTCAAATATCCACAACAAAGTAGGTTTTGTCGTTTGTTTTCAGCTTCTCATCCAAATAACGCATCACATCATCACAGACAATCGGACAGCCATTGCTTGCGGTTGTAGGATAATCGCAATAGGCGCCTGCATAAGAGTGAAGCACAATAATCCTACGGAACGCATTGCTATTCGTAGGTTCCAATCCATGCAATTTATAGCGGACATGGATACCCCAATTGCTGTAAGCGCGCTTGCCTATTTTATATTTTCCCAAAGAGGAGCAGAAACTACCCTCCACATTGCTAAAAACAGGTTTAGACGGGGTACTGCCACCGCCATTGCCATGACTAACCAGTTCTCGTCTTATTATCTCATTACTCTTCAAATCATAAACGATCAATCGTCTGGTATACAAATCATAGGAGAAATCCAGCAGCAAACACCAATCTTGGTTCATGCCGTTCTGAGCGACAAATTCCTTGGCCTCTCGAGCCTTCTCCTCTATTTTTCGTAGATCATTTATATCCTTTATAACAGGGGCATCTATATAATCGCCTTCTGAAGAATCGTTTTCCGGATAATCGTTTTCCGCCTCTTCCAGTTCAATACTTTCTACCTCAGCCTCGCCAGACTGAAGATGATCCCCCGTAGAAGGATTGGGGTCTATAGCCGTCGCAACCTGAAGCAAAGCATCTTCAAGCGATCCAGACGGAACCGACGCTGTTTTCCCTGCAATCATATTGCACGAAACCATGATTAAAACGAAAAGAACAAAGGGAGGCACCAATCGACTCTTCATAAAGATTCAAATAAAAAGGATGAAACTATTTATAGATTTTTACACCCGCGCGCACCGAAATGGGAACAATTAACAATAAAAAAGACTGAAAACCATACTAAACTTCTGATTTTCAGTCTATGGTGATCGAGGAGGGATTCGAACCCTCGACCCACAGCTTAGAAGGCTGTTGCTCTATCCAACTGAGCTACCCGACCATCCTTATTTGTGACCGCAAAGGTAATACAATTTTGTTTTATTCCCTAATGTTAGTGCGAAAAAATTCCACTGATTTCAATATTCCACTGATAGACAAATTATTAGTAGAAAACATCAAGCGTGAAACAGATCAGAACGGATAGCCTACCGCAAAGTGAATGGCACAATCATCCTTCCAATTCAGGCCATAGAAACGCCATGGACCATGAAGCAGATCTGACCGAGAGAGATCTTCCCCTTTGTTTCTACCAATATTTGCGGGATTGTAACACTTCACACCCAAATCAAAACGAATCAGGAAGTAGGAAAAATCCAATCGAATACCCAAGCCATACGCCAAAGCGATCTGTTTGTAGAAGCTATTCCACTTAAATTGGCCATTCGGCTGAGACGGAGAATCATTCACCGTCCAGATATTTCCTGCATCAATAAAGGCGGCGGCCTCCACTTTCCAGATCAATTTAGTGCGGTATTCCACATTCATCAGCAACTTCACATCGCCGGATTGCTTCACAAAATCATTATAACTGTCGGATGAATACTGACCTGGACCCAACGTTCTGACAGACCATCCTCTCACACCATTGGCGCCACCACCAAAGAACCTTCGCTCAAACGGCACTACCGATGCGTTTCCATAAGGGACCGCCACACCAAAACCAACGTGGTACACCAGATGATTTCTTCCGTCCAATTTCTGATTGTAGGCATAATCGGCCTCAAATTTCACATATTGAGAGAAAGGAACATGCCCAATTTTATATGGGGCATCCTCATCTTCCTTCTTGACGAACAAGTGGCAGATTCCATTCAATAAAGCTCCTGCAGACTCTACCGCCAAACGGTAGTAGGTTTTATTATCCCTCGTGATCTGCGCCTGATTGTTATATGTGACGGAGAATCCAGCATTCATCACAAAGTGGTCGGAATAACTCTCCCGCAAGACAGAATAACGATCTGCGCTATAAATGGAATCAAAGCTCGGATCCGTCTTGATCTTCACATAATTCACATCTATCAGATCCAGCGTATAGTTGTAGAATCGTCGCCAAGTCCACAAATACTTCATGCTTCCCGCAAAAGATTTTCGATCGTAAGTGTCGGGACGCAATTGGTAGTTGTATCGCACATTAAAACTGGTGCTGGCGGAGATCCTCCGTTTAAAATCACGCTTCAGGAATGGAAAAAGGAATCTTGGGAAGGTAATCCCCACCTCACCGCCTAAATCAAGGACATAGCGATGAAGGATATCACTCAATCCCGAATAGGCCTCCTGCGCATAACGGGCCTTCACGCTCAACAATTCGGAACCACGGAAAACATTCTTATGGGCATATCCCAAGTTCAAAGCAAAGCCCAAATCGCCTTCAGAATTGGTACCCTCCACATCGAATGAGAAAGATTGCGGTTTAGCGGGATAGAGATCTATTTCACAATCCACCTCATGTTGATCGTTCTGTAAATCTGTAAAACGGATGTTAGATGAACGCAAAATGCCCAAGCCATTCAATCTGGAATAACTCCTCTCCACGAAGAACTCGTTGTACAAAGAATCCGTCTCAATCCACAACTCGTCATCTATGATAGAGGGTCGAAGGAAGGGTTTACTTTGGGAGAGCAACGTCATGCTTTCTGAATAATTGAGCGTGTCGCGACGCAGCTCTTCTCCCGTCTGTTCCGTGCGATTATGTTCGGTCACATAAATATGACGGACTCGGTAACGGTTATGGTTGGTCTCTTCCCGATCACCATTGGGCAACACTTTGCTATATGGTTTAACGTGGAGCGTGACATCTATCTTACGGTCACCCACCGTGCTATCCGCCGTATAATTCAAATAATCCTTGTTGAAATGGTAATATCCCCTTCTACGGAGAAACTTCGCCAAACGCTCGCGTTCCGCATCCAACTCGTCCACATCGAACATCATACCAGACTTCAATTTGGTATTGGGCCATCCACCCCTCAAATGGAGCACGGAATCAAGGATCCGGTCGCTTGGAATATCGCATTCAATTTTGCCGACACGATAGGGATCGCCAGGCGTGACGTTGTAAATCACCTCCGCCCGCTTCTTCCTTTTGAATTTCACCGACGACGACACCTCCGCATTCATATATCCCTTGGATTTCATATAGGCCTGCAACTCCTTTTCAGAGCGATAGGTCATAAAGGGATCATAAATAACAGGCGCCTCACCGATGCTTCTCAATTTACGATTGATCTTTTTGGTGGAGTCCCTACCGGACATATTATAGACAGCAAGGTAGATACGGAAGATACCGAACGCCTTAAAATTGGGACGCTGACGCAGATGTTTGTTCAGATCGGAATTGCTCACTTCGCTATTTCCCGCATCAATCTGCACTTTATCAAGCAGATAAGAGTTGTCCGGCACATATTTAGTAGGAGAACATGACGACAGTAGAAAAGCAACCATCGCCACAACAAAACAACCAACTTTTGATGTTCTTCCTCTCATCTGATATAATCTTTCGACAAAGATACTATATAAGTATTATAAAATAAGTATATTTGCGGAAGCATGATGATAAAAAAACGTAAAAACAACAAACAATATGACACTTATTAAATCTATTTCCGGCATCCGAGGCACAATCGGAGGAGCCATCGGCGATGGTTTGACACCTCTTGACGTAGTAAAGTTCACAGCAGCATACGGCACATTCATCAAACGAAACACAAAGTGCAAAAGCAATTTGATCGTTGTCGGACGCGACGCCCGCATCTCCGGAGAAATGGTGGATCATCTGGTTTCAGGCACTTTGATCGGGCTTGGCTTGAATGTCACCAATATCGGGCTAGCCTCCACCCCTACGACAGAAATCGCCGTTCAAAAGGAGGGCGCATGCGGAGGTATCATCTTGACCGCCAGCCACAACCCTAAACAATGGAACGCATTAAAACTCTTAAACGAGAAGGGTGAATTCCTAAACGACCAGGAGGGAAAGGCCGTCCTCGCCATGGCAGAGAACAACGACTATGAATTCGCCGAGGTGGACAACCTTGGAAAGATCACATACAAGAACGATTACAACAACATCCACATCGACGACGTCCTCAAACTAAAACTAGTGGATGTCGAGGCGATCAAGAAGGCCAACTTCAAAGTAGTCATTGACTGCGTCAACTCAGTCGGAGGCATCGTACTGCCTCAATTACTTGAAAAATTGGGTGTGAAGGAGGTTGTGAAACTCAATTGCGATCCTACCGGAAAATTCGCCCACAACCCAGAGCCTCTTCCTGCCCATCTGACTGAAATCTCAGACAAAATGAAAAGCGAGAAGGCGGATGTCGGCTTCGTGGTTGACCCTGACGTTGACCGTTTAGCCATGATCTGCGAAAACGGTGATATGTTCGGAGAGGAGTACACTCTGGTTTCCGTTGCCGATTATGTTTTAAGCCATACGCCTGGAAACACAGTTTCCAACCTAAGTTCCACCAGAGCCCTTCGTGACGTCACCCGTCAACACGGAGGCGAGTACAATGCGGCTGCCGTAGGAGAAGTGAACGTTGTCACGAAGATGAAAGCTACCAAGGCCATCATCGGAGGAGAAGGAAATGGCGGCGTCATCTACCCAGAGAGCCACTACGGCCGTGACGCGCTTGTCGGCATCGCGCTCTTCCTTTCACTGATGGCGAAGAAGAACATGAAGCCTTCCGAACTCAGAAAGCAATACCCTCCATATTTCATCTCGAAGAACAAAATCCAATTGACGCCTGACATCAATGTGGACGCTATTCTAGTAAAGATGAAGGAGAAATATGCCAACGAAGAGGTTAACGACATCGATGGTGTAAAGATCGACTTCGCGGACTCTTGGGTTCATCTACGCAAATCCAACACCGAGCCAATCATCCGTATCTACTCGGAGGCTGCCACCATGGAGCAAGCCGATTCTTTGGCGAAGAAAATCATGGGTGAGATCGAGAGCATTTGCAAATAAGGCAATTATCGCACATAAAGAAAGGGGAGCCCAATCGGATTCCCCTTTTTTCATATCTAAAAATCACAGATTCGCGCTACAACTTTTGTTGGAAAGTGAACATACCTGGGAACAAAGATTCCGCATCCACTTCGCTTCTGAAAAGACCAAACACAGAGGATCCAGACCCCGACATGGAAGCGTACATGGCGTCGTGCTCATACATGGTATCCTTCACCATCTTTACGGTAGGATGGGACGCAAACACACTCTCCTCAAAATCATTCACGACATTGTATTTCCACTCTGAAATAGGTTTTTGCACCATTTCGGAGAGAGGAAGCACTGGCATTTTGGGAACTACCTTCGAATAGGCCTCTTTAGTGGAGACAAAGTCGTCGGGTTTCACCAACAAGAAATAGACACCCGCCAAAGAGAACTCAATGGGCTGCAAAACATCCCCAATGCCAGTCACAAAAGAGGGCTTATTCTGGATGAAGAAGGGACAATCCGCGCCAATCTTCGCGGCGATCGTCTCCATATGCGCCACATCCATATCAAGATGGAACATGTCGTTCATCAACTTAATCGCAAAAGAGGCGTCAGATGAACCACCACCTAAACCCGCGCCAAAAGGGATCACCTTCTCCATAAAGATTTTCACAGGCGGTAAATCAAACTCCTCCTTCAAGAGACGATATGCCTTCATCACCGTATTGTCTGAGACTTCGCCGTCAATAGCAAGACCGCCAATTTTCATCTCGGTCACACCATCCTCTGCGACAACAATCTCCAACACATCCTTTAAAGGGATGGGATAAAACACACTCTCTAAATTGTGATAACCATCAGCGCGTTTGCTGGTGATATTCAACCCCACATTAATTTTCGCGTTAGGAAAGACAATCATATCCTTACATTCTAAAACGATGCAAAGATAAAGCATTTCCTTGGAGGAAGGAAGCAAAACAGACATTTTCATTGCGGCTTAAAGCAAAAAATGGGTCAACAAAATCAAGACAACAGAATTATCACGTCTAAATAACGCTAAGGAATAGCCACTTAAATCAATTCACCACCAACATTTAACAATAATTATAGACGAAATAAATATAAAATTCTTTGAGACTAATAATTTATTTTATTATCTTTGAAAAGAGATATGGATGAAAGGTGATGTTGATAACGGTAAAGAGGCATATTTATGGAAGACAACTTGGTGACAGTAGCGATACACACTTATGACAAGGCCCAAATTCTGAAGTCAGTTTTGGAGGTCCATGGCATAGATGTATTCATCCACAATGTTAATCAGATACTGCCCATCGGCGTCAGAGTCCGCATCAAGGAGAGCGACTTGCCGAAAGCATTGGGAATCATTGAGGAGATGAATAATCGCGAAGCATTGGAAAAGGCTCTTGAAGAGTTAAACAAGCAACCAATGGTATTGTTGCCGATCGATTTCTCGCCAAACTCCATGAAGGCATGCGAATTCGCATTCCCCTTGGCAGCCTCAATGGATGCCGAAATCGTTCTTTTCCACGCCTATCTCCCCCCTTCGTTCACCACGATGCCTATTGGCGACGTGATCAACCACGAAGGAACGACGGAAGAGTCCGCACTAGAGATGATGGAGAAAGCCAAGCGTCAGTTTGCTGAACTCGAAGCGAAAATAGAGGAATCCATCCAAAAGGGAGAGATGCCACAAGTCAAGTACCGCCACGTACTACGAGAGGGCGTTCCCGAGGACCAGATTCTGGGATACTCGGACAGGCACATGCCTAAACTGATCATCATGGGCACCAGAGGATGCGACCAAAAGGATCTGGATTTCATCGGAAGTGTAACGGCGGAAGTGATCGAGAGAGCGCATGTACCAGTATTCACCATACCGGATAGCATATTGCTCAACAAATTCGAAGACATCAAAAACGTCGCCTTCTCCACCAGTTTCGACGACAAGGATTTAATTGTTTTCGACAAAATGATGTCGATGTTGAAGCCGAACAACGCAAGCGTTCACTTCATCCACTTCGACAAGAAGGACGATAGTTGGGCAGAGATCAAACTCAGCGGTATCAAATCATACTTCCAAGAGAATTATCCTCAACAGAAGATAGAATACCACCTGATCTCCGGTTCGGATGTACTGACAGCTTACGACGAATTCATCCGAAGCAACAACATTGACGCGATTGTACTGACAACGCATAGAAGAAACTTACTTTCAAGGTTGTTTAACCCAAGCATGGCGAGGAAAATGCTATTCCATACAGACATCCCGATGTTTGTATTCCACGCCTGAAAATTACGAGGAAAGAGAGAAGACGCAGGAGGCGTCTCCTATATATAATGTATAGATTGATGAATTGAGATTGAACGTTGTAAAATGATGAAAAGCTTTTATAGATTGGGAGGATTGGCGACATTGGCGTTGCTGTCACTCAGTGATTGCACCGCGCAAACGGCAAACGAGACCACACCATTCCCTCAAATGGAAACGAGTTATCACGCTCCTAAAATTCCGTCAGACTTGAACTTCTGCGGAGAGCGGATCGACCTTTCCAACTATTATCTTAGGGAGAAATTCGACAGGGAACTTTTAAGTTTCTCTTATTGGCATTCGCAAGTATTCCTATTTATCAAGCGAGCCAACAAATTTTTCCCCATCATTGAACCCATATTGAAAGAGAAAGGTATTCCTGACGATTTCAAATACTTGGCGCTAATCGAGAGCAATCTCGACCAAAGAGCACAATCCCCAGCAAAGGCGGTAGGCATTTGGCAGATCATGCCAGCGACAGGCAAAGATGCCGGATTGATCGTGAACGACGACATCGACGAACGATATAATCTGGAAAAAGCTACCCGAGTAGCCTGCTCGATGCTAAAACACACGCACGACGTTACCGGCAGTTGGACATTAGCCGCAGCCGCATACAACACAGGACATGCGCGCGTGGTGCGACAAGTAGAGGTACAACAGACAAACAACTACTTCGATATGCTATTCAGCGAAGAGACCAACCGGTACGTATTCAGAATAGTTATGGCGAAGTACCTTATGGAAAATCCACAAAGGTTAGGATTCTTCTTGACAAAAGAGGATTTGTACTACCCCGTCGAGACAGAGTCAGTCAGAGTGGATAGCACCATAGAGAACTTGACAGATTTTGCGAAAGAGCGAGGCATCAATTACCAACTACTCAAGGATTCCAATCCTTGGTTAAGAAGCAATAAGTTGCCAAACAAAGAGCAGAAAGAGTTCTTTATAAAGATCCCCAAGAAGGAGTCTTTGGAATTCAACCCCGAAAAGGGGAAGGTCCACAACCCTAATTGGGTAACTAACCCTTAGTATTAACGGTAAAATGCAATGATTATGGAAAGAGTGATGAGAAACATAGTATGTCTCCTTTTCGCCATCGTTTCCGTGACGACGGCGACGGCACAGTCCATTGCGTTCAAATCCTTCAGACAAACTGATGGTGTCGTGACGCAACAATCCAAGGGGATGTATGTGTGGGGAGCTTGGGAACAAAGTTCCACCGTTATTGTGCTGAACATGACCGAGAATTACATCGCCACACAAGACCTTTTACACAAAAAAGTAACCGTGTTCGAGATATTCGACAAACCACAAAAATGGACGATCAAGAAGGATTATAAATACTTGAACTACGAGTGCATGAACAAAACGACCTTGGAGAAATACTACGTCAAATTATACGAGTACGACTCAGGAGAGTTCCGTGTTACCGTCATGTCACCAAAGAAATCGACCAGATACTCTGTGGTTTACATCAAAGACTTCGAAATGGAGAGCGAACTTGAGACGGAAATCAAGAACATGCTCAAAAAGGAGTAGTTAATCTCATTCCTTTCTATATAAAACAGATCGGAGAGAAACGATTCATCGTGAAAAGTTTCTCTCCGATTTTTATTTCACCCAATCGAGATTCCTACCCTCTCAAATTCTACCTTTCATAGGCCTCACCAATCTTCTTACCACTGACAATCGAGTCGGTCCAAACATATTCATGGGAGGTGCTGATGACACGGCAATATTGGATGTGGCTATATCCTGCCCTGCGCATATCATGAAGGAAAGTACGCGCCAAATTATCCTGGAAATGTTCTTCTCCTCTGCGGGAAGGACATCCGACATACATCGTATCCCCTACCACGGTCGCCATATCCAAATAATTGACGGCAGCCATATTAGAGACAAAATTCCTTTCATCTGTCAATTTCTCCTCAGGGGTCATTTCCGCATAACTTTTAACCTCCACATTTCGTTTGGTCTCCGAAACATACTGGCATGCGGAGAAAAGAGAAGATAGCGCAATCAATGGAACGAACAACCTCATATCATATATTTCTTTAATTAAACCATACAAAAATATAAATAATATATGACAGAAGGAAAAAGAAAAGGCCCTTTCCGATGAAAAAAATATCAAATAAACAGAGATAATACGAAACAAAAAGGAGATTACTGTGGAAACAGGCAAAAAAAAGCGGACAATGACGTCCGCCTTTAGTTCTCTATTCGCAAAGAATTATTCTTGGTTTGCGCCGAGCTCTTGAACTGCTTGGATTGCAGCAGCATCTGCAGAATCAACTACAGCAGTAGCGGCAGCAGCTGCAGAGTCAACTACAGCAGCAGCAGAATCGATAGCCTCAGCTACAACTGTTGAATCACCGTTGTTACCATTGTTAGTGTTAGCGTCGTTGCAAGAAGCGAATGCAAATGCAGACACAGCGAAAAATAAAACTACTTTTTTCATTTTTTTATTATTAAATAATTAAACAACATTCAAAAATTGTGTTCTCCTTTAAAAACGGTGCAAAGTTACATACTTTTTTTTCACTTTGTAATATATCAACTTAAAATTTTAATTCTATTGTGAAAAAAATTAAAAAAACAGTTAAAACTCTTTATTTCAGGGGAATAAAATTACTATCACAACAATTTTTCGCCTATGGATAGGCCACGCGCACCTCAACTCGGCAGTTCAAGAGGTCGATTTAACACGCCCAAAGACATCTCACACGAACTTATCTTAACAAATAAGACACATTATCAAGGAGAAGATATCCCCTATCGCTTTTTTTTCGTACTTTTGCATAAAATTAGAATACTGGGCATGACTAAATTAAGCATCACCATAATCACCTTTCTCATTTCGGTCCAAGCCATCTGTGCGCAAGGTTCAGTTGCCATTGGAAACGAAACTGCAAACGATTCTTCCTTGGTTCTTTCTAACGATTCGGTAATGGCCGTCGCAAACGAAGCCTCCCAGTTCGACCAACCAGCCCAAGAGGACTCTTCCTCACGAAAAAACATCTTTCAAAAGATACAGGACAGCGGATTGGGCGAATTCGCCAGAAAGACGCATTGGGGCGTAATGGGTGGTGTAGGCCCCGCAACCCTCCACTTCGATAAGAAGGACATTTATCAACACTATGTCTGCAATGTACGAGTCGGCATCATCGCAGACAGGGATCTACAGGCCATCAACGAGAATCTTTTCGTGGAGAGCGGCCTCGAGTTCCAAAGGAAGGGATACCAAAAATTCTTCAACCAACACGCTGATTCTCTCCACACAGATTATAAGGAGAAGACCAACCTCTATTACCTTATATTACCGATGACAGCAAGTTACCGTCTTCATTTCCGAGGATTCGAATTCACGCCAATGATCGGAATCTACCATGCACTTGCCGTAGGCGGTCGATTCAAATATATCAGAAAGAACAACGACCGTGGTGAATACACGGAGACACAGAAAAGATATCCGATGTTCGGTGACAAGAAAGATACCGAAAGGCTCTACGACACCCGCCGTTACGACATTGGGTTACGGTTGGCTGTTGGCATCGAATATTTCAAAGGCATGAGAAGTTCACTAGGTTACGATCTAGGGTTCATCGATGTGATAAAGAACGATTTCAGGGGTGATAAATATAAAAGCAAAAATGGTGTCTTCTATATTTCGCACACCTATTTTTTCAAATAGACCTATTGTATAATGTAAAGTATAAATGTTAGTTCAATGAAAAGATTTCTAAGAAGAATTACCCCAGCACTCATCGCCCTACTGATGGCGACTGGCGCATCGGCGCAAAAATTCGTGCGCGTCAACCAGATCGGTTATATGACCAACGCACCCAAGCACGCCCAAGTGGCAGGCATGAACGCCCACCATTTCGAATTAAAGAACGCCAAGACAGAAGAGACCGTATTCAAGGGCTCCATCCCGGAAGGCAAACGATGGAACCAATCCAGAGAGTTGACGCAATATGCGGATTTTTCAGATTTCAAAACGCCAGGCACCTACTTTGTAGAGGTGAACGGAGAGCGCTCCTACCCTTTTGAGATCGGCGACGCCTCTATCTTCGACGACTTTTCCCTTTGGACCGTCAAGGCATTCTACCTATGGAGATCCTCAACGGCCATAGAACCACAATACGCCACATTCAAGGGCATCAATTTCAGCAGAGCCATGGGACATCCCGACGAGGAGGTTTACATCCACAGTTCAGCCTATAGCAAAAACAGGAAAGCGGAGACCATCATCTCTTCGCCTAAGGGTTGGTACGACGCGGGAGATTACAACAAATATGTGGTAAACGCCGGCATCACGCTACACCACCTATATCTCGCATTCGAAATGCACGAGGATTACTACAAGAAGAAGCGTTTGAACATCCCAGAGAGCGACAATACGCTCCCCGACCTTTTGGACGAGATCAAATGGGAGACCGACTGGCTATTCACCATGCAGGATCCCGAAGACGGAGGTGTTTACCACAAGTTGACCACTAAGAAGTTCTGCGACATCAACATGCAACCCTCAGAGGATATCCAAGACCGCTATGTGGTGACAAAATCCACCTCGGCAGCACTCAACTTCGCCGCTGAAATGGCCATCACCTATCGCGTATTCCGTTTCTACGACGAAATGTACGCAAAGGCAGCCCTCGACGCCGCACGAAGAGCCTGGGCTTGGGCGGTAAAGAATCCTGAGGTCTATTTCGAGAATCCATCCGATATCCGAACCGGCTCCTACGGAGACTCTAACTTCTCCGATGAGTTTTTCTGGGCGGCCTCCGAGCTACTCATTGCCACAGGTGAGAAACAATTTTACGATCAATTGGACTTTTTCCGTCTTTTCGAGACACCTCAATGGAACGCATGCAACTCTCTCGCCTTGATGTCTATGGTATGGCATCTGGACGAATTGCCAGCGTTTGCGGACAAACAGCTGATCAAGCGTAAATTCATGACTTTGGCGGAGACGCTCTACAACGGATACAAGTATTCTCCTGGACGGCTCTCGCTTAAAGCCTTTATTTGGGGCTGCAACGGAGAAATCGCCACCAACGGCTCTATTTTAGGTCTTGCCTATAGGGTGACAAAGGATGAAAAATACAAAGAGGCGATGGCCAGCCAATTCAATTACCTATTGGGCATGAATCCTACCGACTATTGCTTCATCTCCGGATTCGGATCCAAATATCCGAAAAACATCCATGACAGAAGATCTACCAGCGATGGCATCGATGAGCCGTTGCCTGGTTATATTTGCGGAGGAGCCAACCCGAACCAAACTTCCGACTGCGGCAAGTTCAATTACCCTTCATTGGCGCCCGCAAGATGTTATTTGGACGAACATTGCAGTTACTCCACCAATGAGATCGCCATCAACTGGAACGCTCCTTTGGTGTTGCTAACCTCTATGATGATCAATTCATACGAATAAACAATAATGAGGAAACTTGAGATCACCGAACTGAACAGAATCACCGCAGAGGAATTCAAACAGACAAAGAAAATTCCTTTGGTGGTTGTATTGGATAATGTACGGAGCCTACACAATGTAGGTTCCGTTTTCAGAACCGCCGACGCCTTCCTGGTGGAGAAGATTTGCCTATGCGGCATCACCTCCACCCCGCCCCAACCAGAAATCCATAAAACAGCGTTAGGCGCAGAATTTTCGGTCGATTGGGCCTACTACGAGCAGACACAGGATGTTGTCAAGGAATACAAAGCGAAGGGATACCACATTTTTTCGATCGAACAGGTAGAAAACAGCATTAAATTGCCAGACTTGGAACTCTCCGATGAAGGGAAATATGTGGTGATCCTTGGCAATGAAGTCAAGGGTGTCCAACAAGAAGTCGTTGATTTATCGGACAATAGCATTGAAATCCCCCAGTTCGGCACCAAGCACTCCCTCAACGTCTCCGTGACATCAGGCATAATCATCTGGTCTTTTTTTGAAAAAATCGCAAAAAAAATCCTATAAAGATTTGCAGTTTCAAAAATAAGCACTACCTTTGCATCGCAATTGAGAAACAAAGACACTCAATTCGGGAATGGCCCCGTAGCTCAACTGTATAGAGCATTTGACTACGGATCAAAAGGTTACAGGTTAGAATCCTGTCGGGGTCACAAACTAAATTCCTAGTTCACTGGTTAACAGAGAATTAGGAATTCTTTTTTTTCGCACTCAATCAAAAGACCACATAAACAATTATACCCAAGGGAAAAATATCTATTAACGCACAACATTATCTCCACTCCGAATTTGACGACCAAATTCATTCAGAGCGGAACACACGTTTTCTCTTCACTGATGTCTCATATACTTTTATATTGACACATCTACCGCTGTTTTAAATTGCACAGGAAACTGATAACGAGGAAATTCTCGACGAATCGCATTAACAAGCGAACGACATAACTGTTCATTGAAATTCCGATCACTACGTGCCACTCCTTTCGCTCCCCAAAGATGAGTAAAATCATCGCACACACCATTATAAGTCTCCTTTAGGAAAGTATGTACCGGCAACTTCAATTTCCGAGCACACATGGAAAACAAACGCTGTTCGGCAAAGACCATCTGAGAGACCAATTCGCAAGGTCTTTCCTTGTTGTTTGTCATAAAATCAATGGCACTATCGGTATAGTATTTTTTGAATTCAGGGTGGTCAAAATAGGCCAAAGCGGTATTATATGGCAACAAATTCCAATCCCAGTCCTTGTCTAACTGATAGTCTGTTCTCTTTTTAAGAGATTCATAAGGAAGGTAACAGTCTAGATCCAACGATTCTGTATGAAACGCCGCAATTTCACAATCACGCAATTCATCCAATCTTTTCCAGACCAGGAGATCTGTATCCATCATGACAACAGGACCTTTTTCCGCTTGGACCGCAAAAATTTTAGCGGCCGCCCAAAAAATTTCGGCATCGATAGAATTAGGAATACCGTCTAAAATTTTCGTATCAATCTCATCCCATAAAGGGAGAAGACCTAACGACAGATAATATTCATATCCTATACTATCCGTATACAATTTGATAGGACCATTATTCCTCCTCCACAATAATGCGGAGAGGATAGTGGAGAGCAACTCGAAATCATCCACACGGTAACGTCGATCACACACGCATCCATTATATGTCATAGCGGGGAGCGTCCAATTGATATGAATTGCTTTTACGGGCTGATGTACCATATCTATTTTCTTTTTTTTCTCACCCCCTTAGGGATGCGGAAAGGACGGGTAAAGAGCACCCCTCGTCGGTACCTTTTACGCTTAATTCTATTAATGGAATCCAAAATTCCCTCCAACGAAAGCCCTAGTGTACCCGAGCCACTTCCCGGGATTCCCAACCACAGGCAAGAGGAGATCCTCACCGCCCTTTCAAACGAAGTGACCTTTCCGCGATTCGAATACGGGAAAGAGGAACGTCCCGTTCGTCGCCCAAACGATGAGTAAGACTGATAACTTCCTTTATATGAAGAATACGACACGAAACTTCCGCTGTATGATATCGGTCGAGGTAAATTAATTGAATCGATAATACCTTCCAAATCCAGAGCGCCACCAGAAGAACTGCCACTCCCCAATGGCCTATACGAATTGACAAAGGGGAATGGATACGGGTAGCTTGGACGGGTCGGATCAGGCCAAATTGGGTTAGGCCAAATTGGATTGATGTTTGGCGGAGCAGCATTCTCTCGGCAAGACTCCACCACCACAGACTCCGTACAGAACTGAACCAGTTTCGACAACCCGATCGTCGTGTCACTTGGGTTAACCTTGACATTGAAATTGATTTTCAAGTTCTCATTCGCAGTTTTCCTACCTTTGAAACTGCGACCTCTCCTCGCATCGGTAATCAAAGTCGCATCCGTGCGATAAAGGTTACCGCTAAAAGAGAACGAGGCCTCCTTAATCTCAAGGGGTTGATAGGGAACCAGTAAAAGAAGAGGTACATTGATTCGTTTCGCCACACCATTTTGATTGTACGAAAAAGAGACAAATGCCGTATGATAGGCTTTTTCACGGCGTTCAGCCTCAAAAGCCTGGGCAATTAACGAATCAAGTGCGGTCTCGGACAACTTTTGCTGAGCCTTCACACAAGAGACGATTGGCGAACTCAACACCTGTTTCACAGGTAGAGAGCGCATCCCCTCCTTCAACATCTCCGCAAAGAGATCCCTCTTGTCTATTTTATCCTCTCCATTCATCCTTTTCCCTCACCCATTATTCGCCCAACACCTCACTCGCCATCTTCCTCTTTTCAGCCGCCGCTCCATACTCTTCTATGATCTTCAACAAGGCATCAGCCTGCTTTTCAGTCAAATTTGATGCTAATATTTTGTTGGTATTCATAGAAGATATAACACTGTCCTTATCTTGCTTCACATCTATGGTTGCCAATCTCCTGACGATTTCCTTAGCCAAATCTATTTTCTTTTCCTTCTCTGGCGCACTAGTAAAAACAACATAAAAGAACGACTTCTCTTCCACTTGAATGCAGTTCTCAAAAAGTTGCAACATCTTAGCCAAACCGGCAGGCATACTAGAACTAGAGGCCCTTACATCCACATCCACCAAGGCTTTGTAGTCTATACCGGAACCACTATTCTCCTCCGCATTGTATCTCACATTACTGATTTTGGCATTGAAAGTATCCTCTGTATGAGCAGTCACCTCCGCTGTGAAACGAATATTCACGTTATCAATCTGCAGATACGGGATAGGCACAATCGAGATGAGCGGGACAAGCATTCTTCGTCTTACTCCATTTTGAACAAACTCAAAACTGATCATCGCGATAGCAAACTCCTCTTCATTCTTTTCGTTTGTAACCGTATCAAATCCCATCTCTTTGATATAATCGAGTGTCGTCTTGGCGGCCTCCCTTTGTGCATTTACACAAGCACATAACGGCGACCCGATCAAATTTTCAAATGGAATGGACTCGAAAGCCGAATTGGCCACCTTCATTATATTGTTATCCATAATTTATCGAGAGAATTTACTTGCTGCTTGTAAATTTTTAGATGCGTTATCCACCTTTCTAAGAATATCCATCGCTCTTTGCGATTCGTTTCTATTGATTGTCAACTGCAATCTGCAGTGTGGGCAGGTAATACCTGTTGCGGTCAATAATTCCGCGATGGAAGTTGGAATAAAAGTTCCACATTGAGGGCAATTCATGCCTGGTGTTTTATTGGATGACGATATCATTGTTTTTTCTTATTTTATTATAATAATTAATTTTCAATCTCTATGTAAACGCATAAACAACCACCTATTTCACGCTCTTCTCCACTTTGATACAGTTGGTGACCGTTTGAATCAAGTTACTCAACCCCGAAGGGACCTCCGATTGTTGTAACTTTATAGCAACCTTGATTTTCAAAGATTGAGAGTTACTATTGGATGATTCCGTATTCGATTGGGTATTAGTCTGGGAACTACTTTGTACGAGGGGTTTTACTTTTCCGGCAAGCGTGATTCGAGTCGAAGGAATTTTCTTTGCGACCACTTTTTTGAGAGACGGAGGAAGAGTAGACTCATTGATGAGAGACTTCAGTTCCAAATTTGACAACTTCATTGTTTTGGATAGTTGTTCCAGACCTTCGACTTGCACCATCGCATCTTTAACGCCGGATTTCGAGGAAATAATCTTATTCAAACTCGCCTCCACTTCCTCCTTACTTATCTGGTCACTGGAGTTTTCTTGCACCTCCCACTCTCCTTCCACATCAAAAGTCGCCTCCTGCACATGAAGCAAAGGCATCGGCATAAGGATTAACTTAGGCACCTTCAACGTGTAGTATTCACCATCATTTTCTCCTCTGACCTTACAATCAAGGGTCTCTAACTCTTCTCCGTTTTCCGAAACGGCATACTCCTTTAATTTCTCGAAATACTCTTCCGTGGCGCTATTATCAGCCGCGATAGTAGAAGAGATCGCTTCCGACAGAATATCGACGAGCGTAGCTGCGCTTGTTTCTGTTTTATCCATTAAATTTTTGTTTTTATCGGGTTTTGAGAAGAGGCAAACCGCCTCTCTCAAAATCCAATAGATTAATACTTAAGAGAATGATCAAGCAGACGCTTGCTCCTTCTCCTCCTTCTTTGCAGGGTTCACAATGACAACTCGTTTTTGCAAATCGGTACTAATCAAGTATGTACCCGCACTATCAAAAACAAATATCACATTGTCAACACTCTTAATCGCATGTCCCTTTTCAGCCTTACCGTCCAAATCGGTACATTTCACCTTCTCCACATTATAGATTCCGTTCTCGTCTCTATAAGTAACATTGACAACCGCATGGCCATCAGAAGAAAGGGTAAGGACATCTGAGGAGACGGTGAGCACTCCATTCGGGTTGACAACCTCCGCTGATTTGTTCAAAACATCCAACATAGTAGCGACTCCGGCAGGAAGATCATCTTGCTTAAGCGTGATCTTCAAATCCATCGTAGTTTCCACACTATATTTTGATGTCTTTGTGGCGGAAGAATCCTTTTTGGAAGAGAAACTTCCACTGAAAGTGACACCCTTCTTCACGCTGTTCTTCACAGCGTCAGCCACAGACTCCTCTTTGGTGTTATTCGCACTTTTTTCAGCAGAGGGGCTTTGTGCGTTGCTCTGCTTTTTAGCACCATCTCCTTGGGCCACGTCCTTCTTTTCGTCGCCACCGATTCCCGCACCGAAATTAAATCCCACGGATGCGCTACCAGTATTAGTCATGGTCACGTCAGAGGATGAGTCCACCTTCATTTTAAACTCGTAGGTCATCTCATCAATACACAACGTCGGTATCGGAACCAATGTTATCAAAGGGATTTGCAGTTTAGCGCACTTCCCATCTCTGATAAAATTGAAAGAGACGAGACTCATCACCTTGTTGTTATCCGCCCCGGTCATTCCGGTTTCCTGAATAAACTTCAAAGTGGCTCTGGCAGCATCGCCTTGCGCCTTAATTGCGGCAGTAAGCGGTTCGCCAATCACCTTCTCAAAAGAGACCTTCTGCCAAGATTCCGAAGCGTCATTCACAGATTTCACATCAGCAGTCACTTCCGGTAAGGTAACGGTAGCCGCTTTTATCGAATCGATCACTTTCGAGACACTAGCCACCGCTTTTCCGCTGGCATCAATGATTTGGGCAACTTCATTCGTATAGGATCCGTTTTGTTCCTCATCACTTTGGGAAGGATTATCGGTGGGTTTGGGCGGATTGTTTTCCGAACCAAGTCCAGAACTATCCTCGATCGTTGGATCGCCTCCCGTTTTTTTTGCAGGAGGTTTATTTTGTTGTTCGTCCAAATCTTGGTCTTTTTCTATATCATTTGCCATAATGTTTGATTTTATTATTAAACGACTTCAACCAAACAAGATTTCTCACCTGCTTTGATCTTATAATTACCTACTTGTTTGAGCAAGCAGACTGCACCAGTTTCATCCCGGATGACATTGGCAATACTAGTATCTTGGATCTCCTTTTCTTCAGCATCAGAGGAATCATAGACCTTGATCGCAGAAGGCTCATAATATCCTTCCGTGTTCTTGTATGTTACGTAAACACCACCATCTTCATGGGATATCTTTCTGGCGGAAACAGACAATTCGCCCGTAGCGGCGACTGATTCAATGGATTCGTTCAACAGCTGCAACACCTTAGACATACCCGCTGGCATATCATCTTGCCCTGCCTTCACAGCCACATCCATTGTGTATTCCACACTATATTTGGAATCACGGGTAGCGGTTGAATCCTTTTTACTTGAAACACTAGCGCTCATCTCCATACTTCCCTTGAACAATCCAAGATTTACCCCTGCGCTGATTTTAGCGCTGGCATCCACTGCCGTACTTTTACTAACGGTAGTTGAGACCGATGAAGAGGCGGAAATATTCGCCTTAAACGCAATGTCAATGTCCCGAATTGCCAGAAATGGAATAGGGACGATGGTCAACAACGGAACACTAAGAACCGCATGGCGTCCATCTTTTCGATATTCGAAATTGACATAGACTGCCTTTTTCTCAGTGCCATCTTCTGAAGAAATCAGACCTACCTCCTTAATGAATTCCCACGACGTCTTAGCAGCATTGGCTTGTGCCTCTATGCATGCACTCAACGGTCCTCCGATAATAGAACCGAAGGGAATGGACTGCAGTGCATTGGTAGCGACAGTAGCTGCGCTTGTATCTATAGCCATAGATGATTACGCTGATTGAATTGCAGGAATCACGATATTCGCAGGCTTTACATCATTCTCCTCATCAGAAGAAACAGAGATAGTAATCTGTTCATTATTAGGCCTTACATAGACAACACTGCTGCCATCCTTGGTCAAAGGCAGCGTTTCTGAACCAATTTTTATATACTTTGGCAAATAAAGACCATTTGCGCCCTTGTATGTAATGGTAATGGTCTCTCCCACAGCAGGATTATCATTGCTGACCGTCAGTTCTCCATCTGGATTGCAGAGATCAATGGCACTACCGAGCATCTCCAAAATCTTAGCCATACCCGCAGGCATAGAGTCTTGACTTGCATGAACAGCCACATCTACAGTCGCCTCGATGCTATAAGAAGAGTCTTGAGTCGCCTTGGAATCTTTTTTAGAAGATATGGTCGAGGTCATAGATGTCTTCTTTCTATTGAGGATCAAGCCCAATCTCTTATTGGTTTTGGTCGTTTTACTAGCGGTAACCTCCTCTGATTGCTCATCATGTGTCGCCTCTGTACCCTTGATGGCTGCTTTAAAATTAATATCAATCGTATTGATCGCAATGTAAGGGATAGGTACGATTGTCAACAAAGGAACGCTAATATTTACCTTTTTACCGTTCTGGACAAATGTAAAGTGCACATAAACAGCCTCGATTGTGCCATCAGCGGTTGTTTGCAAACCTACACTATTGATGAAATCCATGGTGGTTAACGCAGCCTCCTTTTGTGCCAACACACATGCATTAAGAGGTCCACCGATAATGTTTTCGAATGGAAGACCATTCAAAGCAGAAATTGCACTGCTCGTAACGCCACTTCCTGTAGCCATAATGATTTTAAATTTAAAGATTAATAATTATTATAATAAACACTCTATAATTATAGACATTTTACACACTAAACAACCAATAACTAAATCTTATATAAATAAGATAGTTGTTTAATTAATATTATATCATTTTATATTATTTCATCTAAACACAATAACAAATATATACAATTATATCTTATCTGCATTATCTTTTTTATATATTTTAAAACTTTTATTTGAAGATATTGCATAACATATTGAAAGTTACAATATTATATATTGACATTCATTTACTACACATATCATTCGCATTACAACTCCAATCATCCTCAAAAACACCCCCATTATTTGCTATACAGACATCAAAAATTAGCAATTGATAGTAATTGCGACAGGCATAGGAATCACGAATTTTGCATGTGTCAATCAGACGGGGAAGATCATAACGAAAGGATTCGGTGATAAATCTCCAACTGTTGGCAAGCGCCTTAAATTTTTTGTGGAACAACTAATCATTTGTATCTTTACACAAACAAAACATGGACAAAAATCAAAGTATAGACAGTATGGCCCTATTCAACAAGAACCAGAAATTAGCAGATGTGCTCAACATAAACCCGCAACTAATCCTCATGTTACCCAGATTTGACATAGCGCTTGGATTCGGTGAAAAAACAATAGGCGAGATATGCGAGGAGAACAACTTGCCGTCTGACCTTTTCGTCATGTTGTGCAACGTCTATACTTTCGATGACTACCTGCCAAGCGAGGAAGAGATCAAACAAATGGATGGCAGCGCCTTGGTCAAGTACCTCAAGGCCTCGCACGACTACTATCTTCACCAACGGTTGACACACATCGGCAAACATTTAGAACGCATTGCGGAGCAGGCGGGTAACATACAGGCCGTCTTGATCAAATTCTTCCGAGACTACAAGAGCGAAGTGAAACGCCACTTCGTTTCCGAGGAGAAGAACGTCTTCCCCTTTATTCTGAACGACAAGGATAGCGCAAAAATCAGCAGTTATCTGAGCCATGCGGAGAAAACACACGTCGATATCAACACCAAACTGGCGGAACTGACCAATATCATCATCAAGTATCTTTCGCCAGATATTCTTCCTAACGAGCGTATCAGCGTTTGGTTCGACATCGCGCAACTCTCCAAAGACCTCGCCAAACACGCCATCATCGAGGAGAAGATTCTAATTCCATATTTGGAATTCATTGGAAAGGAGGATCGTCATGACTAAACAAAACATAGTACTCATCGAGCCTTCCCACATCATTTCGGAGGGAATGCGGCGCATCATAGAGAGCGCTGTGGACCTCTCTCTGATCCATACCGCCGAGAAGGCCTCGAACATAGATGTTCACATCCATAAGGCGGACGTGGTGATACTCGATCCACGCGTGTCGTCCGAGGAGGATTTGCCCAACCTACTGCGCAATCTTAGAAAGAAGAACGAAGAGATCTCCATCATCGCTTTGCATACCCATTACCAATCGGCAGCGACGATGAAGCACTTCGACTGCGTCATCGATTTGGAGAACGACACCCCCACCGTGTTGCAGAAAATCCGCGAAACCCAATCCCAAGAGAAGAGCGCCTCATCGGAGAGCAACGATCTTTCTCTCCGAGAAAAAGAGGTCTTAGTCTCCGTTGCCAAAGGATTGACCAACAAAGAGATCGCAAACGCCTTGAACATCTCCATCCACACAGTCATCGCCCACCGAAAAAAGATCAGCAGCAAGATCGGCATCAAGTCCATCCCAGGATTGACGCTTTACGCGATGACGAATGGAATGCTTTGATATTTAATAAATTACAAAAGCATAGTTAGTCACACACGATTTCGCAGAGAGGAAGTGGGACTCTTCTCTCCTACATTTATGCCCCTAACGAATCACGAGCTGTACCCTACCCACTCCAACCGGAATTGGCAACGGATTCTCCCCTACCTGAATGTCCATCACCGCACGGAAGAGGCATCTACCATCCATGCCATATACCGCAACAGGAGCCGCTGAGATCGCCTCGCTGGCGTAGATAGACCATACGCCATCCCGCACATGCAAAAGACATTTATCAGATTCAACATCATCCACTGAGGTAGGATCCTTAGGCGACGGATTCGACGCTTTGGTAAAAATCCAATGCTGCGCCTCGCGGCCGCCATACTCCCACTCGGCGATATTGCTACCATTGGTGGTGCCAAAATCATAATCCTCCAAGCAACCCTTCTGGTTAGAGACATTTGTCAGGATTCTAAACGTGCCATCTTTGTTCGGCAAGATCGCAAATTTTTGGTCGCCCATCTCCGTAGCGGAATGAGTCTCGACATTCGTTCCATTGGCGCCACTACCTTGCGCCACGGTCACATACTGCGCAAAATCGGAACATGCGCTGGATATAGCGTATAGGCCATCCTCGCCCTGCTCCACCTTAAAACGCTGCGTGTCGAATCCATTAAATTCCCACTGATGGAGGTTGGTGCCATCCTCATTGACACCATTAGGGATATCCACGAAGAGTCCACTATGGGCATTGCGGATAAAGTAGGTCGCACCATTCTCGATCTTCGCCATATCGTCACGGTAATGGATGCGGCTACCCCACAGGCAATTGTTGGCATTCTCTCCCGTCACGGAGAAGGTCATGGATTGTCTGCCATTGTTCATATCGGTCTGCGTCAAGAAGAAACCCGAATAGTTCTTGCCATTCAGACGCATCTTGACACGCTTATTGTCTTGGCTCTCCCAAGTACCACTTACCGCACCCGAAATCGTACCATCCGCCTTCAAAATAATCACGGAGGAGTTGGTCACAGATGCGGTGACAGCCGTACCATGATCCACAAATTTGTAATCTCCCACGATGTCATTGACATCATTGTAATCACAGAGGATCTCGCCGCCATAGCGGAACGGAGCCACTACCGGCCATCCCTCTTCGTTCATAAACATCTGGTGGACTCTGACATTATGCATTTCGCCTTTGCCCGGGAAACGAGAGTGGAAGATCAAGAAATACCGCTTAGAGTTTGGATCGTAATAGGCTGAATTGTGGCCGGGAGAGATATTTCCCTGCGCTGTTCCAGAGACTTCGCCGTTAACTTGTCCGAAGGTATAATTACCCATGATTTTCACGCCGAAAGCAGAGATTTTACCATCCTGCGCCTCCAAGAACTTACCCGACGTACCCACACAGTTGATCATATCGTTGCCCTGCGCGTCGTAGTAAGGGCCATCAGGTTGGGTGGCGCGACAGACTCGCATATTGTAACCTCCGTCCGCGGTAAGGCCGCCAAAGGAGAGGAAGAGGTAGTAATACTTCGTGTCTGGACTGTACAGAATGTATGGTGCCTCGATGCGGCAGTGATTGCTGCCCAAGAGTTTTTTGCCGTAATAGGATTGCCCCGCCATTGGCTTACCCGTCTTCGGATCCATCTGAAGGATAAAGATACCGCCCGAATAGGAGCCATAGACCATCCATAGTTTTCCAGTCGCATCATAGAAAATATTGGGATCGACCGCATTGGGATGGATGTTGGAGTTGTAGGAGAAGGTGCTGCCATCCGAAGGATTGGTAAGCGTCATTCTTCCCGAAGTGGATTTCAGCAGGATACCCAAATTCTGATATGGGCCCTCTGGCTTATCCGCCCTGGCGTAGCCAATGCAGGATTGAGGAGAATCGCCCTTGCAGGCACAATAGTACATGTAATATTTCCCATCAGGCAATTTAATCCAATCGCCCGCCCAGAAAGTCTCGGTTTGTGCCCAAGAGAGCACCTCTCCCAACTCTGTTTTTATATTAGAGAAAAAATGTTGGTCGTTCACCGTCGTGGAGAGTTGCGTCCAACGCATAAAGTCCTGCGTCTTCGCGCCCGCCATGTGGGACCCTACGACATAGTAGGTGTCGTCCACCCGCATGACGGAAGGGTCGTGCACAGAGACATCGGTATAATTGGTGGCTTGGACAGCCATTGTCATCGAGCAGAATGATAACAGAGACAATAAAGTATGTTTGTTCATGGTATTAGATTTAAGCAGACAAGATTTAACCCTTGTCACAATACAAAGATAGATGAACCTAAGAAACATGAGATGTAGTTTTGTTTCAATCAACAGTAAAAATAGAGCAAGAGAAAGAATCTACAAGATTGTTCATTCGCCCAATTGTCATTTTTCATGTTTTTTAGTTTAACAATCTCTTACATAAAAAGAGTGAGAGGAGTCTTAAAAATTAAGGTCTGAAGCTCTTCCGAAACATAAAATTTGTTAAATTCGCATTGCCTTAAGGCAAAGCAGTAAAAGCATATCGGGAAAGTCTAATACTAGGAAATATAATGTTTGAATTATTTCATATTTCTTTTTACGCCCTATTGGTTGCCACACTGGTTTTGGCAATGGTGTTCCTTATCATACCCATCCCTAAGAGGGAGGAGATCCACAACTATGCGGTATCGCTGAAGGTGCTATCGTGCGCCTACATAATTTTGGCGATCTATTGCTTTTTCAAACCTAATTACGCGACGCAATTGATCAGTGTACCATTCTTGGTGATTTCAATGATTCAAGCGCACTGCCTTGTTCTTTCCCACATCAACATGGTTTCGCCGCAAAGCGTCACAAAGAAATTCGTAACACGCATGGTAAGCCCGCTCTTTATACTATGCGTCATCTATTTGATTATCAGAATATTTGAGCCT
The DNA here is from genome assembly GCA_045639525.1 of Paludibacteraceae bacterium. GTDB lineage: Bacteria > Bacteroidota > Bacteroidia > Bacteroidales > Paludibacteraceae > UBA1181. The sequence continues at coordinate 6,138 of JAZUDI010000087.1, read as the reverse complement.
CATTTCAAAATCACAAGTTTGGAACAACTTTGGTTCCACCTTTCTGACAATGGCCATTACGAATCCTGCTGGTGGAAAGAGGGAGGAATCGTTTGGGAGGTATTCTTCCGTCTTGGATGGCTCATCTACTATTTATGCCTCTCCCTATTCTACACAGTATACTACTTCAAAAAGGAGAAGATTTGCAGAAAGAATTTGAAAGAGTATACGGCCGACTTTCCCCTCATCAATCTAACCATCATCCGGGTTAGTTTCATCTTGGTATTAATGGTGGATTTCACTTCGATGCTGATTCCACTTTTCGTAGACTCAACGGTACTCGCCGTACTCAACTTCCTCATGCTAATATTCTACTGCATCATTGGCATTCTCTATTTACAATATCCTAAGATATTTCTCAACATCTACCAGAGTGCCCCTGAAACTACCATCATCACTGAGTTGGAGGACAAGGGCGCTTTCGAGACTTGGAGTACCTGGAAAGAGAAGATCATCGCTTCTGGCATTTACATGACAAGCGGCATCACCATCCAGCAGATCTGCACGGAACTCTGCACCAACCGCTCCACCCTCTCCTCGCTTATCAACAAAGAGGAAGGCTGTAACTTTAACGCCTTCATCAACCGCTTACGCATCGAAAAAGCAAAAACATTAATGAAGGAAAGCAACCTTTCACTCTTAGATATATGCTTGATGGTGGGTTATAGCGACCAAGGCAATTTCAGTAGGCATTTCAAGGAGGTGACGGGAGTATCTCCTAGCGAGTGGAAGAGAAGTCAAAACAACAATTAACGAGAGATGATTTAAATAGAAGAAGCGAGTTCCTTTGTAGGGGCTCGCTTCTTTTTTATCCGTTATTGAGTAACAGGCCCAGTTTCCAAAAGGACTTCCGAAACTGGATTGAAAACAGAACTATTATTCATGTTTTTCACAACTGACGAGAACTGATCGTCAGCGAGATGCTTTCTCCCCAAGCAAGGGGAGAAAATCCCCTTGCTAAGAGAGAAGTAGCACTATCTTCTCACATAGAATTTGTAGATGCCATCCTCTATCTGGATGAAATACAAGCCATTCATCAAAGGTCGAACATCCACCTTCCCATTCTCTATCTGGGTAGCAAGTTGCAAGCATCCCATTGCGTCATAAACAAATGCCTCTACATCTTCCGTACCAGACACATACAGATAATCTTGCGCAGGATTAGGATAGAAGGTTAATTGCGCAACACTATGATCATCCGATGCCGTTATCACAGCAGGTGCCTTTGGTGAGATCACCACAGAATCTTTAGTAAGTGTCACACCATCTACAGTAATACCCTTCAAGGTTTCATCGTAATATGCGCCTACCGGTGCGATAATCTCCATACTGTCAAGCTTCAAAGATGCGCAATTGGCAAAACTATGCGTCAAACTATCTTGTCCATCCTTCAAATTACCCTTCACAACAGAAGAGAACAAAGCACCTTCAAGAATCATTGCTTCTGTTTCACAGCCCATAGGAGCCTCTATCGCGACTGAGCAATTCTTGACACTTACATTTCCATCTACCTTTAATGCAGCATAAAGGGTATCCTTCTCTACCCATTGGCCGTGATTCTTATTACTTCTCAGTGTAATGGCGGATGAGTCAATGCCAATACCCTCTATGGTAATTGGGGTTTTGCTGTAAACAGCATGGTAACAATCAGACTCAAACAACATCTTTCCACTGATTCTAATAGTTAGATTCGGAATACCATTCTCAATAAATGAGCCACTGTATCCTTTCCAATCTTCGACCACACCATAATAATAATAATCTCTATTTAAACTTGTTCTCTTCACATCGATAGAGAGCACATTCTCAGTAGGATCATAAGCAATCACAGCATGTTGAGTATCTTGAGGATTATATTGCTCATATACCCATTCCGCAATATCATCAAGATGATCATCCGAAACATAAGATCCAGCAACGATGAGATTATAAACAGTATCCCATACAGCATTGACAACAATGTCCTCCTTTATGATTGTATTGTACGGATCCTTGTCCCATCCTTTATAGAACAAATAGTATTTGCCATCACGTGAAACTTCATCTCCCAACAATCTTTTCTTTGAGATCTTTTCTCCCGCATAGAAAGTATCGGCCATTACTTTCTCGCCAGCAACCATATAAGAGACAGAATGTTTCTCGTTGGTTGGCTCAAACACCACCTGAGATCTTGTCAATGAGGTTCCATCTGTGGTGATACCCTTCAATGTCGAGCTAAATTCCGCATTTTCAGGTTGAGCGAGCTTAGAAGCATACAATTTGATGAAAGGACAATCCTTGACGCTATACATCACCTTCCGATAATTGTCATTATAAACAGTACCTTCCGATTGAGCGGATAGATATGCATTACGAAGAACTAACTCACCTCCGATACCAGCGGCACCACTTACGACGATAGCACAATTATCAATGGTCAGCGCACTTGAATTCATCATGTGAAATGCCGCATACGCATTCACACCTTTGACTGGAGCATCGTTCTTCACAACCAAAGTATCGTTCAATGTTCCCACCACCTTCATATTCCTATCACCTCGGATAGCGATGCAATTAGGTGTGTAAACAGTGTTGTATCCACTCATATCGATAGTCAAGTTCTCTATCTCATTGAAGATACCCCATGTCACATCTGGAGTAGTAATGGTTACATTCCTCATTTCCAATGTATTGGACGACGCATCAAAACGGAGATATGCATCCCCTGAATTTTTCAAGACACCAGTTATGATAGTCAAATCATCGCCATTCTCAACAGTCACATAAACGCCTGCGACACGAAGTTTGTACTTATACTTCCACTTCGCCACAAGTGTCGTGTCAGAAGTGATATCTGTCATATCGGCATCCCAACCATCAAAGATTTTATAATAGGAACTAGTCGTATCATTTGGCAATTCCATTGGAGTAAAGTAATCTCCTTCATAGACAACCTCTGAACTCACCTCTTTTCCATCACTCATATAGGTTACTGTATGAGATGGCGTAATAGGAACTATTTCAAAGTCCATATCAGTCAATGTTTTACCATCCACCGTTACACCATACAACGAAGGTGAGAAATAGGCACCTTGTGGTTTTGAGAAACGGACACCCTTAAGATCCAAACTTTCACACTTGACAAAATTCGGATTGGTCAAATCCGGGATACCAAGAGAACTGGCTATGAGCACTGCGTTGTCCACCACCAAATGAGGTGTCGTAACACCTGCCGTTCCATAGGCTAACACGTAACAATCTTTAATGGTCAATGTATCAAAATACTCAAAGATCGGAGCCTCTCCTCCATCATATATTTTCAATAAATCTTCCCTCACATCCTCTTTCCCTGAACCGATGATAGACATAGAGAGTTCCGAGATGATGGCTTTGGCTGTTGGGGTAACTAGATCCACCTCACCTATTATCTTCACCTTCAAACCATTGATTGCAGACTGAATAGCTGGAGATCCATTCCCCGTCTGTAATTTAAGCATGCTTGAACCACCATCCAATGTCAAGGTTCTGGTCTCAGGAGAGAATTCTATTCGACAAGAATTTGAATAGGCGAATACCCTTGTACCATTGCTCTTTCTAATTTTCACAAGCGTATCGATATTCTCTTCCGTAACAGGAACTCCACAGATCCAAATTTTGTAGTCATACATTCTCTTCGCTTGGATGACTATGTTATCCTTAGCTTGCGCTACAGTATCAGACCAACCCACAAATCGCTTTACGTAATCATTCTCATAAACAGCATTCAGCACGGGAGGTGTAGGAAGATCTTCTCCATACTGGGCAGTATCAATCCGCACAATCTTATCACCATCAACATAGGTTACATATATGTCTGGAGAAAAACGATTTATAATCAAAAGAGAATCAGTCACTCTATTTTTATGATAATCTAATGTTAGCACCAAATAGCCATTATTCAACTCTTTCGTTATATGTCCAGCAGGTTTTATTTCACACTTCCTTCTAAAATCTATAACCGAACCTGCTTCATTGGTAACAGGCACATCCACACAGAATTCTGTTGGAGTCAGCATATCATTATCATACACTTGGTTCATCTCAAAGTCTATCGCCTTCAATGATGTTTTGTGGTATGCGTATGAAGGAGAAAACGAAAGTCTATAATTCCCAGACAAATAGGATTGGTATCCTAAATATGAAGAAATAACTTTGCTGTTTTCAAGAGACAAAAATGAATAAGTCACATCTGTAATGGCAAAATTATTGTACTTAGCTTTCCATACGGAAGGGATTCCGGACGAGAGACTACCAGCCACATATTTCACGCACTGATCGGAACCATCAAAGGTACCAGCGAGTAAAGAGTCAGGTATTTGCTTGTAGTTCGTAAAGTCACTCCACGGATCTTCCGTATAAAAAGCCACACTACCTAACTTCGGGCAATCCTTAAAAGCATTCCTGAAATCGGTTGCCTTTATACCTTCGTAATTATCACAGTAGTACCTCATCAGACTCACCTTATCACATTCAAATGATGTCATATTCTCCATCATAAAACCCATAAGGGAAGAACAACCCTCACAAGCTGATTTCATAGAGAAAAACTGTCTTCTAAGACCTTGACTCATATCATAATCAGCATATGGAGATTGAACTATGGCAACTGTTTTCAGGGAAGAGCAATGGTAAAAGGCATGATCAAGTGTCATAATAAACTTATCGATTCCAGAAGACAAACCATCCACCCTCTCCAAAGAAGTACAATTGGCAAAAATATATTTCATTCCCATATAGAGAACAGAGTCGCAATGCTTCGGGGCACTATTACGATGATTACGTGAGTAATCGACCCGATATTTCGTTGGCAGATCAACTGATTTTAATTTATTCAAATGCGTATAAGGAGAATAAAACAAACTATCCAAAATGAATTGTGCGCCATATGCTTTAGTATATATAACGAGTTCGCCACTAGCATCACCGCGACTAATTGTCTCCATAGTACAATTCGCCAACAAAGTAACTTGAGACATGTCCACTGACTCTACCAGCGCCGGTACATCATTATATCCCTTTCCATTCAAGACATGACGCTTAAATATATCCATACGAGCCTGATTCCATTCTCCTTTACAGACCAACTCATCACACAAGGTAAGTCTACCATTAAGTAAAGCATAGTATTCATCTACAATTTTAGGGGTTAGATAATGCCAACCATCCTTTAAAGGGAAGCTTGACAAAAAACGAGAGGAAGTCGAGTTAGCTTTACCCTTTACCACCCAATCGTCGTCTATCGCCAATTTGATATAATTAGATTTGTACTCATTTACACCATTGGACACAATAAATTGAACCATGGGGTTGGGCTCTACAAAATTCGCGGGAATAATAAAATCAGCAGCATCACCCTTCATATAAGGGATGGGATTTTCCGCATCCACTTTTCCATCCAAGAAGAGATAACGAAACGTATCAACATAAGCATATTCAGGGGATACCCTAAACTGATTATAGCAAATATCTTGTATTGTCAATCCCGAAAATCCAAAACATGGAATTCGATTATCGCGCTCCACTTTTAACGGCATCACAAAATTACGGTAATCTTGCCAAGTCACAGGAACCGATGTAGATGATGTTGGTAAAAATTTTTTTTTGTTCTCACAACCCTTATCAAAGGTGTTTTTACTCTTTGAGCCCGCTAAATTAGCCACATTGGTACCAATCACCAATGTATCTATAGAAGGACACCCATAGAATGTGGAATTAAAATTATTAACATTGGTAAAAGTATTGAATCCGTTCACATACTTTAGACTGGAACAATTCATAAAAGTAGAATCCATGTCATGCATGATTTGGGCATCATATTTATACTCTCCAAAGGTCAAGTTCTCCAAATTCACACAATCTTGGAATGCAGATTTCAGCGAGACTTGATTCTCAGTATCGTTACTATACCAACCACCATAGACGAATTTTACTTTATCCAAATTTATTGGTGTCCGCTAAACATTTTTGAATAGGCATAAAAATAGGCTGAATCTTCCTTGCGGAAGTTCAGCCTTTTCGTTTATTTTGTTTTCACCACAAAAACCCATAAACGATGAGCAAAAGTACACATTTTATCGGACA
>JAZUDI010000086.1:0-13037 GCA_045639525.1 Paludibacteraceae bacterium | reverse complement strand
TAACCCTAAAATAGAAAAAAAATAGCCTTTTCTTGAAATTCCAACTTGTTGTGTTTTAAATACTTGAAAATCGCTGTTCCCCATTAATTATGGGTAGGGGGAGTTGTGCGCTTTATTATAGGGGTAAATGAAAGAGCCGTGCCCGAAGGCTGATTCTAAACCATTCTAAATCTCTTTGATTCTGTCTGGTGTCAGTTTTTCGTAGTCTCCATAGTCATTGGTTAAGGCCTCCAAGACCTTGACAAAATAGTCCCTTGGAGACTTAACTTGTATGCCATAAGTGCCTGCAACCCTCGTACGCGTCACGTATTTGGCACATTTTCTTTTCGCTTGCCATATTTTCTAAATTTTATGTTCGCGACAAAAATAAGGGGTAAGTCGAGTTTCAAATTGGATGCTTACAGATAATGTGATGGTTGTTCACCGCCACATGAGGCGAAAAGAAAGAGCCGCGTGATTGGAATAGCGCGGCTCTCATTGTGTTGTTCTTGCTAGTTTCCCTAAGGAATACTGTTATGTTTGTGTTTTGTACATTGCAAAGATAGGGGAGCCCATTCTCTCGGAATATGATTTATTCTTTGAATAGTTGCATTTTTTGTGCAAATAGCCCCTTAAAAGTGGAATGTTTGGTAAAATCAACCAAGTGGATCCTTCCTAAATCTGGCAGTGTGTTTTATCATTCAACAACTTCTTATGGGTGCGAAGCGGTCGCCATTGAGTCTGCCGCGATGGCGGCCGACTCTTCGTCCATGGCGGTGGAATCGGTACTATCTTCTCCCCTTAATTCCTTTACCCAAAGGTAGTGGTCCTCTTCCGCAGTGTGGGCGAAGCGGGTGAATAGGCTGTCTTTGGGTGCGTTCATGGCGTTTTGGATGAAGTCTCTGACAAACTCCTTTCCGTAGGTTTGCTCCAAGAAGAGGAAGAAGGATTCTCCCGCCCAATATTCCGCTAATTCATAGGATGGGAAATCTCCCGTCAGCAGACACCTCTTTTCGATATAATCGATTCTGTCCGCTTCCGACACTTGTCTCCGGTCATTCCTTTCGCAGCAGTACTCCGCGATACCCTCCGTCTCCCAATTGTAGATGTTGAATTGTTTCTCCATATCGATGGAGGAGCGGTGGACGTAGTGGGTCATTTCGTGTAGCAATACTTTGCGGTAGCCGTTGATGTCGGCAGGGGGCACTTTGAAACAGTCGGGGTGGAGGACAATCGCCTCAGTCTTGCATCCAAACTGTCCAATGCTGTTGATGGTGACTCCCAAGGAGTTGGCGATGGAGGAGCCTCCGATGCGGGTGACGGTTGCCGTGTAATCCTTTCCGCTATTGGTCAAATAGAGCGGTAGTTTTCTGCCGTTCATTTCGTTCGGGTAGTAGTAGTGGCCCATCACCTCCTCCAATCGGTGGATGTTCTCATGGGCGCATTTAAGGATTTGCTGCGCATAGCCTTGCCAGATAGCCTCTTTGTCCTTGTGGTAATAGACAACGAACAGATCATCCTCCTCTTTGTCCCATTCGCCTTGTTGGGCGCCAAGGTCACTCTCGTTCTCCCAGTCCCAAGGCCCGTTCATGTTGAACAGGATTCTGGCGTGTTTGCCATCCTGGAACATGCGTTTGAACTGCTCGATCGATTCGTTTGGAATGGATGTGTAACGAACCGCAGGTTTGTTGATACCCGTATGGGTGACTTTCCCTACGAGAAGAGCCAAAGCGATGAAAGTGAGCAATATGCTACTTATGGTGACGTATTTCTTCATATAGTGAATTCTTCTTCTAGGGTTGTGTGGGATTCCTTCTTCCGAGGCATCTCTATCTTCATGTCGAAATCATCTTCGTGGAGATCGGCGGGGATTTGTCCGATTTTGAATCCGTCGCCGGAGGTCTCGCAGTAGAGATAGGTACGATTGTTGAAAGAGATGATTTTGTTGGATGCGCTACCGTTGTCATAAAGCATTTCGGTCCAACTTCCCGATTTGATCCTAACGGCTATTCCGGCGTGTTGCTTCATGGTGGAGGCCACGAAGAGCGTGTCATATCCCTGCTCGCGAAGAAGCAGTGCGGCCAATAAGGCCTTGCAACCGTAATCTCCCTCTTGGTCGAAGAGGGTTTCGTCTGGCAGACGGAGGTAGTGGGGCTCGAATTGGATGCTTTTACTCTCCTTGGTGAGCCTGAATTCGATGTTCGGCTCTTGTACGAAGTCGAGGGTGAACTGCAGTTGGTCGATCTCGCTTATTCGCTCTTGCCGGCAGAGGCTGACGATGTATTTGGCGATGTAGGAGACACGCTCAATGTGTCGTCTGTCTGCGGTGGCGATCTGGATCATATTGCTGATCAACTCCTGGTTCACCAATTCTCTCTTGTTTGGTTTGGACGTGTTGGCGTAAAAAGGATTCTCCTCCCGTAGCAAGGTCATGTAGTCTGTGTCGAAATTGACCGTGAGCACGCCTTGCAGCTTTGTTCCGCATGTAGGGTCCAGATTCCAAGTGAAATGTTTGGGCATCTCACCCATTGGAGGGGTCGTGTTGGCGAAGTCCTCCGCCTCCTCATCCTCGTAATCCTCCTCCTCTTGGTAAGAGGATATGATCTTCCACGGCTTATAGTTGCTCTTGATGTTGCCGTTCTGGCGGAATCCGATTAAAATCGCCACCAAAGGAGGCACGAAGTCGAAAATCTGCAGGTATATCGCGACCACTATTCCCAAGATAGAGATGATCTTGATAGAGGTGTCATATTTTTTCAAACCTACCCCTTTGTTGATCATACCCAACTGAGGTTGGATGCTGTGTCCCTCCTCGATCGAGTAGATTTTGTACTTGAACAACCCCCATTTGATTAGATAAAATGGTACGATGGCGAGCATTAATTTGACGAGGTTGTTGCCGACCAACTCTACCTTGAAGATGGTGGAGCATACCCATAGGATGATGAGGTAGAGCAGCGTGAAGAGTAGCGATGCGCTGAGATAAACATCGTCGTCGCTGTAACTGTTTTCTTGGTAATAACTATCCTCTATCTCCTTTTTGGCATATAATCCATAGAAAAGCGCGAAGGCGCAGGCTTTCGCCTCTGAGGAGATGTTGCCGAAACGGGAGAAGGCTATTCCATCCAAATAACATCTTGCCACCTCTTTTTGGGGTGCGGTCTCTTTGTTGACGGGCTTCCCTAAATAACAGGCCAACGTGCTTTTTAACCACAACTCGCTCCATTTGCGTTCGCCGTGGGTGGTGGGAACGTCTGGCTGGGAGGGTTTGGCGGTGTACCCGATGAGTACGGGTTCCTCCTTGGCGGTGAATTGTCGATAGATATATCCCTCTGCGGTGACATATCCCTTCATACGGTAATCGGTGAGATTATCGTCGTCGTCCACCTCTCCGTGGAGAATCCGTATGATGGCGGCATCCTTTTTGTCGTGAAAAGCGGTCCTCGCGATGGGCTTGTCCGTTTCGTTGCCGTACAGACGAATCTCTCCGGCGGTATGTTCGTCCTCATACTCCAGATGACCAATCCTTCTTTGGGGCTTACCTGGTTTCCCTAGGTGGATCAAAGTCTTGGGACTGAATCCTGTCGCTAGGATGTACATCGCGATTACACCCAAGATGATTAGGATAATGTATAATATTTTCATCTCCTGAAACATGCGCTTCAATCTTTAGTGTTAAGTCTGTTTCTGTAAATGTCTCGTTCTCTTCTCGCCTCGTTGAAAAGGGTGGCGTCGAAGATTTTCAGCCACTCTTTGGAATTATCCTCTTTGCACATAGCCCAAAGGATAAAAGAGGAAGGCTCATTAGTGAGATGGCCTTGCTCCTCCTTGTTCACGCGTTTGTTCATTACCTCGGGATCGAAATCTTCGGTTGGCAATATGCGGTTCAGCGCGATGTCGTCGAAGGTTCTCCATCGGGTGATGAAAAGATACTTCTCGAACAGATCTTTATGCTCGTCGAATTGGTACTGCGTCGTATTCTTTGGTAAGAAAGGTTCCAGCATCGGAAGGATGAGGTGAAGGTTGCTCTTCACGTCTGCCAATTCCAAGTCGGCGGAACAGGTGAGCTCTCCGTTGGTGGCCGCATATTGGATGGCGGGTTCCAGCAGATTCCATTTGTCGTGTTTGCTGGCGAAAAATCTCAACTTCTCTCCAATGGTTGGATTCCTTCTTGGAAGGGTGTCGTTTTGGACGTTCTCCGACAGGTGAGCCCTGAAATCCGCCTTCGTTTTTTCCCAATACTTCGCGAAAGCCTCCTCTTTCTCTTGTCGGGTGATGAATAAGTTGTACCCCAAAGTCTCGTCAAACCGGCGTTCCCCTTTCTGTGGGATCTTCACCTGGTCGAACAGTTCCATCATAGTTTGTTTATAATGGTGGATGAGGATGCAATTGTCCTCCTCGTCCAATTGGTTGATCTTCGTAGGTACCCGATTGACGTAAATCTCTTCGCATTCGTCCTTTTCTCCTGGGATCAATTGTTTCTGACAGAAACTTCCGTCTATGATGGGTTGGTTGAATTGGGTGACGGGGAATTCCATTTTCGCAAAAATATCATCGTGATTCATTGGGTGAATCTCCGCGTCTATCAACTTGCATCGCTTGATGTATTCGTCCGTAAGCGCCATGAAATTGTCGTAGAGATAATTCATCTCATTTTGGATACGGTTGGTGATCCTCGCGTATGCGTCATGCAAGAAGTAGGCGGTCAACTTCCGCTCCTTGATTTTTCTACGGTGTTTGTAAATAGCCAGTTCGATGAGTTGCTCCATGATAGGTATCATGAATGTGATGGCGCCGATGATTCCCGCCCATTCTTTGAGATGAGGGTACTTGATCATAAGGAGAGGAATGAAACCCAATGCCCCCACCACACCCATGCAAAAGGCGCGTGAGATACGTCCCGCGAAGGTGGACTCCTGTTTGAGTGTATTGCGGAAATCCGCCAAGGCGGACTCTTTCATCTCTTGGCAATGACGCGGTGTCTTGCTGCTGCTGTCCGCCAGGTAGGCGTCATGGTAATTATCGAAGTCGTCGCTCATGTTGTGGGGAACGCTCTCTTTGGCGAGTTGCGACCATATTTCGCCCTCAATCTGCTGTTTCGCTTGTGTCTTTAGTTTGCCGATTTTGATTTTCAGACTTTTGAGATTCTCTGCGATTTGGGGGAGAATGCCTGTGCGGGCATTCCCTTTGAGTATCTGCTTCTCTATCGCCGCTGGCATGATCATCTCCTCCAAGTTGCGTTCCATGCGTTTCCTGGTAGCGGTGATTTTCAGCAAGGTGCTCTCGGATTCGTTGGCGATTATCTCCAATTGCTTCAACCGAAGGTTGGCTGGGTAATATTTGAGGTAGCGGTCAAAATAGAGCCGTTTCAACTTTCTGTTCAGCGGTTGTCCGACCGGGTGAGGGGACGGTGCCTCCAATTTTGCCCTGTTGAGGTCAAAATGGATGGTGGCGAAATCTTCAACGAGTTGGAGGGGATCGATGGCTTTGAAATCGATGAACTCCTCCCATTGGATCTCCTCCTCCCGCTCTCCTCTTGCCTTGAATTGTCCGATGATGGCGTTGCATACGTCGCGGTTGTCGATCAAATCTTGCACCTCCGTGTCAAAGAAGAGTGACGAGACACCCAACGAGAAGTAGAATCGTTCGTCCGAACTACCTCCGTTGATCAAAGGATGCACCTTGTCGCATGCGTAATAAAGGTGGATCAAGCATTGGGTGAGATATTCCGCCACTCCTGCCTCGTCCAATTGTGGATAGAAGTTCTCTGTTCTGTTTTGAACATCTTGGTAGAAGAACATTCTATCATAACCTCTGACGGCTGTGATATCATGTTGTATACCTATCTCCTTGAGCGTCAATAAAATCCGTTGTCTCGTGTGTGCGTCAAGGTTGTTGGCGTCAGAGGGAAGGTAAGGCATTCCGACAATGGACATACCTTGGTGGATGTGGTTGGGAAGTATTCTCTCCTTCTCCTTTTGCAGCATGACTGCCATGGAGGGGAAAACCTGTTGGCTGAATGGCTCGGTCACATCCGCTATGATACATACGTTGAGGGTTGCGGAGGAGTCAACGTTGGCGTGGCGCAACATTTTGACAAAATTTTGTCCCTCTTCCACCACCTTCTCCTGAAAGCGATAGACCGCGCCGGCCATCTCCACGCTGTTTTTCGGATCTGCTCCTTCAAACGTGTTGTCGATGATACTGTAGTACCACTGTTTTTTACGTACGTAGACACCCTCTGGATCGTTGCCGTCAAGAAAACTTCGTAGTTCGTTTTGCTTGACAACACCGTTCAGTGATCCAATCAACTCTCCGAATCTGGAGCGTCGTTTGGACGGGTGGGTAATGTCTATGATCCAAAGAGGAAGCATAATTGCCGAGCGTTTTATCCGATGAATTTATGTACTGTATCCAAATCGTTCCTGACAATATTGAAGAAGATGCTGTAAAGGCGCTTCTCCTCCTCTGTTGGACTTTGTTGCTTCAATGCGGTCAGCTTCTGAAGCAATGATTTTTTGCAGCTTTCGTAGTTCTTCTTGAAGATCTCCTCTCCGTCGTACCTGATGGCGTTTCCTTCGCTATCCACAACTACATCGCCATTCTCGTTCATTGCTATTTTATTCAGTTTCAATACGTTGAGAATGATATTGTTCAATGTCTCACCATAGCGGTGGTTGTAGTACAATTCGAAGTATTGGTCAAAACGTTTGTCGAATGTGATGCCGCTGATCTCGTCGAATAGCTTGCGTCCGTTTTCGATTTTGGTGATGCAAAGGAAACCGTCTCTTACGGAAACGGATTCTGGACGGGCGATCTCGAAATAGGTGTTTTTGCCCTCCGGAACCAAATACATGGAGCTCTCGTAAGACTCTGGGTCGTATTCGTCCTTGTAGAATAGCGGTTTTAAGTATTGCTCGAACTCCTTCAACATCAACATTTTCGCGAAAGTGACATGTTGTGGCAAAATCTCGTCTGGCAAATTGTCAAGCGTGATCTTCTCCAAGAATTGGGCGAAATCGTGGTGGAAATGGTACTTCTCTCTGAACGAGGCTTTGTTGTAAACCATCTCCAAGCTATCGTATATTCTGTAATCTTGGAAAGACAATCCATATTTGGATTTGAGCACGAGAGCGGAGTTCACATCGCTGTTTGCGACAAATCTGTGACGGGTGTTGCCCTCTTCGTAACACAACATCTCTTTGGCCAAATCTCTGTCTGGTGCGACGAACACGAGGTGTTCCTCCTTCTTGGTCACCTCGATGCGGTTGGTGTTGTAGCTGAAGAAGAGGGATGGGTTCAAACTTCTTCTCACCTCGTCCTTCTGCTCGTTAGGGAGGTCGTTAAAGAAGTGGGAAACCTTTTTGAGGTGCCAGTTCTCTTGGATTTTAGAGTTCTCGCGAACCAACTTCTCCAATCTCTTTTGCGCGAGGGCGATGAAGTCCTCTATGATAGAGATAGGTTTTCTGTCGTCTAATTTAGGGTTGGCGAAGATTCTGCACTCCTCCACATTCTTATCAGGGGCGTTGCCCTCGATTTTCTCCGTGAAGATATATTGTCTAGCGTTCAAACTATCTCTGGTGGCGTCGTCATGCGCATTGTAAATGCCTTCCAATAGGATGTCGGTCAACGACTTTCTGATAGGGGTCTCCTCCTTGTCCTCGTTCGCTTGTACAATGTAGCGGTAACATTTGCTGAAGAAGTTGTTGGACTTCCATCCGTTGGCGTCGCAGATCTCCTTCAACATTGGCAAGTAAACGGTTGTGACGTCCAATGCGGTGTTGCCGAATTCTGTGAAGAGCTTGTCGTAGTGTTTGACGGCGGCCTCATTCATTTCAGAGGCTTCATCCTTCAACATGATCAGATGATTCTTCAATTTAGACAACTCGTCGGTCTTTTCGTTGTTGCAGAAGTCGCGAAGCAAATCGTGTTTCCACTCCTCGATGGCGTTTTGGGTGGCTTGGGTAGCGTACTCCTCCAGTGCGTTACGGTAGTTCTGCAAATCGGAGGAGTTAGAAGATACTGTCTTCTCCAACAAAGTACGCTTCTGCGCCGCCATGTATAGCGTTTGAAGTGCTTCATGCTTATCTTCGAGCTCTTCTTTGATACGTTGTCTTTTCGCCTCCAGCATGTCGTAGTTCTCCTTCGCGTACAATCTGATGGCGTCGATGGCGTTGATGGTGAATATGAGACCCTTCTCTTTGATCCAATTCTCGGCTTGTCTCCAGACCTCGTTGAAGATACGCTCCTTGTTCTTCTCTCTCTTTTCTGGGGCGAGCGTCTCTGCTTTGATGCCTTGTGTCATGGTGTCGATAGCATCGTCCACATTCTCTAAATTCAATTGGGAAGGCAACTCCTCTTTGCCGGCTATGTATTCGGCGGAGATTTCATCGTCGATGAAGGTGTTCAACTTCTCTCTGAATGGGTGGGCGATAGATTCGCCATTGTTTTCATCCAATTGCTTGAACATCGTCTTGTAGAGCTGTTCGATCTTGCTATCAGGAATTTGATTCTCCTTATCATCCGCATTGAGCAACCAGGAACGCAGGATATCACGTTCGAAACGTGCGCGGAAATAGCTGTCGAATTGGGCGGTAGGCTTGTGCAGTTGCACGTAACCCATAGGGACGAGGAAGTTCTCGTGGTCACGCTCCATGATGTCGTTCATGTAGTTGTCGATGTCGGAACGGAAAGCGTTTCCGCCTGCGCCTGCATGAAGGATATAGAGCATCTCGGCGGTGTTGCGGTACATCACATTGGTGCTTCCAAGAGAGGTCCCCTTATCTGTTTGGATATCAATAGGAATCAAATAGTAGAAAGGACAATATCTCCTTTTGCTGTTGATCAAGTTGTAGTCGTTGATGAAGGCCATACGGTGCATCACGGTGTTTTGGGTAGGGGAGAGGCTCATCTCCTTGAAGGAACCTACCTCCTTGAATACGGCGTATGCGTTGAGGGCGTATTTGTCCTCGGAGGCATTGCAGTCGATGTAGATTTTAGGCATATACATCGTTAAGATCAATTGAGGATCTCCGTCGCCCACCACCTGTTTGTGTACCTGATTGATGTGGTACAATACATCGTTGACGATTCCGCTACCGGTACCTCCATTGGTGCTGCAAACCACCCAATAGAAGATAGTGCAGCTTGCGCCGCCCACATTCTTCACATCGTTGAGGGATGAGATGGCGGCCTGTAGCTTGGTTTGGAAGTCGGTAAGGGAGTGCGCGAACGCGATTCTCGACTTGATACGGAAGGCGCCAGCTCCGAACGAGAGAGGCTGGTCAGGCATCTTCACGGCCAGTTCTGGAGAACATGCCTCCAAGATTCTCTTGTTGATAAGGGTATCTTGCTTCTTCTCCGCCTCGTAGTAGATGGCTTGCGGATTGGCTTGGCCCAAATTGATGAGGTCCGACTGTGGGTTGATGAAAGGAATTCGTCCCTCCTCAAAACTCTTCCTGTTATTGTTGTTCGCACTGTCGATGTCGCGTTGGTCTGTGTCGATGAAGAGGAATCGATAGGTTTCGTTCATCGCTTCGACGCGGGACTTGTTGGTGGTTTGGTTGCGGTAATTGTTCGCGTAAACCTTCTCCTTGATTTGTGAAACGGTTTGGCAGCCAGAACCGCCTAATCCGATGAAAATGTGTTTCTCGTTTGCCATATATTTTTATTTTATTTATTTATCGATATAATACCACCTTTACTTTATGGGTGGGCTCTCCATCTTTGGATGGTTTGCAAGATAAAGAGACGATGTTGTTCTTATAGTCGATCTCTCCGCTTGTTTGCGTTTTCCTCACGCAGACATATCCTGCCTCACAACTCCATACGAAGTACGGCTTCTTGAATACGAGGAGTGGTGATGGCTCCTTCTTTTTTATAGAGAATCGCCATGAGGCGTTATCCACCTTGACGACGGCTGCCTTTCCCACAGAGATTTCCGTGCAGGGTTTGATTTTCTCCTCCTTGATGTGGCTGCCGTAAGCATCGGAAATGGAGACTTTGCCCTTTAGTCTCTCTCTCTTGTTACGTATCAAAGCAGTGATCACACCTATTATATAGAGAATGATAAGTACAATGATAAGAGTAGTCAACCACAAAGGCAGCGGGAAGGTGAAAATGACCCTATCTGTATCCGCTTTTGAACCGGATAGCGGCTTCTTGATTTTTAACTTCGCCAACTCGTTGTCGAATTGAGTCGGGAAGGAGATGCCGATGTTGATGCTGTCCGACAACTTATGGAATCCGAACTTTTCGTGTTTTACTTTTCCTAATTTCAGGTTCAATTCATGGTCTCTGGTCCTGCAGTAGGCATCCTTGTTGTTTTTGAACTCGAATCCTTGTTGTGTGAGGAATGTGGAGTCGATCTGCATTGTTCCATATAGACGGCTCTCTTCCCATGTGATATGCGCTTCGGTGTTGCCGTCGATATCCACGTTGGTCTCCATTTGAGCGGCGCAAGCTTTGTTGTCCGCCTCTACGATGGCGGTTAGCTTCACGACAAGAATCTCTTTGCGCAATTGCTCGAACCATTGGTTGATGGTCTCTTTGTTATTGCCGATAGGGACAATTTCCAAACCCTTTTCCGTCACGCTGAAGATGTCGTTTTTGATTTGGTCTAGACAATAACCTGCCTCCTTTTTGTTGTCCGTTCCATTTTCAGACAATTCCAATGCGATGCTTCTCACATATTGTTCAGTGGCAGCTGCCTTGAGACTCTCTCTCATGTCATTTACCTCCTCGGAGGTCAACCTTCTTTTATAAGGATGGGTGATAGGAATGTTGTTGAGGAAGTCGGTGATGGAGATCAGAATGTTGACCTTGTATTCACTATTGGTTGTCATGGATTCGGACATCTTATTGACCGCCTTGTAAATATTGGTGTGGTCCTTGAAGAGTTGGTCGTAGTTGGGATTGTTGTAGAGTGTCTTCATGCTTCTGCAAAGATCTTCCTTCACGTTGTCCGAAATGGTGCCGGAGAATCCCATCGGGCACATCACATCCGTGCCGAAAGGCATGATCGTCACTTTGTCTCCGTTAGGCAGCGCCTGGATGAATTGTTCCAAGCTAGGCACAACGCTGCTCTCGAATTTATCCATAGAACCGGAAACGTCCACGGTGAATATGTAGTGTGCGTGGCACTTGTCGATATCTTCTCTGTAAATTTCCGTGAGTTGAGGAAAGGTGGATTCCAAATATCTAATGGGCGATTGGGCCATGGCAGAGATGACCGAACACATAAAAATGAACAATGAGATGAATCTTTTTGGTCTCATAATAAAATGCCAGATGTTATATTTTAGTTGTCTGAAATATGCATACCAAATACAAATATAAAATAAATGAGAGAAATGTCAAAGGAAAATATTCCTCTTTTCCTTCTTCCCATGAAGTTTGCTATCTATTTTATTTGTAATATTGCGTAACAATAATAAATAGGATTTCATGATGAATAATCAATATGACTTTCAGACCCATAATCATTTCTTTTTTGTGGGTATTGCGGGTACAGGCATGAGCGCGATTGCCCAATATTTAAGGGGAATCGGCAAAAGGGTATCAGGTAGCGACCGTCTTTTTAATGGTGAGCGCAAGATGTTGATACAGGAGCAGTTCGAACAACAGGGAATCAATTGTCACTTTCAGGACGCTTCTGGTCTGACTTCCGATGTGGATGTGTTGATCGTCTCCACCGCCATAGAAGAGAGCAACGTGGAGTATCAAAAGGCGTTGCAACTCAATATACCAATTGTGAAGCGTTCCGAGTTGCTGGCCTCCATATCAAGGACAAAACGGACAATTGCGGTGGGAGGCACTTCCGGAAAATCGACCACGACTGCGATGATATTCCATATCCTCGAACAAAATGGTGTCTCGCCTTCCATTATGAGTGGCGCAGGTCTCACCTCTTTGCAGGAGAAGGGGCTTCCAGGTAATGCTTGGGTAGGCAAGAGTGATTGGTTGGTGATCGAGGCGGATGAGTCGGATGGATCCATCGTAAACTACACCTCAGAGATCGCCTTGTTGTTGAACATGGATCGCGATCATAAGGAGTATGACGAGTTGACGGAACTGTTTAAGACGTTCCGTAGCCATACGACACGTCGATTCATTGTGAATCAAAGCCATCCGAAGAGTCGGGAGTTGTCTGTTGACGCCTCTTACGATTTTGGATTAGAGGCAGGGTGTGGTTTTGTCGGCAGCGGTTTCGAGCAGGATGGATTTTCAATATCGTTCAGTTGTAATGGAGAATTGGTGAAGATGCCTGTTATCGGACATCATAATATGGAGAATGCATTGGCGGCGATCGCTTGTTGCACCGCTGTTGGTGTCAGTTTGACGGATTGTGCGAAATCATTGGCTGATTACCGTGGCATATATAGACGTACCCAGTTGACGGGCGTCCGCAATGGGGTGACGGTAATCGACGACTTCGCCCATAATCCAGCGGAGGTGATCTGTGCGATCAAAGCGTGTCAGACGGTAGGCAAGCGTGTTTTCGCATGGTTTCAGCCACATGGCTTTGGCCCTTTGAAATTTATGCATCGCGAGTTGGAGACAGAGGTGATCGGCGCATTGCGGCCTGCTGACTTGTTCCTTTTGTCTGATGTCTATTATGCGGGTGGTACGGTGACGCGCGAGGTGACAACCGCTGATGTGGTGGCTGCTATTGAGCGGGAGAGCCGCCAAGTGGCCTATTTCCCGGATAGAAAAGAGATGCTTCCTTATTTGAAAGAAAATGCTGAGGCGGGCGACGTGATTTTGATAATGGGAGCCCGGGACACAACGCTTTCTGAGTTCGCCAAGTCTGTATTGGATGTACTATAAGGACAAGATAACTGTTTGAAGCGGGCTGGTTTCCTATGAAATCGGCCCGTTGTTTTGTTGGATGGAATAGTCTGTCGAAATTTTTCATTTTGATAATCAGATAGATAATAAAATAATTAAAAAATAAATGCGAAAACATTTGGTCGGTAATGCAGGAAGCAGTACTTTTGCATCCGCTTTCGGGAACGAAGCGGTCGGGCAGCGGTCCGACGGGAGGCGGGCGACCCACG
>JAZUDI010000085.1:0-21407 GCA_045639525.1 Paludibacteraceae bacterium | reverse complement strand
TGTCTTCTTCGAGACGGACAACCGCGTCTATGTGATCGAGTGCAAACGCGACCAATCGGCCGACGACGCCCTGTCGCAGATAGACATGAAAAAATATGCCAAGAAGATCTCTTCCGCCGACAAACCGGTTGTGAAGATCGGGGCGAACTTCAGTACGGAGGAGAGAAACATCGTGGAGTGGAAGGTGGAGGAGATTTAAGGATTATGGCAGAGAAGCGGATAGTCATGACAGTGATCAACAATTTGGAGTCTGACCAACGGGTACATCGTGTGGCCTCCTATTTCCATGAGAATGGGTGGCAGGTGACGGTGGTGGGTTCCCAAAATCAGCCTTGCCACGACTATCGCCAACCCTACGCCACGAAACGGTTGCCGCTCTTTTTCAAGAAGGGGCCGTTCTTCTATTTGGAGTACAACATTAGGCTCTTCATTTATCTGCTACGACACGCCTCCGACCGCATCTGGTCGAACGACACCGATACGATATTGGCGGGATACTTGGCCAGCAAGTTGAAACGTAAACGGTTTACGGTTGATCTCCATGAACTGTTCCCTGAGGTGCCTGAGGTGGCGCAACGCCCCTTTGTAAAAGCTTGTTGGACCAAGTTGGAATCGTGGATTCTACCAAGGGTGAAGGAGTGTTATACGGTCTGTCAGTCGATCGCCGATTATTATCATCAAAGATATGGTATTGATGTGAAGGTGCTTCGGAATGTACCTTTCAAGCGTACCTATTCTGGCAAATCCGACAAACTGAATTTTGGTGGCAAACGAATCATCCTCTACCAAGGCGCCGTCAACGAAGGACGGGGCATCGAGTGGATCATGGATGCGATGCCCTATGTGGAGAATGCGGTATTTGTTGTGATTGGGAAGGGCGATCTATACGACACGCTTCGTGAAAAGTGTGAAAAGGATGGCTTGTCTGACCGCGTGAAATTCTTGGGCCATATTCCCTTCGCCGAGTTGTCCGACTATACGAACGCTTCGGATTTGGGCGTTTGCCTCTTGAAGGAGAAAGGCCTAAGTTACTATTATGCGTTGCCTAACCGCGTCTTTGATTTTATGCAGGCGCATGTGCCGTTGCTGGCGACAGATTTCCCTGAAATCGCCCGTGTCTTGAATACGGCGGGAACGGGTAGGGTGATCCGTGATTATGAACCCAAACAGTTGGCCGCTGTAATAAACGAAATGCTCGGAGCGCCGATAGATCATGATCTATACGAAAGAGCGTCCGAGCAATATCATTGGGAGGTGGAGCGTCAGGTGATTGACCTGAGCAAGTAACCTCAAATCCTAATCATTTCTTGTTTTTAGTCTCTCCTGTGATGGTAAGCATAGGTTTCTTTCCTTGTGCGTTGGAGTAGATCTTGATGGTTTTGTGGAAGGCGCCACTCACTTTGCTGGTGTAGTAAACGTGGACGGATCCAGTATCGCCAGGCAGTACGGGCTGGCGTGTCCAAGTGGGTTTCACGCATCCGCAGGAGGGAATTGCGTCGGTTACCACCAATGGCGCGCTACCTGTGTTTTTGAATACGAAAACATGTTCGGAGGTCTCTCCTAAAATATTTTCCTGAAAGACATAGGATGTCTCGTTGAAATCGATTTTCGCTTTCTCCGCCGCACCTGCCGTCATCAACGGCGCTGCGAACAATAGGCCCAATAATATCTTCTTCATACGGTTGATATGGAATGATTTATTCAAAATAATACTCTAAGATAAACAATACTCCTGAGATGATGAAGAGAATGCCCAAAAATCTGCGGAACCAAAGCTCGTAGCGTTGGAATTTTTGCAAAACCTCCTTGGCCGAATCGAAGCCGTAAGCGAAGAGGGCGGATAGCGCGACCAAAGGTATGGCGGCGCCGATGGCGAAGAAGAGCGGTACCCAATAGCCGTTCGTAAGGGCTAATGAGGAGGGTACTGCCATGCCGAAGTAGAGTGCGGCGCTGTAAGGACAAAAGGCGAATGCTAGGAGGATTCCCATGAGGAAAGCTTTCCCGTAGCTGATTTCGCCCACCCATTTATCGAAGAGTCCCACACATTTCTCCTCCAATCCGTGGATGTGGATGATGTCCAGCGTCATGATACCGATGAAGATGAAGATCGGACCGATAATTCTGCCGAAAATGTGTTGGATGAACTCGCCAATGTGAAGTCCTTGCGCAAAGAGGAAAATAGCCATGCCAAGGGCAAGATAGGCGCTGGCCTTTCCCAGTGCGTAGGCCACTCCACGAAGGAAGGAGCGGTTTCCTCCCTTTCCCTTGTCCGACATGGCCGTCAGTGCGGTGATGTTGGTAGCCATAGTACAGGGACATACCGAGACGATGATTCCCAGGATGATGGAGGATAGGATGTAGTGTTCCCAGTTGGGGGTATAAGTGATGAAATCCATAATCAATTGCCAAATGTTTTGCGGGCCAATTCACCCAGGGTGAGTCGCTCCGCATCGATCTTTATGATATTTCCGTTCGGGTCGATGAAGACGCCGTATGGAATCTTGTTGACGTGGTAATGTTTGGTGACGGGGCTTGCCCAGTAGAGCAGGTCGCTCGCCTGTTTCCAGGGAAGTTCGGGCGCCTTGCAGGCGAATTCGTGCCAAGCCTCCTCGTCGGAATCCAGTGAGATGGAGAGGATCTCCAATCCGCTGTCGTGGTATTGTTCGTAAATCTCTTTCAACATTTCATTGCGCTCCTCCGTCTCTTTGCACCAAGAGGCGCCGAAATCCAAGTAGAGGTATTTCCCCTCGTAATCGGCAAGTGTGACAACCTCGCCCTCGGTGGTGTTGATTGTGAAATCGGGGGCGGATCCTCCCGCTTTGAATCTTTGGGTGAGGGTGAGTTCATCCCTTAGGTGGCTGACGTATTGGGAGCCATGGATGGAGGGGTGGAACAATTTGATCACGCTCTCCAATTTGGAGATGCTGAAAGTTTCGGTCAGGGAACAGACAAAGTAGGCGGCGCCCACTGATGTCGGATTGCTGGCCACAAAATTGTTGGTGATGAGCAAAAGCGAGTCGGGTAGTTGATCGTAGTTTTGTTTTAGATGCTTAATTTGCGCCCGCTCCCCACGCTTTTGGGCGTTGGTCATCTTGACGAGGAGGGCGTTTCGTTTGTTGTTCACCTCCTTGTATTTCTCCGTCAGGATGTTCAAGTCGTTTTGGGCGTTGGAGCCTGTGATGACAATGTCGTCCGGGTAGAGTACCGATCCAGATATGGAGATATCGTTGTTCTCCACAAAGACCGGGAAGGGGCGGGTGGTTCCGATCTTGATGAAGCGCATTGTGGGGTAATCCACATGCCCCCGGAAACGGAAAGAGCCTCCTCGGATGGAGGTGCTGTCGATGATCTCCAATTGACCGATTGGAGTCATCTCCATCAGGTAGGCCTCATGTGCGTTGACACATCGCAGATTTCCCTGTATATAATACCGTTCGTTCTTCCCGCAAGAGAGGAGCGTCAGTATCATGAATATGGCTGAAATCAGTTTTTTCATGTGGAATATCACGATGGGGCAATAAAAATATAAGACCGAAAAAATAAAAAGTCAAAAAAAGCGATAGGGAGGCATTACCGACCCTATCGCTTTTGTTATGTCTAACCGTGAGTGTTATTATTTAATCTCACCGATAAAGTTGATGACGAAGTTGCTACGCTTAGGATCGTTGGTAACCAAAGTCAAGCGTTGGCTGAATTGACCTGCTTGGAGGTTCGCCGCATTAACCTTTACCATGATAGCACCCTCCTTGTCAGCCTTGATTGGCTTGTTAGGAGCGGTAACGATAAATCCTTTCGCGTCGCAGTTAGCGGCACGGATGATAAGGTTGTTCTTACCCTTGTTGGTTACAGGGAACTTGAATGTCTTGGTAGAACCAGCCTTGATTTCACCCAATTGAACGGTGTTGCCTACGCCCAAAACTGGAGCGTTCGCCAAATCGGTTGGAGACATTTGGGAGAAGTCCTCCGCTACGTTTCCGTAGAGTGTCACGTCGAATGTGGCAGGCTTGCCGTTTGCTTTCACTGTAAGGGTCTTCTTGAATGATCCCCAAACCTCAGAATCCTTTGTGATGGCGGTCAAACGGATGTTGCTGCGCTCACCTGGCTTCAAAGTCTCGTTGTCGCACTTGATAGTAACGAATTTAGGAACATTGTCGAATGACACCTTGATGTCCTCTTTGCCGTTGTTGATGATCTCGATGTTCTCCTCTTTTGAGTTGTTAGGGAACATAACGGTGTTGAAGTAAATATTCTTCTTCATCAAGCGAAGACCGTTTACCTCGAATGGATATTTGTCCTCCACCTTTTGTGCCTTAGGGATCACCTCACCCTTGATGGTCAATCTCTTCTCACCTGCGTTTGAAGTGACGGTGATGGTCTTGGTGAATGAACCTGGACGGCCAGTCGCATTGTAAGTAGCCTTTACGATACCAGTCTCACCTGCCTTGACAGGCTCCTTGGTCCACTCCGGTGTGGTGCAACCGCAAGATGCTTTTACCTTTTGGAGTACCAAATCAGCAGAACCTGTATTCTTGAACTCGAATGTGCAAGATACCTTGCCGTTCTCCTCAGGGAAGGTTCCGAAGTCATGAACGATGTTCTCGAAATAGATTTCAGGAGCATCCTCCGCAAACGCTGCCGCAAAACCTGCGAACAAAGCGATTAAAGAAAACATTAACTTTTTCATTTCTTTCTATTTTAATTTAACATTTTTCCTATTTCCCACGCCTTTTCAGGCGTAAAGCGAATGCAAAATTATAAAATTTGGGTAATCTTTAAACCTTTCTACCGAATAAATCCTTAAAGTTTCTAAAAATAGCGGTGGATGTCTGTTATGTTTTATTCGTGTTGGAATTTAAATTGAATGGATTTGGTAAATTTGTGGTCATAAAATAAAGATAGATGAAAAGAGTATTTTTTTCGCTAATGTTGGGTGCGGTTGCTTCGCTTTCGACCGCACAATCATTAGAGAATAAGGCATTGGAGAGTTGGGAAGTCTGTTCCCCTGTCCGTTTCGAAACGACTTTGAGCGGTAGCTTCGCCGAGATGCGACGCAACCATTTCCATGGAGGTATGGATTTCAGAACCAATGGAGAGGAGAACAAACCGATCTATGCGGTGGCGGACGGATATGTCTCGCATGTCTCCATCCATCGCGCCAGTTACGGTAAGTGTGTCCTGATCACGCACCCTAACGGCTATACGACGCTCTACGCCCATTTGAATGGATTTGTTCCTAAATTGGACTCCATCGTGAAGGCGAAACAGTATGGAGAGCAAAAATATGAGGTGGAGATCGATTTGGGTCCTAACGATTTTGTGGTGAAGAAGGGGGAGAAGTTCGCCATTTCAGGCAATACGGGTTCTTCAGGTGGTCCTCACCTCCACTTTGAGGTGCGCCGCACCGAGGATCAGGCGTTGCAGAACCCGTTTCTCCTAAACAAGTATTTTGGCATCTTGGATGACCGCGCGCCCCGTATCGATGGTGTGAAAATCTATGGTTTGGACGGAGAGGGACGTGTCAACGATTTGGAGGAGCAGAAGTTCCCTATGATTGTCAATAAGGCCCGTAAGCGTGTCTTGAAGGGCGGAGAGAACATCAACGCCTGGGGAAAGATCGGTTTTGCCGTGAAGGCGATCGATCAGATGACCAACGCCCCCTTCCGTTATACGCCGCGCCGTCTGAAACTCTATGTGGATGATCTCTTGATTTCGGATGTCCATATCACCGATATCAAATTCTCCGAAACCCGCGCCTTGAATGGTTTCATCGACTACAAGCAACAGCTCACTTCGGGTGAATTCTATATGAAGTCCTTCAAGGATAAGAATTTGCCGCTCAATATCCATGGCGGTTTGGCGGGAACCTTCGTCATTGATAAGGAGCGTGATTATAGGGTGAAGTATGTGGTGATCGATGATTTCAACAATAGCGACGAACTCTCGTTTGTGATTCATGGCAAGAAGATGTCTTGGGACAAATCGACGCTACCTGCGGATAGTTTGATCCAGTGTGGAACCGCACAGTTTATTTTGAAGGAGAATTTCGCGATGCAGTTGCCTGCGGAGGCGCTCTATACGGATGTGGCTGAGAATTACAAGGAGATTGAGCCCGTTAAGCCGGGTTACTTCTCCAATATCCACCAGATCGGTCTATGGTCGGCGCCCGTGCATCGTTACTGCGACCTCTCCATCCGATTGACTCAAGATACTTTGGTGGATAAGAGCAAATATTACATCGCGAAGGTGGCTGAAAACGGCACGCTCTTGGGTGCCTTCCCTGGTCATTACAACAATGGTTATATGGTGGCCAATGTCAATTCGTTCGGCCGTTTCGCCGTGGCTGCGGATCTGGAGGCGCCAACCATCCAAGCCGTACATACGAAAAATTTGGTCACCCAACCCTTTGTCCGTCTGAAGATCAATGACGCCCACTCTGGTATCGCCTCTTACGACGGCTACATCGATGGCAAATGGGTGATGTTTGAGTTTGATTTCAAGACTCGCCAGATTACCTTCTGGTTGGACAAGAATTTAGTGGAAAAAAACAAGAACCACGAGTTGCGGGTGGTTGTGAAGGACAACTGCGGCAATGTGACGGAATATAACTCTCAAATCTTTTGGTGATGAATAAAATATTGAAAGGCGCTTTGGCGCTTGTGGCCTTGGCCTTTGTCGGTACGGAACTGTGGGCTGGTACCAATGTGATGGTGGGAAAGGCGGCCTCTAAGGATGGCTCCACCTTTTGTACCTATTCGGCGGACTCCTACTATCTCTACGGAGAGTTGTCCTTCTATCCAGCCACCTCCAATGCGAAGTATATGCAGACGGATATCTATGGTTGGGATACCCATAAATACCAAGGAAAGATCGATGAGGTCTCTGAAACCTATGCCGTGTTGGGTAATATCAACGAATACCAAGTCTGTATTACCGAGTCTACATTCGGCGGAAGAAAGGAGTTACAGGATACCACAGGCGTTTTGGACTATGGTAACTTGATCTACATTACGTTGCAACGCTCCAAGACGGCCCAAGAGGCGATTCAGGTGATGAGTGATCTGGCCAACCATTATGGCTATTGCAGCACAGGAGAGACCTTCTCCATCGCCGATCCGAACGAAATATGGATCATGGAGATGATCGGTAAGGGACCTGATATCAAGGGTGCCGTCTGGGTGGCTTTGCGTGTGCCGGACGACTGCATCTGTGCCCATACCAATCACTCCCGTATCACCACCTTCCCTTTGAACGACCGTGAGAACTGCCGATACTCCAGGGATGTGATCTCCTTCGCTAAGGAGATGGGATACTTTAACGGAAAGAATAAGGATTTCAATTTCTCGGAGGCCTACGATCCGATGTCATTCAGCGCGAGACGTTTCTGCGACGCCAGGGTGTGGAGCATCTACCGTAAGGTGAATCCTGAGATGGAGAAGTATATATCCTATGTTTTAGGAAAATCGGAGGAGCAGATGCCTTTATGGGTGAAACCTACGAGTAAGGTCTCTTTGTTGGAGTTGAAGAATTTGATGCGCGACCACTTTGAGAATTCTCCGTTGGCCTTGACGGAGGATGTGGGTGCCGAACCTTTTGGCGCCGAGTATCGTTTTGAACCACGCATTTGGGAGGTGGATGGAAAGACTTACTTCAATGAGTCTCCGATCGCGAGTCCGAAGAACGCCTTCTCTTTCGTGGCGCAGATGCGTAGTTGGTTGCCGAATAAAATTGGCGGTGTGTTGTGGTTTGGTGTGGATGACGCCACCTTCACTGTCTATGTGCCGATCTACTGTGGAACCACGCAAGTGCCATCCTGCTTCCGTACTGGTAACGGTAGTTTGTTGGAGTTCTCTTGGGATGCCGCTTATTGGGTATTCAATTGGGTATCCAATATGGCTTATGGCAAGTATAAGTATATGGCGCCTGATATCCGTCGCGTCCAGGCGGAGTTCGAACAGAAGTTGGAGGATAACCTCGATGTAGTGGAGGAGGCCGCCCAATCGCTCTACAAAAAGTCACCCGACTTCGCCAACCGTTTCTTGACGGAGTATTCCGAGAACCAGGCTGCGATCATGATGAAGCAATGGAAAGAGTTGGGAGAGTTCTTGATGGTGAAGTATGCGGATGGTAATATCAAGCGTGAACGAAAAGGCAAATTCCTGGATAATGGATGGGGTGTTCCGGAAGATATCCAGACGCCTGGTTATTCGAAGAGTTACTACCAACGCATTATAGATGAGACGGGTGATAAATTTAAGGTGAATGATGATTGACGAAGGTAGACGACATTGAATATGGGGCACCTTGATGGGTGCCTCTTTTTTTGCAATATGTTGATTGGGGCGTATGCAATACGCCCCTTCTACTTTATTACTTGTAAATAATTCATGGGAATCTCCAAGGTGCAGGCGATCAATCCAGAAAGGCGGACCACCACCTTCTTTTTGCTCTTCGCCTCGATTAACTCTCCCTCAATGCCGCACATCGCCCCTTTGGTGATCATCACCTTCGTGCCCTTCACATAGAGGAGATCCTCGTCCATGACAGGTGCGTCCTCCGAGATGTCGAGAAATTTCATGAAGTTGTCCATCTCACGGTTGGAGACGGTCATCATCGATCTCTTACCATCCATCATATCGATGGCATAGCGGATCTGGACACCTCTCTCGTTGGGAAGCGAGAGGGCTCTCTCTTTGTCGGTATGGATGAAAATCGTGCTTGGAATGAGTACCATCTCCACCTTTTTTTTGCGGTCATGCCATTGACGCACCTCCACACTTGTCGGAAGATAGACCTCTACGCCCATCTCCTCCAACTGCTCTCTGATCTTCTTCTCTTGTCTGGCTTTGGTCTTCGCCACAAACCAGTGTGCCTCTTGATTGCTTTCCATTCCAAACATTTGTTTCGTCGCGAAAATAGTGATTTTTGTTGGAAAAATTAGATAGTCGCTCTTTTTGATTGAACATCTTCCCCGCTTAATTGAATAAATTACCACTTCGCCAAGCCTCGCTGTACTTTTGTGGCATCTACGAATAACTGTATAATTTAAATTACATCAGACAGATGCTATTATGAAAGAAACAAACACAATGAAAACAGTGGTGATGTTATTGGCGGGGATCTTTGCATCTCCGCTGATGGCTATCACAATCTCTCGGGTGTCGATCGAACAGCCTGAGGGAATTACCCGCTATCATATGTATGATGAGGGTAAAATCTATTTTTCTGGTAATTCAATGGTGATTGATACGGTGGGAAATGGAAAAGAGGTGCGGATAGCACTCTCGAATATCGGTAAAATGACCTTCGAGACGGTGGAACTATCCGAGACTGGTGTGGAACATGTTGTGGCCTCGTCGCCACAAGTGTCGCTCTATCCTAACCCTGTGGTGGAGATGATGACGGTGTCGTTGAGTGGGGAAGGAACTTTCCCTTATCACATCTATTCTTTGGGAGGAGAATGTGTGATGAAGGGTGCGGTTACGAATGGATCAACCATTGATCTACGTTTGCTGCCGAACGGTACATATATCTTTGAATTGAATAACACATACTTGAAAATCTGTAAGATATGAAGAAATATATAACATTCACCTTGTTGGTGTTCGCGGGTTTGGTCGTTTGGGCGCAGACCCGTATGAGTTTCCACTTCTCGTCGGGTGACCAATCCTCCATCTATGTTGCGGATATCGACACGATTCGTTTCCAAAAGGGAAGGATTATTGTGGAGGGGGCGGATAAAAGCTATGAGATCGCCCAAGTGGATAGCGCCACTTTTGATGTGGAGCCTATTTTGAGCGGTGACACCGTATTCATTACCTATAAGGGTAGTGAGGTGGAGGTGCTCAACCCATTCGAATCCGTGACGATAACCCGTGATGGCGCAGCGGTGAGGGTGGTCTCCGCCGCGGATGTGAAGGATATTGTCTATTATCTTTCAGGCTCTTCCGATGCTGGCTCATTTGAGATGACGCCAGACAGAGGTTATACGCTTTTGTTGGATAACTTGTCATTGTCCAATACCCAGTCGCCTATTGTCTTGAATAGTGCGGCGGATGGCGAGTCTTATACCTGTTCGCTCCATTTGAAGGGTACATCCCAGTTGTCGGATGGGGTAGGAAACAGTAATAAGGGTGCCCTCTATACCAAGTCGAAGCTGAAGATCAATGAGGATGGTTCAGCGGGTATGTTGAGCGTGACTGGAAACAACAAGCATGCGATCAATAGTTCGAAAAATATTGAACTCTATGCGGGTGCATTGACCGTTGATGGCGCGAAGGGAGATGGTATCAATGCGGATGCGCTGAAACTATATGGTGGAGAATTATCCATCTCGCAGACAGCGGGTGACGGCGTGGATTGCAGTGAGAAGATTTTGGTGGAGAGTGGAAAGGTGTCGCTCTCCGTCAGCGCGGATGACGCGAAGGGGTTGAAGTGCGATAGCGTTGTGGAGATTTCGGGCGGAGAGGTCATCCTCCATGTTTCAGGAGCGGGCTCAAAGGCTATCAAGTCGGGTGTGAAGACTGTGGTTTCAGGTGGTTCGGTTGAGGCTGAATTGACCGCCACCACACCTTTCACGAATGTGGATGACGCGACCGATATCTCCTACAATGGCGCCCTTGTCTCCAATGGCGATATTGAGGTAAGTGGCAACGCCTCCATCAAAGTCTCCGGTAACGGTATTGCCGCGAGAGCCATTTCGGCGGACAACAAGATTCTCTTGGCGGGCGGAAAGGTCGTGGCTGATTTGAGTGGTGCATTCAACATCGAGACGATCAATAAGGACACCACCTCCGTATTTGGTTTGAAGGCCGACTCCGCGATCGTTGTCCAGGCGGGTCTCCTGGATGTGAAAATCGGAGAGGAGGCGAAGATCGCCAAGTGTATGAAGGCGGATTTCATCTATGTCGATGGCGGTGATATCACGCTCCTTAATAAGGGCGGATTCTGGTACACCTCCACTACTGGCTCGTCCAGCAATAACAACAATCCTTGGGGCGGTGGATTCGGTGGTGGTTTTGGCGGCAGCACCACTGAGGTGGAAGCGACGACTCCCAAAGCGATCAGGGGAGAAAGCTTGGTCTCTATCAAGGGTGGCACCCTTCAAATCACAGTGCCTCACGGAAAGGGTATCTCCAGTGATAAGAGCATCGTGATCGGTAGGCTCAATGGCGCGGATAGCGACCTCTCCCTAACGGTGAATACGGGTGATAGTAGTGATGAGACTTACAAGGCAAGTAATGAAAAACAGAAATACCTTCCTTATTGTGGCCCGAAGGCGATCCACTCCAACCAAACTTTGGAGGTCAACAGCGGAACGATCGATATCACGACGCTTGACTCTGGAATAAAGGGTAGAAACGTGACTGTGAATGGTGGTAAATTGACCATTTCGGCGCACAACGACCAAGGTATCCACGGTGTGCAGAATTTGACCATCAATGGCGGCGACATTTTAGTCTCCGACGCTTTCGAGGCCTTCGAAGGAACGACAATGGTCTTTAATGGCGGTGTCACCTCTTGTTACGGATGGGACGATGTTTGGAACTGCTCCACCTCCACTTCGGGAAGCGGTACCCCTTCCTTGACGGTCAACGGCGGTGTCCACTATTTGAATGTGGGTTCAGGAGATACCGATGCGTTGGATTCTAATGGATCGATGTCTTTCCAGGGAGGTGCGGTGATTGTGGAGTGTGGCAATGTGTCGCTTGATTGTGACGCGACCCCTGCCTTCAAGTCGGGTGCGGTGTTGATGCTCTTCTGTAAGAGTTCGGAGACGTTGCCTTCCGCTTCCACCAACTTGGCGGTGACTGGCATCTCCGCGAATACGCGCTATACCGCATCCGCCAACAATAGTGTACTCTCCTCGTTCACCACCACTCAGTCGGCGACACAACTCATTTATATCAGTGGATCTTCCGCCAACTTTACTTCGG
The DNA here is from genome assembly GCA_045639525.1 of Paludibacteraceae bacterium. Lineage (GTDB taxonomy): Bacteria > Bacteroidota > Bacteroidia > Bacteroidales > Paludibacteraceae > UBA1181. The sequence goes on along the minus strand of JAZUDI010000085.1, from coordinate 9,474 downwards.
GAGGTAACTATACGCCGGGAGAGGAAATCATCATCCGAGGTAAAAATAATACGACGATGACATATTCCGCTGGCGGATCCATCGCTGGCGGTTCGGCGCTTACCTCCAAGACAGCCTCGGCGCAAGGCATGGGAGGCCCTGGTGGTGGTCGTTGGTGATAAGAATAATTTGTGAATTACAATCAGTGTGAAAAGGGAGGGGGTGCTCAGAGTCATGGGCATCCCTCTTTGTTCTCTTTCTGAAAACACGCATCGTGTTATGGAGGAGCTACACTTTCACACCACGCCTTTTATAGGAAATTGTGGGAGTGGACGAAGAGGAAGTGATCCTTGCAAACATATTGAGAATATAGTGAAGTTATAGTATTATGTATTATTTTACAAAATGCTGAACGTTTAATTGTTTTTGTTGCTTTTGTGGAATAAGGTTCTTTTCTGCTCGTTTTCTGTTCACTATTTTTGTAGATAAACTATTTCTCTTATGATGGGCAAAGAAATAAATGCATCCAATGGTGAAGTCAAGAATTATAGTGAATTCAATGAAGTTGTTAGAGAAATTTACAATTACCATTTTATTGGTAAGCGTGTGGATGAACCTAATGAAGGTTTAGTGATGTTCAAAAACAAAAGAACACCTTTTTTTGAATATGATAATCCCCGTTATTTCTATTGTCGGAAAGTTGGCGATAATCTAGCAGAACATACTTTGCAATGGTCTCTTCCGATGAAAGGTAAAGAGATCTTTGATGAAGTTTGTTCTTATTTAAGACATCATGCTCAAAACTTCAGCATACAAACAAGTGATGCTTGCGATTTATCCATAGATTTTTATTTTATATTTAATTTGCCCTTGGTTTGTTACCCAGGGAACATCCGCATAAATGGAGTCGATGATAAGTCAAGTGTGATGACACTTAAATATAAATATGACGATTCTGTATACGAAGATTTTAATGAGGTCTATTATGAAATTTTTATGTTTAAAGACGTTCAGTCTGAATTGGAATGTATTGTGAAGCATTTGGTTTGGGAAGCGAAGTCTAAAATTGAAGACGAATTTCGTAATCTCTTCTACGATTCTGGTATTGCCGTTGCCTTGGGTCATGGCGTATCTAACTATGGATTTGGTATAGATGAGGGATTTGACTTTTGCTCATCTATGACGACTGAGCAGAAAAATAGACTTATTGACCTTGCTCATAGTTTAAAATTTAAAAGAATTGTATCTATTCGTATCCATTCTTACGATAACATTGAAATATTAGGACAAACAGAGGAAGAGGTAAAAAAAGAGATCGTTTCGGCTATTGTTAACAAAAAAATAGCATTACGTGGGTTTGTAAGGGATGTGTTCCCAGACATGAGATATTTCCCTATTTATGTTGATGATGAAGTGTATGACGTTAGTCTCTATTTGAATCTACAGAAAAAAACAAAAATTCAACGAGCGTATCCCTTTTGTTATGATACGAAGAAACTCAAAGCAGAGCTTAAAAGACGTAAATCGATTAGTGCCTTAAAAATAAGTTTTAGTGGTGTTGAAATCATAGATTAATAAACTTATGGATGAAAATAAATTTAAAAAATTTGTGGATTTTGCCAAGTTAAGCGACGTCCAAATTAATAGGTATTGGAAGCCAATTGAGGAATCAAAACTTTCCTTGATGCTATGTGCCGACATGTCGAATAGAAGAATCCTGATAAAGGATGAACAGACAAATCAAGTAATCGTTATTGCTGATGCCTGTGAAACAGATGCCTCATATCTTTATTTTTGTACCAAACATTCTCTCCGTGGGGAAATCGACTTCCCAAATAGTGTAGAATCATATAATCACCGGCTTAAATACCAGATATCAAATAAAACAGAAAATAATCTTCAATCTGTTGCCGTTTTCGATACAAAATACAACATAAAATACGAGTTTAAAAATCTCAGTTTAGACGATCTGAAATGCTTGTCACATACCAATAGAGTTTTTGCTGAATTGCTCAGCTGGTTTTGCCTTGACGATAAGAACAAATACAATTATGAGAAAAAGTAAACGAGAAAAACTTGAAACTCGGTTTCGTGTTTTGCAAAAAGCGCAAGAATCACTTGACTATCAGAATTTTGATGATTGTTTAATGTTGGAAAATGAATATATAAACCTTTTAAACGAATGGTCTTTTTTCGACTATCTAATCTTTTCGAAAAAAGAAGATATCGAATTACATGATCGTATTCTATATGCTTGTGAAAAACACATGAAAAAATTTGAGGAAGAGAACGAACAATACAAAGAGTGGAATGAACGAATGTCCGTTTTTTAGTTTCATACGTAAAAAATAGAAGATCAATCGATTACAAATCCGAATTGACGATTTCTTACGTCGTTTGCGTTTGCAATTATTTTTTTACCTCTGCGAATAGTTTTATCTTAACTAATATGGATAGAATAAAATTAATTACACTTAGCGTATTGCTCATGAGTTTGTACGCATGTAAACCTTCTGATGTAGATGGTCTCGTTCCAGGAGATTTCACGTATTACATATACAACTCGACAGAAAGAACGGTTAGAATTAACTGTTATCCGGAATCAAGTTCTTGGAACGATGAGGAATTCGAAATACGAGCTAAAGACAGTGTCAGAATCAAAGGGAAAGTAGATGCTTTCGAATTTTATCCAGTACCTTTCCCAATGGGAGAGGTGTATGTTACATTTGATGACACTATCAAATATAAATGCGTGGATAATCCAGCCGGACGTTGTATGCTGAATAGGTACTTTATGTACACCTCTAAAGAGGTGATAAAGGATGTATTATATAAAAGAGACTATTATATCACCGAAGAGGACTACGAGTACGCCAAGGATCATCCTTATGTGGGTGAGGAGGAGTGATTTTAGTCTGTAAACGACCATAGCGGAAATCCGAATTAACGAACCCTTTGAAGTTGTTTGTGTTTTTAACTATATCATTATCTTTGCGAAAAGTTTCATCTTGACAATATACTCTATTGTGATTATGGATTTCATAAGAAACATTCGCCTATTGGCATTTCCATAAGAGAGAGTCATGCAAAACTCGCAGAATTATTAAACAGCTTTTTAACTCTTTACAGACAAAAATGGATAGAATAAAATTAATTACACTTAGCGTATTGCTCATGAGTTTGTACGCATGTAAACCTTCTGATGTAGATGGTGTCGCTAATGGAGGTTTCTTTTATTACATATACAACTCGACAGAAAGGACAGTTAGAATTAACTGTTATCCGATATCGCATAACATAAACGATGAGGAATTCGAAATACGGGCTAATGATAGCATCAAAATTAAAGGAGATTTTGGATATATAGGGACACCTCCTGTACCTTTCCCATTAGGAGGTGTGTATGTTACATTTGATGACACTATCAAATATAAATGTGAGGATAATCCGGAAGGACGTTGTATGTTAGATAAGTACTTTATGTACACCTCTAAGGAGGTGAAGAAGGATGTATATAAATGTGACTACTATATCACCGAAGAGGACTACGAGTACGCCAAGGATCATCCTTATGTGGGTGAGGAGGAGTGATTTTGGGCAGTAAAGGATAACGGCGGAGGGACTCGTTTCGATTATTCCTTGTTGAAAAGGGAGGATGCTCAGCGTTGATGGGCATCCTCCTCTTTTTGTTTGGTGTATATATATGTTAAGATTGTGTTTTTTTGTATCTTTACGACCTAATACTTTTGAAATACATATCGATTGTAATTTTGCATTTATGAAAAACACATTTCGATTAGTTGGCCACGCATTGTGCCTTCTATTTTGCTATTCCATTCTCTCTATCAGCACGGCTTTTGCCTCAGTTGACAATTATGCCGCCTATCTTTTCGCCTATTTCAAGGGAGAGGGGTTGGCACAAGGTGAACAGATCTATTTCGCGGTGAGCAAGGATGGCCTTCATTGGACCGACCTGAACAGTGGTAATCCGGTATTGACCTCCTCCTTGGGCGAGAAGGGCTTGCGAGACCCCTTCATCATGCGCTCTGCGGAGGGTGACCGTTTTTTCGTGATAGCTACCGATTTGAAAATCAATGGAAATGGTAATTGGACCGCCGCCCAAACGACGGGTAGCAAATCGATCATGGTGTGGGAATCTCCCGATTTGATAAACTGGTCTGAACAACGCATGTGCCGTGTGGCTCCGGAGGGTGCGGGTTGCACCTGGGCGCCTGAGGCGATTTATGATGACGCGAGTGGCCAATATTTGGTCTTTTGGAGTTCGAAGATCCCTTCGGGCGACAACACCCACCGTGTCTATTACTGCACGACCAAAGATTTCGTGACATTCAGCGAGGCGAAGGTGTGGATCGAGTTGAAGAACGGTGGCGGACGTGCCATCAGTGTGATTGACGCCACTGCCATCAAGGTGGGAGATACCTACTATCGATTCAAGAAAAACGAGGCGACCGAAGCGCACAAAAACGGTATGCCAACCACAGGAAAATATATCATCATGGAGAAGTCCAACTCCCTGTTGGGTAATTGGACGGAGGTCAATTCCGATATGAGCAAGATCTCCTATGTGGAGGGGCCGACCTGCTTTAAGTTCAACAACGAGGAGAAGTGGTGCCTTTTGTTGGATGACTTTGGCGGTAAAGGATATTATCCGTTGGTGACGGACGACCTCTCATCAGGTCGTTTTACGCAACTTCCCGCAAGTGAGTATGCCTTCCCTTCGGTGATGCGTCACGGTTCGGTCATTAGTCTGACCGCAGATGAGTATTATGGCTTGTTGGCGAAGTACGATCCGAGTGTCATGACCACCGCTTGCATCAATCCGGGCTCTAAGCAACAGAAACTGGAGGGATGGGGTGTCTCCCTCTGTTGGTGGGCCCATATGTGCGGCAGATGGCGCGAGGATAAGGTGGACCAGTTGGTGAAACTCTTGACTGACGAGGATGGTTTGAACTTCAATATCTTCCGCTATAATATCGGTGGCGGTGACGATCCAAGCCACTACAATGGACACATGTGCAACGGTAAGGGAAAGCGTGCGGAGATGGAGGGATTCAAGGCCAGCGCCAACGCCCCTTATGACTGGACCAAGGATGCTGGACAACTGAAGGTATTGGATAAATTGAATAAGGCTCGTAAGGATGCGGTCTTCGAGGCATTCTCCAATTCAGCTCCCTACTGGATGACCTACAGCGGCTGCGCCTCTGGTAATGCCAATGCGGGAAAGGATAATTTGAAGCCGGAGAATTATGGCATATTCTCTGATTATCTGATCGAGGTGTGCAAGCACATCAAGAGCACATACGGCATTGAGTTTAAGACCTTGGACCCTTTCAACGAACCCAACACCAACTATTGGGGTGCCAATGGCGGACAGGAGGGGTGCCACTTTGATCCTGCCTCTCAGGTCAATTTGATCAAGGTGTTGTATCCAAAATTGAAGGCATCCGGCTTGAACACGGTCATCTCCGCTTGTGATGAGACCAGCGTCCAGACAGCCATCGGAGAGTTGCAACTCTATCAGAAGGAGAATATCCTCAATATGTTGGGTCAATACAATGTTCACACCTATGGTGGAAATGCCAGGGATAAGGCCAATTTGAGGTCTTTGATACATGAGACGGAAATCCCTTTCTGGATGTCCGAGACGGGTGCGGGCGGTACAGGTCTGAATGGAAACCTCAACATGGCGCAACGTATGTTCGACGACCTCAATTACTTGATGCCGCAGGCGTGGGTGGATTGGCAGTTCGTGGAGGAGAATAACGACCAGTGGTGTCTGGTTCAAGGAAATTTCGCTTCGCAAGAGTTCCATGTCGTCAAGAACATGTATGTACGCATGCAGGTGACCCGTTTCATCAAGCAGGGCTATACCTTCTTGACCATTGGCCGTGATGATCTGTTGGCGGCTATCAGTCCGGAGGGAGATAAGTTGGTGGTAGTGATGCTGAACACTGGTTCAGACCAGAAGCGTGTCAGTTTGGATCTCTCTTTGTTCAAGGAGGTGGCTCCAGACGTGAAACTCTATACCACCAATTCGAAATACAACTGCCAGCTGCTCCCTTGTGACGGGGTGGAGAATAAGCGTTTCTCCTACACCATGGGTGGCGAGGAGATCTCCACGGCGATTTTTGACGTGACGGCGGATCGTGGCATTGAGGGTATTCAACCGGAGAAGGCCTATGTGATCGTCCCTCGTAGCGCCACTTCGGTAATCAGCGCTGAGGCGGCGGAAGGTTTGAAGTTGGCCAATATCTTCCCGCAAGACACTTTGCAAAGATGGTATTTTCAACCATTGTCCAACGGTAACTATACGATTTATACCAAGCGGGGTGGCGAGCGTATGGCGGTTACCGACGATGGTTCCTATTTCTTGAAATTGGAGAAGATGGTTGACGGAAAATCCAACCAGCAATTCAAACTCAACGATTTGGGAGAGAACTGCTATGCCATTGTTTCGGTTGGCAATGGCAAATCCTTTGATTTAGAGGGCGAAAAGAGTACGGCAGGTACCAATATCGGTGTCTGGGCGGCGGGCAATCCTGGTGCGAACGCACACCGTGAGTGGCGTATCGTTCCTTACCCATTTGCCAATGCGCTCCCTTCTGATGAGACGGCTATGTTGGAGCAACCTTCCAATGGGTTGACTGTGTTGGGAGAGGATAATATGTTGCGGATTGTGAATGAGCTAGACGACTCCCAAGTCAATGTTTGGGTGGTGGATATGAATGGTCTGACGATTGTTGATCGGACATTTACCATTTCGAATGAGTTGGAATTGCCGATTCAGTCGGGTGTTTATGTCGTGGTGACCTCTATGGGAGGTGTGCAAAATGCCCAAAGAGTGATTGTGAGATAGAGAAAGAGATAGTGGTTTTATGATAAATGGTTTTCTAGAAAATTAGTAATGAAATGAAAAAGGGGTTGAAATGTATGGTGGCGGTCATAGCGCTTACGTGTGGAGTGGCCCACGCCAATCCGCCAGCCAATATGAGTGGCTGGACCATGGTTTTTAACGATGAGTTCGACGGGAATGGCTTGGATAAGTCCAAGTGGAATCCCACCTACAATTGGGGCCATACCCACAACCACCGCGCCTATTGCGTGGAGGAGAATGTGTCGGTGGAGAATGGCCTGTTACGCATCAAGGGAGAGGCGAAGCGTCATCCCCAGGCGCCTGCCACCTGCAAGAGCGGTGACAAAACCTATTCGCTCGATTATACTTCGGGCGCTATTGATACCAGGGGTAAATTTGAGGTGAAGTATGGTTACATCGAGGGTCGTTTCAAAATGCCGAAGCAATTGGGTACTTGGCCCGCTTTCTGGACCCTGCAAGATGGTTGGCCTCCGGAGATTGATATCTTCGAGGTGCCGCATGCGCGCAACCAGCATCATTACTATCTGCATTACACCAAGAGCGATTGGTACGCCTCCCATGGCTCGGCGTGGGATCACGAGGCCTCCTTCGGCGGTGTCCACACGGGGCCTGATAAATCCGCGGATTTCCACACCTATGGCTTGGAGTGGAACGACCAAACCCTTAGCTTCTATTTCGATGACAAGTTGGTGGCCAGCTACAATAAGCCCACCGAGATCAGCCAATTAGCCAAGAATTATATCATCATCAATTTAGCCATTGGCGGCTGGGCGACGGATAATGGTAATCCGATCGAGGTGACATCGGGTAATCCTGCCTATTTGGAGTGTGACTGGGTGCGTGTGTGGCGCAAGAATCCAGCCATGGAATTGCCGCAGGGAGAGCTTCGCCTCTACTCTTTGGAGGAGGGGAAGTGTTTGACCGCCCAGGAGCATGATTTAGCGTTGGGTGACTGCGATGCGCCGGAGGCTTTGGCGACGATTTCGGAGTCGGGTAGTGGCTACCGTATCAATTTCGGCGACCAAGTGTTGGAGATTCCGAATGAATCGAAGGCTGCGGGCGCTACGGTCGGTCTCTGGGGATGGAATGGTAAAGCGCACCAGATTGTGGGCCTTTCCAAACACAGTGAATTCCAGGATTGGGTTGTGGATATGCGTTTCCTCCATAGTGGGTATTATGTTTTAGGCAAAGATGGCGATGTGACGCAGGATGACATTCCTTCCGATCGTCCGAACAGTGCGCTTTGGCGGATACTGAAAGAGGGGGAGGCGGTGCCTACGGGTACGGAGAGTCTCCCTTCCCATGATTTGTGGCGCGCACTTTGCGTGGCGGGAAAATTGCGTATCACAACGGATAGATCGGGCCTTTTTAAGATCGTTGATGCCCAAGGAAAACCAATCCGTGAGTTGAAGCTGGAACAGGGAGAGTCCATTGACCTTCTCCTTCCATCGGGCGTCTATTGCGTGCAGTTTGGTGCGGAGACGAGCAAAGTGCTGGTATATTGATTGTTAGTTTAATTTTATAGGCCATATTCTGACGAGTATGGCCTTTTTTTGTGTAACGTACCGTCTTACAGACAATTACCTCATTCATAGCGCATAACCTCGTACATATCTCTTCGTTCTATGTGTGGGGTTATACAAATAACGTCTTTTGAATTTATTGTTTTGTTATTCAAAATAAATCCGTTTGATTGTTTTGAATTTTAGAATTTTGTTTCTACTTTTGCACAAACAACATGAAAAATATCTAATAATGAGAATTATATCAAAGAAAAAATTAGAGGAGTTTTATGAGCAGGAGGGCCACGCTGATAGCCGTGTTTCTTTGGAGAGATGGCATCAAAAGGTGAGTGCCGCCCATTGGAAAAATTTTTCGGATATGCGAAAGGATTTCCCTAATGCGGATTATGTGGGTAATCAGCATTATGTTTTTAATATCAAGGGAAATAACTATCGTTTGGTTGTTGTGGTGATGTTTACGCCTGAATTGGTCTATATCAGATGGGTGGGTACGCATCAAGAGTATGATAAGTTGGATTGTAGTAATTTGTAAATAGAAAAGTTATGGAAGTTTCGAAAGAGAAATATGACTATGCGCAAGCCCGTATAGAGGCGTTGTTGCCACAGGTGAATGAAAATACGCCGATGGATGATCCGATGATGGTGGAATTGATGATCGTCTCCGATGTGGTGGAGGCTTATGAAGCCGTTCATTGCCACATCGCTACGCCTACCTTGGGTGAAATCATTTTGGATGCCTTGGAGAATGCTGGCATGACCTCTCGTCAATTGGCGGAGAAAATAGGTGTCAGTCCCAGCCGTATCAGCGACTATATCCACAACCGTGCGGAGCCAACGCTCAAAGTGGCTCGTCAATTGTGCCAAGTGCTGGATATCACTCCTGCGGAGATATTGGGTCTGAACAAGTAATGGATTAGTGCCTTCTCACATAGCGGTGTAAGCGTCCAAATTGATAAATTTTATCAGTTTGGACGCTTACTATTTAGTCCGGATTTATTGATGACATCAACAGCAATATGAAAAACACAGATGGTATGGTCAGATAACAGGCGAAACAACCTGTTATGAGCGTGAATT
>JAZUDI010000084.1:0-13859 GCA_045639525.1 Paludibacteraceae bacterium | reverse complement strand
CTTCGCATACCATGTGATGGTGTACGCGTTGATGCCCAACTCCCTCTTCGCGCCTGCAGCATACAAAGTGTAATCGGCATCTCCGTTGAACTTGTAGTAATACTCCATCTTATCGGTCGCGGTACAGTTGTCGGTCGCGTTTGCGCGTGGGAACTCGTAATCCACGGTACATGAGGTCAACAACTGGATCGTGGTGTCGTTAGGGCAAGTGATGACTGGCTTGGTCTCATCCTTTACCGTAACGTCCTGTACGCAAATAGCGGATTCGTTGCCCATCTTATCGGCCACCTTCCATGTGAGTGTGTGGTCGCCATTGGAGAAGGTCACCATGTTCGTTCCGTCGAACTCCACATAAGCGCCCTCGCCGTCCACCTGATAAGAGTAGGTCAAGTTGCCCTCGCCGCAGTTATCGTCGAAGACGCCTGTTGGCTTGATCAACTTATAAATGGTATCGCAGGTCAACGTCGGTTTCAATGCGATTGGCGACATCCTTGAGCAGTCCACGGTAGGGTTCGCGGTATCCTGCAATACGACTGTCGAGAAGCAGGAATCCGTCATCGTCGCGATGTTCTCGCCTGATTTCACGAACAACCACTTGATGTCGTACGACTCGCTGTACTCGAATACGGAATCGTCCGTCAACTCGTCGTACGCCGTAGCGGACTGCTTCTTGTAGTACATGCTAGGTTCCATGTCGATTGGCTCCGTGCCCGCACAGTTGGTTCGGGTGGCCTTCGCCTTTTGCGCGTCGGTCAACTTCGCCGATACTTGGCTCCATGTCATGTTGTCGCAGGTGTTGATCGTCACACTCGGCTCGGCTGGGCATGACTTGTCGATCTTGGTGCTATCCAAGACGGTGATCGTTTGAGAACATGTAGCTGACTCGTTCTCCTCACTATCCGCCACCTTCCAGACCAATGTATGCTCGCCATTGGTGAGCGTCTCAGAGTTGTCTTCGTACAACTTGAAGCCGTTCGTGTCTAACTTGTAGTAATACTTTAACTCAGACTCGTCGCAGTTATCGGTGAATACGCCCTCTGGCTTAGCGATAGCGTACAAGGTGTCGCAGCTGTTCTTTGGCTGAAGCGTGATGTCGCTCATCTTAGAGCAGTCCACCTTCGGATCGGCCGTATCCTTCAAGAGCAAGGAGCTGAGGCATGAGTCCTTCATCGTGGCGATGTCGGCACCCTCTTTGACGAACAACCACTTCAAGTCGTAAAGCGTGTTGTAAGTGAATGAGGTAGTGCTGCTAAGAGCCGCGAATGTCTCGTCCTCATGTTTCTTGAAGTACATGATTGAATCCATGTGGATAGGCTCGCTGCCCTTACAATCAGTTCTTGTCGCGGTCGCCTTTTGGTTGTCGGAGGACAATGGTTCCACCTCAGCCCATGTCATGGCTACGCAGGTGTTGATGGTCACATCCTGCTCTGTTGGGCACTGGAGGTTGATCTTCGTGCTATCCAACACATGGATGGTTTGAGCACACTCAGCTGACACTTGGAACTCATCCCTCACCTTCCATGTCAAGGTGTGGTCGCCATTGGTCAATGTCTCCTTGTTATTGTTGAACAGAACATATTCGTTCGCATCCAACTTGTAGTAGTATTTCAAATTAGCTTCGCCACAGTTGTCATCGAATACACCGACTGGCTTGAGGATGGTGTATAAAGTATCACAACTATTCTTTGGACGAAGGGTGATATCTTCCAATTTGCTACAATCAACCGTTGGGGTAACAGTATCCTTCAAAGTAAGTGTGGTGAAACATGAATCCTTCATCAAGGAGGCGTTATCACCGGTCTTCTCAAACATCCAACGGATATCGTATGTCTTATTATAATCAAACTCTGTAGCGTCGATCAATGGTTGGTAAGCACCTGTATTCTTCAAGCGGTAAGAGAGTGAAGGCTTAATCGCGTCATTCGTACCCACCGCGCAATTCTTTTGACTTACGGAAGGTGTCTGCTTCACAGTGAATTGATCCTTCACATCGTTCCATGTCAACTTATTGCAGGTGACGATGGTAACATCCTCATCACCATTTTCAGGACAATACTTAATCAAACCGATACTATCCTTCACCGTGATATTGGCAGAACAGGTCTCTGATTGTTTGCCAGCCTCGTCGATACCATACCAATAGATGATGTACTTACCAGCTACCAACTCCTTCGAAGCACCAGCGACATATTCAGTGAAGTCGGTATTGTCGAACGACCAGAAGGCATCGACATTCTCGGTACAGTTGTCGGTGATGGTTGCCTTAGGGAAGTGGTAATCATCCGAACAAGATACCAACAATTGGATCGTAGTGTCGTTTGGACAAGTGATGGTCGGCTTGGTCTCATCCTTCGCCGTAACTGTTTGCTGGCACTCTTTGCGGTTACCCGCCTTGTCGGCCACTACCCAAACAACAGTGTAAGCCTCCGCACGAACAGGCAATGAGACAACGATTGGTGTGGCTGAGTATGGAACGTAGGTGGTGTCGGTTGACAATCCATCCACATAATAACCATATTTGAATGCCGCAGGGGATGTCTCGCAATTGTCAGTCACATTGAAATCAGAGAGATTAATAGACATCAATGCGTTACAATCCGTAGCAGCGGCTGGTGTTGTCGCCTCAGGGATTGCAGGGCAGACAAATTCAGGCTCTGTCACATCGCCGATACGGATGTTGAATTCACAAGTGTCCGCCATCTTGGCGATGGTATTGCTTTGCTCTACGGAGAAGATCCAACGGATCGTGTATTCGCTCTTCAAACCTAATGAAGGGATATCCTTCAAAAGTGTCCAAGTGGTCTCTCCGCTCTTCTGGGCGTAAACGGCCTCATTGATAGCAGGGAACGAATACTCACAATCCTTATCGAAATGGGCAGTTGGCTTGTAGCTAGCCTTGGTCAAAGAATCCAACAACAACACACCGGAAGGTGCGTCACAAGTTTGAATATCGTAAACCTTGTCATTCTCAGTATCTGGACAGACAACTGTGAAGAGGGCGGAGTCACGGACAAACAATGTTTGATCACAACTTGCAGAAAGGAGTCCCTCCTCATCCTCGGCCCACCATGTAATGGTGTATTTGCCAGGTTTAAAGGTGATATCTCTAGTGGACTCACTATAAACGTATGTCTCAGAAGAAATACCGTCGTTGAACTTCCACTTAAAGTTGATATTCTTGATGCTACAGTTGTCTGAGAAGACTGCTGTTGGTGCTGAGATGGTGACGATTGTATCGCAAGCTGTTGCACTCTTGATAAACACATCTTCCAATACTGGCATTTTTGAACAGTCAGCTACTGGGTTGGAAACGTCCTTAATAAAGACGGATGTGTAACAAGTGTCGTGAGCCTCTACGATATGGTCTCCGGTCAACGTGAATACCCACATCAAGGTGTAATTCGTTTTGTATGCAAACGATGTGCCTTCTGTATAAACTGACTTGTAAGTGTTGTCATCGGCACCCGTCTCCTTGTAGTAGATGGCTGTTTGTACGTTTGGTGTAATCGTTGCTGGTTTGCATGATGAGAAGGTAGCTGTTGGCTTGTTCTCTGTAGTCATCTTGTTGGCTACCTCGTTCCATGTCATTGCACCACATCCGTCAATATTCAAAGCCTCTTGTGTAGCACAGGTTGCCTCAAACTTGCGGTGATCATTGACGATGATGCTTTGTGGACAAGCAGGCTCCTTGACGGTGACATTGCCTACAGCATCCTCGATTCTCCAAGTCAATGTATAGGTCTCGCCTACGTTGAGTGTCTCAGAGCTTGTTGCCGACCATTGCTTTTCTGCTCCTCCGTTCAACTTGTAGAAGAAGTGGAACTGGTCGAAATCGGTCGTACAGTTGTCGTGGATGGCTTCGTCGCTCGGACGGATAATCTTATAAGTAGTGTCACAGCCGTTGACTACGTCCAAGACCACATCATCTACCTTCGAACAATCGAATGTGGCAGCAGTAGTATCACCGACGAACAATTCCAGTTCGCAAGTGTCTTTCTTTGTCTCAATATAGGAAGCCTCCTTTGTGTAGATCCAACGGATGTTGTATCCTGTTTGGAAGGTAAAGACAGATTCAGAGGCAAGTTCTGTAAATGCGTCCTCACCCTCTGTTGTCTTCTTGTAATATGTTTTGTGGGAAGCACTTACTTCCTCTTTTTGTACGCAGTCGTAATATTTGTCGTTGGCGATTAGGCCTCTCGTTCCCAGAGTTGGTTCAATATCTTTCCATTTGAGGTCAGTACAGCTCTCGATGGTGTCGCTGGTGATATCAGGACATTCGATCTCAAACTTGGAAGCATCCTTTACCGTTACTGAACTTTGGCAAGTATCCTCCACTCCGTTAGCATCTTTCACGAACCATAAGAAGGTATATGTTATATCGCTCACCTCCAAATCAACGTTCTCTACAGGAACGGTTTCCGTGATAGGGAAGGAGAAACGAACGTGATCTTTGCCGTTATACACCATACCGTTTTGCTTAATGGTGTAGTAGTATTCCAAAAGGTTGTCGTTAGAACAAAGATCGCTCGCTTCGAATTGTTCTGCGGAGAAAGTATAAGTAACTTTACACTCTTCTGTAGAGAGCAATGTCTGATCTTCCGGACACTTGTAATCAGCTTTGGTATCATCCTTTACAATGATCTTGAATGAACAACTATCCACGTTACCTCTTGAATCCTTTACAATCCAAGCGAAGTGGTGGTTGCCAATGGTTAGGGCAATGTCTTTGCTCTCCTCGGTGAAAGCAACCGTGTCGGCAGCAGCCTTTCCACCGTCCAAAACATAGAAATAAGATACTGGCATAGAACAGTGTTCCTCTACGTTTGGTTTGTCTTTAATCGTGTATTTTCCTAGACAATTTTTCGCGTACGTCTCATAGTCTGGATGACCCTTATTGACAGTCTTGACAATCACATCCTCGGTCTCCTGACACTCTACGATTGGAGCGTTTTTGTCTTCTACCGTCACTTTCCAAACGCAAGAATCCACTTGACCGATGTTATTTTTAAAGTGCCATACGTACTTGTGGGTACCAATAGGCAAGTTTGAGAATGCACTGGTCAGTTGCTCCTCGGTGAAGTGATTATGTCGAATAACGACAGAGGTGTTGGCCTGAGAAGAACCATTATCCACAAAAACATATTTGTAATTTTTGGGAGTAGAAGCACCTGGAAAACCACCTGGAAAACCACCCGGGAAACCACCTGGGAAACCTGGTGTTGTGGGACATTGTTCTACCGCCTTAATCTTTGTAATAATAGTATCTCCATTGGCAACAGCAGTAGCATATGCTTCACTACCGTTGGAGATGGAGCTCATTGTGCCACCAGAAAGAGTCTCAGGATCCACATTTTTATAAATTTTCAAAACATATGGATAACCTTTCTCCACAGTCTTTTCCTTCATCTCCAAAATTGTGGTCAAGGCATCCCAACTTAGGTTTTGATCCACACAGCCTTGCACGTATGCCTCCTTTATAGTCTGCCAATAAGGCATTTCAGCTGTAGGAACATCGTCTAAGGAGATGTCATATTTAGCGACACACGTATTTTTGTCTGCATTCAATGTGATTGGCGTAAACGGATCAGGACAAGTCACCACTGGTTTAAACTCAGCAACAACTTTGACTCTTTGGTTACATTCAAACGAGTTGCCTGCTTCATCTGTTAGAATATATGTGATTGTGCTTGTGCCGGAATTCGTGGAGTTCAAGTAATAGAACTTATGTTTATTCAGTTTGTCCGTAGCTGTCGCCCAATCCGCAGCATTATACGTCTTATTCTCTAAAATAGTTTCTGTACTTTGAGCATCGTTGGTATGACTGGTAGGTCCAGTAATTCTGACAGTAAGTTTCACCTTACCACCACAATCATCAGTCAAATCCGCCTCAGTAGGTAATTTAAGTTTGCCACTCAAAGAATAGGTAACATTATTTGGGGACCACGTACAAGGAGTCGCACCCCAACCAGATCCATTGCTTCCTTGCTTATCTGTCATGCCAGGATTAGCACCTGTAGCATAATGAGGGACATCCACAATCTCAGGATCGGTCACCCAAGACCATCCCTGTTGCACGTTCACTTGACATTTGTTGTTATCTGTATTCGCTAAAACTGTAATGTCTTCGTAGCAAATCATAGTTGGATCAGTGGTGTCTCTCAACGCGACGTCAAGTGTACACTCCTCGATTTTTTCTTCGATAAACGCTCCATTTTTTGTGAAGGTCCATTTGATGGTATAAGTGTGGTTGGAACTAGGTCCTGTAGCATCGCTATAATCCAACTTTTCATCGTCAGTGTAGGCACGGAACACTTGATCTTCAACACGTCCAAAGTTCTTCTTGATGGTTACTGTCGGTGTCAATGTTACGGTTTCTGATGTGGTACAGCTGACGTAACTTGCTGTTGGCTTCAATGTTTCTAGTTGAGAAAGAACGTAACCAACCGTACGTCTACTCTCACCAGCAGGACCTTTGCAAGAAGGAATAATGTGAGTATCCGTATTGTCAGGGCACTCCACTACCAACTCGCGGTCGTCCGTGATGGTGACGGTCTGACGACAGTAGCTAGTGTTGCCAGCATTATCTGTGAATGCCCACAGGATGTAGGTCGTTCCAACAGGATATGGATGGGTAATTGCTATTTCAAACTCTCCCTTGGTATATTTACTTGGGTCCCTGTCGGCAGCAGGATCGGTGCTACGACCTGCAAACGTACCCGTGATTTCTCCATCCACACCATTGAGGTCAATAAGTTTTGGACTAGGGATGGTGGTGAAGGTGTATTCACAACCAGAAGTGACACTCTCTGTGATTGGTGCGATGTCACAATCCAGGTTTGGTGGCGTGACATCCTCCACAGTCACTACCATTGGACATCCAAGGCTACGTCCGCAACCATCCGTAACGGTATAGGTCAACGTGTGTGTACCTTCCGGCAAGTCGATGGTTTCACCAACCTTCTTGGTGTAATCGACACCATTAATATTGGTGGTGATGGTGACGTTAGCCGGACCGCAACCTACGCTGACGCTGGCAGGAGCCGGAAGTGTGTAGGTATATACTGCCGACGTTGCAGGTAATGGTAATGGATCAGACACTGTCGGACAGGTGATGTCAGGCAATGCTTGGTTGACAGGGATGGAGATTTCCACACTGTCCTTACAACCTGCGTTGTCAACGTAATATTTAGCGGTGATGTTCTCTTTCTGCAGACAGATACCAGTCGTGTTGATGGCCAATTGAGCTTCAAGTGGATTTTTATCCGATTCTGTAGCGTATAGCCAACTTGTGGTATAGTTGCCTAGCTTGCCTGTCGTACCTGTCAGCTTGATGGTATCTTGCGCACTAGGTGTGTTGGCTGTAGCAGGGCAGTATTCTGCTGCGCCGTTGAGTGCTAATCCTAAACTAGAAGGGTGACGACGTAGGTACACGTCGGCAGTGTCGGTACAGACTTTTAAACCATCTTTGTTGGCAATGAGTACCAATTTGTATGGTTGAGCCACACCAGCTTTTATAAAGTCCTCTTCGCTCAATCCTGCAGAAGTGTTGAAAGTGATAGTAGCTGCTTCGCTGTTGGTTACGGTTTGTACTTTGACTTTATTAGGATTATACAATTCCCAGTCAAAAGTATGTTCGCCCCTCAACACCTCTTTATCTTGCACTCGGAATATAGCAGACAACTCGTCCGTTCCCAAACAAAGCGTAGAGTCTGGGGCAGTAGCACAGGCGATCTCGTCGCAGGCTTCACCTACAAGGGTAAACAATACATACTCATCATCATTTGTTGTTGATGAAACACGGAATTTATTATCTCCAATTTTGTGTAACGTAATATCGACAGTTCTAAGATCAGATCTATCTGATTCAATTTTTGAGACCATCGGTCCATACGAGGAACCATCCCACTCTTCCCACTTAAATTGAGTACCATACTTAAATCCCGCCGCATTTACAGTGATTTTTTCTCCCACACAAGCATGGCGCGGTGTCACACACACGGAACGTTTTTCAAAACTGATATAATCAACAGCCGTATGGAACTTTGCATCATATACAGCAATACGAGGCTGAATGGTTGTATTATTAGGCGTAGTAAATGTTCCAGACAAAATCATATCCACTACATACAATTTGCCTTTTTGAAATGAACCACTATTGAAACCTATTTCAGGTTGATTATCCGAACAAAGTGCGAAGTCATTACCATTGGGGACCACAGGAGCACCTTGGTTAGGCCACCCATTGACAAAAGCACAATTGGCAGGCATAACAGCAGGATTCAATATTGTTGTGTCGCTACCAGTAGAGGTTACAGATTCCTGGCACTCATATATAACAAGATTCAAGCACTGGTTCGTCACCAAACTACCGTATGTACCCTCAAACTTAAAGAACGCCATTGGGCTAGGGCCATTTTCGTTCCATTCCATATAATATCTCACACAGAAAGAGAATGGAACGCCAATAAACTTATGGTCAAATTTCAACTCACATGGTCGCATATTTGTACCACCTGTACACTGCAAGTAATAGTTAGAAGATCCACCTGGCAACGGATTGACAAAATAGTTAGTCGAATTAAGTTCATCTGCAGATCGGACGTAAGTATCTCCATCTTTTCCATTTGCTCTTTGATAGGTAATACCATCGTCAAAATATTCAACAATATCATTCTTGCTATCAACAGTATTATTATGATTATAGGTATTGCTTGGATCGCAGTCCGTTCCAAAAAAATACTCACCAGTGGAGGCTTGTCGGCAAACAGGTCGAGAGCAATCACCGGAACTTACCGCAACATTAAACGTCTTCTCTGGTTGGGAAACCGACTGTGAATAGGGAGCAGCACCTACGACAATATTTCCTTGAGGCATTTCATGGACAGTAAAATTCACACCATCCACTACCTTATCTTTTCGCCATGAAATTCCATTATCTTCAGAGATAAACCATTGAAGACGTTGTCCGGACGGATAACCAGAAACAACAAAATGGACAGGATCGCCCGGGCACGCCGAACTAGGTCCACTTATCGTCTGACTACTCACAGACAAAGATGTAAGGACAAATGCAAAAACAAATAATACTGAAATACTCAGTTTAAATCTCAAGAATGAATTCAATGTTCTCATTAATTGACACATTATATACGACCCTAAAGAATAATGACACCAATTATTTCAGTCATCAAACAGACAAACACAAACTCTCCTCACCCCTTCCTTCAGACACACCAAAATACTTAGTACCATAATTCGGTGCAAAATTACGAAATCTATTTAAATATATCACATCAAAATCACCCCAAATCAACGAAAACGGATTAAAAAAGTATAATTTACTGATATATAACATAAAATTAGCACTATTTATTACAAAATATTTTCTCGTCTTCTTTCATCTATCAACACTCAAAATTAAATTTTATCAAAAATCGTTTTATTTCATAAACAAAACAAAAGGGAGGAGTTTCCGCCTTGGGCAGCGAAAAATCCTCCCTGAACAAACTTTTATCTCTCCACCCTATCCAAAGGGCGAGTGTTTTACTCGAACAACTTCACCACCTCGATGGATCCCTTGATGTGGGTACCATCCCTCAAGACAGTTTCGTAATAGTAAACTGCAGGTTCTGCCATGCCATCCTTATAGGTGCCTGGCCATCCATCGTTTCCTTCGAAGATCTTGATACCGTAACGGTTGAAGATAATCACTTGGTGACCCTTCATGAAGACATCGTTCAAGCCATCCACGGTATGAGGTGTGAAGGCGGTCGGAATCAAATCCAAAACATTCACAGCCAACTTGTTGGTAGCGACTGGCGGACAGATACCGTCTGAAATCGTCGCATAGTAGTAGGTGGTATCCTCAGGAATCTCGGAGATAGTGGCTCTGTCGTTGCCACTCATTCTGTAGATCTCCTCTACCTCTGTACCGTTGGCGCCAACGATCTTGTTCCAGATCAACTCGCTGTACTTGTAATCGGTACCCAACGAGATCTCGATTGGTTCGCCTCTCCAGATGCGTGCTGGATTGCCAAGGTCAGAGAAGATCGCCAAGCTATCCACGCTGAAGTTGCGGTGAACATCGATCACGATCGAGTCGCTTGAGAACAACTGGTTCGCACGCCACATCTCCAATGCCACAGGATCGTTATCCACGAAGCGGAGAGAATCCTCAGTGGTATGGTCAGACTCGCAATCCAACATCATATGGGTATCCAACGATGTCGTCGCGCCGCATCGGTTCTCCGCATAGTAGTACATAGGCTTCTTATCCATATCCATGGTTGCCAATACCGTAGCGGAATCCTTCTCGGCGAATGGCTTGCCATCCAATACCCAGTACTGCTTGGTGACCTCGGCACCCATATCGTTCACACAATTCAAATATGGATTCAAATCGACCTCGATGCCCTCACAGACAAGTGCGGAGGTTGTCGTCACGCTGACTTGCGGACGTTCAAGGATGTTGATGGTCACCTTCGCCGTATCGGTACATCCCGTCGTGGTATCCATCGCCACGAAGAAGTAATCACCGCTTTGTGAACGACGGGTCAACTTGGTCAACTCGTTACATGTCGCCTCCACGGAACCATACATCGAGAAGAACTCCTCGTACTCCGAACGATAGGTCTTAGGGTTATCACTATATACCAAATGGTCGTGGTCAACGCTATCCTTGTAATAGTCGTAGGTGAAGGTACTGCTGATCTCACGTTGAGAACCATCCGCACGGTCAATGATCAACTTACCGGTAGCGAAACGCAACTTAGGACTTGCCAAGATAACGCCCCTATCATCGGTCACACAGGTGTCGATATTATCGGTGGTGATCTTAACAACCTCGTCGCGATACTGTACACGCAAGTGCTTTCTCACACTATCCCTGTTACCAGCGACATCCTCCACTACCACCCAAACATCGGTTGGATCCCAGATCAAAGATCCGCCAGCTGGAGATTGTGTCACCTTGACATTGACAGCGTCCACACAGTTATCGGATACGTACTTCACGACATCCTCACTGTAATCTGGCACTGAATACACACAGAAGCCTGCTGGTTTCGCCATCGAAGTGTCGGCCCACTCATTGGTCAACTCGATCTTAGGTGCAAGGGTATCTCGTACCTTGATGGTCTGCTTCATGACGCTCTCATTACCACAACGGTCGATCGCACGGTACTCACGAACGATATCATAGTTGTAGTATCTGATGTCTGTAGGATCAATGCCTTGTCCACTGGTTTGTGAGTAGAATACCTTTGCATTGTTGTCGCAGTTGTCAATTGCGTACACCTCCACTGGGGCGAAGATGGTATCGTCACATGCTATTTGCGTATCTCTCAATACCGTTGTGAACTCAGGTGCGATGGTATCCATCACCATAATGGTTTGTGTACAAGTGTACTCCCAACCTCTCGCGTCGGTCAAGTGGTATGTTCTGTAGATGGTCGTCATACAAGAGTCACCCTCGTAACTATCATCCACTGTGAATGGATTTTCTGCGGCGAAACGATGGTCACCGGAGAAGTATCCGCCTGCAGCCTTGTACTCTTCGTAGTTAGCGTAAGGAGCAGGCACCTCATCGATGCATGCGAAGACTGCGCCCTCCAACGTCATTGGACAACTGATGCTGTCAAGGTGGTTGATTACCATCTCACCATCCACTCCGTTGAAGACTACGTCCACGAAGTTGGTGTTGGTGTTGACGAACTTATCAGCATCAAGGATCAATGGATATACGCCTGGATCGGTTGCGGTAACTGAATCGACACCGTCGTAGAAGAAGGTTCCCTCCGCATTGTACAATTCGTTGTCGCTGGTCCAAGTATAGCCGCCCATTGTATGAGGGGTAGCGTCGAAGTCGAACTCGGCTTTGTTACCCGTAACGGTGACGAT
Organism: Paludibacteraceae bacterium; assembly: GCA_045639525.1. Lineage (GTDB taxonomy): Bacteria > Bacteroidota > Bacteroidia > Bacteroidales > Paludibacteraceae > UBA1181. The sequence goes on along the minus strand of JAZUDI010000084.1, from coordinate 1,961 downwards.
CACAGTGATTGGCTTGATGATCAAGCTGTCCTCTGTAATAGTGATTACCACATCGGAGAAGTTCTTGTTGGTGTTCTCGAAGCTCTCCTCTGTAAAGGTCATGCCATACTTGCCGGCATTGGTTCCGCTTGCCACTGAATCAGCAGCTTCACCGATGAACTTCAAGTCGTCACGCTTGAACAACTCGTTGTCGCTTGTGAAGTCGTAGCCGCTTACGCTGTGGATATTTCCATCGTACTCAGCCACATCGCCATACTTGGTGATGTTGACATTAACTGAGATTGGCGTGATAACCAAGCTGTCAGCATCCACGATGGTAATGACGATGTTCTCGAAGTTTGGATTCAAGTTCTCGAATGAGTTCTCATCGAACTTCATACCGTACTTGCCTACCTCGACGCCTGTCGCGATAGAGTCGGCAGCCTCACCGATGAACTTCAAATCATCACGCTTGAACAATTCGTTGTCGCTTGTGAAGTCGTAACCGCTTACGATATGAGTATTGCCGTCGTATGCCTCGGTCAATGCGTGCTTAGTGATGGTCACGTTAACTGCGATCGGCTTGATTACCAAACTGTCCTCCACGATGGTGATGTTCACATTAGAGAAGTTCTTGTTCAAGTTCTCGAACGAGTTCTCATCGAACTTCATGCCGTACTTGCCTACCTCGACGCCAGTAGCGATAGAGTCGCTCACCTCGCCAATGAACTTCAAGTCATCTCTTACGAACAACGTAGGGTTGGACGATTCGAACTCGTAGCCCGATACGCTATGTGTGTTGCCGTCGTACTCCTCGGTCAATGAATGCTTGGTGATGGTTACGTCAACTGCGATCGGTGTGATTACCAAGCTATCCTCTACAACCGTGATGTTGACGGTCTCGAAGTTAGGGTTCAAGTTCTCGAATGAGTTCTCATCGAACTTCATACCGTACTTGCCTACCTCGACGCCTGTCGCGATCGAGTCGCTTACCTCGCCAATGAACTTCAAGTCGTCACGCTTGAACAATTCAGGGTTGGATGACAAGAAGTCGTAGCCTGATACGCTGTGAGTCTCGCCGTCGTATGCCTCGGTCAAACCGTGCTTGGTGATGGTCACATCAACCGTAATTGGTGTGATCTCCAAGCTATCCTCAACGATGGTGATGTTAACCGCAGAGAAGTTCTTGTTCAAGTTCTCGAAGCTCTCCTTCGTGAAGGTCATGCCGTACTTGCCTACCAACTTGCCTGTTGCAGTCGAGTCGGCTTCGCTACCGATGAACTTCAAGTCGTCGCGAACGAACAAGTCGTTGTCGCTCTCGAAGTCATAGCCGGTAACTGTATGATCCAATCCGTCGTAGTCCTTAACGTCACCGTGCTTAGTGATCGTCACGTTAACTGCGATCGGCTTGATTACCAAGCTGTCCTCTACGATGGTGATAATAACATCCTTGAAGTTCTTGTTCAGGTTCTCGAAGCTTGCCTCTGTGAACGTCATGCCGTACTTGCCTACCAACTTGCCTGTTGCGGTGCTGTCGGCTTCGCTACCGATGAACTTCAAGTCGTCGCGAACGAACAAGTCGTTGTCGCTCTTGAAGTCGTAGCCTGAAACCGTATGAGTCTCGCCATCGTATGCCTCGGTCAAACTATGCTTGGTGATGGTTACGTTGACATCGATCTTGTTGATCTCCTGGTATCCGTCGGTTACCTCGAACGTCACATTCTTGAAGTTAGGGTTCGTGTTAGTGAACATATCTGAGGTCAAGCCCATCACCGTCTTGCCCTGCTCGGTACGAGTAGCCTCCGCTGTGCCGCTGAACGTGAAGTCTTTCTCAACGTCGTATAGCGTGTTCGCGCAGCTTGCTACGTAGCCGCTCACCGTATGCTCGGTGCCGTCGTACGCCACGCTGCTGCTGTTTCCGACGATCTCAACTACTACGCTGATCGCCGTGATCTCCTGGTAGCCGTCCGTCACCTTGAACT
>JAZUDI010000083.1:0-105163 GCA_045639525.1 Paludibacteraceae bacterium | reverse complement strand
TTATCCAACAAATCTCACCGATAATCAGTGGCAAGTTATAGAAAAGTTTTTAAATGAGCAAGAGAGAAAGCGCAAGTACCTTCTCAGAAACATTGTAAACGCAATCAATCACCTTCTCAAAACAGGGTGTCAGTGGCGAATGCTTCCTAAAGATTTCCCTCCATATAATACTGTGTTCTACTACTTCAGCAAGTGGAAAAACGAAGGCAGCAAAAATAATTGCAGATGGCGGATATCGAGGAGAACAATTATCCAAAACGCTTAAAGCAACTTTAGGATGCGATCTTGAGATTGTACTCTGACCTGATGAATGCCCTTCTAAATTCCAAGTCTTGCCCAAAAGATGGATTGTGGAACGCTCGTTTGCATGGCTTGAAAATTTTAGAAGACTAACTATTGATTACGAATTTTACTCTGACTCTTCTGTCGCAATGATTCAATTAGCCTTCTGCTTTTTGGTCCTTAACAAAATTTTCCACTAAAATTTAAACAGCTTCTTAATTTGTCGACTTGTAGTTAATTAGCGAGAAATAAGGTAAAAATGATTTTTTATAAACTAAATCAATTTTATCATAAAACAATTCACTTAGTAAATCAGTGTCATATGCTTGATATACAAATATGAATTCACCATGCTTGCCATAATAAATTTTTAACAGGCTACCTAAAAAAGACAAATAATTATGATCCTCATAAATCTCTATTCTATAAATGTCTTCCCTTAATATAATTTTATTATGATGATCACTATCAAACATAACACTATTTTCATTAAATATAAGTTTAGAATGCTTAAATTTTTGATAGACAATCCAAAATTGACTCATTTCCGAAAAAAAAAGGAAATTCAAACAAAGCAGCATGAAAATTTCAGAAAAAATCAAAGTTATTATATCAGAACCATATCTTGTATATAATGATGGTGCACAATAAAAAATACTAATAATAAGAACAGGCATACTCATCATTAATTCAAATATTAAATATTTATAATACTTTTTATCTATCAAATCAACAGTCATCTCCATAATTCAAAAACAAATAATAAAACAACTTGTTACCTTGAGAATTTTACAATTATATTCTAATGACATTTAGAAACAATTAATCAAGCAACAAGTGTTCTCTTTTATAGAGAACACTTGTTTTACAAAATTAATAAAATCCAGCACTTTGATAAAAACACAGAGGATTTTTCTAAAAAATTCATTTGCTTCATTTACCCTATCTATAAACCACACACCAGCACGTCTGTACATCTCAACACAGAAGGAAGCACATGCACCAACTGGGCCTCTTGTGCCAACTGCAGTACTTACAGCACAATAGACATTCATAGGTGTAGGACCGTTTTCGATTTAACACGCAAGGAATTATATAATATTAAAACAGGTCTAGTCCATGAAAAAGATAATGCTTTGTATATTTCTGACGCTATTATTTGCGTTGGTTAGCTATTTTATCATTGTGTTTTTTCTATTCTTTGAGACACTAATCAACATCTCAATATTGTAAGAAATAACTCTGTACAACACGGCACGACAGTAGCGAGTATGTGCGGGGAGACAGCATAGATAGCGTATGTGCCTTAAAAATTAAAATGGGCGCCCACTCTGATGCCGCCTTTAGAGACCTCCTCGTGATCCCGGTAGGTCAAACGCCAGACATAATCGACGCGCAGCACCTTCAAGATATTCTCAATACCAACACCAACCTCCATATAGGGTTTTCCCTCCATCACATAGGTCTTCCCAGGAAAGGCGAAAAGGCCGGTACGATCACCACTACCATTCGGATTATTCTCATCACGAAGGCTTCCCCAAATACCTTTGAAGGTAAAGACCTCCCGCAACTGTAATTTTCGGATGACGGGGATTCGATTAAACAACAAACCGTTCATATAGTAGGTGATGTTCCAGAAGAGGGATTGATCATTGATGAACTCCACTGGATCCATCAAATTAAAGGCATCATTGTCAACGAAATAGGAAGGCGACACACTTGGAACGTCCAACAAAGTGTATGGAACGCCCTTGTTCCACACCTTCACGCCTCGGAAGAGCAAATCGGCATACCCGAAGAAGGAGAACCAAACACGTTTCTCGAAGCTCAACTCCGTCTTGTTGCAACTATAATCAGAGCCTAACAAGCCCCTCTTCGCAAACGAATGGGAAAGCATGATTACCGGGACCTCCTTATCCAAATTGTATCGGTACTGACGACTCTGGTAAAACTTCTCTTTGGGAGCGAAACGGGCGTTCACCTTAAAGAAACTCATTGAATAGGAATCAAGATCCCGCACCTCTCCCCCTTTATCAAAGCGTTGGAAATTGGTCAGAAAGGTTGAATAGGATGTCTTGTATTGATAATTGGCAGAAAAGGAGAGGCCTGAATACAATTCCCGCAAATAAGAGAGGCCGGCTTCCCGCGCATAGATAGCGTTTCGGTCGTCCACCCTACTCAACAGAGAGGTGAAAAGATTACCACCAGAGGTGCCGTAATACTCGTCACCCACCTTATCCACATCGTATTTGCAATAGACCTTCAAGGAGTGGACAGGGAACTCCACATGGTACTTTTTCTTATCGACAAAGGAGTACTCTATCGACCCCATTCCCTTGGGTCGATGGTCTTTGAAACCGTATGCGATGTAGGAGGAGAGGAAGAAATGCTTGTCAAAAGCCGTGGTGGTCTCGCCACCGAAACGAAGACGGAAACCCTCCAAATCATTGCTCGACAACATCGAGAAAACAGGACCGATGTCGAACTGGCTATTCACTCTGTTGGTAGGGATAAAGTTGTTGGTACATATCTTGACCGTACCCTCCAAGAAACGATAGAAGGGCACTTGCCGCAACTGTTTCATCATCAACTGCGTACGCGACTCCTGTTCGGAGAGCGACTGGTGACGCAGACTTTCCCACCCCGTGTCGCTGACCGCATTGGCCTCCGACATATCCAAAACCGGATTGGGTAAATCAAAAAGGAATCGCTCTTTCGGCTCTTCAAAACGGTAATCACGATAGGAGTTCAGACGTTCGCCATAGACACGAGGCGCTGCCGGCACAAAAAATTCCACACTGACGAAATCCCTCGTCAGCAAGCGGGTGCCATCCTCCGCGTAGTCGAAGTCCTGCTCGAAGTACATACTTTGAACAAAGTTGAGGTTGATGTCCTTCGGCAAATTAAAACGGGCTCGCTTCAAGGCGTAGGTCGAGTCGAGCGCGATGTAGAGGCTACCCAAGAATCCATAAGCCTCAGTCGTATAGGGCGTAAAGGCCAAATTGACGCAACGGACACCATCTATCTCCAACGTATCCAGCGCATAATACTTGTAAAAGGTCGGAGCCACATTGGACAATGGGCTGACAAAGTGGTTGGACAACAAGACAATATCATTTTGGAAGATATCCACATCTTGGAAAAGTTCCGTGAGCGTGTTCTGCACACTCTCTTGCGGCAACAACTCATCTATTCCGCTGAACTTCTTGGCATGGACCATCGTGCGGCTCTTTCCCGACTCTCCCTGCCAATAAAGGGAGGAGGAGACCTCCCTCAATCCAAGCGGGAGGATCGAGTTTCCTCGTTCCGTCGTGTCAATATGATCGTACAAAAAACCGAACCGCTTCTTCAACAGGCCAAATTTTCCCGCCTCAAAGCCATTCCACGCATAGGTGATCTTTTGGTATTTATCGCAACTGAAATAGGGTTTGCGATAGACGGAGCTACTATCCTTCCTTTCGATCACCTTGCGGGCTAATTCAAGCGCAGGGTTGTTCTTCTTGGAATAGTGCTGACGACGGCGTCTGGTCACCTCTACCGCACCCAACTCATACTCATCCATAGGCAAATCCACCTTCAAAAAACGCTTTGTGCCATCGGCCTTGATGAGGATGCGCTTCTCCTTGTAGCCCATCATAGAGAATACCAACTCACCCGATTCCTCGGTGGTCAGGATAAAGTTTCCATTGGCATCGGCGGCGGTACCATTCCCACTCTCCTCAAAATAGACGGCCGTATACGGAAGCGTGACCTTGGAGGCCGAATCCCGCACCACACCTGTGATGACCGTCTTGGCAGCAAATGCGGAGAGGCTACTTCCCGCCATAACGAGAAGAAGCGTCATGCAACATTTCACAAACCGTTTGAAAAGAGCCATACTGCCGTAATCTAAAATATTCACACCAATTTTTAAAAGATAAAGGTCTTTCCATCCGCCGCATAATCCGTGGCTTCAAAAATGCTCTTCGCTTCCGCCAACAATTCAGTCGGATCGTCGTAACGGGCCGAATAGTGACCGATGATCAATTGCTTCACCTGCGCCATCTTGGCGATGGTAGCCGCTTGCTGAGCCGTGGAGTGTAGCGTTTTTTTGGCCGCCGCGATATCCTTCTGGAGGAAGGTCGCCTCATGGAAAAGGCAATCCACACCGTCGATTTGCTCCAAAAACTTCTCCGTATAGGCTGTGTCCGAGCAATAGGCGTAACTCTTGGAAGGTGTGGGCGGCGTGGTCAGCTGCCAGTTAGGGATCACCTCCCCATCCGCCGTGGTGAAGTCCGCCCCCTGCTTGATGAGCGGAATCTGCGAGACGGGCACCTGAAAGTATTTGATCAATTCGGATTTCATGTGACGCTCCTTCTCCTTTTCCTTAAAGAGGAAACCAGACGACCGCACAGAGTGTTTCATTGGGAAAGCCTTCACTGTCAACGATTTATCATCATAAATCAGTTCCGTGTCGGTAGGCGAAAAAGGCACAAAGAATATGTTGAAAGACAAACCTTTACAGAAGAATGCTATCATAGGACGCAGCAATCCTTCCAATTCAGGATGGGAGTGGATATAGACGTCGCCAGTTCTTCCTTGCGTGTCCAATGTGGAGAGCAGACCGACCAAGCCGAAGCAATGGTCGCCGTGCAGATGGGAGATAAAGATGTGGTTGAGACGGGAGACGCGTACGCCGAAACGTCTCACCTGGTGCTGCGTTCCCTCGCCGCAATCGATCATAAAGACCTTCTCCCGCAAGGAGAGCACCTGCGACGGATGAGAAAACTTCTTTGTGGGAACGGCCGATCCGGCTCCTAATATTTGTAATTGCACATTCTCCAAAACAACATCATTTATATTCAACCATATATTACGGATTAACTGACTTACAAAAGTAGGCATAAAAGCGTTGAGAAAAAATCATTTCACAAATTTTAGTATTTATACAACCTATGTTTTGATTTCCAATTAGAAAGCACTACTTTTGCGAAGTTTCCTGATAATACAAAAGAATATCGATTATGGTTAAAAGGCTTTTTTTAACAATAAGCGCCGCCATTTTATGTGGCCTATCCTCCTCTGCGGAGGTGAAAATCAATGAAGTTTCCACAAGCAACCTATCCGCTGTCATGAACAGGGGGAACTACAATTTCTCCAACTACATCGAGTTCGACACGCAAGGCGACTCTATCAATCTGAATGACCACCTCATCATCCACTATGGCAAAAGAGCCATCAAAGGGAAGATCGAGGAGAAGTGGCGTTGGAGAATCAGTTCCGACATGATGGTCGGTCCCAACGCTGTCATCTGGATGGACGAATCCACCCTTGCGGGCCACGCGCCATACAAATTGGATGCTGACGGCGGATCAATCGTCATCTACCACGGCAGCGAGAAGATCGATTCTTTCGCATATGACGCAATGGATGTGAACCTATCTTACGGTTACAAGGAGGGAGTTTTAGGATATATGAGCCCCACACCGGGCGAGGTGAACAGCATCGCCTACACGGATATCGCCACCTCACGCAGCGTCGCACCACTTTTCAGCCACAAAGGAGGCGTACTCGACGAGCCGATCGAACTGACCTTGGAACAAATCGCGGAGGGAGCCACCGTTTACTACACGACAGACGGAAGCGAGCCATCCTCAACCAACGGAAAGATTTACAACGGCCCCATCTACATCGGTAGCAACGCCAATGTGAGATGTATCGCCTACGAAGCGGGCAAACTCCCCAGCAAAATCAACACCGCCTCGTTCCTTTTCGTGGACGAGCTCCACAGCCAATATGGCGGATTCACGCTTCCCATCGTTTCGATCACAGTCGATTCCGCCTATTTTTACAGCGACACCGTGGGCATTTGCGTGATCGGCACCAATGGTGTACGCGGAGAGAAGAGCTGTACCAGTACCAAGGCGAACTACAACAGAGATTGGAAACGTCCGATCCATTTCGAGTACTTCGTCAACGGAGAGGCTGTTGTTTCACAACAGGCCGAAGCGCACGTAGAGGGAGGATGTTCCCGCACGGAGAAGATCAAATCACTCGCTGTGAAGACAAGCAAAAAGACAGGCGTGGATACCTTCGGCTACCACTTTTTCGCAACCAAGCCTAACGTGACGCACCGAGCGATCCACATCCGAAACGGTGGTACAGCCTACAATAAGGTACGCTTCCGCGACGGTCTGATGCAAAGTTTGGCCACAGAGATGAACATCGACTACCAAGCCTACCAACCCATCGCCTACTACATCAATGGTGTTTATCAAGGTTTAATGAATTTGAACGAACGCACCAACGCCGATTACATTGAGGCCAACCACGATATCGAAGAGGACAAGATCGACTTGATCACCCTCTCCGACCAATTGGGCATACGCGCCAGCGTCGGCACCAAGGATGGCTACACCAACCTGACCAAACACATCAACCTATACCGGAAGATGGATCCGATCGACTATTACGAGGGCGCCTGCGCCAGAATGGATATGGACGAGTATGTGGACTACGTTATCTTCCAACAGTTCATTGTCAACACTGACTGGCCCGGCAACAACACAAAGATCTGGCGGGAAAAAGAGGGCGGAAAATTCAGGTGGATGCTCTTCGACACCGATTTCGGATTAGGACTTCCAGGCTATGAATATTTAGGATCCTTCACCAAGAATATGATCAAATGGTGTTCCGGCGAGGGCAATACGCAATGGGCCAACAACCGATCATGGATGACCGAGATATTCGATGGATTGAAGCGAAACAAGATGTTTGAGAAAAAGTTCACCACCAAATATCTGATTCACCTCTCCACCACCTTTACCCAAGAGCGAATCACAGCCGTCTTCGACAGCATCACTACCCTATTGAATCCAGAGTACCAAGTCTGCTTCGGGAAGAAGGCCTCGGATGCCGCAGGTTCGATGAAAAAATTTGCGCTGAACAGGCCGGTCAACATCTATAAACACCTCATGTCCTATGTAGGAGGGACCGACACCACAAGCCTTGCCATCCAATCGGAGATGGCATCAGCGACCCTATTTATGAACGGCGAGAAGATCCAAAAATTCAACGGCAAATATTTCAAGGGCTATGAATTGGAGGTGATCGCCCAAGCACCGGAGGGATACGAGTTTTCGGCGTGGGAGTTCTCTTCAGACACCGCCTTCGTCGCATCGGAAGACACATCGGACAGCAGAATCGGCATTCCCAACATTTGGGTAGGCACGATGGTGGCTCCAGGCGCCATCACCGCCACCTTCCGTCCCGCCACGGCAACCGAAGAGGATTCGTTGCCTACGATTATGATCAACGAAATCAGCACCAATCTCAACGGACTCTCGCAATATCCCGACGCACGCGGAGAGTATACTCCTTGGATTGAAATATACAACTACGGAGAGAAGAATATAGATCTCACGGGCTACACATTCCTTTTGAAGCGAGGCGACTCCATCGCCAAGGAGAGCACGATCCCCGCCGGTTATGGCAGAATGACCATCGGGCCGAAAGAGCACAAGGTGTTCCGTGCCGCCGGCAAGAACCTCATCGGCCCAGATTACCTCCAATTCAAGATAGGAAAGGATACCCTATCTACCCTTTGCATAGCCCGCCCGGACAGCGCGCTCGTGGATTGCATCGACCTAATCACCACAAACGTGAACGAATCCTATGGAAGAGAGAGTGACGGTGCGGACGAATGGGTGGTATTCACGACCGATCCGTTGGAGCACAACCCTACACCAGGCAAAAAGAACGGAGTGAAGGATACGACTGGCATCATCAATATCCAGACAGAGTCGCTCTGTTTGCAGCTCTACCCTAACCCGACGGTTGACCAAGTCACCATCAAATCTTCGGAAACAATGGAACATCTCAATATCTACGATATGACGGGAAGAGTTCTTTTCAAAGAGGAACCAATGGCCGAAGAGACACGAATTGACACCGACTCATGGGAGCGGGGCATGTACATTGTAGAGATTCGGACCCGCAAATCGTTGCAAACCACAAGGTTGATCAAATGTGGCAATTAGAAGAGATCGACAAAAAATCTTTTCATAAAGCATTTGTTTGGTTCAAAAAAATGATGTAATTTTGCACAAATTTTTGGGCAGAGGTAAAAATCGCGCCTAAACATTTGGAAATAAACGGCATATATTTATAAACAAAATAATTAATAGACGTAAAATGGATCAAGTATCAGCTCGTTTAGCAGCCTTATCACCGTCAGAGACGCTTGCCATGTCCCAAAAGAGCCAAGAGCTCAAGGCACAAGGCATCGATGTAATCAACCTTAGTGTAGGAGAACCAGACTTCACCACACCTAAGCACATCAAAGCCGCTGCACAAAAGGCTATCGACGACAATTTCTCTTTCTACTCACCAGTGCCAGGCTACATGCCATTAAGAAAAGCGATTGCTGAGAAGTTGAAAAAAGAGAATGGTTTGGAGTACGACCCAAGCCAAATCGTTTGCTCAAACGGAGCGAAGCAAGCTGTATGCAACGCGATCATGTGCCTTGTAGGTCCTGGCGACGAAGTTATCGTTCCTGCACCATACTGGGTAAGTTACGTTGAGATGGTGAAATTGGCAGAGGGTACCAATGTGATTGTAGAGGCTGGTTTGGAGCAAAACTTCAAGATCACCCCTTCTCAATTGGAGGCAGCCATCACCCCTAAAACTAAAATGATTATCCTTTGCTCCCCTTCCAACCCAACAGGTAGCGTATATTCAAAGGAGGAGTTGAAGGGCTTAGCCGCTGTTTTGGCAAAGCACCCACAAGTTTACATCCTCGCTGACGAGATTTACGAGCACATCAACTATATCGGCAAGCACGAGAGCATCGCTCAATTCCCTGAGGTAAAGGACCGTGTGATCATCATCAACGGTGTATCTAAGGGTTACGCGATGACAGGTTGGAGATTGGGTTGGTTGGCCGCTCCAAAATGGATCGCAGCCGCTTGCAACAAATTGCAAGGACAATATACTTCCGGACCATGCTCCATCGCGCAAAAGGCAGCAGAGACAGCATACACCGGCGACCAAGCTTGCGTCGAGACGATGCGTCAAGCATTCGAGCGCAGACGTGACCTCGTTGTAAAAATGGCGAGCGAAATCGAGGGATTCAAAGTGAACAAGCCAGATGGTGCCTTCTACGTATTCCCTGAGTGTAGCTCATACTTCGGCAAGAAGACTCCTAAGGGTGATGTCATCAACAATTCAGCAGAATTGGCTATGTACCTCTTGATCGAAGGCCACGTTGCATGTGTAGGCGGTAACGCATTCGGTTCACCTAACTGCATCCGTATGTCATACGCCACTTCAGAGGAGAACCTCATCGAGGCATTCAAGCGTATCAAGGGCGCTTTGGACGTTTTGAAATAATAGACGATTTCATATAAAATGAAAAAGGATGTGATAGGGTTCACATCCTTTTTTTTGCCTAAATCCCAACGAATAAAGCCTCATCCAGTCGCAGGAGAATTCTTAATTCTGTAAACATCCAATATGGAATTTTTCAAGATGGATGCTTACAGAATACCCATGAATTTCTTTAGTTTTGCCATTATCACTATCATTTAATCCGAAAGAAAAACTGTCGCACGTGCTTATTTATCAAATAAAAATTTCATTAGCCTTATTAAACAATCAACAATTATCCATGACAATGGAGAAAATATTAGAAAGCAGCTCATGATCGGCAACGAACAGCTTGCGAAAATTCTAAATAAAATGATAATAACAATAGGGCACAACAATGTTCTAATTATGAGAGATTTCGAATCATCTCGACTAAGACAAATTGAAGACAAAATAATTGAAACTACCGAACCAATTAAATATCCCCACACAGCACCTCCTCTGCCCAATAATGCAACCATCAAAGGAATAGTGATTATATCTATCAAAAATGAGAATATACAAAATAGAAAAAACTTTTTTATCATTTGTCTTGAACGTATTCTTTTAATTCTTAAATAAAAAAAAGAGCGTCCGTCATCAATGTTCGGTAATAAGAATAAACGATAACAATACGGTTATACACGATCAGGACATGACGATAAAGCATCAAAAACAACGATGCGAAATGAGCTATCCCCGCTCCGTACCATAAGTGGAAAACTATGCCTCGCTTTCCAAGAGGTTAACACTCGCCTGACCAGACGCTCCCTATACAACTTACATCAACCTATTTTTCGAGCAAATCGGTGCTCCAATTGCTCTGCTGGATTCTATTATCCACCAATCTGAGCGTTTTACACATCGCATCCAATTGTTGTTGCAACTCACGCACATTCACCGCACTCATGACCTTGATCTCGGTATGGGCGGCACGTCCCGCCAAGTTGCTGGCGTTATTTATGAGAGATCTATACTTCTCAATCTTAATGGAAAGACAATCCCTCTCCGCAATCCACTCCGTCAAGGACTTTCCCTCCACAACGGTCTGGCAATTGGTCAAATTGATCTTGGTCATCAACCATTGCAAACGATCCACGCTGCCATTCAACTCTCCGATCAAAGCCTTCGGATCCTCCGCAGGCTCCTCACCCTCCTGCACCGTCGCATTGTTCATCAAGCGACTCTGCAACTGTTGTATCTTGCGGTTCAAATCCGCACGTTCTTGTAATGCCTCCGCTAATTTCATACGCTAAATTGTATTTGTGGATAACAAAATTAGAGAAAATTGGGTAATTTCGCAAAACAAAATAATTGGGTCATGAAGCTGAAGATTTTAACCGAAAACACCGTATTCCAATCACAGATGAAGGCAGAGTTGGGCTTCTCCCTACTCATCGAGAGCGACGACAAAAGGAAGTTCCTTTTCGACACGGGGCAAACAGACCTCTACGCTTTCAACGCAGCCATCGGCGGCGTGGATATCTCTGAAATCGAGGCGGTGATCATCAGCCACGGCCACTACGACCACACCGGTGGGTTGGCCCACTTCCTTGCCCACAACGACCATGCGCCTATCTACGCCAAACTTGGATTTGAGAAGGAGCGTTTCGGACGAGGCGACCGCAGCATTGGCCTACCCATAGGGACCAACATTGATCCGAGAAGAGTCCATATGGTACAGGAGATCACAGAGATCGCGGAAGGTATATTCATCGTTCCAGAGGTGAAAATCTACGACAGGCAGGAGACGCACTTCTCCAATATGGTGATTCGCATAGGCGGCGAAGCCTTCGAGGATCAGTTCGACGACGAGCAGTTCATCTGTGTGCGTCACGAAGGGAAGATCTCCATCATCAGCGGTTGCGCGCATCGAGGCATCGTCAATACAATTAGAAGCGCCAGAGAACACTTTTCCGAACCGATCCGATTGGTCATCGGCGGGTTCCATACCCTACATGAATCTCCTGAAAAAATTGCGCAATTAGCTGAACTACTGAATCAACACGAAATTGAGGAGGTAGTTGCGTGCCACTGCACAGGCATCGAACAATATGCATTGCTAAAACAAGACTACAAAGGGAAAATCGCCTATGGGCACGTCGGCATGAACTGCTTTATCTAAGGTCAAAATCACCAATAGGGCGAATTCAATTCGCCCCTACAAATTCAATCGTCGGTCTTTTTATTCTTACCCTTTTTATCTTTATCCTTTTCTTTTTTGTCCTTTTCCTCATCATCCTTTCTGAAGACACCCTTAATGGCTTTCCAATAGGATTTCATCAATCCTGAGAAGGTGTCGAAGTCCTCGTGGTAAACCACACCGATACCCTGGGTATTAGCTGCCTGTTTGAAGTAACTGTTATTGGATCGATTGAAGGCTTTGGTACGGAAACGTCCCGACTTCGACAACTTATACTCCAAATCAAAATCGATGATACTGTTGGAGATGTTGGCCGCATCCTCCACATCATCACGATAACCGAAGTTACCATTCAACAACAATCTATCGTTGAACAACTGGGTGGAGAGCGCCACATCAAACTCACTGGACGCGCTGGTTCCATCCGTCGAAGTGGTGGTCGGTTTGTAGTTCAAACCAATGTTGATGTCACGGCTCATCTTCGAAATCCAGTTAGACAATTGGGAGGAGAGTGTGGAGAATCCCACAGAAGACAACTCGGTAGTCGTCACGCTGGAGAGTGTGGACTTGTCCATCGTATAGAAGTGGCCCAAGGCCAAGAGCGACGCCGCATTTCGGTTCACCGCCTCCTCCGTGTTGATCACGCTCTTCAACTTACTTCGGACATCATCGTCCGAGTTCGGCAAGTCAATATCAAACTTAATGACTGGTTGGGAAATTGTTCCCGTCACATCCAACAAGCATCGAACCGGTGTCGGTGTGGAGCGCAAATTAGGATCCTCGATGATATCGGTCAGGGAGGCGTTCAATCCATATTGGGCCTCTATGTTGATGAAGGCATTGGAAGGATCTCCCGTCCAGCTCACCGTACTACCCGAATTGATATCAAATTTTCTGGAAATCACACTTTGGATGGTAAAGAGATAATCACCCTTTTCGATTTCGTAACTACCATGCATCTTGAAGTCGTTCTCCCTTGAATTGTAGGTCAAGTGGAGATTACCCGCACCATAAGCGCGAATCAAATCGCCCTGTTGGGCATCCATGATCAACTGGACTTGGGCATCCGGGGTCGCCACCAACTTGGCATCGACGAACAATTCGGTCGGAGACTTATCCGACTGCTCCCTGATCTTCCTCAAACGGTCCCACCTGGATCGACGCTTCTCCGCCATCGTCTTGTTTTCTTCCGCTTCAACAAAAGAGATGAAATTACACTCCTTCGTGGATGAGGTACCCTCCACAGGAATGGTCAACATCGTATTCTCCCGGGTAGTCAGATCCAAATTAATATTTATTCGATCAGAGGTTCCTGAGATATTGGCAGAGCCCTTCACATAGGCCTTTCCAAAGAAGTTTTCGTTGTCCTCCTCCTGGGTATTCAAACCCAATATCTTATCGAAGTTCATATCAAAGGCGAACTTGAAATTACGGAAACCATCGTGCAGCAAAAGGCCAGACAGGATGGCGTGGTTATTCTCCACGTCATAGACAGGCGTCTGGTTCAGACGGATGGTGGTAGGTGTCAGATAGACCGTATCTGACAAGACAAACGAGGTGTTCAGGTAATCCACATCGAAGGCGAAGTTCCGTACATACGGAGAACCCGACAAGCCGATATGGCCAAACTTACCCAATGCCTTGACGTTTCCACTGACAGTTCCCGTATTGTTAGGAATCACACCTTTCAGATAGTGGCGGAGGAATTTCAAATCCACATTCTTCAAATCACCCTCGATATAGAGCGAATCATCGCCCAAGAATACGCCTCCCTTGATATCAGACCGATAGAGTTGATCATCATACGGAGAGAGCAGTTTCGCGTCGAAGTCCACACACTTCCGCTTTTCCAACCAGCGGGAATGGACAGAAAGGTCGCCTATTGTCTCGTTGTTGATCGCCGCGTCGTAAACATAGAGATCTCCCTTGAAGTGAGGAGCGCCCAATACATTGAACAAGAAAATATCACCATCGGAGACACCATTGAACGAGATGTCCTTGTTGGCGATGATATTGCTGATGTAATCCAATTTAAAGTCGCTGAAGTGGACATTGATGCTATCACCCGAATAGGTACTATTGACACCATTCACACTCAAGAATTGGGTATCGTGGTTGAAGTAGAAGCTATCTATGGTGATCTTATTTCTGTCCAATCCGACGTGGCTATCACGCAACAACCACTCCACATCGTTCAGAATAACAGAGGATGGAAGGATATGGAAATCCGCCACGACACCCAAACCCTCCGTGTAATCCTTGAAACGGGCCCCCAAGTGCAAAGAACCGCTATAGGTAACATCGCCCGTGTTGCTGAAATGTGATTTAAAATTGAGGGAGTCGTTCTTGGTCAAAGCGTTGATTGAAAAAAAGTATGGATTACGCCTTCCGCTCATCGGTTGGCAGGTTGTCCGCAACATCGTCTTCATCTCATCTTTCGGATTCTCGATCAACATCATCATATCCGTCAGAATCTTATCGTTGTACTGCAACTGATCCGACTCCACACGCAATCTGAAACGGTTGGTGGAGTCGTTCACAAAACCGGTCAGCCTTGTCTCCTCCAGAATGGAGATAGGCAATTCATAGGCATCATTGATCGGCTCCGTATTGTCAACGACGAAATTGAAGGTGAAGTCGTTAGCGCGCTTCTTTTCAGGCGTTAGTTGCTCCTCTTTCACCAAAGAGGGCACATATTGGTGGGCAAGATTATGGAAGAATCTGCCCAACGTGGAGAATTGGTACTGACCAACAATGTCTCCATTGATATAATCGGAGAAGATCGTCAGTTTACGCTGTCGTCTGCGTTGATCCACCGTGGCAGCCACGCTTAGGTTACTGATCTTCAACTCCCTATCATCATTGACAAAGACAACATTATCCATGGAGAAGGATCCCTCGATATTGTCGATGGAATTTCCCACAAAATTGGACTCGATATCAAAAGAGATGCTGGTATTGTCATACTTGGTCAACAAGTTGGTCGCACTCAAATTAAGTTTGTCCACATGAGAGGAGAAGTGATAGACAGGCATGTCATGCTTTTTGAAATCGGCTTTTCCGGAGAAATTCACCTCAGCGTTCTTATCGCTCATGATCAACTCGCCATCGAATCCGTCGCCATCGAATTTACCGTTCAGGCGTATATTTTCATAACAATAATTCTTGTAGGCAAAGGAATCCACCTTTCCCTCCGCATGAACTACATAATTTCGGTCAGACAACTTATCCAATCCCACATTGAGTTTCATCGAGACATCCCCCATCTCCGAGTCAGCTCCAAATATACGAGCGAGGTGATAACTGTTGGCACTCACCTCTCCCACCGCATGGTAGGAATTGAGTTTCGAATCAGTGGATTTAAAATTGGCGGAAATCGCCAAATCACCCGCCACAGAGGAGAGGACACCTTGCGCCAAAAGATCCTGCAAAGAGCCTTTGGCATCTCCACTGAAACTGACAGCGCCTAAAGAATCGAGCGACTTAGGCAGCAAGACCTCCCGATCAATCACCACATAGAGCAGGTCGGACAACTCCAAAGGGGATGAGGCAAGTTTAGCAACATGTGCGTCAATTACGAAATCCTTCGGCTGAGGGAAAAGATTCTTCACGGAAGCGGTACCCTGGAATTTGGTGCTCTCGCCATACGAAAGATCCAACCCGTTCAGATGCAGATCGTTCGGAGAACCGACAATCGCGCCACTGATCCTGACATCGTCAAAAAGGATGTCGAGGGAGGGATGTATAGCGGAAAAATCAGCGGGATGAAGATGCGATGGCGCTATGTTCACCGCCCCCCGCAACTTATTTACCGGATCCTTAAAGGCTTCGTAATTATCATGATAAGCCACGATTTGATCGAACCGGAGATGACTACGCGGCGCCGCCAAGACCAGATTCTTGACATAGATACGTTCTCGGTTCATATCCACAGTGGCGGAGATGGTATCCACCACCAAGCCTGACTTCTCTTTCAAACTGATGTCATCTATCCAGATATGCATCGAATCCTCCGAAAAGGCGCTCACGAACATTCGACCACACAAATCGCTCACATACAAATCGTTGGGATCCAAGCGCCCGAGTAACTCACTCTTATTGGGATTACGGAACGAGACATCGCAATGGTTAAAGGCAACCGATTCGATATCCATGGACCACTGCAAAGAGAGGGTATCCTCCTCCTTCGGCTTGAATGCGTCTACAAAGAACTGGAAGTTCGGCACATTCAGGGAATCGACTGAGAGATTCGCCTTCATACCCGAAAATTGGATGGTACGGAAAGAGATGGTCGACGAAAAGAGTTTCATCATATTGATCGTCACCTTGGCACGATTCCAAGAGAGGAGCGTATCATTGTGCAAATCCTTCACATAGACATCCTGCAACACAAAACTATTGGGGAACTTCCAATCGACATGATCAATGCCGATCTCGCTACCCACCTGTTTGGAGAGGCTCTCCGTCAAAACCGAAACGACACGACGCTGTATCCGCTCATTTTGAAAAGCGGCATAGGCCAGCAAAAGCGCCAACAACAGCACTCCCGCGATGGAGAATAATATTTGCGTCAGTTTTTTCAGCATATTCATTGCAAAGATAACATATAATACCGATTTAACGGTGTTATACGAGGGCCTCATGCGTTAAAAACACCTAAATAAATTGGGCTTCCAAACATGTTTTTCAACAAATAAAATACTGATGGGGCAAAAATTTCCATTTTTACGGAATAAACCTTAAATTTGTGTCAATTAATTCATACTAAAAACAAGACAAAATGGCTAAAATCAAAGGTGCTGTAGTCGTTAACAAGGAGAGATGCAAGGGTTGCCAACTTTGCGTGGTGGCTTGTCCTGCCAAGGTGTTGGCGATGTCCAAGCAGGTTAACGCTAAGGGTTACAATTACGCCATCATGGCTAATGAGGACGCATGTGTAGGATGCGCAAGTTGTGGTATCGTATGTCCGGATGGATGTATTACTGTGTATAAAACAAAAATAGATTAAGATAAGATGAGTGAAGAAGTAAAATTGATGAAAGGTAACGAGGCTATCGCTCACGCCGCTATCAGATGCGGATGCGACGGATACTTCGGCTACCCTATCACTCCACAATCAGAGGTCATGGAGACCTTGATGGAAGTAGAGCCTTGGAAGACAACCGGTATGGTGGTATTGCAAGCGGAAAGTGAGACCTCATCCATCAACATGGTGTATGGTGGTGCGGCAACTGGTAAGAAGGTGATGACATCCTCTTCCAGCCCCGGTGTTTCATTGATGCAAGAGGGAATCTCTTATATGGCGGGATGTGAATTGCCCGCATTGATCGTGAACGTGATGCGTGGAGGCCCAGGTCTGGGAACCATCCAACCTAGTCAAGCGGATTACTTCCAAACCACGAAGGGTGGCGGACACGGAGACTACCGCGTCATCGCTTTGGCGCCATCATCTGTTCAAGAGATGGCGGATTTCGTCGGCCTCGCCTTCGACCTTGCCTTCAAGTACAGAAACCCTGCCATGATTTTGGCGGATGGTGTGATTGGCCAGATGATGGAGAAGGTGGTCCTTCCTGAGCAAAAGCCAAGAAGAACCGACGAAGAGGTGGAGAAAGAGTGTCCTTGGGCCGCTACCGGAAGAAAGATGAGCCGAAAGAACAACATCATCACATCTTTGGAGTTGAAACCTGAGATCATGGAGGCGAACAACCTCCGTTTCCAAGCGAAATACAAAAAGATCGAAGAGAACGAAGTTCGCTACGAGGAGATCCTTTGCGACGACGCGGAGTATCTTTTGGTGGCATTCGGATGTTCCGCCCGTATCTGCCAAAAGGCGTGCGAGATCGCGCGTGAGCAAGGCATCAAGCTCGGATTGCTCCGTCCAATCACCTTGTGGCCGTTCCCATCCGAGATCATCGGCAAATACGCTAACCAAGTGAAGGCGATGATGTCTGTCGAATTGAACGCCGGACAAATGGTGGAGGATGTTCGTTTGGCTGTCAACGGAAAGGTTCCTGTAACCCACTACGGACGCTTGGGCGGTATCGTTTATACGCCAGACGAGATCGTAGAGGCAGTGAAAAGTAAAATGATGTAATTCACCTAAATCCGAAGAAACAATGGCATTAGAAGATATAATCAAACCAGAAAACCTGGTTTACAAAAAACCAGATATCATGAACGACAACCCGATGCACTACTGTCCAGGTTGTAGCCACGGTGTTGTTCACAAGATCATCGCAGAAATCATCGAGGAGATGGGTATGGTGGAGCAAACCATCGCCATCGCCCCAGTAGGTTGCGCTGTTTTCGCCTATAACTACATCGACGTCGATTGGGAAGAGGCGGCTCACGGACGTGCCCCTGCGGTAGCGACCGCTATCAAGCGTCTCCGTCCAGATAAGTTGGTCTTCACCTACCAAGGCGACGGTGACCTTTCGGCCATCGGAACCGCGGAGACCATCCACGCTTGTAACCGTGGCGAGAGCATTACCATCATCTTCATCAACAACGGTATCTACGGTATGACCGGAGGTCAGATGGCTCCTACTACCCTAGAAGGCATGAAAGCCTCCACATGTCCTTACGGACGTGACGTGAAGTTGAATGGCTATCCTTTGAAGATCACCAACCAACTGAAAGATTTGGAAGGTATCCGTTTCATCACCCGAGAAAGCGTTCACACCGCAGCAGCCATCCGCAAAGCGAAAAAAGCTATCAGAAAGGCTTTTGAGAACTCTATGGACGGTAAAGGTGGCGCCAACGTGGTGGAAATCGTCTCCACTTGCTCGTCAGGTTGGAAGTTGACCCCAGAGAAGGCCAACAAGTGGATGGAGGAGAACATGTTCCCAGCCTACCCACTCGGAGTGTTAGTTGACAAAGACGCAAACAAATAAGTATCAGACAAATGAAAGAAGAGATTATCATAGCTGGATTCGGAGGACAAGGTGTTCTCTCCATGGGTAAGATTCTTGCTTACTCTGGTTTGATGCAAGGCAAAGAGGTGACTTGGATGCCTGCATACGGTCCTGAGCAACGCGGTGGTACCGCAAACGTGACCGTCATCCTGAGCGACGAGAAGATCAGCTCCCCTATCCTCAACTCATACGATACCGCCATCATCTTGAACCAACAATCGTTGGACAAGTTCGAGAGTGCGATCAAACCTGGTGGAACCTTGATTTTTGATCCATACGGAATCACCACCGAGCCTACCAGAAAGGATATCAAGATCTACAAGATCAACGCCATGGACGCATCCATCGAGATGAACGCTCCTAAGTCATTCAACATGATCATGTTGGGTGGTTTGTTGAAAATTCGTCCGATCGTGGAGATCGAGAATGTCTTGTTAGGCTTGAAGAAGACGCTTCCTGAGCGTCACCACCACCTCATTCCTATGAACGAGGCTGCATTGAAGAAGGGCATGGAGATTATCAAGTAATCCGCCATCTTTCTATAAAATGGAAGGGGATGCATCGGATGGTGCATCCCCTTGATGTTTTAGCCTCAACAATAAAAATTCATCTCCGAAAGTTTATGGAATTCCGCTTCAAGCTGACGCTTTAACGGATGGTTTATAGCAAAGAATAAAGAGGCAAAAGTCGTCACGCCCTCTATTTGAAAAGAAGTCTCTTTTTTCACAAGAAGATCTCTGCCAAACTCTCTATACCAACGATTAAACAACCTGTTCCTAGCAAATTGCTTCCCATCAGATATATCACACACTGTCACAAGTGAATTAGAATGATTTTCAAAGAATTCAGACAGAACGCAAACAATCGTGTTTTTAAGTTTGTTACCATGCCGATTTTTCATTTTTCCACGAACAATTCTTTCTATGTTAAACATGAAAACAGAACAAGGTAAATCTTTGCAACTCAAAACAGGATATTCAATAAACGATAGTAAGTAAAGGTCACCAGAATCGGTTTCAAACTCATAACCAGTATCGACCTCCCTCACCTCATACCGGGTGAGTGAATTTAACTGTATCATC
Organism: Paludibacteraceae bacterium; assembly: GCA_045639525.1. GTDB lineage: Bacteria > Bacteroidota > Bacteroidia > Bacteroidales > Paludibacteraceae > UBA1181. The sequence continues at coordinate 85,358 of JAZUDI010000083.1, read as the reverse complement.
CTTAAAACCTTTTAATGAACCATGCGTTTTGATGTACGCCTTCATCTTCTTTTTGTCATCTATCATTTTTTTCATGAGAGCAACAAAATCGATATTGACTTTTTCTTTTTTCATAACATTAACTTTTTACGGATACAAATATAATCAATTTTTACTATACACTAAATTTTTATAACGTAGGGAAGAAGTTTAATTCTCCTCCCCCACATACTCAATCACCTGATTCAAATAATCGATAAAGGGTTTGTTGCGTTCAAAAAGGTGCAGTAATTGCGCAAGGAGTCCATCTCTGTCCGACACCTCCTTGAGTGTCAATGGCCTCATCAAACAGTAGGTTTTCAAACGGATGTAGTCTGGATGTTCGCACTCAGAAAACTCCTTCGGCACCTTCTTCAAAGCCCCGTCGAAATCCAATGCAAAACCATCCTGTGCACCTGTCTGGACATAGGATTCAAATTTCTCTGGTTCATCCATCAGATCCTCCCGAACGATCTCCACCACCCGCTTGTCGTAGCAATAGTGACCGACCGCCAACATGCAACCATCCGGATATCCGTCGCCACCCACAGAGAGGTGGAAATAGTAACCCGCCTTACCAGACTTCTTACCGCCAGGGGCGATGAAAACACCCATGTGGGTCTTGTAGGGCGATTTATCCGCGGAGAAACGGATGTCGCGGTTGATGCGATAGGTGCAATCCTTCAACGCCAAACCTCGGACACTCTCATCGAACTCCCCCACACCGGCGATCAGCTGCAGGGCGAACTCGCTGAAATAACTCTTTACCGTCTCATACTCCGCCTTGTGGGCATGGAACCATTCGGAACAATTATTTTGTTGCAATTCACGCAAGAAATCTACTACCTTCTTCATTGGATTTTCACTTATTGTTTTTGCAAATTTATAAAAAAAGAGGCACAAACACCTATCGTTCTCAAAGTCAAGCACAAAAAGAAGAGGATGTGACTATTCGCCGCATCCTCTTCTCTATTTTTAAGACAAATTCAGAGCCATTCTGGAGATATCCCGTCCGAACACGCTGGATATCCTTTATTTTTCTTGTAATGTTTTCAATAATTGTTCGTGTTTTTTCGCCACCTCTTCCTGACGTTTCAATTCGTCGGCCTGTCGTCGAGCATTGCGAGCAGCTGCTCTACACTGTTCCGCATTGGCTCTGCTTTGAGATTCTTCAATTGCACTACGGAAAAGGTGATGTCTCCCCGCATACTCCTCGTACCTCTCCGCTCTTTTTTCAAAGTCCTCAGCAGCCTTCTGCGCCTCTTCAACTGTTTCATACTGCGCACCACCGTCAATAAACTGTGCCGATGCTGAACCAATAGCGATAAATACAAAAATGGAAATAGTGATTAATTTTCTCATAACCATAAAGATTAAATTACACACATAAAATATATAACACATAAAAATAAATCTTGGAATGTATCCGAAGACACTTCCGCCATTTTCACAAACCTATTCAAATTTTATGAAAAATACAAATTTCCAAAGGATTATTTTTCAATCCCCACAAAAAAAAAAAATCACAGCATCAACCATCTATTTATGACAAACTGCATAAGCACAGCAATCTCCTCCCGAAGCTCAGGTTGTTTGGTACGATTAATTATTGTATAATTTCCAATAACGAAAATTATTATCCATATGGGATAATCCCCTAACTTTGTAGACAAAAAGCGCCTATGCTCTATCAAATCAATATTCCTTCGGATCAGCCTTTTGATTTCAGTCGATTCCGCCAAATGTTGGGCGCCGAGCGATTGGTGCTGAGTATTACGCCCGACGAAATCCCTGATGCGTGGGGTTTTTACCGCGAGGGACTCTCCGCAACGCTTTTCACCCTCGAAAGGCGGGCGGGAGAATATCTGCTCTCGATGGATTGCCTCGCCACCTACGAGGACTATCGCTTCTTTCCCTACTTGGTCGACACGCTCAGCTCCTACCTATGCGACACGCCCTACCTCTCGGAGACGGGAGAGAGCGCATACAAGTTTTTTGACGAGGAGTGGATCGAGTACTGCATCGGGGAAGAGGTGGCCTACCTCAAATGTCTCCTCAGTGTGGGGCAGAAATACTACATCGAATTGCCCCTCTCCGACGCACACCCCTATGTGACGGAATCCCTGCTGAACGAATTCGGCGTGACCGTGCACTCCTCTACCCCTCGCATCTACGGCTATATACACTATTTGCTCAGGAATGGACTGGTTCCTGAAGACGCGGAGCGCGAGGAGATGGTCTTGGAGGAGGACGAGGTGGATGTGCCGCAACACGTATCGATTGGGGTGGTCAAATCGTGGCAGACGGATGGTGCGGAGACTTCGGAGAGCTATTCCATGGATGACGTCCGGCTGTTGCTATCGATCGGACAGGCCTACCTTACGGAGGGAAAACAGGTGCCAGGGGTGGTACTCAACGACATCGGAACGGTGTACGAGCACGGCTTGGGCGTCAAACAGGAGATCCCGGAGGCCATCAGATGGTACCGCGAGGCCATCCAAAACGGCGACCGCTACTACGCACCCACCAACCTCGGGGATATCTACAGACGTGGTTTGCTTGACGGCAGACGTGATGCCACACGAGCCTTGGAGGCCTATCATCAGTCGGAAGATCCCTATGCATGGTATCGGATTGGTCAAGCCTTTGAGGAGGGCTGGACAGGGGCGGCAGATTTAGATAGCGCAATGGTATGGTATCGGAAAGCGGCGGCGGCAGGGCATCACCTTGCGTTGGATCGGTTGTCTAAAAATAAAGGGTGATGAATAGCATCACCCTTACTCGCGTCCCCCCCTCGCCAGGCTGGTGGGGAGGCAACCGAAATATATGGCCCCCAAATATAATGTCTTAATGTGTCATCTCGGCATCGCTAAAATTTAAATGTCAAGGTTCGACTCGAGCGAAGATATGGCAACGCAGCCACTTTTACTTATAATCACCGAGCCGATATAATCGGCAGAATAATATGCGTACAACTATCACGGCTACCAAATTCCTCATAAGGCACTAAACAGAAGGAAACGGTTGAATGATCTTCATCCACTTGAAAATCCTTCAGGTCATACATCAGATAATCAGATGTCAAATCCATCAGGTAATGGTCCCACAGGAGCCCCTTCTCATATAAACAATATCGGCCAGGATCAATAAATTCGCCTGGCTTATGGCGCACCACATAGTTTGACGTCTCCGCTACTTTTGTTGGATAGTGTTGAGACAAAAACCAACCGGTAATCACGGCAACGTAAAGTAAAAAGGCACCGAACAACAATAGTAGTATTCTCTTCAAAATTTTCACAAAATTCCACTATTTCTCCGTTAACAATTCGTAAGCCTCATTGATCTGCTGGAACTTCTCCGTATTGATCTTCAGCATCTCTTCACTCTCACCCACATGCTTATCGGGGTGGTACTCCATCGACAATTTACGGAAGGCAGACTTCACCTCCTTCTCGGAAGCGCCATCTTTCAAGCCCAATACTTTATAGGCCCAATGCTTGTTGTTCTCCGAAGAGAACGATTCACTTTGCTGTTGTTTCCGTTGGTAGTTGGACTGTTGCTTGCCTGTATTCTTCCATGCGAACCCATACGCGTAATACCCTCTCAAACGATCGAAGTCCGCTCTCGAAATGCATGCGAAACGAGCATACATCTCAATGATATTCGCCTCATTCTTCTCAATTCGGGAATCCACCACCGCCACCTTAAACAAGCAATTCAAAAGTTCCACGCGATAGTCGTATTCCATCGAGCGATTGATGCTGAGGAAGACGGGACGTAAATCTTGGAGATCCGCGGGTTTCTCTTTGATGTAACTGCGCATCAGGTTCAACACCTCTTTCCCCTGCTCCTCCGTAAAATGCGAGGAGAGGAAACGTTTCACCTCCACCAACTCGTTTTTGGTCGTCTTTCCATCCGCCATCATGATCTGGGAAAAGAGGATACCCAACGCATTGGGTAGGGTTACACCACCCTTCGAACTTCCAGCGTCAAACGGATCATCTGGATCATCTGGATCATCCCACATATTGCCAAAAGCATCTTGAGGTTTGCCCAACAGCATAAAAAAGCCTTCGACAATGCGACCTATGTACTTGAAGCCCACCCAAAAGACAAAACATGTTAAAAGAATTTCTATCATATGTTTTGAAATAATATAAATTCTTGCATATCAAAACACTATAAATTGATACACAATATTTTACAAATAATTTTTCTAAAAAAACAACATTTTCCAAACGAGAAAACATCCTTTCCTCATTTATTTTTCACAACAAATGACGCTGTGAACACTCATTTTGTTGATCTCCCACAAATATAATACATTATTTTCGCTTTTCGAGTATGTTAAAATCTCAACCCCGTACCCATATTTGACAGAATCCTCCCAATTTTTATTATCTTAGTAAAGTAAAAAACAAGGCTTATGAAGTTGAAAAGTTTCCTTCCCCTACTCGCTCTCTTCGCGACGACAGCATCAGCAGAGCGGGAACCGCAATCCTTAACATACGCCGACGCCCTTGAAGCGTTGGAGAATCCGGGTATTGGCTTCTACCGTCCGGTCGGTATTCACCTCTATACCGAGGGCAACCAACCGAAGGGGACATGGGGCAACCTCACCCACCTCCGTATGGACATTTCCGAATTCTCCGACAAAGCGCCTATCGCCATCGACAAAGAGAAGAACGATACCACTTACGGGAAATCACAACCACTCACCCAAGATGCCTTGGCGGCTTTTGAGGCGACACTGGACAATGTAAGGCAACGAGGCAAGAGCGCCATCGTCCGCTTCGCTTACGACAAAAATTTCAGCGGCTATACAAAATGCGACCCCGACCAATCCACCATCTTAGGCCATTTGAGGCAATTAGGAGAGATCTACAGCCGTAACACAGATGTCATTCAATTCGTGGAACTAGGCATGTACGGCAGTTGGGGAGAGATGCACTCCAGCAATACGGGAAGCAACGAGAACATCGCCCAAGCCCTGCAAACACTTCTAGCATGCACACCACCAGAAATAAAGATCGGAGTGCGCAGACCAGATATCGTGGCCACTTGGTTAGGCGTGAATGTGGGAAACAACTATTCAGGCTTTGATATCGATTCGGAAGCTTTCCAAAAAGCCGCGCAAGCCAAAGGCGACACACTCTATAGAGTGGGTATGTACAACGATGGTTACCTAGGCTCCAATAGCGATTTAGGCACCATCGGCATGGGGGCATCCGGCCACCAGATGACACGTGAGATGATGGTAAAGTGGCTGGAGCAATACAGCAGCCATACCCCTTACGGAGGCGAATTGGTAGCCAATTATAACGGCGACCACCCCATCAACACACCCGCCTACCTCTCCGAAGAGGGGTTCCGCACCCATACCTCCTACCTCAACTACGAATGGCACCAACCTACGATTTTAGGATGGAAGGAGATGGTCTACGAAGGCGACGATGCGGAGTATTACGGAAAAGATGGCTTCACCTATGTCGAGAACCATTTGGGATACCGATTCATCCTTCGCGAATCAGAGATTGAATGCGCCGAAAGAACAGTAAAAGGCACATTTAAGGTAGAAAATGTAGGCTTCGGCAACCTCACAAAGCCATCCACCGTCACCTTCATCATCCGTAACGAGGAGGCCACCCAAGAACTAAAATCCGCCTCAACCATTGATCCGAGGCTTTGGCTATCACAGAAGAGCACAGAGGTCACCTACGCTTTGACGCTTCCTGACGAGATAAGCGACGGAGAATACGAACTTTTCATCCGCCTTTCAGAATACGGAGAGATGGAGAACGACAAAAACTACCACTGCATCCAGTTCGGCAATCCCTCGGCGCAATACGACAAAAGTATCGGTGCCAATCTGATCGGAACATTAACCGTCTCAACCCTCACCGCAATAGAGAATATAAACAATGCGAAGGATACCCCATCCCCTGTACAGTATTACAACATCAAAGGAGAGAGAGTATCCTCCGCAAACATATCAGACCACCCAAGAGAAGTGATCATCGAGGTGCCCATCCATGGAGGAGAGCCCGTGAAGAAAAGAGCGAGCGTCAGGTAAGTTAGCGTACCACTACCTTGGCACTCGCCTCCCCAATCTTGACGAAATAAAGGCCAGCTTTGTCCACCTCCATTCTCACATGGGGACCAACACGTTCACCGACCAATCTGCCCTGCACGTCAAAGATCTGCACCCTACTATTTGAGCCATCCACACAGATTGTGTTTCCTACCACATAGAGGGATTTATCAGCTGGAAGAATTGGTAAACCCGACTTCACAGCGTCCATTTGCGATGTCAGGTAATCCTTTGTCGCAGGGGTTCCATAACTAAAAATCAGCGTCTTCTCAAAGACCGGCTTACCATCCGACTGCGAGGACAAACGAGATTGAACCGCCCTCATGCAACGGTCCTGGTCATCGTATGTATAATCAAAGATCAGCGTGTCACCATTGTCGCAAACGACGCTTTTTCTAATCAGATTATGCTTTTCATCATAGCCATTCAGACAATGACTCTTCTCTCGAGACGCTTCGTATGAGGTCGTATGGCCATAATCATCACAAGTGACGTGAATAAGGTTCCCCTCGTTCAAGCGTTGAATGGAGTCAAAATAACCTTCCTCGTCGTAAAAGAATTTGACATCAAACACCTGAAGCATAGTCAACGAACCATCCTCATTGAACGTCCGATCCGAATATGTAAATTTATTCTCGCATCCGTCATCAAGAAGATACCAACCTTTGCTCAACGGATCATGGCCCAACAAAATCTTCCTAATGGTGTCTCCCAGAAAATTCAACTCATAACTAACACTAACCCTATCATAAAAGGCCACATCGGAGCCGAGTTTGATATTCAAATAATTAGTTATGTTAGAGAGGATAGGGGCTTCCATAACACCCTCTTTATAAGCCTCTTTACCGCTCTCCATTTCGTAGAAATAGATGGGTTCATACTGAACGGAATCCAACGAAACGGTATAGGTCATCTCATCCGCAAGGGGAAGATCTTTGGAATCATAAAGGTAAGTCGTATAATATTTCAGATAATAGATGCTATCCGCACCATTCAACTCGTACTCACGTGCCTTAATCAAACGTCCTTGCTTATCATACCAATAATTGAAACGTCCGGAGAAGAGAGCGCTTGACTCATGGTCAAACTGTTGACTCAACAAATTACCCTCTTCATCATAATGATTGGTATAGGTTAATCCAAAAGAGCCACAATCCTTATACGCCTGCGTCAATAGATTACCATGCGCGTCATACGTAGAGTACACATTGCACTCAATTTGATTCTCTTGAGAAGTTGATCTATAACCAGACTCATCGCATCCAATGACCATCTCCTCTCCTATCCGCAACTCCTTCAAAGCTCCATTCCCGTGAGTCGTAAGGGAGAGATCTTTGTCCTGACTGGAAAGAAATTTCCTCCATTGTTTAGTAAACTGATCATACGAATAGACAAGCGTCTCCAAGGTATCTCCACCACGTGAGAGAACAAAGGCGTAATCAAATCTAACATCCTTATCACTTCCCTGCCGCGCCAATAATTCATATTGATTGTCATGCCAAACGAACCTGGATTCGCCTAAACTATAACCCGTATAATTTAGCGTCTTGCTATAACATTTCGCCTCATCCAAGTGAACAAAATTGCCCCAAATGGTATCTTGCTGCGCCAACAATGGGTATGGCAGATAGCCTAGCCCCAACATCAAACTCAATCGGACAAAGATCCGACATGCTTTACTCCCCAATAATTTCATAACAATAAGTGTATAATAGTTAAACATCTACGATTCAAGAAAAACCTACGCATAGAAACACATCGCTAACCTTGCGAAGAGGAATAGCCAACTATGTCTCTCCGTCTGAGCGATCGACTCCCGCAAGTGATTCGCCCAGACCACCACAACTATTTAATTCCTCTGTTATTCAACGCCTTGCGATACTTATTCGCATTCTCTTGGTGTTCCGAATAGTAAACAGCAAAATTATGGTAACCAGAGAAATCCTCTTTTGCACACATGTAAATATAGTCGTGGTTCTCGAAATTCAAGACCGCGTCAATCGACTCAATGGATGGTACACGGATCGGACCAGGAGGCAATCCCGCATATTTGTAGGTATTGTAGGGAGAATCACACTCCAAATGGCCTTTATAAATACGCTTCAAAGAGAAATCCTGCAAAGCGAATTTCACAGTCGGATCAGCCTGCAAGGGGATTCCCTGGTGGACACGGTTCAAATAGAGTCCAGCCACCCTCGGCTTCTCATCCTTCTTACGCGTCTCCTCCTCCACGATGGAGGCCAAAGTGCTCACCTCCTGCTGGGTCAATCCCACCTCCAGCAACTTTTCCCTACGCTCGTCCGTCCAAAACTTGTCGTACTCTTTCTTCATACGAGCAATTAAATCCTCTGGCGTAATATTCCAATAGACCTCGTAGGTGTTGGGGATGAAGAGGGAGACAATGTTGGCCTTGTCGGTACCATATTTGTTGTAGATCTCCGGATTGGTCAATGCGGAGAGCATCTCATCGGATGTCATCATCAAATTTTTGGAGAGTCGTTCCGCCAAATCTTTTTTGGTGCGGACATTATTGAAAGCCAAACGTACCGGCGTCTGACGAGCATTTTTCAACCGACGCACCAACGTCAGGGAATTTTCTCCCCGTTTCAGTTCATACCTTCCCGGCAGCACCTGCTTTGAATAATCGCAAGCCCAAGCCACCAATCGAAACCTCCACTCCGATTGCAGCGCATCAGACTTATTCAACGAATCCAACACATGATTGTAATCTCTGTCATAAACATACAAGTACTTGGTGTTTTCTCCCTCATAACTAACATTAGGAGAGAAGGCCGCATAGAGAGATAGGCCAATTCCGCCCAGTATCAAAGCGCACAATGCAAGAGCCACATACAATATCGAACTCCTATGTTTCTTTTTGGATGATTTCTTTTTCATGACACATTACTCCTGACACTGTTAGACAAAAAAAAAGTTAGCCCGCTTTACGAACTAACATTAAAAATTTGAAAGCGGTGAGAGGGGGATTCGAACCCCCGGTACGGTTACCCGTACGTCAGTTTAGCAAACTGGTGGTTTCAGCCACTCACCCATCTCACCAAACCCCTTTCGGTTTTGCAGTGCAAATGTAGCACTAAAATATGAACCGCGCAAGACGATTCGTCATTTTTTTTGAAAAATCATCTAAAAATATGTTCCACAATCCTGACCGTGGCGCCACGGTTTTCATTGACGTAAGTAGCAGCGGCCTCCGATGCGCTACGCAACGAAGAGGAAGCATCCGTTAACATTTTATCCATCAACGGATTATATTGTTCAGCGTTCTCTATTGAGAAAGCGGCGCCTCGCTTCACCATATCCACCGCCTCCTGGAACTTGTGGAAATTTGGGCCGAACACCACCGGCATACCATAAACGGCAGCCTCCAGCGTATTGTGGATACCCACACCGAAACCACCGCCAATATAAGCCACCTCACCGTACTTATAAATGGAGGACAGCAATCCGAAACAATTGATGATCAAACAATCCGCCTTTGCGGCCTCCTCTTCGCTCGTTCCTTGATAAAAGGCGTAAGGACGCTTCAATTTAGCGACGATGCTATCCAAATGGGACTGGTGGATCTCATGAGGTGCCAAAATCATCTTTATCTCCGGATGTTCGTTGAAGTAGGCACAGAGAATGTCCTCATCCTTCGGCCATGAACTGCCCGCCACAATCACTTTCTTGCCCTGTTTGAAGGCAGAGACAATAGGCAACTCCTTCGATTTCGCTGCTATATCCGCCACACGGTCGAAACGAGTGTCACCCGTCAACGAAGCGTTGTTCACGCCTATCGAGGCAAGCAGATCCAAAGAGCTCTGATTCTGCACAAAGAGATGGTTGAAACAGTGAAGCACCTTGCGGTACCAGCCACCATACCACTTAAAGAAGGCCTGCTCCTCCCTGAAAATCGCAGAGACGATATAGGTCGGAATGTTTCGCCTCTTCAAACCTCGGATGTAGTTCATCCAAAATTCATATTTGATGAAGATGGCGCATGCGGGACGGACCGTATCCAAAAAGCGTTTAGCGCCCCAAGAGGTGTCAATCGGAAGATAGCACACGATATCGGCACCCTCATAATTCTTTCTCACCTCGTATCCCGAAGGAGAGAAGAAGGTAAGGATGATCTTGTATTCAGGACGCAACCGTTTGATCTGTTCAATGACAGGACGTCCCTGTTCGAACTCTCCCAAAGAGGCGGCGTGCACCCAAACATATTGGCTATTCTTATCAATTTTTTCGGAAATATACTCGATAACGCCCTTTCTCCCCTCTAAAAACTTTTTGGCCTTATCATTTCCGAAAGAGGCTACCCATACACCAAAATGGTATATGAGCAGTCCTAAATCGTACAATAAACTCATTACGCTTATTTTATTACTTCCAAAGCTCTGTTGACACGGTTGAGTGTCTCCTCCTTGCCGAGGATATCAATGATATTGAAGATGTGAGGTCCCTTTGCGGCACCCACCAATGTGATACGGAACGAGTTCATCACGGTACCCAAATTATACCCCTTCGATGCAACCCAATCCAATACCAACTGTTCGTTTTCATTTACCTTAGAGAAGTCTTCGATACCCTTCAACACCTCCACCAACTCACGCAAGCATTGAGGGCTCTCCTCTTTCCATCTCTTCTTTATTGATTTTTCATCATACTCGGTTGGCGCCTCAAAGAAGAAGCTGGTTTGATCCCACAAATCCTTAGGGAAAGAGACCCGCTCCTTGACCAAGGAGACGATGTAGGACAAATTCTCGATTGGACAAACAATATTTTTCTCCTTCAAGATAGGCTCGAACATACGAGCCACCTCCTCGTCGGATTTTTGGATAAGGTACTCGTGGTTGAACCACATACCCTTCTCGTAGTTGAAACGAGCGCCAGACTTGCTGATACGGTCGATAGAGAAGAGGTCGATCAACTCCTCCATAGACATCATCTCCTTGTCGTTTCCTGGGTTCCAACCCAACAACGCCAAGAAATTGACCACCGCCTCAGGCAAATAACCAGACTCACGGTATCCCGAAGAGATATCTCCAGTCTTAGGGTCCTTCCATTGCAATGGAAAGACAGGGAATCCAAGCTTATCGCCATCACGCTTGCTCAACTTTCCGTTACCCTCCGGTTTCAAAAGCAAAGGCAAGTGCGCGAAACGAGGCATCGTGTCAGCCCAACCTAAATAGCGGTACAGCAAAACATGCAAAGGTGCGGATGGCAACCACTCTTCACCACGAATCACATGGGTGATCTCCATCAAGTGGTCATCCACGATATTGGCCAAGTGATAGGTAGGCAATTCGTCAGCAGCCTTATACAACACCTTGTCGTCCAAGATGTTGGAATTGATTACCACCTTGCCTCTCACCATATCATCCACTTCGATATCCTCATCTGGCTCCACTTTGATACGAACCACATACTTCTCACCAGCGGCGATACGACGGTTCACCTCCTCCGCACTCAATGTCAAAGAGTTGACACCAGTCATACGGGTGTGGGAATCATATTGGAAATTGGGGATCTCGTTGCGCTTCGCCTCCAACTCCTCCGGTGTATCGAACGCGTAATAGGCGTGGCCGCTCTCGATCAATTGCTTTACATATATCTTATAAATGTCGCGACGCTCGCTCTGGCGGTATGGTCCATTAGGACCTCCAACACCGACACCCTCATCGAAGGTGATGCCCAACCACTTGAACGATTCGATGATGTAATCTTCCGCACCCGGAACAAAGCGTTGAGAGTCGGTATCCTCAATTCTCAACAACAAATCACCACCGTTCTTCTTTGCGAACAAGTAATTGTACAAACAAGTTCTCACACCACCAATGTGCAAAGGACCTGTCGGACTTGGTGCGAAACGCACGCGAACTTTTCTATCTGCCATAATTTTTATATTCAAAATTCAAGGCGCGAATTTACAAAATATAGAAGATAATTGGCCATATATCTCCGAAAATATATAATTTTGAGCGATTAAAACGAACAACGTATGATTGACTACAGCCAAATACCTTCACCTTCTTATGTGTTGGACGAAGAGAGACTTCGAAAAAACCTTGAATTGATCCGCTCCGTCAAGGAGAGATCAGGAGCAGATATCATCCTCGCCTTCAAGGCTTTCGCACTTTGGAAAGCATTCCCAATCGTCAAGGAATACATCCAATATTCCACCGCCAGCTCACTCTCGGAGGCAAGATTGGCTTTTGAGGAGATGGGCAATTACGCGCACACCTACTCCCCCGCCTACACGGACGAGGAATTCGAGGAGATCGCCTCGTTAAGTAGTCATATCACCTTCAACTCCATCCAACAATACGAAAGGAGAAGACCGCAATTAGAGGCGATGGAGCGCCACATCTCTTGCGGATTACGCGTCAACCCCGAGTATTCGGAGGTGGAGACCGAACTATACAACCCATGTGCGCCAGGTTCCCGCCTAGGCATTACCGTCGATCACTTCGGCGAGGAGCTTCCCCAAGGCATTGAAGGATTTCACTGCCACGCGTTGTGCGAATCCTCTTCCTACGAATTGGAGAAACTCATGGCAGCTTTCGAAGAGAAGTTCGCGAAATACCTTCCTAAACTCAAATGGGTGAACTTCGGCGGCGGACACTTGATGACACGCAAAGACTACGACGTGGAACATCTCATTAAGATACTAAAGGAGTTTAGAGGCAGATACCCATGGCTCAAGGTAATTTTGGAACCAGGCAGCGCGTTCGCTTGGCAAACCGGAGAGTTGGTCGCAAGTGTCGTGGATATCGTAGAGAACCATGGCATTAAAACCGCTGTCCTAAATGTCTCATTCGCCTGCCACATGCCAGATTGCCTGGAGATGCCTTACAAACCAGCCATTTTAGGCGCCACCGACGAAGTGGAGGGGAAACCCACCTATAGAATGGGAGGCAACAGTTGCCTTTCCGGCGATTACGTCGGAAGTTGGTCATTCGACCACGAGCTCCAAATCGGAGAACGCATCGTATTCATGGACATGATCCACTACACAACCGTAAAGACCACCATGTTCAACGGCGTCTCCCACCCTTCCCTCTATTTATGGACAAAAGAGGGACAACCCGTACTTTTGAGGAAGTTTGGCTACGAAGATTATAAAAATAGAATGGCCTAACAATCAATTAATTATTAAAAAAAATCGAATTTTTAATAAAAATAATTTCCAAAACACTTGCAAAGTAAAGAAAAAGCAGTACCTTTGCAACGCAATCGCAAAAATCAAGGCGTTGATTCAAGAAGCGATGCGAACAAAATTGCGAAAATAGCTCAGTTGGTAGAGCACAACCTTGCCCCATTAAATTGAAAAAGGATTCAACCTTGGCAAGCATGTGACTGACAATTTGATTATTTAGCAGAGAACAAAATTGCGAAAATAGCTCAGTTGGTAGAGCACAACCTTGCCAAGGTTGGGGTCGCGGGTTCGAGTCCCGTTTTTCGCTCAACTCTCAGACAGAATCTTACGATTCTGTTTTCTTTTTAAGCCCAGGTGGTGGAATTGGTAGACACGCTACTTTGAGGGGGTAGTGCCGGTTTCGGCGTGTGAGTTCGAATCTCATCTTGGGCACTCCAGAAAATAAACAGCTCTTATAAATCTTTCAGTCTGTTTGATTACCCAGAAGCATATACAAAGCATATATTGTACAAAATCAAATAGTGTATATTTACGAATAAGTATTATTTAAATTGGGGAATTATGAGTTTTATTGTATCCAAGAAATCATTTTTATTTTTTGCGTTAGCCAGCGCCCTATTCTTCTCTTGTAAAAAAGAGGGTGACGATAATTTGGAAGGAAGGCCAGAAGAAATCATAGACGACAAACATGTCGCTCTCGACAATCAATACGGCATCTCCGCCATCTTCCCAATCAACGAATGGACCAACTCTTTGATGGACACCTTCCCTTTGGTCACCCATCCATATTACGACCCATACCGCAGCAACGCGATCTTCACCGCACGCTTGGAGGACAAGAATGAGAACGGAGGGTACGATTCAGAAATGTATTTCTATAGATTCTTCGAAAAAGCAGACAATAGTTCGGAAGCCGAAGCATACACGACAAAGTATTACAAGAACATGTACGAGGCTTTCAAAGGGCTATATTATACCAACATCTCCAACATCGAACCCGTACAGGTCGGAAGAGCGCCATACGAGGCACAATACTTTGAAGTTCAAAGAGACCCATCCCAAGGTGGAGGCATCGAGCATGTTTACCTCATCTACAACAACAAAACCATCTACGGTGTGAACATCCACCTTACAAAGGACAAAGAGGAGAACTTGTCTTATTTCACTGATATTTTAAAGACATTGAAGTTGGAATAGGCCAATTAGTTAAAAAATGATTAAAACAGCTTTTTCTCAAAGAGCCTCACTATATTTGTGGACTATTAACTAACAAATAACAGAGATGAAGAAATTTTCACTATCGCTTCTTTTCCTATGCGTTTATGCGATAACAGCGTTGGCGCAAGGATTCGCAGGAGATAAAATCGTCGGAGAGTACTGGGTTGTACAAGACAACGACAAATCCAAAGTTCGTTTCACAAAAATCGGAGAGAACGCCTACCAGGCCCAAGTCACTTGGTTGGAGCACGACAAAGACGCAAAAGGCAACATCCGAAGAGACGTCAAGAATCCTGACGAAAAGAAGAGAAACACCCCCGCAAGCCAAGTTGTCTTGATAGACAAAATCACCTTCAAGAATGGCGAATGGGGAGAGGGAAAGATTTACGATCCTACCAGAGGAAAATTCTTCAATGTCTGCGCATGGTTCACCGACGACAACACCCTATGTGTAAAAGGCTCTTGGGGACCTTTCAGCCAAAAGATCTATTGGCCTAGATATACAGGACAGAAATAATAATTAGAGATTGCCTAAAGCAACAACGGGAAGTCAGCAACTGCTAACTTCCCGTTCTCTTTATCGGATGACCCGTTTAAACCGGGCATAATTAACAATCCTTCTTCACACACAACGCCTCGTTCAAGGCCACAATGGCTGGTGCGTAATCCTCGCGCTTCAAAACGAATTGCATATTCACCTGACGCAATGACTGAGCGAAACACTCGATGTTGATGTTGTTGTCGTACAAGGCTTGCGCCGCACGGCACAAGAATCCCGGATGTGCGATATTGGTACCCATACAGCATACCAAAGAGACCTCCTTCACTGTCACTTGGTAGAAGAGACGGCTCAACTCATCGATCAACGCCTTGGAGGAGACCTTATCCCAAATTACCATGGTGATGCTATTCGCATTGGTTGATTTCAAAATGTAGCTGACACTGTGCTTCTCGAACACTTGCATGATGCGAAGGTCGAATCCAACCTCTCCTACCATCATAGGATCGTGGATCTCTACCGCAAGCACCTTATCAGTTCCTGAAACGATCTCAATGCGGGATTGTTGCGCCACATAGTTCTTTGAGATCAATGTTCCAGGGTGCTCAGGCTCGAAAGTATTCTTGATTCGGATGTTGATACCAGCCATCTCCAATGGCTTAGATGCCTTCGGGTGGATCGCCTCCATACCGACATCAGCCAACTGGTCTGCCACCATGAAGTTGGTTTGTCCAACAGGAATAGACTTCTCCTTGCCCACCAACTTAGGATCAGCGGATGACAAGTGGAACTCCTTGTGGATCACCGCCTCATCAGCCTTCACCTCAACTGCGATCTTTGAGAATGTCACCTCGGAATAACCACGGTCGAAAGCGCGCATGATACCTTCTGTACCCTTGGTGTAACCAGTCGCCACGCAAAGCGTCTTAGAGAAATCGATTCCCTTGAATGCCTTGTGGATACGCTCGTCAATGGTCAACGCCTCGGAATCATCGAATCCGCAGAGGTCGATGAAAGTCGCGTCGATACCATGGTTTCTGATGATATTCACAGAGTTGAACGCCGAGTGAGCCTCACCGATTGAAGAGAGGATCTCACGAGCCGCCAAGAACAAATCACGTTTGTTCACATAACCAGAAGCGACCACACTGTGCATAGCGGCCAAATAAGATTTAGCCTTTTCAATTCTATCCTTAATAAAGGCATCTGCCACCTTTTGATCCAACTTGATCTCCTCGTACTTGCGGTTCAAAGCGATCAACTTCTCACAAAGTTCATCCAACGCCTCGTTGTAGTTCTCGTCATTGAGGAACTTTACATAGATACCTGGTTCGCCTGTCTTTTTATGTTCCAACAACCAGTTGGTCACATTGTTATAAGCTGAGACGACGAAAATTCGATTATACAAATTCGCGCCCGATCTCTTACCTTTAATGATATTGTTCAAGACATCCTTGAACTCGGACATGGACGTTCCACCAATTTTCTCTACCGTTAACATATAATACGTTATTATTAAATTCTACGCAAAGATAAGGAATTCTCCCCACACTTTCCTCCCCCTCTCCATTAATTTTACATTGTGGAAAACTTTCTTAATGCACAAAAGTAACCAATTGAACTAACAAAAAGACAGATAAAACAGCTATAAACAGTTCAAAAAGATATCAAAAAACATATTTTTCAGGTGTTTTATACCCTACTCCTTTCAAATTGTCAAAAAAAGAGAAAAAAAACGCCTCAAATTATTTGTCCAAATCAAATAACTTTTCCAATTTTGCGTATTGAAAAATAACATAACTAAAGATACGTATCCGTGCGATGAAGACAATGTTCTTATTTGGCAAGAAATTGGGCTGCAAATCAGTGAAAGCTGTCATTTGCGGATTGTCGCACACATACAGATAAAACCAAATGAACTATACCCCAACAAGGTATAGTTTTTTTTTGCTAGGAAAATACAATAACATAATTATAACAAAATGAGTACAGGTGTAAATTTTATCGTCGTGTTGGTGACGGCCATCATTATGGTGGGAGCCGCATTGATTATAGGTAAGCTTTTAGCCCCTAAATCAAACAACGCACAAAAAGGAGAACCTTACGAATGTGGTATTCCAACGAGGGGAACCTCTTGGATGCAGTTCAAAATCGGTTACTACCTATTCGCTATCCTGTTCTTGATGTTCGATGTGGAGACAGTTCTTCTGTTCCCATGGGCAACCATCACGAAGAGTTTGGGCGTTATGGGCTTGGCCAGTGTTTTGTTCTTCCTCTTCGTTCTCGTTCTCGGTTTAGCATACGCATGGAAGAAAGGAGCATTAGAATGGAAGTAAAGAACATCAAGATAAAAAACATGAAGACGGAGGACTTCAACGACAATGAATACTTGGAAAAGTATGTTGAAGAACTTCGCGCAGGCGGCGTAAACGTGGCAGTCGGTGTTTTGGACGACATCATCAACTGGGGTCGTTCCAACTCTGTTTGGCCATTGACATTCGCCACCAGTTGTTGTGGTATCGAGTTTATGTGCGTAGGTGCGGCAAGAACCGACTTCGCCCGTTTCGGATGGGAGGTTACCCGTAACTCGCCTCGTCAAGCGGACGTTATCTTCGTCGCTGGAACAATCGTACACAAGATGGCTCCGGTATTGAAGCGTCTTTACGACCAAATGGCAGAGCCTAAGTATGTGATCGCAGTCGGTGGTTGCGCCATCAGCGGCGGTCCATTCAAGGACACATACCATGTAGTAAATGGTGTGAACGAGATCATCCCTGTGGACGTTTACGTGCCAGGATGTCCGCCAAGACCAGATGCCATGCTTTACGGTATGATGCAATTGCAAAGAAAGATAAAGTTGGAGAACTTCTTTAAGCTTGGCGACAAGAAGAACAAAAACGAAGAAGAAAAATCATCACAAAAAGCAGTAAATGAGTAGGCCATGAAGAAGATACAAGAAATTATTTCAGCTGTTGGTGCCTCTAATATCGAGGGACAACAATATCCTACCATCTGCGTAGAACCTAACCAGCTCAGAAAAACAGCGGAGCAACTCAAGAAAGAGGGATTCGATGTGCTTTTGAACTTGACAGGTATGGATTACAACGAATGCTTCGGTGTGATTTACCACCTCACTTCCACCGCTAACAAAAACGCGATGTTGGTCGTAAAGGTGAACACCGCCAGCCGCGAGGATGTGACTATTCCAACGGTTAGCGACATCTGGCAATCCGCCAACCTCTACGAGCGTGAAGCATACGATTTCTTCGGCATCCAATTCATCAACCATCCAGATCTCCGTCGTCTTTTCTTGCGTCAGGATTGGAAGGGTTTCCCATTCCGCAAGGACTACGATGCCGATCCGAAGTTGAATCCAGTTCCATTGGTAAACCAGACGGTAGAGGCTATGGAGGATATGCCAAGTCTTCGTTTCGACAAAGACGGCAAGGTCATCATAGACCACAAGGGATTGTTCGACAGAAATGAATATGTTGTGAACATCGGTCCTCAACACCCAGCCACTCACGGTGTGCTTCACCTAAGAGTGTCATTGGATGGTGAGATCATCAATAAGGTGGACCCTAACTTCGGTTATATCCACCGTGGTATCGAGAAGATGTGCGAAAGCAAGACTTATCCACAAATTCTTCAACTGACAGAGCGTCTTGACTACTTGTCAGGAACCATCAACCGTCACGCCTTCTGCCTTTGCGTGGAAAAGGCGCTCGGTCTTGAGGTGCCAAAGAGAGCGCAAGCTGTCCGCGTCATCTTCGACGAGTTGACACGTATCGCCTCCCACTTGTTGGGTTGGGGATGTATGTGTATGGATATGGGTTCTATCACCGCGTTCATCTACGGTATGCGCGATCGTGAGAAGATCATGGACATCTTCGAAGAGACCGGTGGAGGTCGTTTGATGGTAGGTTACAACGTCATCGGAGGTCTGGCCAACGAGGTGAGCCCTAAGTTCGTTGATCAAGTGAAGGAGTTCATCCCTTACATGAGAAAAATGATCAAAGAGTATCATATCCTCTTCACAAACAACCCAATCGCCAAGGGACGTATGGAGAACATCGGCTTTTTGACCAAGGAGGCAGCCGCATCGTTAGGTGTGACTGGACCGACAGGTAGAGCATCCGGATGGTCTTGTGACGTCCGCAAGATCGAACCATACGCAGGTTACGACCAACTCAACTTCGAAGAGGTGCTACGTTCAGAGGGTGGAACATTCGATCGTTACCTTATCCGCTTGGATGAGATCGAGCAATCACTCCGCATCATCGAGCAACTCATCGACAACTTGCCGGACGATGGATTCAAGGCGAAGACACCTGCCATCATCAAGTTGCCAGAGGGAGAGTATTATCAAAGAGTGGAGAACGCAAGAGGAGACTTCGGCGTCTATATCAACAGCAAGGGCGACAAAAACCCTTACCGCGTGAAGTTCCGTTCACCTTGTATGACACTTATTTCCGCTTTGGATCCATTGTGCAGAAACGAGAAGATCGCCGACCTCATCATGATCGGAGCCTCTTTGGACTACGTAATTCCATGTGCGGATAGATAATTCTTTTATAGATTAAAATAAAAAGGAAAGAATATGATAACCTTTGGAGAAATTATAAACAATGTACATCAAGGTCTCACCGACTCGCTTCCCGCATGGTTAGCGGCTACCATCGAATACGTCATCATCGGAGCGGGACTTTTGGGACTCTATTGCGTGTTAGCATTGATACTCATTCTATTAGAGCGTAAAATCTGCGCACGATTCCAATGTCGTATCGGTCCTAACCGAGTTGGCCCATGGGGACTCTTCCAAAGTGTCGCCGACATGGTCAAAATCTTGTTGAAGGAGATCATCTCAATTAACAACACAGACAAAATCCTCTTCAAAACAGCGATGTTCCTTGCTATCGCAGGATCATTCTGTACATTCGGAGCACTTCAATTCGGAGACGGATTGGCTTGCGTTGACTTCAACGTGGGACTCTTCTACATCTTGGCGATCTCGTCGCTCGGTGTTGTCGGAATTCTGTTGGCTGGTTGGTCAAGCAACAACAAGTACACCTTGATCGGTGCGATGCGTAGTGGCGCGCAGTTGATCAGCTACGAGTTGTCGGCTGGTATCGCCATCATGACAATGGTTGTGCTTGCGGGATCATTGAACATCTCGGACATCATTGCCGGCCAATCGAAAGCCTGGTTCATCTTCCAAGCGCCTATTCCTGCATTGATCGCCTTCATCATCTATTTGATCGCAGGTCATGCGGAGACCAACCGTGGTCCATTCGACTTGCCAGAGGCGGAGTCGGAGTTGACCGCAGGATATCACACCGAGTATTCAGGTATCCAATTCGGATTCTTCTACTTGGCGGAGTATCTGAACATGTTCATCATCGCTGGTGTTGCCGCCACTGTCTTCTTGGGCGGATGGCAACCATTCCAAATCAATGCGGAATGGGCGGAAGGATTCAACAGTGTGATGGCATACATTCCTTCTTGGATCTGGTTCATGGGTAAGACATTCGCCCTCGTACTTCTCAGTTTGTGGGTTAGATGGACTTTCCCTCGTTTAAGAATCGACCAACTCCTGAAATTGGAGTGGAAAATCCTTATGCCAATCAGTTTGGTAAACTTGCTTATCATGGCAGGTTGGGTATTAATCTTCTAAAAGGGAAAAACAATGATACAATATTTCAAAGATTTATTTTCCGGCATTTGGAACCTTTTGCAAGGTATGCGCATCACGATGATTAATTTCATCAGGAAGCCAATTACCGAGCAATATCCAGAGAACCGCGGCGTAAAGGAATATGCAGAGCGATTCAGAGGAGAATTGAAGATGCCGCACAATGACGCGAACGAACACAAATGTACCGCTTGTGGAATTTGTCAGATGAATTGTCCTAACGGTACCATCAAGGTGGTCAGCAAACAAATCACTTTGGAGGATGGCAAGACGAAGAAGGCGCTTGACAAGTATCTCTACGACTTGGGAACTTGCACATTCTGTGGCCTTTGTACCATGAACTGTCCACAAAAAGCGATTACATGGAGTAACAACTTCGAGCACTCTGTCTTCAGAAGAGAGACTTTGGTGAAGCAACTAAACAACGAAGGTTCTCAGCTTGAAGTGAAAAAAGCAGTAGTAACCCCTCAACAGTAAAGATTATGGAGAACATTATGCAATATATTACGGCAGGTAATATCATATTTTTTATTCTTGCGGCGGCCACTTTGCTATTCGGAATCCTCACAGTGACATCCACTAAGATTCTTCGGGCAGCCACTTACCTATTTTTCACATTGTTCAGCATCGCTGGTCTCTACCTTCAAATGAGCTACGATTTCTTGGCGGCTGTACAACTCTCCGTATATGCGGGAGGCGTCGTCATCCTCATCGTATTCGCCATCCTTTTGATTAAAGGACTTGGAGAAGAGAAGGAGATCAACAAGGGAGACAGAAGGATCATGGGCATCATCGCAGCCATTATGGGCGCATTGGTTTGTGTCTCATTTATCGCTAAATGCGGTTTCACCAACAGTGAATTGGCAGAGCAAATCGCCGAGCAAGTTAACATGCACATGATCGGTACTACCCTAATGGGCACAGAAAAATACCAATACCTTTTACCATTCGAGGCATCCAGTATCCTACTACTCGCTTGTATCGTTGGTAGCATAGTAATCGCACAAAAGAACAAGGAGGTTAAAAAATGAATTTACCAGTAGAATCATATTTCATCCTAAGCACGCTCCTTTTCTTCGTGGGCGTATATGGATTCGTGGCGAGAAAGAACCTCATCAGCATCCTTATGTCGATCGAGTTGATTCTCAACGCTGTAAACATCAATTTCGTGGCAGCCAACAGATTCCTCTTCCCAGAGCAATTGGAGGGCTACATCTACACGATTTTCGTCATTGCGGTTGCTGCGGCTGAAACAGCGGTAGCCATTTCAATTATTATCAACGTCTATCGTCAACACAAGAACGTGGACGCTAAGAGTATTAACGAATTAAAGTACTAATCAACATGGAACAATTAGCAAGTTTTGCACCATACGTATTGTTATTGCCATTCTGCACGTTCCTTTTATTAGGACTTTTCGGCAATAAAATAACACCGAAGATTTCAGGAATCGTCGGAACCTGCTCTTTTGGAGTGGTGGCTGTCCTCTGCTATATTATAGCAATCAACTACTTCTTCAGCGGAAACTTCCAAGCGGGAACAACTTACGAACAAGCTACACTCTTCAACATGGAGTGGTTAAGAATGACAGACAGTTTGGTTATCAGCATCGGCTTCCTTTTGGATCCGATCTCCGCCATTATGTTGATCGTCATCTCCACCGTATCCTTAATGGTCCACATCTACAGCATGGGTTACATGCGTGATGAGAAAGGTTTAGAGGTCGGCTACGAACGCTTCTACGCGATTCTTTCCCTCTTCTCTTTCGCCATGCTCGGATTGGTAGTAGCAACCAACATCTTCCAAATGTATATCTTCTGGGAGTTGGTGGGTGTATCATCATTTTTGTTGATCAGCTTCTATTATCAAAAGCCATCCGCGATTCGCGCGGCAAAGAAGGCATTTATCGTGACCCGTTTCGCGGACATGTTCTTCTTGATCGGTATTTTGATCCTCTCTTACTACACCAAGACATTCAACTTCGATATTTTGACTGCAGTATCCGGTGAGCACGTTGAAATAGTAAACTCAACAATGAGTGGAATCACCTTCTTGGGCTTCCCAATCATCTCCATCGCGGTCTTCTTGATCTTCTTGGGTGGTGCTGGTAAGTCAGCCATGTTCCCATTGCACATCTGGTTGCCAGATGCTATGGAGGGTCCAACCCCAGCATCCGCATTGATCCACGCCGCTACCATGGTGGTTGCGGGAGTTTACTTGGTGGCAAGACTCTTCCCTATTTATCATTTCGAAGCACCTCACGTGTTGGAGATCATCGCCTACATCGGTGCCTTCACCAGTATCTTCGCCGCAATCATCGCATGTGCGCAAACAGATATCAAGCGTGTACTTGCATTCTCGACCATCTCCCAAATCGCCTACATGATGGTAGCGTTGGGTGTTTCTGGTTATGGAGGCGAAGAGGGATTGGGTTACACCGCCTCTATCTGGCACTTGTTCACACATGCCATGTTCAAGGCATTGCTCTTCATGGGTGCCGGTGCTATTATCCACGCAGTTCATAGCAACGAAATGGACGACATGGGTAACCTACGCAAGAAGATGCCAATTACCCATATTACCTTCTTGATCGCATGTTTGGCCATCGCAGGTATTCCTCCATTCTCAGGTTTCTTCTCGAAGGACGAGATTTTGGTGGCTGCATTGGAGAACAACAAGATCGCTTTCGCTGTCGAGTACTTTGTGGCAGGTTTGACCGCCTTCTATATGTTCCGCCTCTACTTCCGTATCTTCTGGTTCGGAGAGCCTGAGCACAAACATGGACACGAGCCACACGAGCAACCATTGGTAATGACCTTCCCATTGATGTTCTTGGCTGCGGTAACAGTCATTTCAGGTATTTGCTGGGCATTCGGAGCGCTTCCTTTCACACACCTGATCTCATCCGATCTCACAAACTACGACATCCATACCCACTGGAACGTGGCGTTACCAAGTATCGGCGCAGGTGTAATAGGTATCCTTATCGCGGCATTCCTATACTTTGAGAAGACAGGAAGGCCAAACAAAGTGGTATCTTATTTCAAGAAACCATACTTGTGGGCTTACAACCGATTCTACATCGACGAGATTTATTTGTTCGTAACAAATAACATCATCTTCAAACGCATTTGCGAACCAATCGCATGGTTTGACCGTCACGTCATCGACGGATTCATGGACTTACTTGCTTGGATCACCAACAAGACTTCCGAGGAGACCAAAGGAATCCAGAGCGGATACGTTCAACAATACGCATGGTTCTACATCATGGGTGTTATCCTCATCGTGTTGTTCTCCATTTGTTACTAATCGATAATAAGTACGACAATGAATATATTATCATTATTTGTAATCATTCCGTTGATCATGATGGCAGTGATATTCTGCATCAGCGGAGAAAACAAGAAACTGATCCGTTCAGTTATGACTGTAGGAGGAGCATGTTTGGTGGCGACATCCGCCTACCTTACCATCCAGTTCCTACAAATGCGTGCAGGAGGAGAGAGCGACGCCTTTTTGTTCAAAGCCTCTTGCATGTGGTATGAGGCATTCAACATCCACTACTCCGTTGGTGTGGATGGCATTTCAGTCGCAATGCTTCTCCTTTCATCCGTTATCGTCCTAACCGGTGCGATTATCTCTTACGCCATCGAATCAAAAGCGAAGGAGTATTACTTGTGGTTCTTGATGTTGAGCGTCGGTGTGTACGGATTCTTTATCTCCGTAGACCTCTTCACCATGTTCCTCTTCTACGAGGTTGCCTTGATTCCGATGTACTTGCTCATCGGTTTATGGGGAAGTGGTAAGAAAGAGTATTCAGCCATGAAGTTGACCTTGATGTTGATGGGAGGTTCAGCCTTCTTGATGATCGGTATCTTCGGTATCTACTACAACTCAGTACCAGAAGGTGGTCAACCTACATTCAATCTTCAAGAGATCGCCGCTAACGTGGCGATGCAAGAGAATCACGAGTGGGAGAAGATCTTCTTCCCGCTAACATTCATCGGATTCGGTGTATTGGGCGCCATGTTCCCATTCCACACTTGGTCTCCTGATGGTCACGCATCCGCTCCGACAGCGGTATCCATGCTTCACGCCGGTGTATTGATGAAGTTGGGAGGTTACGGATGCTTCCGCGTCGCTATGTACTTGATGCCTCACGCAGCACAGGAATTGGGTTGGATCTTCATTATCCTTACCGGTATCAGTGTTGTGTACGGAGCATTCAGCGCATGTGTCCAAACAGACTTGAAGTACATCAACGCCTACTCTTCCGTAAGCCACTGTGGTTTGGTATTGTTCGCTTTATTGATGATGAACCAAACAGCCATGACGGGTGCAATCCTCCAAATGGTTTCACACGGTTTGATGACTGCCCTCTTCTTCGCGTTGATCGGTATTATCTACGGAATGACACATACCCGTGACATCCGTGAGATGAGCGGTTTGATGAAGATTATGCCAGTTCTTTGCGTATGTTACGTTATCGCAGGTTTGGCGTCTCTCGGATTGCCAGGTTTGAGTGGTTTCGTTGCGGAGATGACTATCTTCGTCGGCGCATTCCAACACTCAGACACCTTCCACAGAGTATTCGTCATCTTCGGATGTACCTCTATTGTCATCACCGCGGTTTACATCTTGCGTGTGGTTGGTAAGGTGCTCTTCGGTCCGCTTCAAACCGGACACGTCGCACAAGATGATAAGAGTTTAAGAGATGCGGTACTTTATGAGAAGATTGCCATCTTCACACTAATCGCTTGCATCGCAGCTATCGGTATGGCTCCACTTTGGTTGTCAAACATGATCAGCGAAGGTATCGAACCAATTGCTAACTTATTCATCAAATAGTGAATAGATATGGATTACAGTAATTTTCTCTCAATGAGCCATGAATTATCACTCGTAGTGGTCATGGCGTTGGTTTTGTTGGTTGATTTGTTTATCGGCGACAAAAACAAAAAAACATGCCAATTCGCCGCAATGGGTTTATTCTTGGCACACACAGTTTTGTGCTTTACCTATTTGAGCGACGCAAGCGCCGTTGACGAGGCATTCGGAGGAATGTTTGTCAACTCTGAAATGGCGGTATTGTTGAAAAATATATTAAATGTCGGTACCTGCTTGGTATTCATGTTCGCATACAATTGGAACTCGACAGAGAACAAGGAGCACTCATCCGAGTTTTACTTCCTTATCCTCTCCACCCTACTCGGTATGTACTTGATGATGTCAGCGGGTAACTTCTTGATGTTCTACATCGGTTTGGAGACAGCCTCTATTCCTATGGCGGCGTTGGTCGCATTCAACAAGAACAAAAAGGAGTCTGCGGAAGCGGCAGCAAAGTATGTATTGACCGCAGCATTCTCATCAGGTGTGATGTTGTTCGGTATCTCAATGATCTACGCATCTTGCGGTACACTCTACTTCAACGACGTTTACGCAATGTTCCACGGTAGCGCGCTCCAAATCATGGCGATGATATTCTTCATGGCTGGTGTTGGATTCAAGTTGTCTCTTGTTCCATTCCATTTGTGGACTGCGGACACCTACCAAGGTGCGCCAACCTCCGTGACATCATTCCTTTCAGTTATCTCCAAGGGAGCTGCGGCATTCGCCTTTATGTGCATCATGTGCAAAGTGTTCTCCGGTAGCGGAGAGGCAACCGAATCTTGGAAAAACATCATGTGGTGGATCATCATCTTCACCATTACATTAGGTAACATATTTGCCGTAAGACAAACCAACATGAAGCGATTCATGGCATTCTCTTCCATCTCCCAAGCGGGTTACATCATGTTGGGTGTAATCGCAGGTACAAAGATGGGTATGGATGCGCTCACCTACTACATTTTGATCTATATGGTGACCAACCTTGCGGCATTCGGTATCATCTCAAGCATTGAGGATCACACAGGAAAGTTGAACAGAGAGGATTATAACGGATTTTACGAGACCAATCCGAAGTTGGCTTTGGTAATGATGTTGGCAATGTTCTCTTTGGGAGGTATTCCTCCATTTGCTGGATTCTTCAGCAAGTTCTTCATCTTTATGGCAGCCTCTAACCAAGGTGAGTACCTATTGGTATTCCTTGCATTGTTGAACACAGTCATCTCCCTCTACTACTATTTGTTGGTGGTAAAGGCAATGTTCATCAACAAGTCAGAGAATCCTATCGCGAACTTCCAAAGCGACAACATGACACGTGCAGGCTTGGTCATCTGTACCATCTGCATGATCTGTATTGGATTCATCAGCGGCATCTACGGATACATCCAGATGCAACAATGCGGATTCTAAACCAGAACGCTATCATAGAGACAGCCGCTCCAGAAATGGAGCGGCTGTTTTATTTCAATAAATCTCAAACGCCACATCATGGTTGTCGCCCATAGGAATATCATTTCCTATCTACCATTTGATTAAATCATTTCATTTGAAAAAAGTTTCTGTTTTCACTAAAATTTCATATCTTCACATTATTAACTTTTAAAACATTAGGTATGGAACATAAAATCATCAGAATAATCGCCGCATGTGCAGTTTCCGCATTGATGACCTCTTGCGTGGTACACACCGCCACTGTATCAAAGCCGACTCCACCCCCTGCGCATGTGCATGTACACCAATATGGAACACCAGGTCCAGTGAAGAGATATCCGATTGATCAGTTGAGAAAATGGCCGCAATCGCATCACTATCATCAACCGACACCTCCGCCTCACTACCAACCATCCAAACCGGCTTCCCCGATCCAGAAGCCATCGGTTCGTGACGTGGAGAGAAACAAAGAGGTTCGCAACAGTGGACAGCAGAAGCCTCAACAACAAACGCGTCCAAGTTCAAGCAGTTCAACACGCAGTTCCAACACACGAACTGACGTGACACCTTCACGTTCAACACAAAGCAATGCGACACCATCCAACAGCAGTACGACTCGCAGTTCCAACAATGGTGCCAGCAGAAGCGGAGGCAATCGTTAAGGTATGATAGACAACGCCATTCTCCATTTTGTCAGCGAACAACTTTCGCAAGACCATAGCGGACACAACCACCAACATGCGGAGCGCGTGGTCCGTAACGCCATCAAAATCATGGCCGAAGAGGGGGGAGACAGAAAAATCATCCTCTCCGCCGCATGGTTGCACGATTGCATAGACAAGAAATTGTTTTCAGATATCGCTGGACAGATTTCCAAAATTAAAGAGCTGCTAAGGGGGCTTGACTACAGCGAGGGAGAGATGGAAGAGGTGTTGTACATTATCCAAAACATATCCTACAACGGAGGTGAAAACCGGCCGTTGGCCACATTGAACGCCCAGATTGTCCGAGATGCGGATCGTCTCGACGCTATAGGCGCCATGGGAATCATCCGTACCATCGAATATGGTGCGTCAAAAGGCAGATTATTCTACGATTCCGAGAATATACAAAGAGAGAGAGGAAAGTGTGGATGGAACCAACCATCTGACACTTCCCTCTCCCATTTTTATGAAAAGTTGCTCAAATTAGAGTCGCTGATGCACACACCTACCGCAAAACGGTTGGCTCACCAGCGCACACAGTTTCTACAGACATTCCTCGATCAATTCTACGACGAATTGAGCTGAAACTACCTTAATTCATAACTGACATACGCGAACTGTTTGCTATCCGGAGACCAAGAGTTCACATTGATTGTACCTTGACCTCCAAACAACTCCACAATAGTCTTAGGGGTACCACCCTCTGCAGGCATCATACGAAGCACCACATTCTTATTTGGCAAGTGCTCGTCGGGTTTCAAATCGCCCTTATGGTAAGCGACATAGACCACCCACTTGCTATCAGGCGAGACATGAGGGAACCATGAATTGAGATCCTCATCGAAGGTCATCTGTGTCTGTTCGCTACCATCGGCACGCATACGCCAAACCTGCATCAAACCAGTCTTTACCCAATTGAACCAAATATATTTTCCCTCCGGACTATACTCAGGACCATCGCTCAAGCCATCTTCGCCCAAAGTATGTGCCACCTCAACGCCACTTGACAGTTCCATGGTGTGGACCACATGGGCATCGCCACGGAAGGCACAATAGGCCATAGACTTCATATCGGGGCTCCACCCATGCAAATAGCTGGGGCCATTCGGGGTAACACACTTCGCCTCACCTCCCTCAAAAGGCAAAACATAGATGCGTGAATTGCCATCCTCGACCGTATGGTGACTTACGGCAATATACTTTCCATCCGAGGAGATGACATGGTCGTTATTGCACTTTTGCGCGACACCCGATTCAATCAGTTCCGCCTCCGACGATCCATCCACCGCCAAGCGATATAATCTACCTTTGGAGTTAAAAACGAACCACTTACCATCAGAAGACCAGTTTGGCGCCTCGATCAGATAAGGGAATTCCTTCACCACACGATGCGTTCCTGTGGCCAAATCATAAATCTCAAGTTTGCTAATCACTTCATTCATTGTCAGTTGATTTAAAGAAACATTACATAGCAAAAGTACAAAATTAATTTTAAAATCGATTAAGCTCTTGTCGCTCGATAATTTGTGTTATATTTGTGTAATAGGATATATTTAAACAAAAATAGAGATGAAAAGTTTCGAGCCAAAGCCTTGGGTTGCACCGCAACCCGTACTGATCATAGGCACATATGATGCCCAAGGGAAACCCAACGCCATGAACGCAGCGTGGGGCGGTCAATGGGATATGCGTGAAATCATGATCTCCATGGGATCTCACGCCACCACAGAGAACCTGAACAGATGCGGTGACTTCACCGTAGCATTCGCCACCAAAGGCACCCTCATCGCCAGCGATTTCGTAGGAATCGTCAGTGCACAAAAGGATCCTCAAAAGATGGAGAAGACAGGTTGGAAAGCCACCAAGGGAGAGAAGGTGAACGCCCCAGTGTTCGACTGTTTCCCAATGACCTTGGAGTGCCGCATCAAAGAGAAGATTGGCGAGGATGCCGCCGGATACAATATCGTGGCGGAGATCGTCAACATCCAAGTGGATGAGAAGTACCTATCCGCTGATGGCAATCCAGACTTAGAAAAAATGGAGCTTATCGTCTTCGACCCTATCCA
The DNA here is from genome assembly GCA_045639525.1 of Paludibacteraceae bacterium. GTDB lineage: Bacteria > Bacteroidota > Bacteroidia > Bacteroidales > Paludibacteraceae > UBA1181. Next base: position 55,590 of record JAZUDI010000083.1, on the reverse strand, counting down.
TCACGGATACATCCAGTTGGGCAACAAAGTCGGACAAGCCTTTGCCGACGGGAAAAAGATCTAACCAGAAACCTGAACGACGATGAAAAAGAAAAGATCATTCATCTATCCACTTTTAGGTCTGATAGCGTTAGCCATGGGCTCCTGTGCTGAACCAGTCAGCAAAGATTCCGACGTGGTGGAACGAGTAATGCTCGCCAGAAGAAGCATCCGCCAATACACAGACCAGAGAATCAGCAGGGATACCCTCGACCGCATCCTTAATTGCGGAATCAACGCACCCAACGGGCGCAACCGCCAAGCATATGAGATACGTGTCGTGGATGATCCTCAAATGGTCAACAAAATCTCCGAATCAGTCACCGGAAGCAACCCGGACGCACTCAAAGCAGGTGCCAAGAATATCTTCGCAAACGCCACCTGCCTCATCTTTATAGCCGCCGACACCACCTACGACATGTCGCAAGTGGATTGTGGCCTATTAGGCGAGAACATCATGCTTTCGGCTTGGTCCATGGGAATAGGATCCTGCTGTATGGCGCATCCCGTAAGGTTGATGAAAGAGACGGCGGGATCCGCTTCGGCAATAAAGCAAATGCGCTTTAGTCCGAACTATAATTTGCTCTTCTGCATCGCCATGGGATATCCCGACGAATCCCCAGAGGCAAAGCCACGAGATGCGGAGAAGGTCCAATATGTGGAATACAATCATCATTAGGCCTTAAAATCATTCGGTTATAAAATCATTAGGAAAGACAAAATCGATATAAAATGGCAAACAAACTTAATACATCCATTCAATTGGAAAAGGATTTGTTCGATCAGATCTACAAATCCATGCAAGGCGATGTGATCCAAGAGGTCATCAAAGCCACACGCATTCCATCCAAGCAAAACTACTGGAAAGACTCTTTGGAGGGACATAGCATCAAAGTAGATGAGAAACTGCTAAAAAGATTCCATGACCTCATCGAAGAGGTGAAAGTTAAATTAGGATTCAAAGAGAAAGTGGACTTCTACATCACTGGTAACTCCGAGGTCAACGCCTTCGCCATCATGGCGCAAGAGGAGAATGAAGCCCACATCATCAATGTCAATTCCGCATTGATTCAATTGATGAGCGACGATGAATTGAAATTCGTGATCGGCCATGAGTTGGGACACCTGATCAACCAAGATGCCCGATTGCTCAATTTGGTGCAATTCGTATTCGAGGGAGAGGCGATCCCTGTACTCCTAATGCATAAAATCAGACTCTGGAACCAATTGGCCGAATTAGTGGCCGACCGTTACGGATACATGGCCGTAGAGGATCTGAATGTCTGCATCTCCGCATTCTTCAAGATGTCTTCCGGTCTGGATTTCGCCAAGATGGGCATCGATTTCGAATCTTTTATCGAGGAGAACAAGAAACGTCTCGCCTATTTCCAAGAGGAGGAGGGTCTCAGCTGCGACAGCCATCCGATCAATCCAATCCGCGTGGAGGCCATCCACCTCTTCTCGCAAGCCAAGAGCGATAAAGAGTTGACCAAACAAATGGAGAGTCTGATCAATATATTACTGAAAGTGCGTAGTTCCGAGTTGGACCGCAACCTATCCGTATTCATCGCGACCGCTGGACTTATCGTCGCATCATGCGACGGCGACATAGACAAAGCGGAGACCAACGAGATACTCAACAACCTATCATCCTTGCAAATTTTCCCAATCGATTACATCGAAGAGTTAAGCAAACAAGATGTGCCAAAATTGTTTGAGGAATCAATCTCCAAAATATTGGAAATCAACCCTACCCTACGTGACACGATGTTGCTCTACATCATCAGCATCATCATGGCGGATAACCGTTTCGAGAAGGAGGAGATCGAACTGCTCTACAACATAGGAGAGAATCTATTGGGCTACTCAAAGAAAGAGATCGCCCACTACTTCGCGGCGACCATCCAAGAGGGATTCCGTCCTGGCTATGACGGACTCAGATAACCATGATTCTTGAAATGTCACTGTAGTTGCATTTCTCAGATACGGGGCATCCATTGAGGATGCCCCAATTAAAGCGATCGCCAAGGATAACGAATTGAATGACACAAAACACACCTAAGCGATACCCTACGGAAAACACCACTATGCTCAACAGGAGTTCTAATTTTTACTTTTGAAATACATAAACCAAAAAACATCAAACGAAATGAAAAAGGTAATTACATTATTAATGCTGATGTTGTGTATGACAACGTTCGCACAGTCCAGACGTCCGATCGACAATCGGCACCCTATGTGGATGATCCACGTCGATGTATGGAATGAAGCTGATCCTCAAAAGATCATCGATCTTGTACCAGAGGATATCAAACCATACGTCTGCATGAATCTCTCGCTCTCTTGCCAGTATGACAAGGATTTGAAAATCTACAAGATGCCTCAAAATGCCATACAGACCTACCGTTCTTGGGCATCGGTCTGCTGCAAAAACAACTTATGGTTTACCTGCCAACCTGCCTCAGGAGGTCACACCCATTTGCAAGACGACGCCTTTCACGCAGACGAGTCGTTTGCTATCATGGAGTCATTCTTTAAGGATTACAAAAACTTTTTAGGTTGGAACTACGCCGAGCAGTTCTGGGGATTTGGAGAATACAATGACGCAAGTTCGAGCACAGATACAGACCGAATCAAGTTCTTCGCGCGCCTTGTCCCAATGCATCAAAAATACGGAGGATTCCTCACCATTTCTTTCTGCGGAAACATCTGGTCTCACCCAGTGAACCCAATTGGAATGATGAAAAGGAACGCTGATTTCCTCAACGCCTGCAAAGCGGCTCCGGAAGCGGTGCTATTCCTCTATAAGTACACCACCTCCGCCAACTGGTTCAACAATGAATCAGTCACGTTGGCACCATTTATTTCAGGCTTGGCCAAGAACTACGGCGTTCGCTACGACAACTGCGGATGGAACGGAATGATTGACGAATTCGCCAAGTCTAACGAAGCATACAAAGGTCAATCCTATCCAGGGGCTGTCGGTGTCGCTCCCGTCCTCGAACAAATGGCACTCAACGGTGCTTGCGTATGGGACGGACCAGAGCTCATCTGGACAGAAGATTTCAGAAATCTCAGCGCATCCAAAACTGCCGACGGATATACACGACGCAATTGGACAACATTCGCTAACTTCGACAATATTTGGGTCGATATGTGGCGTAAAGTCATAGATGGAACCATCTACATCCCAAGTCGCGAGGAGGTCATCGGACGTACTAAGATTTGTATCATCAACGATATAAGCGCAAATCAAGACGCCACAAGTTTGAAGGTAAACGCATACGCCGCACCTATCGACCTCTACCATGGACTTTATCTACAAGACGATCCCGCTAATGGCCGCACAAGCTCGGAAGGCGGAATCGGCACGATAAATGGTTACGGCAACAACAACTACCTCTATTTCAAGAAAACGGGCCGATACCAGTCCATTCCTATCGTCATCGACCTTTATGACAATGTGGCAAAGAAGATCCCTAATCAGATCAAACGTTCTGCCATCAACAATAAAACAGCTTGGGCGAACCAAAGCGCAAAAGTTCAATTCTTTAACGCCAACTACCCAGAGGTCAGCACCGGAGACCTATTTGTGGCACGCAACAAGAATGCGCTCGTATGCTATTTTCCATACTCGTTTATGAACAGCAAGACCACAGCATCCGCCACTGTTCCTTTGCAGTACAACACTTGCCAGAAGATTGACTTGAAGTTCGCCCAATACAGCAGCGCCATCATAAACGAGTATAAAGATCAAATGGTCTGCTACTTCAACAACTACCGTACGGACGACACTTCAGTAAAGTCTGATGTCATCACCATCTACGGAGCGAAGTCTCAGCCGAAAGCGACATTGACCGAACGCCGACAGGCATCCAACTCATCGGCCAAAGCGACTTTGACGGAATCATGGAATGGCGGTGTCTATACCTGTACGATCTCTCACTGCGGTCCTTGCGACTTGACTATCGCCTGCGCAGGAAGCGAAGCGAACCGTTCGACAGATTACCTTCCTTCGACCGCTCTTGAGGCCTCATCCATCAAACAACCAGCTAACTACGCGACCGATCTTATCATCGAGGCCGAGGACATGGATTACAAAAATGTCGCATCATGTGTCACACACCAATACAACTGGAACGGAGGTCAACTACGTAGCATAAGAGGCCATTCCGCCATGGGATTCCAGATGATGGGAACCAACAAAGCGGCCGCACTCCGTTGGTCGGGCGCTATCAGCAAAACAAGCATGTATGAAGTGCGTATCAAATACATGTCCAAAGGAGAAGGTTCCATCACCTCATCGTTTGGAGATGCGGTAGATGTGAAGCTTGATGTTGTAAACACAGGTACGGAATGGAAATACGCCACCTACAAAGCGAGCGTCAAAGAGGGTGAAAACACATTCACGCTTACCAATACCGGCGGAGTGGATATGTATGTTGACAATGTAACCTTCTCTCCTTTCTATATCGCACTCAACGGAATGGGTAACGCGGAAGCGGTCGGCGATCGACACTACTTCAAGACAACGACGTGGGCCTATTTCCCATCCGATATACTAAAGGGCAAAAAGGTCGAAGATGTCGGAGGCTTGCTTATTGAATGTGGGGAAGAGAGCACTACCGGATATCGTCTAGATTTTGAAATCTTTGATGCGGAGGGTAAAAAGGTGAATAACGACTGGTATATCGGATCCGCGGCGTCGGGAACCTCCTCGTCGGAACCTATATTGTCCAAGACCTACAATCTCCACGAATTGCTATCGCAGTTCATCACCCAATATCCAGGATGCACCTTTGGTCAAATCCGTCTCAACACGGCCATACCAGAAGATTCGGAAGATAAGTATTTCTTCACACTCACAAACATAGAGGCCATTTATGGCGAATTGGAGACAACAGGTCTTCCGCTGGTCAAGGCGCAAACGCCGGAAGAGGAAGGTCGTTACAGCATTAAAGGAGAATCAATAAAAGAAGATTACCGTGGCGTCCACATTGTCCGAATGAAGGATGGATCAGTTAAGAAGGCAATAAGACGATAATCCTTGCGGTATATGCGTTAAAGCAAAAATTCTCAACAGAGTACCCCAAAGGGAAGGGGGAATCAAAACACGCTTTTGATTCCCCCTTTTATTTTTTATTCTTCGTACCGATTCATAGTCATCATCTTTTCAGCAAACCGATTCCCTCCGCAGCGGAAGCACTGTTCGGCTGGATCAGGAGCGCTTGGTTAAAAAGAGACCTCGCCTTGGCAAAATCCTTTTTGTAATAGGCGTTCCATGCGGAAAGGATCACAATATCATAATCGAACGGATAAAGCGCCTCCACCCTGTCAAAATAGGGCTCGGCCTTGGCATAATCCCCTACATTGAAGAACATCAAGCCTCGGTAGTAATTGGCCTTGGTATTATTAGGATCCAGTTTAAGAATCGCATCGTACTGTTTGCCGACCTTTACCCAATCCTTCATCTTCGCGGCAGGCAACACATAACCGAAGCGAGGTTCTATGGAAGTGGGCCTCAACTGAATCGCCTTTGCGTAATAGATCAAAGAGATCTTATAATTTCCCTTCAGATAATAGAGCCATCCCAAACGCAGATTCACCGCATAAATATCAGCCTTCACCTGCTTCAAGACCTCGATGGCCTCATCATACTGTTTATTCGCCTCATATTCGTAACTTTTCGCAAAGAGAGCGCTGTGGTTAGGCTCCGCATAAACCCTCATCGCGCCAAGCGAGACAAAGAGTCCGACAAGCAGCGTTATCACATATTTCTTTTGACTTCCTAAAAATTCCATTGCACACCTCCCGCTATCACATTATCGTTTTGTCCATAAGGCTTCAATTCGGAATAACCATCCTTATCCACCGAGAAAAAGTTCGACTTTTTTCGGACATATTTGTAAGTAAGAATAAGACTCAAATGATTGTTCAGCAAATAGATCAACTGTGCGGATGATCTTAATTTTGTTTCGCAAGATAGGGAATAAAAGATATGGCTATCTCTATCGTGATAATCACAGACGTTGCCATAAAGGAAAGAGGCGCTACCCCATAAATTTTTATAGATCTTACCGCCACATACAATCTCCGCCAAGAAACTTCCCGGCAATTTCTCATACTGGGGGCCACCCCTTCGGCAAATATAGGAAATCCTCGGTAGCAAGTATAGATTCACATTTCCCATGGGATGGATTTTATACGACAGCCCCGCCTGCCAAACATATAGGTTTTCCCCATGAAAATAGGAAAAATCGGCATTAGCGACATGTTTGCCATAAGTGTAGGCGAGACTGCATCCCACCATTATGTCCCATCGACTTTGACGTTCCGATTTATGGGAGTACGAATAAGAAATTTGGTTTAAATGAGTCCAAAAATCTGGACCATAGGTTGGATAATCCACATTGCCCCAGTTGGGATTGAATGGATAGGGATAGTACATACCCGGCCACATCGGATAGCCGCCCCAGGGCTGATTGTTCCACGACGGAGTGTTTGGATCGCTCCATCCCTCAGGAGCAGGTTTATTCCAATCCCACTCATTGAGACTACCCCAGTCGCTGGCCTCTTTCGCACTCTTCACCACCGTATCCAAAGAGAAGGAGATCAAATCGTAAGTCTCCACACCCACCCTTGCGAAAGGAGTAACCTTCCATCGAGAGGAGAGATTAATCTGGGCATTCACCTCATACTCAAAGCCTACATATTTCGACCGAAGATTGAAGTAGGTGTTATTGGAACTCTTCATCTCAACAGGATTGGTTCGGGTAGTCACTCCAATATGATGCGACAATTCACAGAACGATCCTATTTCATTGGAGAGATCCACTGATGCGAAACCACCATTTCCAACCACATATCTTTCGAAGTAAATGTACGAATCATCCCAATATGTTTTATTATCAGCAAAAAGGGCTCCTCCCTCCGCATATATAGAGGATACTGGCCGATGACTTTTGAGTCCATAGGCGGCGACGGAAGCGGCGGGAACGGAACTGAAGATGCTGTTCGCATCCATATTCCGCAATGTGTTTTTGTAAGAGAAATAGAGATACTCGCACAGAACAGAATCCGTCGGACAGAGTTCATGCGCCGACTCCAAATAGGGAACCGCATCAAGAAATCTCCCCTGTTCATAAAGGGAGACACCTATACCACGATCAGAGAGGAACTTCGCATAACGTCCATCCGTCGCATCCAAGCAATATTGTCCCCATACATTCACCGAAAGGGCGAACGTCACAAGTAACAACACGATATGGACAAAGTTCTTTTTCATGGTATTATCTATGCAAAAATAAAAAAAAGAGAGGAGATGTCAAACCTCGTTATAAAGCAATCCGCATGGAAAAATCCGAATCACCAGACACGACAAGGGTATCCTCTCCTTCAAAAGTTGTTCTATATTTTGTCACACGGCGTTCACGTCCCCCAATCGAGGTGACAATCAGCGCATCCGTCACACACTCCTTCGCACTCCATTGCGCAGAAAAACCGCTCTTCACACAAGATTTGAACGGTGCGATGAAATCCAAGAGATACCCCACCCAACCAGTTCGTCTAATCGCTAGGGACAACTCCTCCGACAACGACCACGCCTCCTCATCCGTCGTAATAACTTTATAGTTAGACAAGAAGAAATGATATAAACCACAGTGTTCCGATCCCTCATAACGCTGGAATTCAAAGAGTCCTTCGTTCAAGGCAAACCAAGCCTTCGCACCACGCTTTCTATCTTCGACGAAACGATATCCATACGCCTCACCGACATACCAAGTCTCCTCGCCATAACGGTCGGAAGTGACGGATATGGATTGACCGACATAGAGTTGATAGTGTCGTCCGCGTGCGCAAATAGAGAGGTTCTTCACCGTCTCACCCTCCAAAGGGAACTGACAAGGCACCAACTGCTCCGTCACCCCCACTTTTCGCAAATAATTCACGAAAGGATATTGTATGGTGGGCGCCCCAACCACAGGAGAGGCTTGGAATTGGAAATGCAAGTGTGGATAGGGAGAGAGACCTGAATTTCCGCACAGTGCCAATTCATCCCCCCGCTTCACCCGCTGTCCCACTGAACAGACGAAAGAATCACGCTTCAAATGCGCCAGCAAGGAATAACAGCCATCCCAATGCTTGATCACCACATAGTTTCCCCAATTCTGCCTCCTATTGCTTACACCGATAGGATTATCCCCCACACTATTCTCCACGCAGACCACCTCACCGTCGGCAGCGGCCAAGACGGGCTTCCCATAACAATAGTAATCACCCAACGAATCTCCACGATCTTTGTATTGGGACCCATCCAATTCTATCACAAAATCAAGCGCATCTCGCCAAAGACCTTGGTGCGTATAGGCGCCATCCACTCCTTGTGAGACACGCCACTCGCCGTAAAAGGGCAAAGAGAATGGATGGTAATGATACCAAAGGAAGCGCCGCTCGTTGGTTTGGTTGTTATAGAGATTCTCCTCCGGCGTACGCTCCAAGAAGTAGGACAAACGGGGTACATAACGGCCATTCCCCTGTCGGACCATCACCAAAAAGAGCAAGGTCACACAACAGAAAGCGGATGAGAAAGCGGGCAAATTTAAATAGGTCAATCCTCTGGTGGTAGCGAAAACCATCACCATCAGAACGGGTATCAACAATAACGAATAGAGAACCGCACGCTTCGAAGGAACCAAATAGCAAGACAAGGCCAAGGTCGCCAAGGTAAAATTGAACCCGAAGCAGGCATAAGGAATATGGAAGGAATCCAACCCCAATCCATCAAATAGAAGGAACGCGGCAATGTGCGTTATCCAAGTGAACAAAAAGGCGATACGGGAATGGCACAATAAAACAACGGCCATCACAAGGCCCAAAAAGACATCTTGTCGAAAGAGAATACTGCTCAAACTGATAAAATATTCACTCACCAACTCTGGCAAAGAGAGCCATATCGTATGGTCGGAAACAGATGATAAAGAGAAATCGCCCCAACCTAAAATGCCGACATGGTCTCCCAAGACACAATCGACAAAAAAAGCCCCTTCACGCTGTTGCATCATCAGCAACAAGATCCACAAAGTGAACAAAAAGGGGAATACCAAATAAGGAAGATGACTCTTTGCGAAGAGAACCTCCCAACCCACCATACACAAAAGGAGCATCAAAGAGGCGACAATCAGCAGGAATAGAAGCATGGCGTTCGGGGGGGAAAGCGCACCCATGGCGAGTCCTAAAATCACCGCATTAAAGCCATATATGCCATTCTCCATTTTGAATTTATCCAATGAGAGAAGAGAGGCCACACCATTCACCATTAATGCGCAAAACAGACCACAGAGGCCAGAAAGGGGATAGAGAAAGGTCACACAAAGCAACGCGACGCCCACCCAGGTGTCACGGGAAAAGACCAACGAGGAATAGCTATTCCGTATGCTCCGCAACCATATCTTCATTGAATCACCCATCAATGTTCCATTCGATTAATATCCGCCAATGTCTCCGCGTCGCGCAACAATTGCACCTCACCATTCTCCTTTACCATCACCACCTTCGGGCGCATCGTGATGAACTGCATCCACTGCGTCACATTGTAAGCGCCGACATAGTGGATCAACACCAAATCATTGCGTTTCAAAGGGGGCAACAGGACATTATCCCTGATCACGTCGATATTCATACAAAGAGGGCCACAAAGCGTGGTTGGTTCCATCAGTGCCACATTGTCGTAGGTGGTGGTCACCTTATGGTTATACCAGAACGAAGTGAACAACAAGTTCACACCCGCGTCAATGACCGTGTTGAGCCTTCCGTCCGCCATACGCTTGTTGGTAATGACCGATGAGAGCAAAAAGCCCGCATTGTCCACCAACGCTCTTCCCGTCTCAAAGAAGAGGAGCATCTTTTTATCCCCCGGAAATTTCACACGCCTCAACACCGAGGTGATCGCCTCCGCATAATCATCGAAAGAGGGACAGAGATCTTCCCCTGTCAAATAGGAGGATTTCAAAGAGTTTTTAGAGGCGAAACCACCTCCCAGGTCCAAATAGGAGATCGGCAAGCCCAATTTCGTCATAGCGTCCAAGGCGAGAGCAGCCATCTTCTCCGTCTCCACCCGATAAGCATTCACAGTCTGGATAAAGGTGCCGATGTGGCAATGCAATCCCACGCACGACAGCCGATTTTCAGAGGCGATTTTTTCCAAAGCGTCCCAAGCCTGCCCAGACTCCAAATTAAAGCCAAAACGACTCCAAGCGGGATATATACCCGCATCCAAATTGACACGGATCGCAACACGGGGACGAATCCCCTCCGCAACCGCCAAATTGGTCAGCATTCGTAACTCCTCCGTATTATCTATATGGATCAGGCTATCCCCTCTCATCGCCTTCAACAGGTCTGCCTCGCTTTTCGAGGGTCCATTGAAGATGATGCGATTGGAGGCGACTCCGTTTTGGATCGCCTTATCATACTCAAAGCCAGATACCACCTCGGCCCAAGAGCCCTCCTCGTGGAACAAGGAGCATATCGAATTGAGGTAATTGGTCTTATACGACCATGCGAAACGCACTTCGGGGTAACGGGTTGAAAAGGCTTGTTTCGCCTCCCTGATATTTTTTCGCAAACGGCTCTCCGAAAAGACAAAAAGCGGTGAGCCGAAACGCTCCCGCAACCCCTCCAATGGAACACCGTCGATCTCGGTTTGAGCCACAGCGTTGGTATTTTGCCCCGTCTTGCCCGGCATTGTCGGTACAATCCGCTTCAAAAGGGGTCGTTCATATCGTTTCTTTTCCATAATCACATCTCTCCTTTCACTGAAAATAGTCCAAAACGGGATTGGTCCACAATCATATCCCAAGAGTATCGGATAAACATTTTCCCCACATCATACCGCTCCACGCGCGTGGGAGACTCGCCCATGGCCAACCGGGCAACCTGTTCGGGAATGTTCTCGCCCGCCGCGGTTGCCAAATAGACCCATGCAGGGATACGAGGATTTATTTCGATGAGGTAAAGCACGCCGTCTTCGCCCCTCAACAACTCCAATTCAAAAGCGCCCATCCATTGCGTAGCCTCAACAAAACGGCTCGCTTGGTCAATCAACGCCTGGTCTTGAATGGTAACGCCCGCCCAAGCCTTTCCCTTATCCGTGATAAGCTGCTTATGCATCGCCACACAAGATAGCAGATTTCCCTTGCCGTCCCCCACACCGATCACATTGAACTCACTGCCCCGCACATACTGTTGCAGGATGACAGGCGCTCCCCACTTCCCCAACAAAGTCCAAAAGTAGGAGATCGCCTGTTCCGGGTTATTGGCGTAATAGGCCTCATAAAAACTACCCTTCATCATCACGGGATAGGCCACTTCATTCAATGGAGAGAGCAGATCCTCCACCGAGTTACAAATAACAGATTTGGGCACATGGAATCCCGCCTCTTCGCCAAACTTGGGCAATCTGGATTTCTGTCGGATATCAAACTGTTCCATGGAGGGCAAACACATACGGATTCCCGCCTCGGCCAACCGATCCTTGATTTTGATGAAAGTGAAGAGTTCAGCATCTAAATTTGGGATGACAATATCCACATGCTCTTTCTCGTGGATATAAAGCAACCGTTCCAAGAAGGGCTGGACCCCTTCGCTGGGATATGGCAACAAGTAGGAGGCATCAACGATGTCGTTGAGATAGGCGCCCGACTCCATAGAGCCGTAGCAGAGACCGACGATACGCAGATTGGGTAGCGACGATTCTCGAAGGCTCCTCGCCACGCCCACGCCTGGACCTGGATTGTCCGTGGCGTTCATACCGCTAATCGCTATCACCAACCGTTTCATTATCCCTCCAACATTCTAAATTTACGTAGCAAATAAAAAAAATCGTCCAAATCAGCCTCCAAGGAGGATCCATCCACCTCATATTCAGCCAACAATTGTTGATATATCTCCGATTTGGAGTGTCCCTGTTCCAACAGGGACAACACAGCCTTTGCCGTCTGATTGATGGAGAAACTCTCACCCGTCAGCGTGTTAAAAACATAACCCGATTCATTTATTATCATTCCACTGGTCAAACCCATAACACATACGATTACATCGCCACAAAACTATAAAGAAGGGATATTCCCAGCCTATTATTTTCAACGAAAAAAAGTATTTACCATAGCAAATGCCCCAACACCGCTATTGTGGATTCAGTCCTCCATCTTTTTTCCCGCCACGGAGATGCAAAACTGACTCCTGTCAAAATATTGGTTGGCCAACTCCATCAGATCTTCCGATGTGACCGATAGGATCGACCGACTACTCTCCTTGTAGAATTCACTGCCCTCTACACCCAACGACAAGAAAGAGATATAGGCGTCGACAAAGGAGAACGAGCCATCCACTACCCTGGCGTTCTCTCCCAACATATAACTGCGCACCTCGTTCAGTTCATCTTCCGAGACAGGTGTCTCACGCAGTTTTTTCAGCTCCTTCTCGATTTCGGCGAGGGTCGGCTCCACAAATTGCGTCGCCGTTTGGGTGGATATGATAAAACGGCCCGACTGCGGCTGCGTCAGCAGATAGGAACCGATTCCATAGGTATAGCCCTTCTCCTCCCGGATATTCATCATCAGACGGCTACCGAAATAACCACCTAAAAGCGTATTCAAGACCGAGAATTGGTGGAATCGGGGATCTTTCGCCGACATCACCTTTCTACCCATATAAATGGCCGACTGAACACTCTCCGCCTTCTCGTGGAAACAGTAGGTCTTGTTCAATTCATCCCACTCATAGATACTATCCGGCAGCGGAGCCGGATCGGCAGTTTGGATGGATCCCAACGTCTGCTCCATCACCCTTCTGACCGCATCATCCACCTTACCGGAAAGAATGATATCGCATCCGCGCATCACATAGCGTTTGCGATGAAATTCCCTTATCCACGCCACATTCAATTGGTCGTAATCGGATAATTGGGCCACAGTGCCATAGAGACTTTTCGGACCATACAACGCCGCATTCATATTGCGGGACGCAAGTGTGGTCACCTTCTCCTGTTGGATCAAATATTGTTGTTTTCTTTTATTCAAATAGGTCACGAACTCCTTCTCTCCATAGAGAGGATCCGTAATAATCTCCGAAAGGAGGCGAAGCATCGGCTCCAAGTGACGTTTCAAAGAGTGGAGCGTCACACAGGCGTTTTCGTAAGAGACACTCACGCTCAACATCGCGCCATAGGAATCCAGCATCTCAGCCACCTCGGCGGATGAGTGTCGGGAGGTTCCCTCATTCAACAATTGTCCCGCGAAACTCGCCTCCAACAAATGCGACTGGTGGAGGGAACCCGCCTTGAATAGGCAGTCCACCCGCACAATCTCCTCCTCGCAAAAGGGTAACTCGTGCAACATCGCGCCATTGGCCAACGGGCGGACAACGGCTTTCGGGAACTCCACCCCAGAAACGGGGCTAATCAACGGACAATTTTTTCTATCCATATCGTTCAGCGTATCTCTCTAAAACATTTACCATCAAAACATTAACTAAGATGCTCGCGCAAAAACTTCTCCGCTCTCGCCAAATCCTCAGGCGTATCGATACCGATGGTCTCCATTTTAGTTACGCCCACCTTAATCTTGTAACCATTCTCAATCCAACGAAGTTGCTCCAACGACTCCGTCAACTCCAATGAGGACTGGGGAAGTTTGGTGATCTCACCCAAAACATCCGCACGGTAGGCGTAGAGGCCAATGTGTTTGTAATAGGTGTGATGCGACAACCAATCTTTCGTTTCGGCACCGCGCTTATAAGGGATGACAGAGCGGCTGAAATAGACCGCTTCACTATTTTTATTCAACACCACCTTAGGAGAATTGGGGTTGAACAAGGCAGCCTCACCATCCTCCAGCGTGAAAGGTTTCACCAAAGTGGCGATCTGAGCGGTCGGATCGTCGAAACAATCACACAAGGCTTGAATCTGTTGGGGTTGAATAAAGGGTTCATCCCCCTGGATATTAATGACGATCTCCTTCCCGGACATCGTTTTGTTATAGGCTTCGAAGCAACGGTCGGTACCGCTTTTATGTTGGTCGGAGGTCATAACGGCCTTACCGCCGAAAGCCTCAACCGCCTGGTATATCCGATCATCGTCCGTAGCCACATAGACACAATCCAAAATTTGGGAAACCTGTTCGTACACGCGACGGATCATACTCTTTCCACAAATCTCCACCAATGGCTTTCCTGGGAAACGGGTGGAGGCGTATCTGGCAGGTATAATACCAATAAATTTATTTTTATCCATAACTATTTCTTAGGATTAAATTCACCTATCCACAAAGATAACGAAATTACAGCAAAACACGATTCTTTGTACCCCATAAAAAAATTAGTGCGCCAAAATCTCACGACTTCGGCGCACCCACCTTAACTATGAAAAAATCTACCTGTTTTGTTTGCGCCACAAAATTAAGACGCATTTTTAACTTTACAAAATAAAAGGTTCTATTTTTTTAGATTTTCACAAGAAAAAAGATAAAAAAGAGGAACTTTGCGCTTTCAAGAGCAACTTGGATGAGGATTTTCGGAAAAAATAAACGAATTTTGCACTGTTCGATTTCAACAACAACCATTTTTACATCAGATATGGAAGAAATGAAACTATACGAGGCGATACTATCGCACCGAGACGAGCGTCAAGTGGCCAACCTCTCCCGCTTTTTCAAAACCGGCAAAGGGGAGTATGGCGAAGGGGATCAATTTTTAGGCATCAAAGTGCCTGTTACCAGAGAGGTCGTGAAGAACGTGTGGGCCAACACCACCTTCGAAGAGCTGGAACGTTGCATCACCTCTCCCCTCCACGAGATACGGCTATCGGCCCTGCTATGCCTCATTCAAATCTTCAAACACGCGAAAAAGGATCTGGAGAAGCAACAAGCCTGCATAGAGTTCTACCTCTCCCACCTGGCGCACATCAACAATTGGGACTTGGTGGACCTCTCCTGCTACGAAATATTGGGGGTGTGGCTTTTCGACAAAGATCGCACCCTACTCTATGATTTAGCCCAGAACGGGAAAACCATTTGGGAACAACGCATCGGCATCGTCAGCACCATGAAATTCGTGAGGAATGGCGATCTTGACGACACCTTCCAAATAGCGGATATACTATTACACCACCCGCACGACCTCATCCAGAAGGCAGTCGGATGGCTTTTAAGGGAGTGCGGGAAGCAAAAGGAGGATAGATTAAAAAATTATCTGAAGGAGCGCTACAAAACAATGCCCCGCACGACACTACGTTATGCCATCGAGCGATTTGAAGAGGGGGAAAGGAAGGCCTATTTACGAGGCGAGGTATAATTGAATTTCCTGCCGGTTCTAATCGCCATAGCGGATCATTCCGTTCGGCATTAGCGCCCCATCATCCTTGTACTCCATGGAGACGGAACCATCTTCCATCCGATGAATCTTATATCGGCTTACGCTATCCAAACGAACAGATTCATCCGCCACACGATCCGTCAAAGCTACATTAAGTCCTACCATACCATCCGTAGCGACCGAAGGGTAGAGAACACCATCATACCCTTTTTTCACGGACATCTCAGAAAAGAGCGCGCTAATCAGGTATTCGTAGTCACATTTCGAAGGATTGGGACGGGAAAAGACATAAGAGAAGAACTCCGCCCTTTGGTCCAACTCCTCCCGGAGATGTTTAGGGCAACTCGCCAGCAAAGACTCATACTGGAACTTCGCCTGTTTTAAGAGTGGATTTTCCTCCGCGTGGGAGAAGTAATTGGGATGAATCACCTCTATCACGGAGATGGGACGCACCACCTTCCAAATACCGAAAGTAACCAACTCGTCGCCATCCACACACTCCTCCGAAAGAAGTCGGGAACACTCGACAGCCGAGACATATTCGGAAGGGAATGCAGAAGTTTCATCCGCCACCAGACAGCCATAGAACATACGCATATCCGGGGTGCTTGCCCGCCAATAGTGGGGATGAGGTTCGGGAGAATGGCGATACGAAAGGTCGGTGGACTTCATCACATTCGTTCCCACACGGGCCCGAACGATACGCTGCCCCACCTCCAATGAGGCGACCATAAAGCCGCTGGGGCCCGCCTCCCGCAACAGAGAACGCACCTCCTCTACCGGATAGGATCGCATGTCCATCCGCAACAACCGTTCTTTTATCTCCTCGAATTGCATATCAACTTCATCCATTTCCACAAATATAACGAAAGTTGCCATCAAAAAAAAGAAAATACATATCTTCGCACAACACTTTATCGAATAGAATATGAGGAAAAGAATCGGTACACTTTTACTGTTATCCCTATGCACCTTAGCGGCAATAGCATTCCCAATAGCCGAGTGCGACACCACATGGTACACGGGAGAAGGCACCCAATACGGAGGCGTGGCGGGATCCAACGGAGGCAATTGCGGCATCTACGTGCCCGAAGATGAGTTTCTCCACTGCGCCATGAACCATACGCAATACGACAGCAGTTACGCTTGCGGCGCCTGCGTAAGGGTATTCGGACCGTTGGGCGAGATTACCGTAAAGGTGGTGGACCGCTGTCCGGAATGCAAACATGGAGACATCGATTTCAGCACCCTATCCTTCCTTCAAATAGCGACATTAGAAGCTGGCAGAGTGCCTATTAAATGGCAATTCGTTCCCTGCGAGGAGGAGAAAAACATCAAGGTGAAATTCGAAGAGGGTACCAGCCAATTCTACTTCAAGGCCATCTTCTACGACATCAAATACCGCATCAACCAAGTGGAGTACCAACGACAAGACGGCACCTTCGTCCCTATCCACAGAGAGATGTATAACTACTATGTGGAGAATGGAGGGATAGACGAAGACAAGAGCAAAATAGGTCCCTACACCTTCCGACTCACCTCTTCGGAGGGCGACACACTCATCACAGATCCCGTCGAATATGTAGCGGGGAAGGAGATTGACCTAGGCATTCAATTTCCTCTCCACGAATGCGGAAACGAGGGAGCTAACGAGGAGACAATCCTCGACGACCTCACAATGGAAGCAATCCCCTCTCCCATCAAAATCGAGGTGTACGACCTAACAGGGAGAAGAATCGGAGTTTACGCCAACCAAGCTGAATTCGTCTCTTCCAACAATAAACGCAAGGGATTCTATCTCATCAAAGAGATCGGCGCAGAAGGAGAAATTGGGCATCGGCTCATAAAGGAGTGACAATAATCACACACAAATCGCTTGAATTACGGATTTTTTCCTATTTTTGCGTTCAATTCAAATTTTGACAATAAAAACATTAAATAGTATGGCAGAAGTAAAAGATTATTTCAAAGCGGCTGAAGAGAAGATGGAACAAGCATTGCTCCACTTGGATGACTCATTGGCACGCATCAGAGCAGGCAAAGCGAATGTCCGCATCCTTGACGGTGTGCGTTTGGATTACTACGGAAGCATCGTTCCCCTTTCAGGCGTTGCCACAATCACTACACCCGACGCCCGCACCATCGCGATCCAACCTTGGGAAAAGAAGATGATATCAGAGATCGAGAAGGCCATCATGGCTTCTGAGGTAGGTATCACACCTGAGAACAACGGAGAGCTCATCCGCCTTTGCATTCCACCTTTGACAGAGGATAGACGTAAGGCTTTGGTAAAGCAGACCCGTGCGGACGGCGAAGACGCCAAGATCAGCATCCGTAACGCTCGCCGCGACGCGATCGACGGTTTGAAGAAGGAGATCAAGAACGGTTTGGCGGAAGACGCTGAGAAGGACGCAGAGGCTGAAGTTCAAAAGATCCACGACAAATACATCAAGAAGGTTGATGAGATTCTCGCCGCAAAGGAGAAAGAGGTGATGACAGTATGATCGGTCTCGTGGTCAAAAATACAGGAAGTGGCTATTGGGTCAAAAGCGAATCCAACGGCCAACTCTTTGAATGTAAAATCAAAGGAAACTTCCGTATCAAAGGGATCAAAAGCACAAACCCGGTTGCCGTTGGCGATCGGGTTTCTTTCGATATGCCTACAGAGGGACCTGGTTGGATTACCGCCATTGAGGAACGAAAGAATTACATTGTACGGAAACCTACCAATCTATCCAAACAGTTGCATATCATAGCAGCCAATTTGGACCAACTGCTGTTGATTGTCACCATTAACCATCCGCAAACCTCCACCGTCTTCATAGACAGAGCTTTGGCTACCAGCGAGGCTTATCAAGTCCATGCGAAGATCATCATCAACAAGATGGATCTTTACGACGAAGAGGAGACGGAATATATGAAGGTCCTTATGTTTCTCTACGAGACCATCGGTTACGAATGTCTTGCCGTATCAGCCAAGACAGGAGAGAACATTGACAAGTTAAGGGCCATGCTACAAGGGAAGACCACCCTACTCTCCGGCAATTCAGGTGTGGGGAAATCATCCCTCATCAATGCCATCTCCCCTGAATTCGAAACAAAAACCGGTGAAATATCTGATGTGCACAACAAGGGTATGCACACCACCACCTTCTCGGAGATGTTTGAATTGGATGAGAATTCGTACCTGATAGACACACCAGGAATCAAAGGCTTCGGTACCATCGACTTCAAAAAGGAGGAGGTGGGACACTATTTCCCTGAAATTTTCAGAGAATCCGCCAATTGCAAATTCGGCAACTGCACCCACATCCACGAACCAGGATGCGCCGTGCTGCAAGCCATTGAGAACCATACCATCAGCGAATCACGCTACGCTAGTTATCTAAGTATCTTGGATGACTGCGAAGAGGGTAAATACAGATGATGCGATGAAGTTCGGATTAGACAACCAAAAGAATATCAAATACATCTTCTCCATCATCGCATTGTTGATCGTGGGGCTCTCCGTCTATTACTCCAACCACCTTTCGAAAGAGATGGCGGAGGAGGAGAAACAAAGAATCAACCTATGGGCGGAGGCCACCCGTCGTCTCATCTCCGCCAACGACGAGAGCGACATCTCCTTTTTGATGAAAGTGATAGAGGAGAACACCACCATCCCAGTCCTTATCGCCGACGAAAACGGAACCGTCATCGACCACAGGAACTTAGGCATCAAAGAGGAGGATGCGGATTCTCGGAAAACAGAACGTTTTTTAGCAAAAAAACTAGACGAATTCAAAAGCGAGGAGACCTTCATACCCATCCAAATCGACGAAAACACGCAACACTATCTCTACTATGGCAAATCCACCATCCTAAACAAGTTAGAGTATTACCCCTACATACAATGGTGCATCATCGTCACCTTCTTCATAGTCCTCTTCTTCGTATTCGCCAGTGCGAAAAGATCGGAACAGAATAGAGTATGGGTGGGACTATCCAAAGAGACCGCTCACCAACTGGGCACCCCCATCTCTTCCCTACTTGCTTGGGTGGAGATACTTAAAAGCGAAGGTGTGGACAAGAGCTTGATGGACGAAATGGAGAAGGATGTGAACAGACTCCGGACCATTGCGGAGCGTTTTTCGAAAATCGGATCCAAAGCAGAACTGACTCCTGTCGTGTTGAACGACATTCTGGACAATGCGTTGGCCTATATGCGGAAAAGAACCTCCAACAAAGTCTCCATCACTTGCCAATATACGGAGGAGAGCCCTATTACGGTGGCGCTCAACCAACCTCTTTTCGAATGGGTGATTGAAAACCTATGCAAGAATGCGATCGACGCCATGGAGGGCGAAGGGAAAATACATGTGGAGGTGAGCAGAAACAACGGTAAGGTCACCATCGATGTGACCGATACGGGCAAAGGCATCCCTAAATCAAAATTCGAAACGGTATTCAACCCAGGCTTCACCACCAAGAAGAGGGGCTGGGGATTAGGATTATCCCTCGTCCGACGCATTGTCGAAGAGTACCACAAAGGGAAAATATTCGTAAAACACTCTGAAATCAATGTGGGAACGACATTCAGAATCATCCTACCAAATAGTTAACATACTAAGAAACAGTTCATTATAAAATAAAATTACAAATTTTCAAAAAATGAATCTCAGAGAGGTTTAAGATATCATTAAATTTTGTAATTTTGCGGAGATTTTTAGAATCCATACATAAGTGGAAATAGAAGATACTTACATAGTACCCTTAAAAGATTTGGAAATCGGTGATCACGAGTTCCATTACGCTTTGAATGACAAGTTCTTCGAAATGGTGGATGGTCCAGAGGTGAACAGCGGCAAGGTACAAGCCGACATCACCGTCAGAAAGACACTTCACTCCTTCCTTATCAACTTCAGTATGGAGGGCACAGTAAAAGTATTGTGCGACAGATGTTTGAGCGAAATGGACCAGGAGATTTCCTGCGAAGAGAGTTTGACTGTGAAATTCGGAGAGGACAAATCCGAAGAGGATGACCGATTGGTGGTCGTATCAGAGGAGGAGGGAGAAATAGACCTCTCTTGGTATATGTACGAATTCATCGCCCTTCAAATTCCTATCCGCCATATCCACGAGGCGGGAGAATGTGACGAAGAGATGGTCAAGACGCTCAGAAAACATTTGGCAGTTGACAGAAATGAAATGGAGGATTCAGATGACGACAGCCTGGCAAGTGACGTCTCTAGCGAAGAATCCGAAGAGAATACAGAGAGGGAAATCGATCCACGCTGGAACGCTCTCAAAAAATTATTAGACAATAACTAATTTAAAATATTAACAACAATGGCACATCCTAAACGAAGACAAGGTAAATCAAGAGGAGCTAAGAGAAGAACTCACTACAAGGCAGTAGCTCCTACATTGGCAGTATGTCCAAATTGCGGCGCACTTTATTTGTATCACAGAGTATGCGGTTCTTGCGGATACTATCGTGGTATGGTGGCTATCGAGAAGCAAGAAGCTGTTTAATCGACGCCGAATAATAAACGTATCGGAAGGAGTTGCCTTGTGTGACTCCTTTCTTTTTTTACAGCCAAATAAGATCATCAATGACACGCTTTTACCTCGTCAGACACGGACAAACCTACTGGAACCAAGAGAACCGCATGCAAGGCCAATTCGAAACCGACCTCACACCACTCGGCGTGAGCCAAGCGAAAGCGTTAGGCAAGCACCTAAAGGAGATTCCATTCGATCAGGTTTACAGCAGTCCACTCAGACGTGCCATGGAGACGACGCGGAACATTCTTGGAGAGAGGCAGCTACCCATACAAAAGGAGGAGGCGCTCAAAGAGATCCTGATGGGAGACTGGCAAGGCATTCTGATCGACGATCTAAAAAAGGAGTACCCGGAAGAAATTGACCTATTTTGGAACCATCCCGAAAAGTATAAGAGAGAGACTTGCGAGACCTACGAAGAGGTTCGGATCCGTGCGGCTCAATTCATGGAGAGGGTGGCAGCCGAACACCCAGGAGAAAACATTTTGGTGGTCACCCACGGCGCTCTATTAAAAACGCTCTATACCTACCTCAAATACCAACAGATTTCAGACATCGCCTATGCGGTGCACCCGCTATCGACAGCAGTGGCCATCGTAGAGAAGAGAGATGGCGTATGGAATGTAGTCACATGGAACGACACCACCCACTTAGCCGGGTTTGACGAGCAAACGAACAAGGCTTCTAATACAATATAAATATACAAGGTCGCTTGTTAAGGTCGGGACGTTGCTTGGATGATTTCCACTGAGCGACACTCTTCGTCTTGATATACTCCGTCTCCAAGGTGATGTCACACGCGACACACAACTTGGTTCCGCTCTGACAAACAGAGAGGATATTCTCAAACATAGTATTGTTACGGTATGGCGTCTCAATAAAAATCTGCGATTGTTTCTCCACATGGGCACGCTTTTCCAGCTGACGCAACCGCTGGTCACGCTCATTAGGTTTAATCGGAAGATAACCAACGAAGGCAAAACTTTGGCCGTTAAAACCAGAAGCCATCAGTCCCAACAAAATAGAGGAAGGTCCCACCAAAGGGACCACTTTCACATCCGCCTCCTGCGCCATACGGACAATATCGGCGCCCGGATCCGCTATGGCGGGGCATCCGGCCTCCGATATGATTCCCATATCAAGACCAGACTTAGCCGGCAACAAATAACCGCCAATCTCCTCTGGTGATGTGTGATTATTAAGGGTATAAAAGGTCAGCTCATCTATATTAATGGAGGAATCCACTTTTTTAAGGAATCTACGGGCAGTACGGACATCCTCCACAATGAAATGTTTGATCGCAAGGATCACTTCCCTATTATAGGCAGGGAGGACATGCTGGGTGTCGCACTCACCCAAAGTATTCGGAATCAAATAAACTGTACCAGCCATAACATGCATGATTAACGGACATTACACCATAAACGTCCATGAAGAGAGAAAGGAAGTACACTTCAAAGACGACCGCGAATTTAGCAAATAATAAATAAAAAGAAGCAGCGAAAAGATTTGCAGAAACAGAAAAAAGACGCTACCTTTGAATTGAAAAAAACATAGAAACAAAGAAAGATTGGCCGCACCGTCTATTATGGTTAAACTTAACAATCAAATCTCATAACGGGCGTACACCTCCAAATCAATGGCGGGCCACACCTTCGGGTTGTCATCATGACACGGTGGATTACAAAGACTGGGAAACGCTCAATTCCTATTTTACAGGAGTTTAATTAATTTCGGTGCGGCTTTTTTATTCTATCCCACCTACACCTGTGCAACAATTCCACACTTCGATTTTTTCAACCTATCTATCTCAAAAAGAGATGTTTCATATCACAAAAAATTGTCAATAATATTTCCATATGTAAATAAAAATTCCTAATTTCGCACCGATTTTTACAAAATATAATGTCTAACGACTAATTAAATTTATTAATTAATTTAAAATGAGCGAATTAACAAAAAACGTAAAGCCAGTTGAAGGATTTGACTGGGACGCTTTTGAGAATGGCGACGCTGATTCAAGCATTAGCCGCGAGGAACTTACCAGCAAGTATGACGACACCTTGAACGTAGTAAAGGACAAGGACGTTGTTATCGGTAAGGTAATCTCTATGAACAAGAGAGAGGTTGTTGTAAACGTAGGTTACAAGTCAGACGGTATCGTTTCAATGAACGAGTTCCGTTACAACCCAGATTTGAAGATCGGTGACGATGTAGAGGTTTACATCGAGAGCCAAGAGGACAAGAAGGGTCAATTGATCCTTTCCCACAAGAAAGCACGCGCAGCTCGTTCTTGGGATTGCGTTAACGAGGCTTTGGAGAACGATAAAGTTATCATGGGTTACATCAAGTGCCGCACTAAGGGTGGTATGATCGTTGATGTATTCGGCATCGAGGCATTCTTGCCAGGTTCACAAATCGATGTTAAGCCAATCCGTGACTACGATGTATTCGTTGGTAAGACAATGGAATTCAAGGTAGTAAAAATCAACCACGAGTTCAAGAATGTTGTTGTATCACACAAGGCTCTTATCGAGGCTGAGTTGGAGCAACAAAAGAAGGACATCATCTCAAAGCTCGAGAAGGGTCAAGTTTTGGAAGGAACTGTCAAGAACATCACTTCTTACGGTGTATTCATCGACTTGGGTGGCGTAGACGGTTTGATCCACATCACAGACTTGTCTTGGGGCCGCGTAACTCACCCAGAAGAGGTAGTTGCATTGGATCAAAAGTTGAACGTTGTTATCCTCGACTTCGATGATGACAAGAAGCGTATCGCTCTTGGTTTGAAGCAATTGACTCCTCATCCATGGGATGCTTTGGACGCTAACTTGAAGGTTGGTGACAAGGTGAAGGGTAAGGTAGTCGTTATGGCTGACTACGGTGCATTCGTTGAGATCGCTCCAGGCGTTGAAGGTTTGATCCACGTTTCTGAGATGTCTTGGTCACAACACTTGCGTAGCGCACAAGACTTCATGAAGGTAGGCGACGAGGTTGAGGCAGTAGTTTTGACTTTGGACCGCGAGGAGAGAAAGATGTCTTTGGGTATCAAGCAATTGAAGGCTGATCCATGGGATACTATCGATACTGACTATGCAGTAGGTACTAAGCACACTGCAAAGGTTCGTAACTTCACTAACTTCGGTGTATTCGTAGAGATCGCTGAGGGCGTTGACGGTTTGATCCACATCTCTGACTTGTCTTGGACCAAGAAAATCAAGCACCCATCTGAGTTTACTCAAACAGGTGCTGACATCGAGGTACAAGTATTGGAGATCGACAAGGAGAATCGTCGTTTGAGCTTGGGTCACAAGCAATTGGAGGAGAATCCTTGGGACGAGTTCGAGAAGGTATTCACCGTTGATTCAATCCACGAGGGTACAATCATCGAGATGATGGACAAGGGTGCAGTGATCGCCTTGCCTTATGGCGTTGAGGGATTCGCAACTCCTAAGCACTTGGTAAAGGAGGATAAGTCTCAAGCTAAGGTTGACGAGAAGTTGCAATTCAAGGTAATCGAGTTCAACAAGGAGTCTAAGAGAATCATCTTGTCTCACAGCAGAATCTTCGAGGATGCACAAAAGGCAAACGGCGAAGAGACTGAGGAGAAGAAGGATAATCGCAAGAAGAAGTCAACAAAGAAGGCTGATCAACCAGTTATCGCTGTAGAGAAGGCTACTTTGGGCGACATCGAGGAGTTGGCTGCATTGAAGAGCCAATTGGACGCTAGCGAGAAAAAATAACAACAAAAATTCCGAATTATTTTTCACACTTTGAAAAATAATTCGGATATTTGTGAAAAATTTTGATATTTTAAACAATTAATTTTATAAAGAGTATGAAAAAAAGTTTTTTGGCTGTATTGGCAGCAATGAGCTTCGCAGTATCTGCTAACGCTCAAGAGGCAGCTGAGGCAACTTCTGAGCAAGCTCAAGCAGAGGCAGCAGCATCAGAGTCTTTCAACCACTGGTCTGTAGCAGTTCAAGGTGGTATCAACTACGTCCGTACTGCTGACCAAAAGGTAGATTTGGCTATCGGTGGATTGGTAGAGAGAACATTCAACCCACGTTGGGGAATGGGCTTGGAGTACATGTTCATCAAGAAGGATTTGAATGATTTGGATGTTAAGAACCACGATATTGACATCTTCGGATCTATCAACATCTCTAACATCATCGCTCCTTACCGTTCTGCAGGATGGCAAAAGTTGAACTGGTATGGAACTGCTGGTTTGGGTGCTACTATCTACAAGAACGCAGTTGAGAACGAGGACGCTAACAAGGGCGCTAAGTTCTTGATGTTGGGTGGTTCTAAGTTGGAGTACAACGTATGCAAGTGGGTAGGTATCTACTTGGCTGGTCAATATCGTCTTCACACAACTGCTGAGCACATGAACTATGCTGCAGGTCGTTCTACTATCACTGGTTTGCTTGGTGTTCGCATCAAGTTCGCTGGCGAGAGCAACATCCGCAACATCGCTTGGGCTGACTACATCCCACAAGTTGAGATGCCAGATATGAGCGGTCTTCTCGAGGCTCAAAAGAAGGCTTGCGACGAGGCTAACGCTAAGTTGGAGCAAAAGATCGAGGATCAAAACGCTCAAATCAAGAAGTTGCAAAACGACATCAAGTTCGTTCAAGACTCTTTGGATCGTCACATCAAGGCTACTAAGCCAAAAGTTGCTTACAAGCCAACTGTTGAGGAGGCTAAGATCATCGAGACTGCAATGTCTAACTTGGAGTTCGAGTCTGGTAAGGCTATCATCAAGGAGGGTTCATTCCCTTACTTGAACGGTTTGGCTGAGTTGCTCGTTAAGCACCCTGAGTGGTCAGTTAAGTTGGCTGGTCACACCGATAACGTAGGTAAGGCTGCTGCTAACATGCAACTTTCTCAAGATCGTGCAGCTTCTGTAAAGAACTATTTGACTAACAAGGGCGTTCAAGCTGCTAACATCGAGTCTGAGGGATTCGGTTCAACTAAGCCAATCGCTTCTAACAACACTGCTGCTGGTAGAGCAAAGAACCGTCGTGTAGAGGTTAACTTGTTCTCTAAGTAATCAGTAGATTAGTCTAGAACAATAAAAAAGAGTCATCCTTTCGGATGGCTCTTTTTTTTGCTTATAAAAAAACGCCAATCGACATCGTCGAACTAGCATCCCTTTATATTCCAACTCTTAACTGACTTCGTCAAACTGACGTTTCTTAATTCTTAATTAAGATATCACCCCCCAATTAACCGACTCCTTTGCTACCCTATCCAAGTGTCGATTCAACAAGTAATTCTCAGGCAACAATAAATCAGGGTCGGCATCCAACACATCACTTGCCGCATCGCGGGCATATTGGATAATCTCTCCATCCGTGGCCAAATTCGTAATTTTCAGATTCAAAGCGACACCACTCTGCTGTGTCCCCTCCAAATCACCTGGACCGCGCATTTTCAAATCCACCTCAGAGATTTCAAAGCCATTACAGGTCCGTGTCATCACCTCCATACGCTGCCTACCATCATTGGATAGTTTAACAGAGGTGAGAAGGATACAATAGGACTGGTCAGCACCACGTCCGACACGTCCGCGTAACTGATGAAGTTGAGACAGACCAAACCGTTCAGCGCTCTCAATCAACATAACAGAAGCGTTGGGTACGTTCACGCCCACCTCAATCACAGTGGTTGCCACCAATATTTGCGTAGCACCCGAAGCAAAAAGACGCATCTGCGCATCTTTCTCCTCCGGTTTCATTTTTCCATGGACCATGCCCAAATGGTAGTAGGGTTCAGGGAATATCTGCTTCAATGACTCATAGCCAGCCTCAATATTCGCCCAATCAGATTTCTCAGACTCCTGAATCATCGGATAGACAATATAAGCCTGCCGTCCCTTCGCAATTTCGGACTTTATGAAGTCATATATGACTGATCGATGCGTATCAAATCGGTGAGAAGTGCCAATCGGCTTACGACCAGGAGGCAACTCATCAATGACAGAAACATCCAGATCGCCATAAATCGTCATGGCCAATGTGCGAGGAATAGGAGTGGCGGTCATCACCAACACATGCGGAGGGCGTTCGCTCTTTCCCCACAATCTTGCCCTTTGTTCCACGCCAAAACGGTGTTGCTCATCAATGACCACACACCCTAACGACTGAAAGACTACCGGATCCTCCAACAAAGCATGGGTTCCGATCAATATCTGGATAGTTCCATCCTTGATTCCCTGCAATACCACCTCACGCTCCTTCTTCTTGGATGACCCCGTCAATAAGGCCACCTTCACATCCAAGCCATTCAACATCTTCGAAATGGATTCGAAATGTTGCTGCGCCAAGATTTCGGTAGGAGCCATCATGGCCGCCTGATACCCGTTATCCAAAGCGATCAGCATGGACATCAAAGCCACCAACGTCTTTCCGCTACCCACATCGCCTTGAAGCAAACGGTTCATCTGCTTTCCACTCGCCATATCGGCGTGGATCTCCTTCAGCACCTTCTTCTGTGCATTGGTCAACTGGAAAGGGAGAAATTCGCTGTAAAAACGGTTGAAGAACTCCCCTACTTTTGAAAACATGAATCCAGCAAAACGAATCCTGCGGACATTACGCTGACGCAACATCTGTAACTGAATCAAAAAGAGTTCTTCGAACTTCAGTCTAAACTGCGCCAAACGAAGCGCATCTTGGGATTGCGGGAAATGGATATTGAGCATCGCCTCATGAAAAGGCATCAAATGTTTCTCCTGAATCAAATAATCGGGCAAAGTCTCTGTCAATCGCTGAGTTCCCAATGCGGAAAAAACCTCAGCGACCATCTTTTGCATCGCCCGTGTAGTCAATGAAGAGTTCTTCATCTTCTCGGTCGTATTGTACATACCCTGCACACCACCGAGTGTCTGCTTGGAAAGCGCCTCATTGATCGTTTCCATATCAGGATGAACTAAATTGCAACGTCCATTGAATTCAGAAACCTTGCCGAAAGCCACAAACTCATGCCCTGGCTTATATCTCTCCATTACATATTTCACCCCTTTGAACCAAATCAGTTCAATAACCGATTGCCCATCCGAAAAATTGGCCACCACGCGTGCGCTCCTTCCTGTACCTTGTGTGGTCATGGAGAGAATCGTACCACGAATCTGTACATACATGGAAGCGGGAGAGATCTCTTTTATACGGTAAAATTTTGTCCGATCCACATAACGATAGGGATAACAGCGAAGCAAGTCTCCGTAAGAAGCAACATTCAGTTCCTTCTTCAAGACCTCCGACTTTTTGGGGCCGACGCCCGGCAAATAGGTTATCTCCTTATCTAAAAAATCCGACATGCTCAGTCTAATAAATGAATGGACATTATATTACAAATATACAAAAAAGGTAAGAAGATGAAAAAGAACCATCCAAGGTCTATGTTCTTCAAACACAACATCACACCATAGATACATTTTTCTAATATAAAACGCCGCAAAATACAATATTTATTATCAATTTACTTATTGTTATTATATAATACATCAATACAAATAAAATAAATCTACAATTCGAACGCATAAACGATATAGTTTGGCACGGAATTTGCATACTACATTATAGACGGAGCAATCCGCATAAAATCGAGTTACTCGCAGTACGGCTAAGGCCCCTGCGTCTATTTATAGGTTGTTTAAAATATCAGTGCAATGTGGCTTGGAACTTTTCCTGGGTTCCAAGCTTATTTTTTTTATTTAGTTTAACAAAACCACCTATCTTTCGGTGCTCTTTTATTGCCTACATCCATACAAAAAACTATCTTTACACAGAATATAAAAAGAGATACGATGACGATAGAAGAGTTAGAGCCCAAAGAGATCTGGTCGCAATTCAAGAAAATTTGCGACATCCCCCATCCGTCAGGGAAAGAGGAAAGAATTGGTAAATTCCTACAAGATTTCGGAAAATCGCACGGATTACAAACCGAATCTGACGAGGTAGGCAACGTCCTCATCAGAAAAAACGCTGCCCAAGGAAGGGAGAATGCCCCATCCGTGGTACTGCAAGCGCATATGGACATGGTTTGTGAGAAAAATGCGGGCACAGCGCACGACTTCGACAACGATCCGATCAAAACCATCGTTGAAGGTGACTGGCTCAAAGCGGAAGGCACAACATTGGGTGCGGACGACGGTATCGGCGTAGCGGCTATGTTGGCGGTATTATCATCCGACACCATCCAACATGGACCTATCGAGTGTCTCTTCACCGTTGATGAAGAGCGTGGTCTAACCGGCGCTCAACACGTGAAAGGTAATTGGATCCAATCCAAAAAACTCATCAATCTGGACTCAGAAGAGGACGGACGATTCTGTATCGGATGTGCGGGCGGAATTGACACGGTCGCCTATTTCGATATTCCAAGAGTACCAGCGCCCAAGAACGCATTCTTTTTGAAGATTTATGTCAAAGGGCTACAAGGTGGACACTCTGGCGACGACATCAATAAAGGAAGAGGAAATGCGATCAAGATCTTGTCCAGATTTCTATGGCAAGAATCCAAGAAGTTCCCTCTTTACCTATGCGACATAGAGGGCGGCAATCTTCATAACGCCATTCCAAGAGAGGCAAACGCCACCATCTGCATAGATTGGAGCCAAAAAGAGGCGATCAGAGTAGACCTCAACCACTTCATCCAAACCATGGAAGAGGAATTCCCTACAGAGAAAGCGCTTACCATCGATTTGGAATCCACAGAATCGGCAGAGACGGTTTACGAGCAAGAGGGCTCCTGCCGTTTGATCAATGCGCTTTATGCATGCCCTCACGGTGTCATTGAGATGAGCAAGGAGTTAGAAAACTTGCCAGAAACATCCACCAACCTCGCCTCCATCAAAAACAAGGAGGGAAAGATCGTGGTCGCCACAAGCCAACGCAGCTCCGTCAACAGCAAAAAGCACGACATAAAGGACCGTGTGGAAGCGGTATTCACATTAGCGGGAGCAAAGGTCACCCATAGCGACGGATACCCTGGTTGGAAACCCAACTTGAACTCCGACATCAAGAAACTGGTGGCGGAATCATACGAAAAGCTATTCGGAGAGAAGCCTCACGTAGGCGCTATCCACGCAGGTTTGGAATGTGGTCTGATCATAGAGAAATACCCTGAAATGGATATGATCTCCATCGGACCTACCATTATAGGCAACCACTCCCCTGCAGAACGTTGCGAGATTCCTACCGTTCAAAAACATTGGAAGCATCTCGTATACATCTTAGAGAATATATAATCATCAAGTAGGATTCATAACAAATTTAAAACTCAAAGAATATGGCAAAACTTAGTTTATCAAGCAACAAAATGGTTTGCGGAGTAGTAGCAGGCATCGCTGAATACTTGAATATCGACGTGACTATCGCACGTATCGCTTACGCTGTAATCACCCTTATCAGCGCAGGATTGGGCGGCTTGATCGCTTATGCAGTCTGTTACATCATCATGAAAAATTCCTAATTTATGGATTTCAAGTTAGTATCTGAATTCGCTCCGACAGGAGACCAACCTCAAGCCATCAAAGAGTTGGTGGAGGGTGTCCAATCCGGAACCGACCATCAGACACTACTTGGCGTAACAGGATCAGGAAAGACATTTACCATTGCCAATGTTATCAAGGAGGTGAACAAGCCCACCTTGATATTGAGTCACAACAAAACATTGGCGGCGCAACTATACGGAGAATTCAAGGCGTTCTTCCCGGAGAACGCCGTTGAATACTTCGTTTCTTACTATGATTACTTCCAACCGGAAGCCTACCTCCCCAACACGGACACATACATCGAGAAGGATCTCGCCATCAATGACGAGTTGGAGAAACTTCGATTATCTGCCACATCCGCCCTACTATCAGGCAGAAGAGATGTGGTAATCGTCTCTTCCGTCTCCTGCCTCTATGGCATCGGCAACCCGGAGGATTTCCACGAAACAATGATTCATGTCCAGCAAGGACAAATGATCAGCATGAACGTGCTGATCAGAAAACTGGTGGAGAGCCTATACATCCGTAACGAGATAGAGTTGGACCACGGCCGTTTCCGCGTCAAAGGAGACACTCTGGATGTTTTTCTCGCCTATGCGGACTACATTATCCGTATTCACTTTTGGGGAGACGAGATCGAAGAGATCGAGTCAATCGACCCGTTAAATGGCATGCACATAGAATCTTTCGAAGAGTTTAACATCTACGCCGCCAACCTCTTCGTCACCACCCCTGAGCGCATCAACAGAGCGTTGATCGAGATAGGAGACGATCTGACGGCACAAGTGGAATACTTCCAAAGCATCGGGAAGGTGTTCGAGGCGAAGAGGCTATACGAACGGGTAAACTACGACATGGAGATGATTCGCGAATTGGGGCACTGTTCCGGCATCGAGAACTACTCCCGCTATTTCGACGGCAGGAAACCAGGCATGCGGCCATTCTGCCTATTGGATTATTTCCCAAAAGATTTCCTTCTGGTGATCGACGAGAGCCATGTCACCATTCCGCAGATCCATGCGATGTACGGAGGCGATTCATCCAGAAAACGCACCTTAGTGGATTTCGGGTTCCGTCTGCCTTCCGCTTTGGACAATAGACCACTAAAATTCGAGGAGTTCGAAAGCATGGTGGGGCAAGCCATTTACGTGAGCGCCACCCCCGCCGACTACGAGTTACAAAAGTCGGAAGGCGTATTTGTAGAACAAATCATCCGTCCAACGGGACTACTCGACCCTGTCATAGAGGTCCGTCCATCACAAAACCAAATCGATGACTTGATCGAAGAGATCCAAATCAGAGCGGAGAAGGATGAGCGCGTCTTGGTGACTACCCTCACCAAACGTATGGCAGAGGAGTTACAAGCCTACCTGACCAAAATGGGCATACGAAGCAACTACATCCACTCGGATGTGGAGACACTCGAGCGCGTGAAAATCATGGAGGACCTTCGTAACGGACTATTCGATGTGTTGGTAGGCGTCAACCTATTGCGAGAGGGATTGGACCTTCCTCAGGTATCTTTGGTGGCTATCCTAGACGCAGACAAGGAGGGTATGCTCCGCTCCCATAGAGCCCTGACACAGACCGCAGGAAGAGCAGCCAGAAATGTGAACGGACTGGTCATCATGTATGCGGACAAGATCACAAGAAGTATGCAACTGACCATCGACGAGACCAATCGAAGAAGGGAGAAACAGCAGCAATACAACAAAGAACACAACATCACCCCCAAAGCCGTCGGAAAGAACAGCAAAGCGGTATTGGGTATCACCAACACGGAAAGCAACCAACCTGTCAGCAAAGATTACGCAAAAGAGAGACAAACCGCCAACCGTTATGCGGCGGAAGATCCGCAACACTTCTCAAAGAATGACCTTGAGAGAGCCATCGAAACAGCCAAGAAGAAGATGAAGGAGTGCGCCAAACGATTGGAATTCCTGGAGGCGGCACAATACAGAGACGAGATCGTCAAATTGGAGAAAGAATTACTGAAGAGGAAATAAAAAATCGGGGAACCGATTGCTCGATCCCCCGATAATCTCTATCAAACTCAAATATTAGTTTTGAGCATCAACTGGGTTTACAGAAACATAAGAACGATTGTCCTTCTTCTTTCTAAATACAACCACACCGTCAACCAATGCGAACAAAGTGTGATCCTTACCCATACCAACATTCTCACCTGGGTGGTGAACTGTACCACGTTGACGAATCAAAATGTTACCAGCCTTTGCGAATTGACCACCGAAAATCTTAACACCGAGTCGCTTACTTGCTGACTCACGACCGTTCTTGGAACTACCAACACCTTTTTTGTGTGCCATTTTCTTGAATTTTTAAAGTTAAGCAACTACGTTTTTAATTTTCAACTCAGTGAATTGTTGACGATGACCGTTCAACTTGCGAGAACCCTTTCTTCTCTTCTTGTGGAATACCAATACCTTGTCACCCTTTACAAGAGGAGAAACAACCTCTGCAACAACCTTAGCACCAGAGATAACTGGAGCACCTACTGTTACAGTACCGTTGTTGTCAACCAACAAAACTTTCTCAAACTCCACTTGCTTTCCGCTCTCAGCCTCAGCCATGTGGTGTACGAACAACTTCATGTTCTCTTCTACCTTGAACTGTTGTCCTTGAATTTCTACAATTGCGTACATTGTATAAAATTATTTAAAATTACATCCGGTGGTGGATCCCTTTGGATCACTTATTATACCACGAAGGAAAAACTGCGCAAAGATACAACATTAAACACTTTTACGCAACACCTTTCACGCTATTTTTTCCACCATTCAACAACAAACTTCCACAAATCAATAATTTGATATTTATAAACACATTCAATTTATATACGATTTAATTTATCAAATAGGCGGAATATCCCCACATACATCCAAATTTAAATCTAAAAGGCAAAAAAGAAGACAAAAAATAAGTACATTTGCACAGTTTTTGTAGGGGATATTACACTTTATTATTTAAAACCATCACTTACCGCTCATGGCAAAGTTTAAGAATATTATCAGGTTCATAGCGATAGCTATGCTTTTCAACATAGCACTTCCCGCTTACGCCCAAATGGAGCCTTTCAAAGTCGTCGAAAGAGAGGCTGATTTCATCATGGTTGGAAACGTCAATTTCAATTTGGAACATGGCTACGACTTTAGGACGGAAGCGACACAGAAAATTATTCCAATCAACATAGACGAATCCAATCCATCCATTTTCAATGCCAACAACGCACCAATATGCCTTCCGGAAATGCCTTGCCCAAGCGACGGTATTCTCAAAGCGGTTCTCTCCTGGAGCGGAAAAATATTGGACCAAGACCGAGCAAGCATAGGTGACCAATGGAAAAGTGTCAAAGTGAGACTAGGAGCAAGTGGCGCCTACACCAATGTGACGGCAAACGCATCATTCATCAATGACGATGTTAAATTCGCAGATGCCAAAGGAATCTACAATTGCCACGCCGATCTAACCGCATTCTTCAACACCGCCATCAACAATAACCAAGTTGGTAGCACCACCTTTACAGTCGCCAATCTACAAAGCAGTTGCGACTCCTACACGGAGGGAGAGATCAGTACAAAATTCGGAGGTTGGACACTGACCGTCATCTACCAGAAAAAGGGAAAAGAGAAGATGAACATCGCCTACTATCCACTCTGCTCCTTCATGCCTGGTGGTTTGGGAGGAGAGCCGGGAGATCCCTTAGTCGAGAGCGTCGATTTGGCCAAACAATTCAATGGCGCTGGAGACATTGTGGTTGGTGTCGTTTGTGCGGGTACCTCCAAAAAAGATGACTCACCCCTATATATCGACAAAGACGCCGGATTGATAGATGGCAAGGGAGAAAATGTAGTCAGCAGCATGGATAATGTGGTATTCCAACACACAGGTTGCTCTGATCTAGCTATCGCCGATGACACAACAACCTACTCCAAAGGCTACGACCAACTCATACAAAGACTTGACAACCAAATAGATAACAAGGGAAAAGGTAAATTTTTGGACAAAGATGGGAACGCTTTGCACTTCAAACTCAAAGGAGGTGTGGAGCAACACTTGCTTACGGATATCCTCATAGTCACAGGTGTACCCTCCACAGAAGTAGAGGCAGTCCAAAAAGGGAAAGTCGTCAGTCCCTCTTGTATTGAATACTCCATAGACATCAACACAGGAAAATACATCGAGAACCTCAACAACTTCAAATTGGACATCAAGTTGCCCGATTACACCACAGAAGTTTCCAACTTCTCCATGACAGGTGCTGTTTTTGAGGCATTAAAGGACGAGAAGGGATTCGCATTCGGTATCAACGCTTCCGGCGATCCTACGACAAGCACCAACAGTTATTACTACACAAGAGACACCCTAAATGGTTGGTTTAGACCTGAATTCTTCACCTCACCAGGAAAAACCGCCAAAATAGATAATTGCATAAAGAGAAAGGGAGCTGCGTTCTCCGCAGAATCACCTACCGAACAGTACATAAAACTTCAATATAATGGGCTCATTCCAGAAACACTGAACGACACCACTATCATCACCATCACATTCACCGCATGTGTGGACAGTGCCTCATACGCAGCCCAAAGCGCTTTGACAGGAGAAGGTTCTGAGGTGGTTTCCCAAAGCCAAGTCTCTGTCACAGGTGCCATTAGCGGAGAGGTGGCAAAATCCTATAGTAATCCCACTTCCGAATTCGAGCAAAGAGAAAAGATCCCATGTTCTGACCTATTCGGCTTCGGAAACGGAGATGGCGACATGGATCTTGGCGGCGGCGGTGGCGGCGGCGGTGGCGGCGGCGGCATCAACGGCGAGCCTACCAAAGTAGGAATGAACTTCAAGTTCGAGTGCATTGAAATACCCGATACCATTCGAATCGATGCCTGCGAAGATGATTGCATCAAATTCGACACCATCAACAGCGTCATGCTCAGAGAGCATAATTTCGATTTAGAAGCCATCGCCAAAGAGGATAGCGCCAGATGGATGAAGGTGAAGCGAGATAGCATCATCGACCTTTGCCAACTTGCGATCAAAAAACACGGCGATCTAAGGAACGCAAACAACATATTATACAG
This sequence comes from Paludibacteraceae bacterium, assembly GCA_045639525.1. Lineage (GTDB taxonomy): Bacteria > Bacteroidota > Bacteroidia > Bacteroidales > Paludibacteraceae > UBA1181. The sequence goes on along the minus strand of JAZUDI010000083.1, from coordinate 20,040 downwards.
CGATTCTTGTAACTGGTTGGACGTTAAGAGATTCTGGGAGAAAGCCCCTGCGAAATTAGAGGGGTACAACAAGGTGGAGTTGCTCAACTATATGCATAAGATCTGCAAAGTGGACAGCGCCTACGTTGTTGACTTCATCTTTACAAGGGTGGACAAGATCATCAGCAATCCAATCGAGGTATCGCACATCGATTATCTATTCGGTCTTCACCCAGAATGGGAACAGGACAGCTGCATCAAAGTAACCAAGAGCGATACCGTCTCTGTTTTATACGCCACCCCATACATCGGTAGGAACAAGGAATCCTTGTGCAACGACGAAATTCACATCGTCATCAACATGGAGAACATGAAGGAACCGAAAATGACGCACAACGGCAAAGAGGTGCTCAACCAAGACACCGTGCAGTTCTGCTTGGGCGCCACCATCGATACCTTCCTCATCAAAAAGAAGAAACCGACCTACAAGATTGAACTGACCAACCACAACGATAGTTACATCAAACTATTCAACGACACTATATACAAATATGTACCGGAGATGACCACCGATGTGGCGAAAGTCGATGTCTTCACGCTTGTGGAGAAAAATAATACGGGATGTGCGGGAGACACCTTCAAACTCTATATCGAGGTTTTGAACGTGGAGGCGTCCAAGAAACCTACCGTCCAAGAGGACACCTTCTCCTGTTTAGGAAGAATTGGAGACTCCATCTCGATCAAGATAGCCGATCTCAATGGTGTGGATGAGATGCGAAGGAAAGGTTTCGACGTGAGATGGCTGCTGAAACGCGACGCCACCATCGGCGATAGCACCCTTCGGGAAAATGTCACCGAGATCAATGTACCAGTTGATTCCGTGGGCAAATTCACTTACGGGGCGCAATATTACTATTTAGGATGTAGTAGTGACGTAGATGAAGTAAGTGTGGAGGTGCATGAGTTGGCCGGCAAGGTGACGCAAGACAGCATTAAGTTCTGCCAATATGTGGAGCCAAAAGGCATTGACATTTTAGACTTCATCACCAAACCACTCGACACGGATACACTCTATTGGTTCCCTACCAACAAAGAGCTGATCAACAATCCGACTTTTGAGGAGAAAGACTCCATGTCGTTGGACCGTTTGTTGAGCCTCGCCAACTTCAACGAGTGCGGAGAGAAACAATTCATCGTCAGAGCCAAGAACATATATGGATGTTTCGGAGACACATCCCTCATCAAGATCAATGTCATCTGCTTCGATTCAACCCGAAGCAAATTCGACAAAGAGGGAGATTCAGTCCTCTACTGCGTTGGAGACGAAGTGAAGACCATCGACCAATTCATCGTGAAAGATCGTTACCCACAGGAAGACGGTTATGTTTGGGAATGGTTCAAGGATGTCAACTATGCGCCGACCAACACGGTAAAAGGGCCGACCCCTTACGCACCAGATGAGATCAGCATCTACTCCAACCAGCCATCCAACACCACATACTATGTGACCAGAAAAGATAGCAACAACTGTGTGAGCCATCCAGCCGCCTTCAAGGTAGTGGTGGACAACGCCATCAGCGAGATGCCACTTATCGATGATCCACGCGCTTTGGAGTACAGGAATGACACCTTTGTCACTTTGGGTTTCTGCAAAGGCGTCCAAGCCTACCCATCCAATGTCTTGCCTTTGATTCCAACATTGGAGAATTACCAACTTGAATGGTCGGAAAAAAATGCTCACGACGTGAGATGCGACACCACCGTCAAGAAGGAATCTGACGCACACAAAAATAAATTCCAACAAATTCCGGTCAACACGGATGTGGTAAGTAAATTCTATTACTGTATCCGACAAAGCACCGTATTGGGATGCAAGGGTCCTTGGAAAAATGTCGAGATCGTCATCAACGACTCCGTCAGGGAGATGCCAAAGGTGGAAGACATCATTCTATGTCAAGGGAAAGACAGCGTACAGGTAAAGGACTATGTGCAGTTCAATGCAACAGAATCATTGGGCATCAACTACTTCGACAAAAACAAAAAGACCATTCCTATCACCGATTCAGCCTATGTATTGGCGAAAGAGGCGGGCAAATTCACCAAGGTCAATAACAACAACCTTTATTATGTCTCATTAACCAACACCAAGACATTATGTGAAGGAAAAAAGGTGGCGGTAGATGTCATCATCAACCCGAAACCGAAATTGCCCCAGATGAACGAAGATACGACTGTATACCTCTGCGCAAACGGAGACACCGTCAATTTAGGAAAGAGAGTCGAAGCGGCGATCGATCCGAGCGATTACAACACAAGAATCGTATGGACTCCTAACGACACCGTCATCACGAGTGGAGACATCAGCTCCCTATACAAATTTTACCAACAAGACAGTTTCACCTTGTGTGCCGGCGATCCGATAGAGATCACTGTGAAGGTATCCAATACCATCAAGTATGCACCTTTCGGCACCAAGACTTTCTGTTACGGGGAGAGCGTCTCCATCCGCGACACCGTCAACCGACTACTTCGCCACAACGACAATGTGATCGCGAAGAATGGGTTGAAATACAATGTTTTTCTCTTGAATGGTAATTCCAGAGGAATAGAGATCACAAAAAATGTAAAATCAAGCAAATCCAGACACAAGAGCGACACCATCCGCTACCTCATCAACATTTATGACGAAGTGAGCGGATGCGAAAAGAGAGATACCGCCACCATCATCTTCCATGCACTTCCTGATGCAAAAGTGGTGGAGAAGATAGCGGCCTGCCAGGATGTAGCCATCACATTACCTACACCGACCAACCAAGAGTTCAACTATGTATGGAAGAGAAGCGCGGGAGACAAGATCGAGGGCGTTCCTACTCTCCTTACCCTCTCTACGGACGAGACCATCACACTTACGGAAGAGAACAAGTTGACAGGATGTCAAGACACATTCAAGGTGAAGGTGACGGTCTTCCCTACACCGGCCAACGCATTGGTACGCGATACCGTATTTTGCCAAAGCACACCTTCCAAAGAGGTGAAGGCGGAGATCCGCACCTCGGATGACGCCTACAACAAGGAGACCGCTAACTTCTCGTTGTTATGGTTCAATACAGCCATGGAATCGGTGGAGAATCCACTCGACATGGATACCATCACGATGAACGAGCTCTCCAAAGCATTGAGTTACACCGTAAGACAAAGAAACAACATCACCCAATGCTTCAGGGACACCACCATCACCGTCACCTTAAAGAAGAGTCCAGTTTTGGCCATGCCAGACCTCAAGGCGGTATGCGAACCTGACACCATCTCTTTCGCACAACAGATCAACAAATACCTTTCCGAGAACATCGCCGCCACCAATTTGGCGAATTTGACGGGTCTTCAATTCAAATATGGCAAGATCGTCAACGGTTCTCAAAGTGCTTTGACCAAAGAGCAAGCAGAGGAGATCACCTATACGAATGACATCGACAGCGTATTATACACCTATACGATCACAGACGTGGACAACGTATGCTCGGCGAGTGACTCCGTATTCATCACGATCAACAAGAAACCGCTTGTTCCTATCATCGAATCGGGCATGGACACCATCTACTTCTGCCAAGACGACGCGCCAATCGCCATCGGCGCCGAAGATATGAACGAGAAGAGATACCCTACCCGAATCTATTGGGGCGATTACAAATCCACCCAAGCGAGCGACTCCCTCACAATCAGCGAACACAAGGGCAACTACATGGCCTTCGCCAAGAATGAGGCGACGGGATGCGACAGCGACTTGGATACCATCCATGCCGTCATCTCCTACCCGATCGAATTCACCAAAATAGTTCCTCAGCATCTCTGCTACAGAGACTCTCTTGACCTTTACGGCATGGTGGAGAAGCAGGTTGCACAGAACAAGAAAAACAGCAAGTCCGATCTTCGATTCACCATATTCAGAATGAGTGGTAACGTCTCCCTCCCTACCCCTATCGTAAAGAAGGTGGGATCCAACAAAGCTATCAACGAGAACGACACCACCCGTTACGCGATAGAGATCAAGGACTACGTCAGTGGATGCGAATTCCACGACACGGCGACGGTCATCTTCCACGGATTACCTGTCATCGACAAGATCCAGGACATTGTCGTTTGCCAATACCAAGACACCGCTTTGCCAACACCTGACAAGGGCTATATGTATGAGTGGTTCAGGGCTTCCAACGATATGTTGATCAATGATCCGAGCCACTTCAACACCGACATCAAGGAGTACCTCTACTTGAAGGCGACTGAGCAATTCGAGGAGCACAGACTCTCTTGCCACGACTCTTTGAATGTCTATATGGATGTACAGACCATACCAACCAGCGCAGGGGTGGCCAGCGACACATTCTGCCAATTCTCTGGTGAACATTTGGTCAAGGCGGAGATCAGGGAGTCCAAAGACAACCCACGCAACGATCTCTCCATCCAATGGATTGACGAAACGGGCAACCTAGTTCCGAACCCAATCAACACCGACGAGGTGGAGGTAAGCGGAAAGAGCCGTGCCTTGAAATACACCATCAGACAATACAACAAAATCACAGGATGTTACAAAGACACCATCGTGCCATTCGTGGTCAACAAAGGTCTTGACCTACAGATGGAGGATCTCAAAGCGGTTTGCCAACCTGAGGTCATCGATTTCAGAGGCAAGGTGTTAGATTACCTCACCACCGCCAATACGAACATCTCGAATGTCGGTAATTGCGACATCACCTTCGGCAAAATCGTAAACCTAAGCGAAAGCGTCTTGACGGATGAAGAGGCCAGCAACATCGCCTACACCGAAGGAATAGACAGCATGTTGTATGTTTATCACGTGAAGGACAATGTCTGCGAATCGGCGGATTCCGTTTATGTGACCATCAACAAGAAGCCAACCACTCCAGTCATCGAAGAGGGCATCGACACCATCTATTTCTGCGCATCCAACCAAGAGATGCAATTGGTGGCCACCCAAGAGAATGACAAGAGAAACACCAAGATTTTCTGGGGCGATTACAACTCGACCACATACGGCGACACACTCTCCATTTCGGGACACACGCCGGTAGCCAAATATACGGCATTCAGCAAGAACATCCTCACCGGATGTACCAGCGGATTCGACACCATCGTAGCCGTCGTAAAGGACACCATCAAGGTGGAGCCTATTGGTGAGGCAGGAACCATCGTGAAGTGCGAGGGAGAGACCATCGACCTCTACGAATTGGCATACAACTCATTCAAGTTCAACAAGGCGCCAACATCCTCCATCAAGTTCAGCGCCACGGAGAATGGCTACCCAATCAGCGAAGATGAGCTGAGAAGCGTCAGCCGCACCAGCCAAGACACCAGCCTCTACCTATTCACCGTTGAGGATGACGTGACTGGATGCAACGCGACCAACCGTCTAACGCTAATCTACCACAAGAACCCAACCTTCTCCATTGAAGGAACAGAGGTTCTTTGCGAGGGAGAAAACATAGAATTGAAGGCAACGGGCGAACAACGACCAGTCTCCTTCGCTTGGATGTTCAAGGAGAGCTCAACAGTGATCAACACCACCGACGCATTCCTTTACAGAAACATCACCCACGACACCACAGTCGTATTGATCGAGAAGTTAAGCGGAACCCTCTGCGCCGACACGGTAAGCCAATTCATCAAGGTGAATGTGGCACCAACCCAATTGGCGGACACCGCGATCGCCATGTGTCAAGACACCGCCGCGAAAAAGAATGAGCTCATCAATATGAATAGAAGCAACGATGAGATCCAAGGATATTTGATCAAATGGTACGATGACAGCAACGCACTTATTTCAGGAACAGAAGCCATCGAGGTGGACAAACGAAACGCCGCTACATTCAAGTACCAAGTGGAGACCATCAACAAGAATACAGGTTGTGTCAGCCAACGCAGCAACGTAGTGGTCACCATCAATCCGCAAATCACCATCGGATTGGATCAACCAGATACGATTTGTCAACCATTCACCTACGATTTGGCAGGCAACTTGGCGGCTACTATCAGCGGCGGAACCCGTCCAACTTATGTGAACACCACCCTCAATGGCACGGAGATCACCAACGACGACGCCATCGCGGAGAGCGGCCTATACACCGTCCACTACACGGACGACAACCAATGTGACGCAGCCAAGACGATCTCTATACAATTCTTCGAGCAACCAGGCTCGCCTCAATTGATAGGAGACACCATTGTTTGTCAAGGTTCTCCTACCATGAAATTGACCGCTAAAAGAGTGGGCACCAACAGCGTCAACCAAACATTCGAATGGAAATCCGCTGCGGAGACCATAGTTAGCGACACGCTTTACCTCAGCACTCAAAATTATGGCAAGACACCATACACCCTACGTGCGGTGGACAAAAAGAGTCAATGTTTCAGCGAACCTGTCAAATTCAATTTCGACATCCGCGAAAGCATCGGATTCTCCCCTATCGGCCTATTGGAGGGATGCTACGGCACCACCATCGATTTAGCGGAGAAGATAAAGGGAGCCCACAATGGCAGCGACGAGGAGAAAGTGCTCAACTACTTCTTCCTGACCGAAGCCAACAGCCTCAGCGCCATCGAGACGCCTGAACGCATCGCCCAATCCGGACGCTATGTGGTCAAGGCGAGCGAAACGGAGTCTGGCTGTGCGAGACAAGACACCGTGGAGGTGCTCTTCCACGACTCTCTTGCGATCACCACAAAGGGAACCACAGTCATTTGCCAAGGAGAGGAGATCAACGACTTGAAAGCGTTGAACGCGGATGATTATGTATGGATAAGAGCCAACGGAACCCGTAGCAATGGAGCGCAGTTCCCATACGCCACCAGCGTACAACAAAGCGAACGATTCCAAATCATCGGAGAGAAAAAGGTTGGCTCCCTATTCTGCAAGGATAGCATCTATATAGACATCATCGTCAACAACAACCCTACCATCCTTCCAGACACAAACATCTTCCTTTGCCAAGACACTGCAGGCTTGCCTCAAAGCATTGCGAGAAGTGTTGTCGCACAAGAGAATGAGAAGTTGACGTTGATATGGAAAGATGCGGCAGGCGACACGCTATTCAACGGAACGGATAAGGCGACCGCCCCTATCACGGAGGAGGGAACCACCCACTACTTCGTTTCGCAAGTGAACAAAGAGACACAGTGTACCAACAAAGCGGCTGAGGTGACCGTGAACGTGTTGCCTCAAATCAACATCCACTTTGAGGACACCACGACTTGCGTACCGAACAGCATCAACTTGTCCCATATCGCCTCCACCGCAGCCACGGCAGGCAAGTACACCGATGACATCACGGTCATCGCATACGAGTTGATGAGCAACGGCAACGCCACCGATGTCAGCGACCAAGCGGATGCGCTTACCCAAGAGGGTACCTACCGTGTCCGCTACCAATACGAAAGCAACGGCGTCACCTGCCAATCGGAAAATGCGATCCAACTGCATTTCAACAAACAACCGATCCGTCCAGCCATCGCAGACCAAAACTTCTGTCAAAAGAGTGGCGACCACGAATTGGTCGGAAAGGTCAACAGCACTCACGTAAGGCTATTGTGGGAGGATCTCTCTGTTTACCCTTCCAAGGTCGACACCAATACAGCGACGGTCAACACGGATATCGCCACCCAAAAGATGTTCCTCATCCGTCAAATCCAAGATTTGAGTGGTTGCGTCAGTGAGGCCGACACCGCAATGATCACCATCTACCCTGCCATCGAATCGATCGACAAAGATACCGCCATCTGCTTCGGCGAGGCTGTCGACTTGAATCAATTCGCAAAGGGCAGTTACTTAGGAGGAACGCCTAAATACACCGTTTCATTCAAGAATGCGGATGGACAAAGCTTCACGGCCGACCATGTCACGAAGAGCAACACCTATTTCGCATTCTACGCGGACAGCGCAAACGTTTGCCGCGACACAGCCACCTTCGAGATCGAGGTGGACAAACCTATTGAATTGTCAATCGAGGGAACAGGTCTCGCCTGCACCGATCAAACCGTCACCCTAAGCGTTTCGGGAGCGGAACAATACGAATGGAGCAACGGAGAGAAGGGCGACCAGATCAGCATCACCTCGGAAGAAGCCGCAATCAAGCAATATACCGTAGAGGGTCGTCGCCTATTCCACGATATATATTGCGCAACGGACACTACCGTCTCTGTCGAATTCCGCAACGCAGTCACACCAAGGGTACTTACCTTCGACACCTGCGCAGGCAATCCTGTCACGATTCAGGATGTCATCTTGAAGAACCAAGTCATCGAGACAGTCGATACCATTTGGAACCGTACCGACGAGATCCGTTACAGCAATCTGCAACAAAACCTGGGCAAGACCGGCACTTATGAAATTGCGGTCCACAATGACGAAGGATGCCACGCACACCACACACTGACAGTGAAGATGCATCAAGTGGATAACCTGAAAGTGGATAGACAAGCGAACACTTATTGCTACGGTAGCCTCGCCAACTTCTCTGTCTCCGGAGAAAACGCCAGATCATTCGAATGGAACAATCTCAACGATGGAACAGTCAAGGAGGGAGAGCGATACAACGAACCGATCACAGGTAATACGGACTTTATGTTAATCGCCACGGAGAAGGAGTTGGGCTGTCAAGACACCATCCTTTTCAGTGTGGAGGCATATCCTTTCAAAGAGATCAATGTTACCGGAAACGCAAACAGTTGCCGAGACTCCATCATCACACTCAGCGTGGAGAGCGTGTTGACCGACATTCTTTGGGATTTCGGTGACAGCACCACAACAGACCGCACCATCCACTTTGTGGCGGACTACAACCGAAAGATTCAATTAACGGGAATTGACAACCATGGTTGCCCTGTCAAAAAGGTGATCAACACCGATGTGGTAAGTTTGGATGACCCAGTCATTGAGTACGAAAGAATCGAAGGCACGGAATACGCGTTGAGCGACGATGTCAACGAGATTGAGCTGAGAGAGGCCATCATGCCAAGCAACAGCGACCAATACCAATACATCTGGAATTTTGGTGACGGACACACCTGGAGCGAAATCGGCGGTCAAACCATCTCGCACCAATACAACGACACCATCATCCGAAGCAGAAGAGATATCCTAGTCAACCTCACTGTAGAACATGAATATGGTTGTAAGAAGAGCACAAGCACCATATTGAAAATCGATCCGTTCATCTTTGTTCCAAACACGATGATCGCGGATGGAGAATATATCTTTATGGAGAATTACGATCTTCAAATCTTCGACAGAGTCGGCACCTTGATCCATCAAGGACGCGGTTGGGATGGCACCTACAAGGGTATGCCAGCGTCGGAAGATACCTACTTCTACGCCCTCACCTACTATGAAAAGGGCGAGAAGATCATTAAAACAGGATTTATTACACTTGTCAGACAATGAGAATGAAAAAGAGAATCATACATACCATCACCATGATGGTCATGGCCACAGCGATGTTCGCGCAAGAGGTTCCCTTCTTCACGAACAAACAGTTGCAATATAGTTTCTTTAACCCCGGATACATTCCGGAATTGCAATACGCCACCATACAGACCGGCGGCAGATTGCAGTGGACCCATTTGGAGGGAATGCCCAAAGATCTATTTTTCTCGGCCAAATACTTTTTCGTAGGTGCCCACTCCCAAGTCGGCGTCAACGTGCTGGCAGACAAAATCGGCTACCAAAGAGTCGTGAACCCCAAGGTGGACTATGCCTTTTGCGTACCTATCGGCGACGACTCCTACCTTAACATGGGTGTGGCAGCCGGTATGATCAGCAAAAGTTACGATGCCAACGCGATTGTCAACGACGACAAACACGACAACCAAAACATCGCGATGATCGTGGAGGATCTTGAGCATGGAAACGCAGCCGATATCGACGCTGGTTTCGAAATACTCATCCAGAACTTCGAGTTTGGCGCAGCCGGTATGCACTTATTGAAGGGAACCGACAATGTCAGCATGAACCGAACCTTCTACGGATTCATGAACTATAACCTCCAGACCTCCGAGTGGTGGAGGTTGGCTCCCGCCTACGCCTTCTACTACTTTGACGGCGACAGAAAGACCAACTCAAAAGATGTGATGAAACACCAATTGTCGTTGTATTATTACTATGTGAACGAGTACGACAATCACCCAGCTGACCTATTTTATGTGGGAGCCACCTATAAAATTCCGGACGAAGTGGGCTTCATCGCCGGCTTCTCTTACGGACCATTCAGCATTTACTACTCCTACGATTACATATTCGCCAACCTCAGGCACGGCAGTTTCGGCACACACGAGTTAGGATTGGAATTCAAAATCAGGACAAAAGGCAAAGGTTGCTTCGCCAACTACGGCAGAAGCAAAAAGAAATACACGCGATATTACAGAAATTAATGTTGAGAGAAAGGAGAAGCCCAAAGCCTCTCCTTTCTTTATAAACAATAATCTGTTTGATTTCACAAAAATCCAATCCGACAATTTCATTCAAAAAAATCTATCCATTTTTAGTTTCTTTTACATAAATTAGACTATATTTGCAGAAAGTTGTGAAAAGAAAAGTAGGCAAATAATTATCAAAACATAAAAAATTTTAAAATGAAAAAACTTTTCGTATTCGTATGCGCTGCTTTGGCATCATTGTCAGTAGCTGCACAAACAGAAGACAAGCCATGGAGCGTAGGTCTTTATGGTGGTAAAGTTGAGGCTGCCAACGATTGGGGCTCACATTTCTTCCACCCAGCAAGCGACTTCTTCGGATCTGCATCTCTTAGTTTCGAGCGTTATTTGAACGAGAGATTCGATGTAGGAGTTCACGGATTGTGGGGTCGTTACGGTATCAAGGGTGGTGACATCATTCCTACCGACGGTGTTTTCAAATCAAATATGATTTACGCTGACGTTCACGGAAAATTCAAGTTCGTGAAGGACGAGGAGAAGCTTCTTCACCCATTCGCATTCGTCTCTTTGGGTGTAAGATCAATCAAGGGCTATGATAGAGACAATGTCAAGTTCGAGACAACAGCGGAGAACAACAAGGCTGTTAACTTCGTATTGGGTGGTGGTCTTGGTTGCGATTTGCGCGTGACTGAGGCATTCGCTATCCGTTACTTCGCAACCTACGGTTACCCATTCATCAATGCGGATAGAGTTGATAACAGAGAGTGTGGTAAGTTCAACGACCAACACTTGTTGCACAACCTAGGTTTCGTATTTAGCTTCGCTACTAACAACGATAAGGATGGCGACGGTGTACCTAACAAATTGGATCAATGTCCAGACACTCCTGCAGGCGTTCAAGTTGACGAGAAGGGTTGTCCACTTGATACAGACAAGGATGGTGTACCTGATTACTTGGATAAGTGTCCTGGTACTCCTGCTGGTGTTCAAGTTGACTCATTGGGTTGCCCAATCGATACTGACGGCGACGGTGTAGCTGACTACTTGGACGAGTGCGAAGACACTCCAGTTGAGGCAAGGGGTATGGTTGACGAGAAGGGTTGTCCATTGGATTCTGATGGCGACGGTGTAGCTGACTACTTGGATCAATGTCCTGGTACTCCTGCTGCCGCTAAGGGATTCGTTGACGAGAAGGGTTGCCCTATCGATACCGACGGTGACGGCGTTTATGACTTTGAGGATGTATGTCCTAAGGAGCCAGGTGTAAGAGCTAACAATGGTTGCCCTGAGATCAAAGAGTCTGTTAAGAAGGTATTCGAGAGAGCGTTGAACGGTATCGAGTTCGAGACAGGATCCGCTAAGATCAAGAAGGTTTCTAACAAGATTTTGGATGACGTTGTAGCTATCATGAAGGAGAACCCTTCATACAAGCTCTCTATCAACGGTCACACTGACAACGTTGGTAAGGCAGACAAGAACCAAAAACTTTCTGAGGACCGTGCAGCTTCTGTAAAGGCATACTTGGAGAACAAGGGTGTCGAGGCAAGCCGCTTGACTTCAGCAGGTTTCGGTCAAAGCCAACCAGTTGCAGACAACAAGACTGCTAAGGGCCGCGCAAAGAACAGACGTGTTGAGTTCAAGGTAAGATTCGAGAAGTAATTTTAATTCCCGATAGATTTGAAAGGCGTACATTTCCGATGTACGCCTTTTTTTTGTTTAAAACTAAAAAGCACCGACAATTCCATTGCGTGAATTTAACTTTCCTCAATTTATCAACAGGTTTTTAAATAGGTTTTCAACAGGTTATTAACTATATTCGTAATAAACGGATTTGAAATAATACCGGGGAACAAAGTATTACAGTTATTCAATATACGAAAGCCCAAGGGCATCTTTTTTAACGATTAATGACAAAGGAGGAGAGTGTATGGGAAATTCAACAATAACTTCAACAGCCGCCACACTGGCTCTGCTATCGGGAATAGCAACTACCACTTATGCGGAGACGAATACTCCAGCCAACAATATAGAAGATATAGAAACCTCCCACAATTGGAGCAAAGGTCGCATAGTCAAAAAAGCGAATTGCACCGAAGCGGGTATTCTTCTGTACGTCTGTCTTGACGATAACTGCGAAGCCACCAAAGAGGAGAGCGTCGCAGCGCTCGGACACGACTTCTACTTGGAATTCATCACCGACACCTACCCCTCTTGCACAGAAGCCGGTTCAAAATCAAAACATTGCACCCGTTGCGAAGCACACGACGAAACAACAGAAATCCCTGCCACTGGCCATAAATGGGACAATGGTGACACCCTCCAACACGCCAATTGCATCTCCACCGGAGAGTTGGAGCACCACTGCCGCGCAACGGGATGCAAAGCTACCCTTAAAGAGTTGATTCCCGCCACCGGACACAACTGGGACGAGGGCGTCATCACCACCAACGCCTCCTGTACCGAGAAGGGAATAAAGAAATACACCTGCTTGAATCCAGGATGCAACGGCCGCAAGCACGAATCCGTGCGTGAAATCGGACACCGTTTCAGCCCAGAGTTCACAATGGACTTAGAGGCCACTTGCGAGAAATCGGGAAAGAAGTCGCAACACTGCATTATCTGTGACGAACGCATCAACATTACCGTAGTGCCTGCCACCGGACACGTCTGGGGCCAACCAGTTGTCAAACAAGAGATCTCCTGCACACAAAAGGAGATTAGCGTCATCTCCTGTCAACACGAACATTGCGGCAAACAGATCATACAAGAGAGAGAAGCGCTCGGACATAACTTTACGGCGGAATACGCAACCGACATAGAGGCGACCTGCGCACATGAAGGAAGCAAATCAAGACACTGCTCACGCTGCGACGCACATGCGGAGAGTATCATTGTCCCCGCCACTCCCCACATCAGCGGAGACACAGTCATCGAAAGGGTGATTACACCATGCTGCCACAGCAGGGGACAATACGACGAGGTCACCTATTGTACCGTCTGCAAACAAGAGACTTACAGAAACACCATTGAAGTTCCCGCCAAAGAGCACCATTGGGACGAGGGAAGTTATGTCATCTACCCTACCGCCTCCAACAAAGGGAAAATTGTCTATACTTGTACGGAGTGTAGGCTCACCAAGCACGAAATCGTAGAGAAATTGCACGAAAAGATCACCCTCATCAAAAACAACAAAGGGGAACCTATCAGAGTCGCCAAAGATGGTTTCTGCCCTGGTGGGGAATATTACATTAGCTACGCAGTCGGTTCGGGATCTCCTACCGAATACACACTCACATTCAGCGAAAACGCGCAAGAGGCAGGCTTTACCAACGCAGATTGGAGCAACGTGCCAAACGACGCAAAAATCGCCATTACAGTACCCGAAGCGTGTGCAGCCGACATCTATCACGGCACAATCATATTCCGGGATGAGACAGGAGAAGAGAGCGTTCCATACCAATTCTCCTTTAAGGTCAACTTGCCATCCTCATTGACAGTAGCCATCTTCCAGGATGTGGTGAGTTTAGACAATCGAGGCAACCACTTCAAGAGTTACCAATGGTACCACAACGGAGAGATGATAGAGGGGGCCAACAAACCCTATTTCCAGGAGAAGGGAGGATTGACCGGCAACTACTACGTCAAAGTTAACATCGGCACACCTCAAGAGATGCGGACATGCGTGAGAGAGGATTGGGAGGCAATCGGAGTATCTCTTACGGAGATAACCATCACTCCAAACCCTATGGAGGAGGAAGCCATCTTGCGACTGAACCACTTCGCAGAGGGGTCCCACCAATTCGTTATCGTCAACGAAGCGGGCACCATTATGGAGAGAGGCAACTTCCTCGGCAATCAATACACCTTGAAATGCAGTCACTACACTCCTGGCAGATACATCATCAATGTGGATGGCAAGAGTTTGAAGGTGATCAAAAAGTAAATATGTACCCACCCTTTCAATGTCAAAGTCATGAATAAAAAGATCATCATAGCGGCACTACTCAGTCTCTCGCTCCATACGCACGCCTCTGAACAGGGGTATACCATTGGTGCGCCCCACGCCATCGGCATCTACTTCGGTGGAGGCGCACATACCAATCTCTATGCGACAGATGGGGGTGAACGTCAGAAGGGAGCCGGTGGCCTATTTGAGATACGCTACCAATTCATTCCGAGGAATTGGGGTTTGGGCATCGGAATACAAGCGGCATCCTACCATGGCAGTATTGTTGTGAACCATGGATACACACAGGAGTTTTCTCACAACGACAACAATTTAGCCTATACACTCAACACCCAATTCAAAAATTGGGAAGAGCGACAAAACATCCTGTCCATAGAGATGCCCCTCCTGCTCCAGTACAGAAAGGCATTTTCAGAAAAATGGGGAATTAGTTGGGGCTTGGGAGCGTTGTTCTCCCTTCCCATCAAAGGGCACTACAAAACCAACGGTGGAGAATTCGCCACCACAGGCTACTTCGAGTCCACCAACATCGAGTATGAGGATCTGCTTAACCACGGATTCCGCACCGACAGGAGCAACCAGTCAGAAGCGATAGACAATCTCAAAAAGAACATTGGCGCGATGTTTGAGTTAGGATTCAATAGGGCTATGGGAAGGGCTAGTTCATTCTATTTAGGCCTCTACCTTCACTATGGAATCACCAATGCCATAGAGCCCAAGGGGAATCATTTAATGGTAGGAGAAGTTTATCAGGGGATTTATGGTAGCAACCTGACAGAGAAAATCCATCCCTTCAAGACAGGATTGAAGCTTGGATTCCAATTCGGAGCCAAGGAAACCAATCAAGCGGAGGAAGAGAAAGCATCTGAAACATCAGAACAAACGCAGATCGGAGAGGGTTCTAATTAGTCCTCTATCGGCCAAAGATTTCCCACCACGAGCTACTCTTCTTTTGTCTCATCGAAAGTTTATAGGTAAACACCTCATCCATCAAAGAGACAGGATCATCCTTCGAGAAGGTCTCGAACTGAAGGAAGCCGCCCACCAAGTCATCCGACATCTTTTTCTCTGGATGCCATCCTCTTCCAATATAGAAGAATGCCTGGTACTTACCATTGTCAACTGTAAAGGTATAAGTGCTATCCGCTTTGATGTAGGCGTGGGAAACCACCTCTCCATGCTCATCATTCTTACGTAAAACAGTCACCACATCAAAGGAGATAGGTGCCTTGACGATGATATCCGAATTGGAGTCCTTACGACACTTGTGAGGCTTTCCGAAATGCTTTTCATAAGGCATAGAGCCGTTAGCCAACGAATTTTTGCCATACTTCTCCCAATCGCTTTGCCACTGGATGATACTATCCCGCAAACGATTCGCCTCCGCCGTGTATTTATCATGCGGGAAGGCGAAAAGGAACTCGTCATAAGCTTCGAGTGTGTTTTTCTCCCTACGGTAAGAGAAGTAAGAATCCTCCAACTGTGATTTCCGCTGGTCCAAACCAGGCCAATAACCACTCTCTGGATACTTTTCCCTAAACGAGACATATCCACCCACCGTATTTTTATTAATTGCCGAGAGGTAATCCACCGTCTCCGGGCAACAGAAATAGAAGACGCCACCAGCCAAAAGCAAAAGGATGATAACGGCAGCGGCAATCTTTGTGATATTTTGATTATTCATAAATGACTATTTTTTGAGAATAGAGGTAATCGCATTGTAGATACCCTCAGCATCCATACCATAAAGGTGATACAACTCCTCCTGCGTGCCATGCGTCGCAAAGAGATTAGGGATGCCGATACGTTTCACCTTCACCGAATATTCGTGGTCTGCGAAATATTCCAAAACAGCGGATCCAAATCCACCATTGACCACACCATCCTCCACCGTAATCACGTGCTGATAATGGCTGGCCACCTCATCCAATAAGGCTTCGTCCAAAGGCTTGAGGAAGAGCATATTGTAGAGAGAGACACTCATTCCCTCCGACTCAGCACGCTCCACCGCCTTTTTTGCGGCAAATCCCAATGGTCCGAGCGTCAAAATCGCCAAAGAAGAATCTCCCTTTTTCAAACAGACACCCTTACCAACAGGCATCTCCTGCATCTCCCCATGCCAATCCAACAAGACACCCTTACCCCTTGGATAGCGTATCATAAATGGCCCGTGACCAGGTTGAGAGGCTGTAAACATCAGATTTCTAAGCTCCACCACATTCATCGGCGAAGCGATGGTGAGATTAGGCACACAACGGAATGCGGCCAAATCAAAAGCGCCATGGTGAGTGGCACCATCCGACCCCACCAAACCTGCACGGTCGAGACACATCACCATATCCAAATTCTGCAATGCGACATCATGGATGACATTGTCATACGCACGTTGCATGAATGAGGAATAAATATTGCAGAAAGGCATCAAACCACCCTTCGCCAAGCCAGCGGAGAAGGTCACAGCGTGTCCCTCCGCAATACCCACATCAAACACCCGTTCCGGCATCTCATGCATCAAGAAAGACATGGAGCAACCCGAAGGCATAGCAGGGGTGACACCCACAATCTTATCATTCATCTTCGCCAAATCCACCAAAGTGTGTCCAAATACATCTTGGAAGAGGGGCGGCGTATCCTTGGTAATAGGAGGGATAACTCTCTCTCCGGACTCTTTATTGAATTTACCGGGCGCATGCCAAATCGCCGCAGCCTCCTCGGCAGGTTTGAAGCCCTTACCTTTTTTCGTTTTAATATGCAGTACCTTCGGACCATTATAGTCCTTGATCGAACGGAGAATCTTCACCAAATTGATGACATCGTGTCCATCCACAGGACCGAAATACCGGAGATTCAACACCTCGAAAAGGTTATGTTCATTCGCAATGGCCGCCTTCAAGGAGTTGTGGCGGCGGATATGGTTACCCTTTTGATCTTCGCTTACCCAACCTGTCTTCTTCATCAGTCGATAGAGACGGTAGCGCCACTTGTTATAGGTTTCAGAGGTGGTCAGACGAACCAAATACTCACTCATACCACCCACAGGATCATCGATCGCCATGTGGTTGTCGTTCAGAACGACCAAGAGATTATTGGGATAAAAAGAGGCGTTGTTCAACCCCTCAAAAGCCAAACCACCCGACATGGCGGCATCGCCGATCACAGCAACCGTATGGGCCTTTCCCTTCTTCAATCGGTCGTCGGCAATGGATATTCCCAAAGCGGCAGAAATGGAGTTGGAGGCATGTCCCGCGACAAAGGAGTCGTACTCGCTTTCGGCAGGGTTAGGGAATCCACTGATTCCTCCGAACTGGCGATTGGTACTGAATAGTTTCCTGCGTCCCGTCAGAATCTTATGGCCATAGGCTTGATGGCCCACGTCCCAAACCAAACTATCCGTTGGCATATCATACACATAATGAATCGCCACCGTCAATTCCACCACACCAAGACTGGATGCCAAGTGGCCTGGATTGTGAGACAATTCATCAATGATAAAACGACGCAGTTCATCGCACAATTGAGGCAACTGAGACTCATCCAATTTCTTCAAATCGGAGGGATATTCTATGCTATTTAATAAAGATTCCAAATCACCTATCTATTAAAAAACTCATACATTTTGCCAATTACAAAATTAAGAATAAAATTCCAATATATATAGGAAAAACGCAACTAAGGAAGACAAAATATAGTGAGAAAAAGAGTTTGAAGGCCAACAAAACAGGCGAGTTAAAACTCACAAGGAATCTCCACGACCACCTCACAGTGTGTAATCGGATGGACAAACTGGATCTTTCGAGCTTGCAGATAGAGGCGGTCTGACTTTGTGCCATACAACTCATCTCCCACAATCGGCGCATTCAACCCTAAAGCATGAGCGGCATGCAGACGCAGCTGATGAGTACGCCCTGTCTTGGGATAAAAAAAGACCTTCGTCCGGTTACCACTCCGCTCCACCACCTCATAGTGCGTCTCCGCATACTTCCCATATTTTTCACTGACCATTTGGCAAGGGCGATGTTCCACATCAGGCGATATCGGCAAAACAATATCGCCCTCATCTTGAGGAAGCACCCCCTCCAACCAAGCCACATACTGTTTTTTTATCGTATGGTTCTCAAACTGCTTTTGTAGGGCACAATGCACCTCTTTTGTCTTGGCAACCATCAGCAAGCCGGAAGTAGCCATATCCAAGCGATGGACGATCATAGGCCCTGTCGCCTCCGGATAGTGCTCCCTGACGAACGAGTAGACTGATGGGGAAGAACTCTTGCCCGGCACGGAGAGTAGCCCATGTGGTTTACGAAGAATCAACAAAGAGGCATCCTCCCACACGATTTCCAGATCCAACGATGCGGGAGCACTGATAAGTGGAGAGGGTTCCACATCCAATCCTTGCAACATAAATTGAAGGATCGGTTCGCATTTTGATTTACAAGCCGGGTAATAATGGCCATGAACTCTAACAATCGACTTAGGCGATTCTCCCCACCAAAATTCGGCCATACAGAGCGGTTGATAACGATGAAGGTAGGCATACTGCAACAATTTCGGAGCGGCACACTCCCCTGCTCCACTTGGTGGCACCGGCAATGTTGCCCGACGGAAGATCCCGCACAAGGTATCACTGTTTCCCTCCGCATTTTGGAATACGAATTGGTCGAAAAGTCTATTCTGCAACTGAGCGGATCTACTCTTCCGCTCCTGTTTCAAAGCGGTGATTCGCTTCTCAAACACCTCTAATTCACGACGCAAGTTTTCCAGTTTCGATTCGCCCGCCACTCTTTCTCGCTTGAACTCAGCCTTCATAAACTGGCTTTCCCGAATCAAAGCAGCCTCCTCTTCTGGGGTAACACCTTCGCTTCTCGTGCGGTCTCGCCTCGCCTTGGCCTCCTCCATCCGCTGTTTCCAAGAGAGAGCCAATTGTTCGCAGAATGACTTTTGCATCTCTATGGATCGGCACAGCGACAAATAAGGTTCTGACTGAAGAATCGACTCCACCTCCTGATTGATGGCAGAAATGGCACGCTCCTCCTCCCTAAAAAAGCCACTCGGTTGGGAGAGGTCGTAAACAGGTGGAACAAAATACGGATGCTGATAGCTACCCGCAAGTTGTCCGGAAAAGGCAGCGAAAAAACCGATGTCGCCTCGTTGGTTTTGCGCAACCAACACACCGAACATTTTCCCCGACGACAACTCCTTGTGCCATACGGCTTGAGAGGTGATGTAACGCAAAACCTCATCAGTCGCCATTACAGACAACTGATGAGGTTCATAACAGAAAGGGAAGGTGAATTGCTTGGGCAACGCTATTCCCTCAATGCTTTTTTGAAAATGATGAAAGAATATAGCAGACTCGTCACCCATCTTCTTCATCACTTTCCTATTACTGTCTAATCAAAGTAAAGTGACCCTTGAACTGTCTGTCGATCTCCTCGATGTCGATCACGTACCAGTAGTCGGTCGAAGGCAACGGATTGCCGTTGTAGGTTCCGTCCCATCCCTCGGCTTGCGCGCCTGGGAACTGAGCCACCACCTTACCGAAGCGGTCGTAGATGGTCACCAACGCGTTCGGATAGACATCCACCAACTCCTTCACTACCCAACCGTCGTTCCTTCCGTCTCCGTTTGGAGAGAAGTACTCTGGGATGAAGATC
>JAZUDI010000082.1:0-60232 GCA_045639525.1 Paludibacteraceae bacterium | reverse complement strand
AGCAGTCAAAAGAGCCTCCGATTCAGCTCTCCTTGTTTGATTAGGGGCTTGGTTTTCAAAAAAAGAATCCGCAACACCGTATTTTCTGGCATTGCGGACTATACTAGTATGTCTTTTCAAGTTTAGCGGACACTAATAATTCTAAATCTCATTGATTCTGTCTGGTGTCAGTTTTTCGTAGTCTCCATAGTCATTAGTTAAGGCCTCCAAGACCTTGACGACCGAGACGCATGTCGGTGATACCCTCTACGTAAAAGTACCTGTAGTCCGGATTGAGGTTCAGCATAACACGGCAATTTTATCGATCAGATTTCTCAGTTCAGATAGGCAGATGGACCCATGCCTTAGATTCAATCCGTTTGGCAGCACAAGGTCTGCCTTGATTGATATTTCAGTCCGTGCCGGTGCTGGTGTTTGCTCATGCTCGACAATTTCAACAGGAACCTGTTTGGGTTTCGCCTGCAACGTAAGCCAGTCGACATATTCCGCTATCGGCACACCCGACTGTTTGCAGATTTTGGAGATGGTCACTCCTTCCTTTCCCTTGTTCGCCTCATACGTGTCACGTATTTGGCACATTTTCTTTTCGCTCGCCATATTTTCTAAATTTTATGTTCGCGACAAAGATAATGGACAAGTCGAGTTTTGCATTGGATGCTTACCATAGCGGTACTCCTTGCCGCTTGGGGTGCGGAGAATCAGTTCATAACCACCCATTGGGTTGCGACCACATCTTATGTGGATTGGATGATTGTCGATTAAATCAAATTTTTATCTAAATCATTTACTTGGATAACTCTTCTTCCGAAGAATGTGAATTGTTCTGCCAATTCATGTGCGTTGAAATTCTTGATTTCCAGAGCCCCTCCCTTTTTTACATAGACATATATTCTTATGCAATTGTCCTTTCTTGCATTTGAGGTTATGGCTTGGATGCTTTCAAACTTGTCCCAATAAAAAGATTGCCCTTCTATGGCAATTGTAGTTCTGTTCAATTCAATACTATATTCTTTTCGTTTCAACTCTTTTTTGATGATGTGAAAGTATGCGTAGCATATGCAACCCATAATGAGAGCTATTGAAATAGAGAGGAAATCGTAGTCTTTTGTTGTAATAATTACAAAGATGATGCCGGCGAAAAAAAATGCGAAAAACATAAGACCTCCGATCTGCAAGAATAAGTTGGACCCTTTGTCGGATTTCACTTTATAGGTCATTTCTTTAGGGAGCTCGGCTGCTTCCCCTAGAATTTTGTTGATTTCTTTCTTGTCGTCAGTTACAACAAAGGTAAAATGATTGTTTGAAGAAATAGTTGTCAGCGTCTCGTTTATATTTTGCCAATCATAATGGAAGGGAAATAAATCTATTGGTCTTACTATGTTGTCGGATTGTTGAACAAAAATCCATGAATCATGCAATATGATGCTTTTGACGTCTTGGTAGTATATGTGATATGAGTAACTCTTTCGTCGAAGTCTAATACCTTTCTGGTCTATCTTCAGTGCGCTATTTCTGTAAAATAGTTCATATATCGCCATGCCTGCGATAATAGTAATAAAAGTACCCATTATGACCATCATTATGTCAAGGACATCAAGAGGGGTTTTGTGCTCTACGAATATTGGATAAAAGGTACAGACAAGCCCCAGAGCCAAGACAATCGACATCATTGGCAACAATATGAATTTAAGGCACGTACCTTCTCTTAAACTGATTGATTCTTGAGCCATGATATCACTCCTGCGGAGATATTGGGTCTGAACAAGTAATGGATTAGTGCCTTCTCACATAGCGATACTCCTTGCCGTTTGGCGCGCGTAGGATCAATTCGCTGTCGCAAGCCTTGTTGATGTGGTACTCCACCACATCTCCGTTGGCGTAACGGATGTGGAGATGCTTGTCGTGGTATTCGTAGGTGCCATGGTCATACATGTGTCCGCTCCAGTTATAGTGTTGGATCTCCCAATCCGTGAATATGATGTATTGTTCGTAACTATCCTGTGAAACCAAGAACCAACGACCCTTTCGGATATAGTTGTAGGTGTTGTTATCCTCGTAGTGGTAATAGCCATCGTTATAGCCATGGTGATAGTCGTGATGATAATCGTCGTGGTATTGTCCGTGATGGTTATCGTAGTAATAATCATCATAGTAATCGTCATAGTAGTGGTCACCACATGAAACAGTTGCCAACACAAAAGCCAATGAGCTTAGAAATGCCCAGAATTTTCTATTCATCGTACTGATATTTTAGAACCTAAATCCTACCACACCCATGATCGTACTGTTGCGGGCGTTCAATGTGTGGAAATTATCGTTGTGGTAGTTGTTGAACATACCCAACTCATAAACGAAGAGTAGGGTGACACGGCGGAATTCGATACCTGTGCCCGCCTTCACACCGACATCGAATCGCTTGAAGCGACTATCGTAGTTTTCGGAGAAACTGCTGATGAGCATATCCCTCTTGGCGTTATCTGGGTGTTTGAACCAATATTTTCTCTCTCCAGCCACGCCGATGCCGAAGTAGGGGCCGACCAAAATCTTCCAAGCCACCTCGTATTCGATCGGAATACGAAAACCGATCATGGCTGGTACTTCGATGTAGAAAAGGTTGGCGATCGCTCTTTCGTTGTCATAAAGTTTGAGGGGACCTCCATTCTCCAGCCATTCGTGTCCGTAGATCCTGCAACCCTTTTTATTGAAGGAGATTCCCGTCTCCATAAAGGCGCATGGCGCGAAATTCACGTCCAGGGAGAATCCGAATTGGAATCCGATGGTACCCTTCTTGCCATAGGCGTCATAGGCATTGCCCCATTGGTTGGAGGTTCCTAAACCCAAATCAAAACCGAATTGAACTTTGTTATTGCTGTCATATTGGGCTTGGGCACTGAAGATAAAAAGAAAAACCGTCACTAAAACGCTAAATACCTTTTTCATGGCTGAATTAAACATTAATATATGTCGCGAAATTAATAAAACATTTAGAATTCCACAACAGTAATGCCCGCACCTCCGAATTGAATATGCTCGTCATGGAAAGAACGTACCGAAGATACGGTCTGAAGGTATTGTCTGATCAGTTGGCGCAAAGCGCCCGTGCCTGTTCCATGAAGGATTCTGACCTGGTCCACATTCACCATCACGGCGTCATCGATGAAGTAGGTGACTGCTTGTAAAGCTTCGTCGCCGCGCATGCCGCGCACATCGATTTCTCGCTTGAAGTTGAGCTGCCTTTGGCGTAGGTCATCTGTGGTCGCCTCGCTGACAAAGGTGCTTTTCGCCACCTCTTTCTTGATCATCGTCTTGCTTACCTTCTCCAAGCGATCCCTCTTGACAGTCGATTTGAGCTGACCGATGGCGATGGTGGCGTTGTTTCCTTTGATCTCTATGATGGTGGCATGGCCGCCCTGACCTTTGATCCGGACGGTGTCGCCCACTTGTATGCTATCCTTCTTCTCCTCTTTGGCCGGCTGTTTCTGTATGGGCTTATGAGGCTGTATCTTGCGTTCGATGGCCTCTCCATGCTCTTTTTTGCGCTGCTCCTCTTTGAACTCCTCCAGTTGCTTGCGGGCCTCCTTGGTCTTCTCCTTGTCCGCTTGCGCCTCCTTGATCTTACGGATGGTATTTTCGATGGCGGCGTTGGCTTGGCTTAAAAGGTGTTGCGATTCCTGTTTCGCCTCTCGGATGATGGCCTTCTTCTGTTTACCCATATCCTCCAGTTCCGCCTCGTATTTAGCGGTCAACTCCTCCAAACGCTTCTCCTTCTGTTTGATGCTTTGCCGTTTCCCCTCCCAATAACGTTTGTCGCGTACCACGTCTTGCAAGTATTTATCCATGTTGACGAAATCTTCACCGACCTTTTGGGTGGCCATTTCGATGACCGATTCGGGGAGTCCGATTTTTCTGGCTATCTCCACGGCGAAAGAGCTGCCGGGGTTGCCGATCTCCAACTGGAAAAGCGGTTGCATGCGGTGTCGGTCGTAGAGCATCGCTCCGTTGATGATACCGTCGGTCTCCTCCGCGAAGTTTTTCAAATTCGTATAGTGGGTGGTGATGACGCCGAAGGCCGACTTTTGGTTGAAGTGGTCCAGTAACGCCTCTGCGATGGCGCCTCCGATGCGTGGTTCGGTACCGCTACCAAACTCGTCGATCAGCAGTAGGCTCTTGCCGTCGCATTGTTTGACGAATAGTTTCATGTTGGAGAGGTGGGAACTATAGGTACTCAAGTCATTCTCCAGGGATTGCTCGTCTCCGATGTCGATGAGCATCTTGCCGAAAATTCCCATTCTACTGGAGGCGTGCATCGGAACCAATAGACCACATTGTAGCATATATTGCAACAAACCTACTGTC
The DNA here is from genome assembly GCA_045639525.1 of Paludibacteraceae bacterium. Classification (GTDB taxonomy): domain Bacteria; phylum Bacteroidota; class Bacteroidia; order Bacteroidales; family Paludibacteraceae; genus UBA1181. The sequence goes on along the minus strand of JAZUDI010000082.1, from coordinate 55,876 downwards.
TTGAGGCAGACGGATTTACCACCTGCGTTCGGTCCGGATATGATGAGGATCCTGTTCTCTTTGTTGAGTTGGATGTTGAGGGGCACCACCTCTTTCCCCTGCCTGCGGTTGTTGAGGAGTAGGATAGGGTGTTTGGCCATGCTCCAATCGAGCAGCGTCTCGTTGCTCACCTTTGGAAGAACAGCATCTGTATCTTGCGCGAAGAGTGCCTTGGCGCGGATGAAATCTATTTCGGAAAGGAAATTGTAGGAGTCCATCATCTCAGGTACCCTTGGACGGAGTTCCGAACTGATGGCCGTTAGGATCTTGATCACCTCCTTCTTCTCGTCGGATAGGAGTTCCCTGATTTTATTGTTGATCTCAACGGCAGCCTCCGGTTCGATGAATACTGTCTTTCCCGTGGCGGACTCGTCGTGGACGATTCCCCTGACCTTTCTTTTGTAGGCGGGAGGAACTGGGATTACCAAGCGTCCCTCACGAAGGGTTGGTTTGGTATCCTCATCGATAAATCCATCCTTCTTCGCTTGGTGTAATGCGTGGCTGATCGCCCTACTGATGGCGCTTTGCTCAATGGCGATGCTCTTGCGGATATTGGCCAATTCCGGCGAGGCGTTGTCCTTGATTCGCCCGAATTTATCCAAGACACGGTCGATGGTGCGGATGAGGTCGGGGAAGGTGAAGACATCTTTGGCCAACGATTTGAGGTAGAAATAGTGCTCTTCGCTCTTGCTGTCAAAGAATTTCACGATCGAACCAATGGTCTCGATGGAGCGTCTGAGGTCGAAAAGATCCTGCTCGGAGAGGTAGAATCCCTCCGTTTGGATGCGGATGAGCCCCTCGCGCACATCGAAGAAGGGGTCGGAAGGGAAGTCCTCCTCCTCCAAGATGGTGGTGAATTCCGCCGTTTGGTTCACCCAATTAAGGATCGTCTCGTATTGTGTGGAGAAACTGATTTCGTCCACTTTGTCTCTTCCCAAAGAGGAGGAGCACTTCTCTTTCAGAAGTTCCCTGATTTTATCAAATCCAGTCTTTATCTCAAAGGATTCTTCTTGAATCATATATTTCCATTCAATAAACGAGGAGTACGTTATCCGCGCACTCCTCGTTTGCCATAGGTTATTAAATCTATTATCTAATCAATGTAACGGTACCCTTGAACTCGTCAGCCTTGTTCCAGTCCATGTATGAACTCTTGTAATTTACGACGAATCCGTAAACGCCCCATTCACACTCTTTACCGTCGCAAGTACCATCCCACTCGGCATTCTTATCGTCGCCTTGGAAGACGATTCTACCGCTTCGGTCGAAGATCACGATGTGGAAGTCGGTTACCAATTCGGTGCCTAAGAAGCGGAATACGTCGTTGTGTCCATCTCCGTTAGGCGTGAAGGCATTTGGCCACCAGAAATCCTTCCAAATATGGACGGTGGTGTTGCCATGGTATTCACATCCCTTCTTATCCACAGCCACGACATTGACGACGAATGAGTCTCTAGTTCCGGCGTTCGGATAGGTGTACATCGCGTTCATACGGTTGATGATCTCGGAGTTGTCTCCCGGATCCCAGTACCACAATGCCTCGGTAGGGTAGAAACCGTTCATGGAGATGGTTGCCTCGTCATGCTCGACAACGCCTGGCGATACGCGGAATTGGATTGGCTCGTAAGGAACTGGCTCCACAAATGTGGTGTCTGTTCCGGCGCAACCCTTCTCGTCGATACCGTAAACGATGATTTGAGTAGGCTCCTCGATAACCGCTCCGAGGATGGTATCTTCCATGCTCTTCTCGATGTCGCTGATGTAAGGGATACTGCTCCACTTGAACATCTTGGCACCTCTTGCGAACAAGTCAACCTTGGTCTCTGTTTCCGGACATCCGTCCTTCTTTGTCAAGAGTTTGACTGCAGGCAATTGGTTGACGTGGACAGTCTTTGAAACGACTGCGCTACATCCATTGTAACCGATACCCTTCACGGTGTAGGTCATTGAGTTGGTCAATACCTTAGAGATGCTTCTGGTCTGCTCTCCTGTGCTCCATTCGAAGTACAAAGCGCCGTTGGCGGTGAGGATCACCTCCTCGTTTCGGCAAATCTCGTCCTTACTTGTGATTGACAAGTCTGGTGCAGGAGAAGCTTGAACGTAGATGTTGATGTCTGAAGAGCACTCACCCAATGTACCGTGGAGTTTAATGGTCTTGTTCTCCATTGGACGGAATGAGAAGTTCAAACCTCTTGTGGTATCACCACCCATCGTCCAGTAGTAGGAACTTGCACCTTGTGCGGTCAAGTTGATAGGCTCTCCCGCGCAGACCTTCGTCGCACCGCTGTAAGAGAGGGTAGGAGGCTCCAACGCCTTGATCTTAACCACCTTGGTTGCGGTACAGTTGTTGATGTCTATCGCGCGGACAAATACTTGTGTCTCACTGTTGATGACTGGTACGGAGATAGAGGCCTCGTTGCCACTCTCGGCATCCTCGCAACGATCGGTGCCGAATCCCCAACGATAGGTGATGGCTGATCCGACGGCGGTCAAGGTGGCGTTCGCACCACGACAAGCCTGGTTGTCGCCTGAGATAGCGAATTGAGGCGCAGGGAAGACGGTTACTGGCACGTCGATCAAGCTACGACAACCATTCTCCGCGATACCGGTCAAAGTGTATCGGGTGTTGGCCTTTGGACGAGCCACGAGCGTTTGGGCGTTGGTACCGTTGCTCCATGAGTAGAATTGAGCGCCTGTACCGGTGAGTTCCAATCTGTCGCCTTCGCAGATGATGGTTTGTCCTTCGTAGCCGATGGTCGGTTTGCGGTTGATGACGACTGTGGTATCCAAGTAGTTCTCACAACCATTCAACATTGCGTAGACGCGGAAATTTCTCGTTGACTTATCTCCGACGGCGGTTGCCTCATTGAACTCGGCGAGCGTGTTCAATTGGTTGGTCTTCGTTCCGTTCGACCAAGCGTATTCCGTAGCGGTACCGAATGCGCTGAGTACGATTTGCTCGTCCTCGCAGACATTGGTGTTACCCGTCAAAGTGATGGTTGGGATCTTGGTGATCTCCACCGTATGTTCAGCGTAAGAGGTACATCCGTTCGCATCCTTGGCCTCCACGCGGTAGGTCTTTGGTGAAGTGATGTGGTCTTGTCTGATTTGTTGGTGTGAGTTGTTGTCGTCCCAAGTGTAGGTCACTTGACTGTCGCTTTCGCTGGAGACGGTCAATGTGAGGTCTCCCTTGTCGGAACATACATACTTAGGCGCGTCGATGGTCACTACTGGTGGGTAGTTGACATTCACCTTGATCTCTGCGGTACCCTCACAACCATATTGGTCGTAACCGATGACGGAGTAGGTGGTGGTAGCCATTGGCTTCACCGTGATGGTCTCGTTTTGGGTTCCCTCGCTCCAGATATAGGTTCCGTTGTGGATACCGGATGCGCTGAGGGTAGCCAAGTCGTTGATGCAGACCTCATCGTCACCCTTGATGTTGACGATTGGATGGTCGATCACCTCGATGTTCATATCATACCAGTCGGAGGTACATCCATCGGTTGTACCACGTACCTTGTATTGTTGCGAACCGGTGTTCTCCATCATCTTGCTGAGGGTGTTGCTTTCGTTCTCGATAGCGACGCCGTTATCCATCCATTCGTATGCGTTGGCGCCAGCGACAGTCAATGAGATGTTTCGTCCGACGCAGACAGTGTCGAACTCGTTGACGGTCAGCTTAGGGAATGGCTTGCTCTTCACAGTGGTTGAGGCTGTGTTGTCGCAACCATAAATATCCTTCACATACAAGTTGATGTTTTGGTTGGTGGTGATAGGCGTGTAGAGCGTATCTTGGTTGCCGATGATATTGCCATCGTATCTCCAAGTGTAGACATCCAATGGAGAGGTGTTGCTGCTTGCGACCACATAGAGCTTAGCGTCGAGGCCTTCACAAACCGCATAGTCTCCGTCGATGGATACTTGTGGGATAGGGCGGACGTAAACATCGAATGAGGCGGTGTCCGAACAGCCCTTCGCATCGGTACCTGTCACGATGAATTTGGTGTCTGATGTCGGTCTGATGTCGATACGGCTATCCGCCTTACCTGTACTCCAAACGTAGTTCTTCGCACCGTTCGCGATCAATGGCATGGTTTGTCCACTACACAAGTCGTGGCTCTTACCGTTGATCACCACATTAGGCAATGCCAACAATCGGATAGGGTACTCCTTGATGGTGGTACATCCGTTGGTGGTACCTTGTACGCTGTAGACGGTGTCTTGGGTAGGAACGTTGATGAATGTGTTGCCGACGGTGTTGTCGCTCCACAAATACTCAGTGGCGCCTGTTACGGTAATCTTCACCTCGCTGCCGTCACATACCTCGGTAGGCGCGTCGTCGTTCAAGACTGGGTAAGGCTTGATCTTAACTGCCAAACTCTTGGTAGAGCTACATTGGTAAGGATCCTTAGCGGTCACAAGGTAAGAGCTGTTGTTCTCCACCTTAGGATAGATGGTGTCGCCCACGCTTCTGTAGGTGTCGTTCCACTCGAAGGTGAGGGTAGGATCCTCGTATTCGATCCAGATCTTGTTGGTGTCGTTCTGACAAATCAACTCTTGTCCCTTGATCGTGAATTCTGGCAATGAGATGACAGATACGGTGAATGATTGGTCATTTGAACATCCGAACTCATCCACACCCACCACGGTGTACTTGGTCGTTCCAAGAGGAGAGGTGGTCAAGACATCGTTGGTGATACCCGTATTCCATGTGTAGTATGCCTTCTCGCCCGCACCGCTTGCGGTCAAGTTGATGGCGTCTCCGTAACAGATGGAGTCTTGAAGCTCACCCTTTCCGTCACCCTCGATTGTGATGACAGGAATATCCTTGACGAATACCTTCACGGAATCCACTGTGGTACATCCGTTGGTGGTACCTGCCACGATGTAGGTACTGTCTTGGGTAGGACTGGTGAGGAAGCTTCTTTGTGTAGAGCCATCCGCCCATACATAACTGTTGGCGCCCTCTACGGTAATGGTAGCGGTATTGCCGATACAGATGTAGTTTGGTTTCGGTGAAGGGAAGGTCAATACTGGGTATTTCTTCATCTTCACATCCTTGGTACCCTTGTTCCAGCATCCGAATGTGTCGGTTACGACCACCTCGAAGTGGGTATCCTCCGTGATAGGCAAGGCGATGCTCTTATTGTTCTTGTTGATCGCCATATCCTTCCATCCTGCGATATCGGTGTTCCAAGTGTAATCCTCTATGGCTTGGTCGTCATTTGTCTTAATCACCAAAACGATGGTGTCGTTCTCGCACATCGCGTTGTCACCGGCGATTTCGATGATAGGCAATGGGTGAACCGTGATGGTCGTGTCGGTTCTGTTCTGACAACCATTCGCGTCGGTACCTGTCACCTCGTAACGAGTGGTGTTAAGCGGTGATACGACGATGCGGTCGGTGGTCTCGCGGGTGTTCCAAGTGTAACCAGTCGTTACGCCACCTGTCGCGATCAATGTTAAGCTATCCTGACCGTTACAGATCTCGAACCTGTCATTTTGCGTGCTGATGACGATGTTCGGCAAGTTCCACTTGTTGATAGGAATGGTGATCTCCTCGGATTCACAACCGTTCGCAGTTCCCTTGACAGTGAATGTCGTGTCGTTGAAGATCTCGACGGTACGGTAACTGTTGGTTGATCCGTTGTCCCAAACATATTCAGTCGCACCTCTTACAGAGATGGTGGTTCTGCTACCCTCACATACATATTCAGGTGCGCTTGGTGTCAAGACTGGATGAGCCTTGGCTGTCACCTTGTAAGATGTGGTGTATTGACAAGTGTTCTTGTCGGTAGCGGTCACGTAAATGACGCTGTCGTTGCTGATCGTCATCTCGATGGCTGGACCGAACTTGTTGAATAGCGTTGAGTCTGAACCGTCAGCCTTCGCGTGCCAAGCGTAACGGATCACGTCGAATTGATCGCTGTTGGCGGTAAGGATCACGGATGAGTCCTTACAGATAGCGTTCTCTCCGTCGATGGTGATATCGGAAGGAAGTGGGTTCACCTTCACGAAGATGGAGTCGATGTGACGGCAACTGTTGGTATCGGTCGATGTCACATAGTACCACTTGTCGGCGCTAGGACTGTCGGTGATGTTGTACTCCTCGGATCCGTTGTGTCTCCACTTGATGTTCAAAGGCATATTGGTTCTGTCCTCTTGGATATCCTTGTTCGAAGCGGACAACTGAGCCTCTTGGTTGAAGCAGATTGCCTCAGGTGCATCCAATTGCGGTTTAGGCAACTTCCAAATACCGATCTTGATGGTGGTGTCGGTCGCACAACCCTTCGTGGTACCGGTGATGGTGAATGACTTAGGAGCGTTGAACTCCTGGGTGAGGTAATTGTCTGTGTTATCTTCGTTCTTCCAGATGTAGTTGTCCGCACCATTCACGTAGATGGTAAGTCTGTTGCCCAAGCAGACAGAATCCTTACCGGTGCTGGTGTGGTAGGTGAGGAGAGGGTAGGCCTTGGCGGTCATCTCTATCTCAGCGCTTCCCTTACAGCCATTTCCGTCGATACCCAAAACGGAGAAGAGGGTGTCGGAGTCGATGGTTGGTTGGAATGTTTGTCCGTTGGCGATGTTGTCGTTGTTCAGACTTGACCAGATGTAATCCTTAGCGCCTCTTGCGGTCAAATCAGCGATGCCGCCGACGCAGACAGAATCCAAACCGTCGATGCGAATTACAGGCAATGTGTCAACCTGGATGTCGATGGAAGCGGTGTTCACGCATCCATTCTCATCCTTACCTGTCATTGTGTATGTGTTGACGCCCGCCTTGCGGACCTTCACGTCGATGAAGTCCTCTCTTGATCCGTTCAATTGCCACTTATATCCTGTTGAGATACCGTTCTTACCGGTCAATCTCACGGTATCGTTCAAACAAAGCTCCTCTTGGGATGCTTCGATTTGGATATTAGGTAACTGCCATACTTGGATGGTGGTGTCGATTTGTGCGATACACTTGTTGGTGACGCCGTCCACGTGGATGTGTTGAGGCTCTCTTACATCGGTTAATCGGATGTAGTTGTTCTTGGATTCATTCTGAACACCGTTGATGCTCCAAGTATATCCGTCGTTCGCACCGGTGATGTATATCAATTTGTCACCGCCGTAGCATACATAGTTGGTATCCATTCTGAATTGAAGAACTGGGTACTCCTTGATGTGTACGGTTACGTTTCGGTTGCTGATACACTTGTTGTTGTCCATTGCCCAAACGGTCAATGTGGTATCTGTTCCTGTAGGATCCATACCTGCTAAGATGTATGGTTTATCCTTGCTGGATCCCTCGGTGACGTAATTGTCTGGATCAGCCTCGTGGTTCCAGTTGTAGACAAGGTTGCTCTTGTCTCCGTAGATCTCAGCCTCTCCGCCACGACAAACAGCGTCTTTCGCTGTGAGGACGAAGTCTGGAAGTGGGTTGATGGCCACCTTGGCGGTCGCAAGTCCGATACAGCCATTCTCGTCTGTCACCTTAACAGAGTAGCTGGTAGGTGAAGTCAATTGAGGGGTGGTGTAGGATGCGTTGTCCGCATTGGCGACGCTCCATCTGATCTTTACCAAGGATGGATCTGTGCTAGCGTCTGTCTTGGTGCAGGTAGCGACCAATTTAACGGAATCGTTGTAACAGATGGCTGTGTCGCGGACCACTACGGTTGGCAACTCCCAAACATTGACCTTGAAATCTCTGTTAGAGATACATCCCTTTTCGCTGGTAGCGGTGACGGAGAAGGTCGTGTTGTTGTTCTCCACGATCTCCTGGATGTAGTTGTTGGTGCTTTGGGTGCTCCACAAGAAGTCCGCGTTGATGTCTGTTCTTACTTGGATGTAAGCGGCTGTACCGACGCAGACCGTACCAGGATCCTTCACAACGATGATGTTTGGATAAGGATCCGCCTTGATGGTGATTTGGTCAGACTCCTCACATCCCTTCTTGCCCTCTTCGATGATTGACTTCGCTGTGACGAAGAGGGTAGTATCTTGGGTGATTGGAAGCCAACCGCTCTGACGTGTAGCGGAGTGTGCGCTGGCCAAATTCTTGCTGTCGAACAATTCGACGGTATTACCGTTCTTGTCTCTCCATGTGTAGTTCAAGTTTTGAACTGAATTTGCCTTCACCTCAACCCATCCGATGGTCGTGTCGTTCGCGCAGACAGCAGGAACACTTGACAAAGAGAATACAGGACGCTCCTCGATGTTGACCTTGATGCTATCGAAGTTCTCACAACCATGGGTGTCTTTACCTGCAAGGTGGAACATGGTACCGCTCACGGTAGGAGCGATCGCGAAGCTATCCAAGTGGCTGTAGGCGTTGTTGTCCCACTTGTAGACTTGGTTAGGCGCTACCAGAGGAATGTCGCTTCCCTTAGCTACCAATGTGTCGGTGAACTCTTCGCAGATGGTGATCTCAGGCGCGCGTTCGATCTGGATCAAAGGCAATGCCCAAGGATTGATGATGATAGCTGTATCGCTTGTACACTCTTGGGTAGTCACCTTCGCCACGATTTGCTTGCCTTGTGTGATACCGTTCAAGAACTCAGTGGTGAAGCTATTGTTGTTTGACAATGCGGTGGAGTCTTCTCCTTGCACGTCGAACCATTGGTAGGTTGCCGCCACATTCTTACCTGTAACGGTCGCTTGCGTACCGTAGCAGACGTTCTCTGGGAAGTCGATGCTAGCCACAGGGAAGAGTTTTGTGCCTACTGTGATAGAGTCTTTGCTGATACATCCATTGATGTCCTTCGCCAATACCCGGTAGGTGTAGGATGCTACGCTTCCCGTCTTTGTAGTGGCGAATGCGTTGTGGTCGATGGTGGTGAATTCACCCTCTTTGTCACCCTCCCATTGGTAACTCATGCTTGTAGAGTCGGTAATGGCGGTGATGATCGCGTCGTCGCCCTCGCAGATAGGAGAGTTGGACTTCAAATCGAATACCGGCAACTCGTTGACCTTGATTGTGAACGTGTCGCTGTTCTCACAATAGGAAGCCACACCATTCATCATATGCTTCTCTGTGACGATAACGGCGTAGTTGGTCTGGATCTTTGGCGACTCGGTGATCACATCAGTATTGCCGCTTAGGATGCTTTGGTTGCTGACATTCTTCCATTGATACTTTTCGTATGTGCCACCCTCCGCGGTCAATGTGACATTGTCGCCGTAGCAGATGACTGGTTTGTCGGCGGTGATGTTGATGGTAGGCAAATCGTAGATATCGACTGTTACGCTTGCCTGCTTCTTACATCCGTCCAATTCACCCTCAACGATGAAGGTGGTCTTCTTCCAAACGGTATCGATGAGCGTATAGTCATTGTACTTGTTACCGTTCAATGAGTTGCCCTCGCCATCGGTCCAATCGTATCGGGTTGAGTTACCGGATACTACCAAGCTGACAGCGTTACCCAAACAGATGGTGGTATCGCTGGTTCCAATCTTGATGGTTGGGGTTGTCTTCGACTTCACCTCAAATGTTTGGGAGTTGGTACAGGTGATACCGTTGATTTGGTAACTTCCTTCCACTACCAATACCGCATCCTTTTCAATTGGCATGTAAACGGTGTCGCGGTTAGTGGCTGAGAGTGTTACACCGTTCTCCTCCCAAGTGATGATGTTGTTCTCTTCATACCAGTTGTAGTTCAACTCTGCCTTGGTGATTGGTGTGGTGAACAACTTGTTGGTCGTATCGGAACATACATCTGCCACACCATTTACCAAGAAGTCTGGCAATGGGTTGATGTGGACGTTGATGGTGTCGCGGTTTTGACATCCGTTGCCGTCTGTTACGAGGATGATGTGCTGCTCCATATCCTTCTTAGGTGTCAAGACGGTCATGTCGGTCACCTCTGTGGTGGCGCTGGATGTGCTCTTGTCATCCCACTTATAGGTGTATGGGGTAGGTGCGTCCCCGACGGTAGCGACCAATTTCACTTCGCTGTCCAAACAAGCTTGGGCAAGGTTAGGAAGACCGGTCGCTTGGTCTGTGATGGTTACCTTCGGTAAATCCCAGATGTTGATTGTCTTCAAGGTATCGGACTTACAACCCTCCTTTTCGCCGACGATCTTGAAGGTGGTGTTCTCCTTCAATACGTCACTAGCATAATTGTTTCCGTTGCTCTTCAAAACCACATCATCCACGGTCATCCATGAGAAGTTGGTTTGATAGATGGATCCGGTCACAACATCCTCAGCGGAGAGTGAAGTGGCGGTACCGTAACAGATGTATTCTGGTGCGGTTACCACGATGTCTGGGTTAGGCTTCCACATGATGGTGTGTTTTACTGTATCGGAGATACATCCCTTGTCGTCCTTCGCCAATGCGAAGAAGGTGGTCGTGTCGCCGATAGCCACATTGTGTGTGGTGTTGCCGGCGGTGGTAGGGAAGGTGAGTGCTTCGGCCTTTCCTACGGTACCCCATACATAACCGTACTCAGGCTTGTTAGCTTCCAACTCTCCGGATTGCATGTCGCAGAGTTTGTTCGGGTAGGTGAAGTCGAATCTTGGAAGCGGGTTCACCTTGACGATGATCTCGGCGGTATCCCTACAACCATTATTGTCTTCTCCGTAAACAATATACTTTTGCTCGTTGTTTGCCGTTACCGTGATTTCGTTGGCTTTGGTGCTAAGACCTTGCCATTGGTACTTGTCGGAAGCGATGGCGGATGCGCCGGATACCTGTTTTGCCACCAATGTCACGCTCTCTTTGTAACATACGGCGGTATCAGCTTCACCATCGAAGATAGCGATCTCAGGACGCTCCCAAATCTTTACGGTGACGCTATCCTTGGTGGTACATCCGTTGGTGGTACCCTTCACGACAAATGTCTTCTCCTCTGTAAGCGCCTTTTCCGTGTAAGTGGAACGGGTATTGGAAATATTTACCCACTCGTAAGTGGTTGCGCCACTTACGGAGATGGTCACGTCGTTACCCTTACATGTGTAGGCTGGAGCATCCATGTTCAAGACAGGATTGCTCTTGGTGGTCAAATCGATCTCACCTGTTGCGGCGCAATTTTGATTGTTGATCGCGCGTACGGCATAAGAGGAGTCCGCTTCCAAGATGACGGACATCTTCAATTGCTCGCTGGTGAGCAATGTGTTGCCGGTGGAATCGCCCACCTCTATCTTGTGTCCGCTGGCTTTGTTGGTCCATCTTACGAAGATGAGGTTGTTACCGTCCACATAGATGTTAGCGGTAGAGTCTTGGCAGTATGAGGTCTCACCCTTGATCGATACCTTCGGTGTCGTGTGGGCGCTCAAATCGTACTTGCCCTCTGCTGAACAGTTGTGGATGTTGGTCAAAGTGGCGGTATAGAAGGCGTCCATGGTAGGCGATACGGAAATCTCCATCTTACCATTATCCGCCGAGCCGGTTGACCAAACGGTCTTGCTCTCATCGATGATTTGTCCGGAAATTTCAGAGACGGTCAAAGAGACAGTCTCTCCGGTGCAGACGAATGCCGGACCGTCGATCTTCACCTCTGGAATCTCATTGACAACGAAATGGACTGGAATTGTCTGTTCGCACTTGATGCTTGTGGTGGCCAATGAGTAGCGATTGATAGCCTTGATGGTCGTATTGTAGTCGCCTACATTTCGGTGTGAGCTCTCAGCGTATTGAGCGATACTGGTCTCGTTGGTCGTGTTCGGCCAAATGTAGAAGTCCGCCTTGGCGCTTCCGCTCTCCAATTGGTAACTTTGGTCTTGTCCGAAGCAGAGAGCCTCCGCATATTTGATCGCTACGGTAGGCGTGTCGCGAACCTCGATCTGCTTGCTCTCCTCGTAACGACAGGTCAATGCGTCGTCCACTTGATAAGAGGCCTCCACGCTGACGGTTTCATCTCCGATCATAACGATGGTCGCTTGGTTTCCGTTGGTGGTAGCCACGTTAGGTGACCAGGTATAGGTGAGGTCGTTGCGGCTTGACTTGGCGGTCATACCCACTTCGCTGTTTTTACATGCGATGGCAGGAGCCTCCAAAGTGACGATAGGACGCTCGTAAACGATCAATGTGTGGGTAGCCGTATCCTTACACTCCTTTTCGTTGGTCACAACGACACGGTACTCGGTGGTGGTGATTGGCTTCACGGTCACCTGATCCTCGGTCTCTGTGGTGTTCCACTTGTAGGTTACTGTCTGGCTGGCTACAGCCTTTAACTCAACAGCTGTGTTGTCGCAGATCTTTTGGCTACCGCCATTACCTCCGTTGATCAATACGGATGGACGTTGGTTAATGGTGATATTGAATGCCTTTTCGTTGATACATCCATTCTTGTCCTCACCTTGAACGGTGTAGGCGATCTTGGTGTCGGCGCTGTTCGCGTCGGCAGGTGTGATGTTTTGTGAAAGACCCGTTGTGTTGGCGGCGAGATTTCCTCCGTTCCAAATATACTTGGAAGCGTCAGAACCAGCTCCTGAAACACGGATGGTAGTGCTTTCTCCCGCACACAAGATGGTATCACCCATAATGGCGATGTTTGGCTTCTCCCACTTGTTGACGGTGAATGGTGCGGATGTATTCTCGCAACCTCTCTCTGTTTGGACAGATACGGTCAATACCTTTACATCGTCTATGGTTACGTTTTGTGTAGCCTCGTGGTTGTCCGTTTCGACGCCATTGATCTTCCAGGTGTATGAGACTGGATTTCCGTTGGATACTTTGGCGGTGAAGCTCTTTTCCACACCTTCGCAGACCGTCTTGTCTCCTTCGATGGTGACGATAGGCAATGGTTTAACCTTCACGATTGCAGTGTCCCTTCCGACGCAACCCTCCTCATCCGTTACCTTGACAGGGAATCCGTAAGCGGAGATGGTGTTGGTGAGCGCATAGGTCTTTGCCTTGTCGTTCTCGCTGCTCTCGATGTTGCGTTTTTCCCACTCGTAGGTGTATCCGCCATTTCCGCCAGTAGCAACCGCTTGGAGTTCCGCACTTGTGTTGTAACAGATAGTATCGTCATTCAAAACGGTCTTAGCCTTTGCGCTAAGTGTTGGAAGTTCCAACTTGTTGATGGTGACGGAGCTACTGTCGATACAGCCATCTTTGGTGGTGTATGCCCAGAAGGTCGTGTCGTTACCCATTGGGTTGATTTGCACGCGGATGCTGCTGCTTGTCGTGCTGTTGCCTCTCCAACCGAAGGTGGACGATGGCATTGAGCTGGTAGCGGAGAGAAGTACATAGTCTCCGTCGCAGACACTGCTCTTAGCTGGTGTGATGGTTGGTTTCGGATTCTCCTTCACGATTACCTTTTGGTTAGCGGTGTTGTGGCAGAATCCGTTCGCGTATGCCTTTGCGGCCATCACCACGTAGTTGGTGGTTGCTGTGACGCCACTTACATCGTAATTATCTCCAGTTCCGATTGAGTTGACTTGGTCAGCTTCTGTGAACCAGGTGTAGATAAGTTCGGCGTTTGCGTCTTTTACCTCCAAGTGGGCGTCTTTGCCGTTACATACATAGATGTCGCCTGTCGTTTCCACGGTTGGAAGTGGATTGACCTTGACATTGTACTTAGCCGTATCCTTACATTGGGTGGTGTTGTCGGTTCCGACTACCCAATATTTGGAGTCGATGATTGGGCTTGGCTCGTAAGCGTTGCCAGTACTTCTGTTGCTCCATTGGTATTGATCCGCACCACTTGCGAACATGTGGACTTGATCTCTCAAACAGATAATGGTATCGATGGACTTCTTTCCATTGATCAATACCACTGGCAAGCTGTTCACCTTGATTTCGAATTGGATGGTATCCAAACAGCCATTGGCGGTAGTCGCCTCCACGTTGTATGTGGTGGTGGTCATTGGTTTGAGCGTGCTGTCGGCGGAGTTACCGTTGTTCGGCAACCACTTGTATGTACCGCCCGAGTTACCGATAAGGGTGATGCGGGTGCTTTCTCCCTGACAGATCACCTTGTTACCGTTAGGGTAGATGTTTGGCATGCTCTTCACGGTGATCTTCACCTCTTTGGTCGCTTGACAGTCGTTGCCGTCTGTCACATCGACCTCGTATGTCTCGGCGGTGGTTCCGATAAGAGGCGTGAAGTTATTACCTGTGTAGAGCAGTGTTCTTGTTTCTCCCTCTCTCTTGTACCATTTGATCTTCTCCGCATCAAAGTCGTTGACAGTCAAGTTAGCCTTGGTGTTTGGACATACATTGGTCTCTCCCTTGACTACGATCTCTGGCAATGCGTTTACCATCAAAAGGGCTGGTGCGCTGCTCTCACAACCGTTTTTGTCTGTGACGGTCAATGTATAGGTACGCTCGCCGATTTGGTTAGGTTTGATGTTCAATAGACCATCCGCACCCTCTGTCATGCTGTTGCCGTCTTTGTTGGCTTTCCAAGCGTAACTTGCGGCGGCGTTGGTTGCGTTGTAGGTCTTGTCGAAAGTGATGGATGGTGTGACATCCGTGTTTTTATCGATACAGATTGGTGCCAAAGTCATTGCATCGATCGTTGGCTTTTGGTGTACCAATACGTTGACGATGGTATCCGCAGGACAGCTCTCCTTGGTTCCGATGGTCTTGATTTGAATAGCCTCGGTCACATTGTTGAGTGAAAGGGTTGATCCACCTGATTGGGTGGTGAAGTCTGCCTGAGAGGCGCTCTTCCAAGCCCAGTTGTAGCTTACACCTGTTTCGTCGCTCTTGATGGTCACCTTCGCGTTGCTTCCGTCACATACAGTGTCTGGGATGACAGTGAAGCGAGGAGCCTCCTTCTTGGTGATGGTGTAGTCGGTACTGTCTTGGCAACCCAATGTGTAGTTCTTGGAGTTGTCAAGATCATTCACGATGTTGTAAAGTTTCGTCACAACCACACGGAAGGTGGAGTCTTGGGTGATGACCGCGTCGATGGTACGGCCACTGTTGCCCAAAGCGAATCTCTTGCTTCCACCGATGGAGAACCACTCGTGGGTATAGTCGCTTGACTCGTTGTTCTCAGCCAATGTGAGAAGACTGTCTTTACAGATTTTCTTGTCGTCTGATCCGCTGATCGTTCTGCTGATGCCGACGATAGGTCTGTTGTGGACAATGACGCGGACGATGGTGTCGCGTTTACATTGGTTGTTGTCTGTTGCCACAACTTTGTAATTCTCGTCGCTCTTCACGCCTGAAATGTTGATAGACTTGCCATCGGCAGATGGGGTGAAATTCTTACCCTCCCAAGTGTAGGTTAAGTTGCTGTTGCTTGACGATACGCTGAGTGTCGCGTCGGTGTCGTAACAGATATCTTTGCTCTCCGCCGTGAAGATTGGTAGCGGGTGGGTGGTGACAATGACAGAGTCTTTTGCGACACAACCATCTGTTGTGGTCGCGGTTACCCTGAATGTGTCTCTGTTGTCCACTCCCTCATTTTTGCAGTAGAGTGTTTGGTTGTTGTCGAGGAATCCAGCCGCAAGACCCTCCCATTGGATGGAAATGCCTTGTTCCGCTTTCACGTTCATCTTGATGTTGTCTCCACTACAGATGCTTCTGGATTCCGGGGTGACTGCCAATGTGATGGTTGGCTTAGGTGTCATGGATACCTCTTTCTCCACATCTTCCGCATCGCAACCAGCGGCGTCCCTACCTGAAACTTTCAATTTGAAGCTTGCGGTGACATCCTTGATGGTGATGATGTTGCCATTGATGTCCATCGTACCCGCGGTGGCTGGTTGAAGTTCGAATCCGTAATTTCCGGAACCGCTGATGGTGTAGGTAGCCTCGCCGTTTTGACAAACAGCGTCAGGACCCTCTATCAAAATCTTTTCTGGAACATTTACCAAAATAGTTTGAGACATTTGGTTGCTACAACCGTTCACATCGGTCATCGTCAATGTGTAGGTGGTCTTCTTGACAGGCTCTTGGAAGAGATGGCTCTTGGTTGAGTCTGGGAAGTTCCTCCATACGTATGATTGAGCGGCAGCTCCTGATGTGTGGTTGGCGAGGATGCTGATCTTGTTGTCGTTCTCGCAGATGATCACGTTGCCCTCCGCATCCTTGCTTAAAGTTGTTCCGTTGCTTTGTTTCACCACATCCATGGTAAAGGTAGGGAGTTGAAGCACATCTACCTTCACGTTCTTTGACAACTTACAGCCGTTTAGTTCGGCTATGATTTCGTAGGTGGTGTTCTCTGTGATAGTTTCGCTTCCAATCCATTGTGATCCACCTTGTGTGCCATCAGGCCATTGGTAGAAATCCGCCTTTGATTTATCTCCGACCTTCAGGTTAGCCACCTCGCCATAGCAGGCGGTGGTGTCGTGCACGTCAAAGAATGGATTTGGTTTGTTGGTAACGGTGAAAAGATCAGAATGTCCTACACAACCATCCTTATCGGTCGCGGATGCCATGAACTTGTATGTGTGGCCACCGTTCGCGATGGTGTCAATGTGGCTGTAGGTGATCTCGTTGCCGTTTGTGGTATATTCGGAAGTAGGTTGATCGATACCGTTCACCTTGACGTTCCATGCGTAGCTAACCACTGGTTTGGATGTCTCCGCCTTCAATGATACTGGATCATTTTGGCATACGGAGTTGTCTCCTCCGATGTTGACGATCGGAAGGGCGATACCGGTGATGGTGTATTTACCGACATTCTCACAACCTGTGTTTTGGTCTGTCACTCTGACGGAATAGGTTTGCGGAATGGTTGTGGTCGCGTTTCTTACAAATGTCTTTTGATTCTCGCTATCCTTGTTGTCCCATTTGTACGAGAATCCCTTCTCTGTATTGTCTGTACCGTACATTACGCTTGGGTGGCTTGGGGTAGCGGTGAGTGTTACCTCGTCATTGATACAAGAGAAGGTGGTGTCGCCTGTTGCACTGTTGCGCTTGCCTTCGCCGTCGATGGCGATGGTTGGCAATTCATTGACATAAACAGTGATATCCACGGTATCGACACAAGCACCGGAAACGGCGCGTACCGTATAGGTCTTGGTCGCGTCAAGCGCTTCGGTGTATGAAATACCTGTTGGTCTGCCAGGAACAGACAACCATGTGTAAGAGGTTGCGCCTTGGAGTGTCAAAGTCTTGTTGCCGTCGCCCTTACAACGAGGTGAATTGTCGACTGGCTCCACGTGAGGTTTCAACTCTTTGGTGATCTTATCCTCTTTCAATTCGCTGCGGCAGTTTCCGTTGATCTCCTCCAAGTAGATGGTGGTTGGAGCGAAATCTTCGGTGATGGTCACCACGAGGGTGTCGTTGTTGGCGCCGGTCAAACTGAATGCGCCCGATCCGCTAGCGGTTAATGGTGTAGTTTTCTGTCCTATGTACCAATTGTAGGTAGAACCATCTTGTCCCTTGGCAGCCCACTTGATTGTATTGCCCACGCAGGCAGCTCCCGACTTCACGATTGATGGACGAGGTCTTGGGATGACATCGACCATTACGGTGTCGGTGGAAGAACACTCAACGGCTCCGTAGCTCATAGTCGCCTCTGCCACGTAGAAGGTGGTTCCGTTAGGAGTTTGACCAGGCAATTTGCTGATGGTTGATCCCGCTGGACTGCTTGCTAAGATATGGCGCGCGTTGTCGTACCAAGTGTAACGGTATCCAATGTTGGATGTGGCGGTCACGATATCTGTGGCGACACCCGCGCAAGTGGAGAGTTCTCTCTTGTCGAGTTCGAACACTGGTCGTTTGTTGACACTGATCTTTTGGCTATCCACCTTCACACATTCGTTCAAGGATGCGGTTACTTTGAACCAAGTATCCTTCTCCAATACTTGGCTGACGTAGGTGGCGTTGGTCGCGGTGTCACGTTGGCCATTGTTATCCCAACCCCAGTTGTATTGTGCGCCTGGTGTGTAACCTTGAATTTGCACGGTGACATTCTCTCCCGCACACTTAGAGTCTGAGATGATGTTGATGGTCGGATATTTGTTCACCTTCAAATCGTAAGTGGCAGTTCCGACACAACCTGCGTTGGTGGTACCTACGATGGTGAATTTAGCGTCTTGCGTCAAGTTGGAAGGCGCACCGATCGAATAGGTGTCGGATCCATTTGCGCTGGAGATGTTCGGAACTACTGGTGATGATGACCATGTGTATCGATTAACATTGTCCAAACCTTGGACCTTCAAGGTCAAAGGCTCGTTGATACAGATAGCTCCCTTGCCGTTTACCTCAAAGTCGTCTCCGTTGTCGCTCACCTTGATGACTGGGTTGTCGTGGACAGTCAATTTGTAAGACTTGTTGCTGACGCATCCTGTTGTTTTATCGGTTGCGGTCACGGTGTAGGTCATCTCGCCGGATGTTTTAGGCGTAGGGGCGTAAGTGTTTTCGCCATCCTCACCGTTCCATTTCCAGATGTATTGGTCGTTGGCCTTTTCTCCTTTGGCGGTGATCTTCACATCCTTATCGTTCAAACAGATCTCACCTGTACCCTCTGCCGTGTTGTTTTTGATGTTGGCAGCGTCAAAGGTGATGACTGGTTTCGGATTAACGGTGATTGACTCAATGCGCTTAGCTGTACCACATCCATTCTTGTATCCGATGATGTTCATACCACTCTTGTTCGCTTCGATGATTTCGTATGAGAGTACCCTGGAAGGACCTGTTGTCTTGTTGTCAAACTCCCAGAATACCGAGGTGGCATTCTCTATGGTGACGGTAGTGGCCTCGTTTTCGCAAGTGGTGATTGCAGGCACCTCGATTACAGGAGATGCTTTGACTGTGACAGGGTAGAAGAGCGAATCCTCACACAAGTCACTCTTGACGGTCGCCTTGAAGATTACGGTGATGTCCGCTTCGCTTGTGTTCTCAAGAGAGGTGGTCAATGTCTCTCCGTTGTGGCTTTTCTTCACGCCGTTATCGGTCCAACTCCAAGTTACGGTGGTGGTGTATGCGTCTTTCTCTTCAGAGGTTAATGTAAACTCATTGCCTGCGCATACCACTTTGGATCCGGAGATGATGAAGTTTGGTTTCGCGTTCACATTCACGAATACGGTGTCGCTGGCAGGACAATCCTTGTCGCTCCAACCCGTGACGATGTATTGGTGTTTACCTGTTGCGTTAGGTGTGATGTTGGCGCTACCGTTTCCGTTGTCTGTCAAACCGTTACCCTTCGACCATGCGTATCTTTGGGCGTTGCTTCCCGCTTTGAGGTTCAATACGAGACTTTCGCCGAAGCAGATGGCTTGGTCCTCGTCGCTCTTTACCGTAGGGATTGGTAATACGATCGCTTTGACCTCCTTATCCAACTCTCTGGTACATCCGCTCTTGGTAGCGGACAATTTGTACACGCGGTCGTTGATGAGAAGTGCGGTATGGCTGGCTCCGTTTGAACTCTTGGTTTCGCCATTCTCCGTCCATGTCCATTTGTAGGTGTCCGCATTTCCTGATGTGACTTTGATAGAGGCGTAATCACCTTGACACGCTTCGATATCTTCTGCGTCGAATACAGGGAACTCTTTGGTGTGGATGGTGTATTTTGCCTTTCCTGGACATAACTTCTCGTTGGCTCCCTCTAGTGTGATCACCAATGGCGTATTGATGGATACCTTGGCGGTGTTGTTCTTCTCTCCGCTTAAGTTGATGGTGACGCCATCCTCGTTCTTCCATTCGTAGAGCGTTCCGCCACCGTTTCCGGCTACGAGTAACACCTCCGCGAATGTGTTGACATCCGCACAAACGGTAGTGTCTCCGTTGGATCTGCCGTTGATGGTGAGGATTGGATTACGGTTTACGATGATGTTCACCGTATCATTATTGGTACAGTGGTTGGCATCCTCCACGGTGATGATACAGGTTAAATCGTTGCTTGGGTGGAGGGTGTCTTTGGTCGCTGATTTGGATGACGTGTTCCAAATGTACTTGATGTCGGAGTTTGAACTTCTTGCATCCACCATGACAGAGTCGTTTTCACAAATCTCGATGGTGTTTACATCCGCCCAACTGCTGCCCTCTTTCGAAGAGTAGAGTTTTACAGATGGTTTTGGTGTCACGGTCAATGAGAATGGTTTCTCTGTTCCGCAGGCGCCATTTGAGATCACGGCAGCGTAGTTATAGGTGCCGTTCTTCAAATCCTTGAGTGAGAGCACACCATCTTTGGATGAGGTGTTGCCGGTGGTGGCGCTGATCAACTCTCCTGTGGCGCTGTTTGCTCCCTTGTACCATTTGATGGCGTAGTTGCTACTTGAAGCGGCGATGATATCCACGTCTGACCCCTCGCAGGCGTTGGTCACACCGGTGATGGAGAGGTCTGGCGCCAATTTAGGATCTACCACGATCACCTCAGGTTGAGCTTCACAACCCTTGCTGTCGATACCTGTTACGGTATAGGTTCTGGATTGGGTGAGAGTCTGGGAAAACTCGTCGTTCTTTCCTGTCTTGATATGTGTCTCAGGATCTCCGCCGTTTGCTTGCCAATCCCAAGTGAATTGTTGCATATCCTTGTCGGAAGTGGCTGTGAGTGTTACGGTCTGACCCTCACAGATAGATTCGTTTTGAGACAAGGTCAATTTCGGTAATTTCTCGAATAGAACGGTGCTAGGGAATGTCTTCACGCAGTTGTTCACGTCGGTGATGGTCAATGTGAAGTCGGTGTTCTCGTAGATGAATCCCTTGGCAGTGTCAGACACGCCACCTTGAGGAGCCCAACTATATCGGTAGTCATTCACCTTCTTGTATTTGTTGGCGGCATCTGGCTCAGCGTATATTTTGAATGCGCTGTTTTCGCAGATATACTCATCTCCCTTGATGGTGAAGTTAAAGTCGCTGTAAACATCGATGGTATGGGTCGCTTCTCCCTTACATCCGTTATTTGTCGTGGCGATTGCCGTAAATTCGCTCTTCTCCTTGATAGCGCCTGTTGAGGTGTAACTCAACCCGGCATTGCTGAATCCCTCTTTCTCGGATTTCCACTCCCAACTTTGGATAATGGCGCTTGAGTTGGTGTTGGTAGCGATCAAGTTTGTCTCCAAGCCGTAGCAGATGGAGTCTGCGCCTGAGATCTTAACTTCAGGTATTGGGTTGGCGATGATCGTCACCTCCGCGGATGATGTACATCTGAGGTTGTCGTTGTTCAACAATTTGATGTTGTGCGTCTCCGTACCCTCCACAGAATAGGTAGTGGTTTGGTTAATGATAGGTACGATGGAGTCGTAGTTGTATCGGTATTTGTTGCTGGTCAAGAGGGTTCCACCATAATTGTTAGCGGTGGCCTCGCTCACAGCCTTCTCTTTCCAAACGTATTGACGAGCATTGCTGCTTGGGTTCTTGTCGAATGCCACCATAGGTAACTCATCTCCCTTACATGCTTGTGTGGCGTTGTCCAAGGTGTTGATGGTGAGTTCCGGCTTCTTCTTGACGATGATGCCTCTCTTCATCGTATTGGTACATCCCGTAGTGGCATGAGTCAAGGTGACGGAGATGGAGGTGATGTCCAACAGAGCGGTTGGCGTGATGTTTCTCTCGGTCTCGCCGGTGCTCCACAAATACTCTTTGGCGGTTGTGCTGGTAGAGAGGTTCATCTGCTCGTTTTCGCAATAAGCGGTATCACCCTCGATGGTGAAGATTGGTTTTTCGTTGATCACGAGGAATGTATCCTTTGGATCGGAAGGACAACCATTCTCGTATCCGATCACGCGGAAGTAATAATTGCCTGTTGTCAAACCATTGTTGTCGGTATATTTCGTACTGGTCTCTGTGGTTGGGGTAAGGCTTGGTGCCTTGCCTTTGAACCATGTATAGGTAGCTGCGCCATCTACGGTAGCCACAACCTCTTCGCCGTCGCAGATGTCAGGTGCGGTGACGGTGATGTTTGGTTTTGGATAGACGATGACAGTCGCCTCTGCGGTTGCCTCACAACCAGCCGCGTTCTTGGCGGATACTTGGAAGATGGTGGTGTCTTGGAGAACAATCTCTCTTGGGTTGGCGACAACTGTTCCCGCTGTGCTCTTCTTTTTGTCGAACATGGTCCAAACCACCTCTTTCAAGGTACTACCATTAAGGTCTAATACATTGAGGAGACTGGCCTTCTCACCGTAACAGATTGGATCCAATCCGGTGATGGAGAGGGTAGGGTTTTCGTTGATTCTAATGGTGTGCTCAGCCGTTCCAGGACATCCCTTCTCGTTGTAACCGGTCACTTGGAAGATTTGTTCGTTGCCGATTGGCACTACGGTCACGCTTGCGGAGGTGCTTCCGAGTCCGGTCCACAAATATTCCTTACCTGCCGCCGATCCGGATGCGGTCAACTTAGCCGTATCTCCAAAGCAGACTTCGTTTCTACCCGTAATGGTGATGGTTGGCTCCCTAAAGATGTGGACATTCTTGACACTGGTTCCTTCGCAACCCTCTTTCACGCCCACAACGGTGTATTTCTTAACCAGCTCCTCACCGTCGCCTGCGCCCATCATGGCCTGAAGGGTTAATTTACTTCCCTTCATCACCTCTGTGGTACCGTTTTCATACCATGTATAGCTCTCCGCACCTGCGGCGGTCAAGGCGATGTTCATTGTGTTACAGATGATGGTGTCTCCCGCGATGGAGATGGTTGGCAATGGTTTCACATAAACTGTGACTTGCGCCAATTTCCAACAACCGTTCTTATCTTGGCCATAGGCGTAATAGGTAGTTGGTGTCGTGATGTTGGAAACGATGATTGTGTCGTTGTTGCCGTTCTCTTGGGCTGGTCTGCTGAATGTTGCCGCATGGGTTCTATCCTTGTCTGTGTACCACTCGCAGTTCTTTAGAACGCCCTTGGTCTCGTCGTCAACAAGGTAGTAAGCGGTCAAGGTGTCGCTTCCACCTGGACAAACCTTTCCATTGAATGCTTCCGCAATGACTCTTGGCGTAGGGAATACAGTCACATCCACATTCTCCGTAGCGGAACATTTTCCGTTGGATATGGTGATTCCGTAAGTGGTACTTGTCGTCGGACTGGCCGTCATTGTTGCGGTCTTGGTACCCTTAGGGTCTGTCCAACGATAGGTGTAGTCGCTGCTATTGGGTTTATTAGCCCCGTAGTTCATGACGTCCGATGCGGTCAATTGGATATCTTCACCGTTACAGATCTCCGTGATTCCCTCTATTTGGATGGCAGGGAGGCTGTCCACATGGTAATCCACTTCAACTCGTTTCGCACATTGGACATTGTTATATACATTCTTCACCCAAACGTGGAACTTCGGTTCATCCGTAGGTTTTAAACTGGTGGTATAAGGTACCTTTTGGTACTTTTGGTTTTCGCTCTCTTCAATCATGGTGGAGTCTCCACCATATATAGATAAGGTGACTAAGGCTCCCTTACAGATATCCAATGGCTGAGGAATGATTGGGTTAGGCATATCTCTCACCACCACTTGCTTGTTGATGGAAGAGGTACATCCGTGTTTGTTCGTTCCGACCAATTTGTACATATAGTCATCGCTTCCGATTCTGGATGGTGTGGTGTGCATAATCACCAAAGAGTCGGTGGTGCTTCCTCCCTTTGCCGCACTCTTAACCATTTCGCGCTCTGTGCTGCCATCTACCTCATACCAGTGGTATTTGGTCGCGTCGGTCACATCATTTTCTGCGCTTTTCGCCTTCAAAGTGATGGATTCGCCCACACAGATTTCGTCACCTCCGTCGATGATTAATGTTGGTTTCTTCCTTACATTGACCTTGATGGAATCCTTTCCTTCGCAACCCTCTTTTGTCTTGGCATAGACATAATACATGGTGGTGTCTTGCGGACTGACGATGTCTTTGTTCGTGTTGTTCAAGTCACTCCATGTCCAAGAGGTGATGCCTAATTTCGGACTGGTGGTCTCTGTTGCCGTCAATGTGGCGTTATCTTCGCTCTCACAGATATCTACGAATTTTGGCTTGGCTGTCATGCTACTTGCTTTGCCTCCCGTTCCTGTGATGGAAATGGTAGGAATCTCATAAACATCCACTTCAAAATCTTTGCTGTAGATACAGTTGCGTTTATCGACTACAATGTTGTTGGAGGTGATATCCTCGATGCGGAGAATATCTACGGTATAGTTCTCTTTGCCGTTTGGCTTAACATTGAGTTTAGAATACTCGTAGCCGGTTCCTTCCCAAACTTTTGTCTTGCTGGTGCCGTTCACTCTGTACCAAGTGTAAACGTTGCCTGGATCGTTGTAGTTGGAGATTTGCAAATTCGCCTCGCTTCCGCGACATACTTTGAATTCTCCATCGATACTGATGTTTTCACGAGGGGAGATACTGATCTCCTCTTCGTAGTGTGAGGTACATCCGTTTTTGGTCTCTATGTCCAATGTGACGGTGTAGTATCCTTTGTTCTCTTGGGTGTATTCCAAAATATAGGTAGGGGTCTCATCCTTTTTTGTGGTGACCAACTCGTAGTTGTGTCCCATGCCGTCCGTACATTTCCAAGTGTATTTGGTGATTTCATCCGGTTCGATGATTTCACCTGTTTGTTGCTTGACAGGGGTGATGTAGGATTCGTTCACGAATTTCACCTCGTTGTCGCAGGCGATACGTTTGGAGAATTTTGCGCCGAGTGGATCTTTTGCCAATTGGACGATACCTTGAATAGCGCTACAGTCCTCTTCGTCTCCGGTCATGGTACAGATGTAGTCCATGTGTTCTTGGATTTCTGACCTATTGACGTAAGCGATCCAAGGCTTTCCTGGTTCCGTTCTTAAACCGACGCCCTCTCCAGTCGTCCAATTGTAATGGCTGAATCCGAGCGGTGCGGTGATGGTAACCACATCGTTGCTTGGACAGTTGTCCACCTTCATCTCCATTCTTCTGGTCTCTGCCGTGAAGTAGCAGTAGGCACGGTGTCCTCCAGCCATTGGTTGTATCCTCACTTTTCTGCTTCCGCAGTACTTACAACTGTAAGCACCTCTCGAACCCAATGGTTTATGACAGTCTTGGCAAACATCCACCTGCACCAGACAGTCGTGGACGATGATTTCGATGTTGACGGTTGAGCCGATGTAGTCTCTCAAATCGTACACAACCGTGCTCCAATCTTTGTAGTAAACATCGTTTCCTGTTCCACTACAGTTTTTAGGGATTTTGACGAGCTGAGTGTTGTTTTTGTTCGCGTTGACGCTGAATTCACTGCAGACTGGTTTGATGATTTCGTCTCCTTTTTGGATGGTAACATTCAATTGTGCTCCCGGGCGCTCGTCTCCGGTGTGTTCTCCCTGTCCTTCAGGTTCCTCGATGAGTGCTGCGTATCGGTAGGTGAGGAGTGTGCTGTTTTCGGTTACGACAAAGGTGTAAACCAATCGTTCCGCCATTGCTCTTCTCTCATAGGCATAGACTTCACCGGATTCGTATCCAATTTCAGGATACCCGGTACTTCCCACTCTGGCAACTTTTTGTCCTGCTGTTAACCCCTCCGGTTGTGTGTAGAATGGATAGCCCGTACATTTCCTGTTGTTGGGATCTAATTCTCTTGTGTTGATGATTGAGACATCTCCTTTGGGAATTTCGGATCCGTATTGAACTGGTTTGGTATCTGTGTTAAACGATCCGTCATTTTTTCTGTACGCATAGATGGGCTGGCCATATCGTACCCAACCATTTCCTTCTGAACTGTATTTCGTGTTTATGTTACGGTTGGTACCGTAGTACAAACTGGATATGGCGGAGTTGATCTGCGTCGCATCGAATTTAACAGGACCCCAGTAACCGTAATATCGTTTCCAGACGCCTTTGTCTCCGTCGCCACATGTGGTGGAGAATCCTGTCATTCCCTGGAATCCCAAACCTGGCGTGTCTTCATTTACGGCATACGCATTGTTGCATAGTCCGGCAGCAACCAAAAGTATGGCAAAAAATATCTTGACAATCTTCTTGAGATCTAACTTTGTTTCTTTCATAAGCAGTTATTTCTAAGCGGTTTACCAATATAGCATACCCACTATATTCAATTTGCTAATTTAAGTTAAATAATCGACTTTCCAAATTATAAATGGTGCAATTTTATTGCCTTTTACTATTTATTCGCCGTTGAATATTAATACAATCACACGCAATTTTGAAATCCATATTTCCCCCTTCCTCCAGCTGTTTTAACATAAGACAAAAAGGTCGGTTGCCCATGTGACAACCGACCTTTCTTTTGAAGCGATTTGAATCTCTTTTACCTAATCAAAGTGATGGTACCTTTTCGGGTATCTTGTTTGTCGATGCCCTTGTATTCACTCTTGAAGTCAACCACATATCCGTAAACGCCCCAAGGACATAAGTTGCCGTTTAGGTCACGGCCATCCCACTTGGCGTTGCGGTCGTTGCCCTCGAAGACGATTCGTCCTGTACGGTCGTAGATGATGAAATGGAAGTCAGTCATGAACTCGGTACCCAAGAAGTGGAATCCATCGTTGATATCATCATCATTTGGCGTGAAGGCGTTTGGTGCCCAGAAGTCTTTCCAAACATATACGATGGTATCTCCCTCGTACAGACAGCCCTTCTCGTCGATCGCTCTGGCGGTGATCAAGAAACTATCCCTTGTGCTTGGGTTGGTGAAGGCGTACTTCACGTTTTGGCCTCTCTTGTCATCCGTGTTGTCGTCGGTATCCCACGTCCAGTTGTGTGTCTCTGGGAAGATTCCTGTCATCTCGATCGTATTGTTCTTGCTATCGATGATGGTTGGGGTGACGTCGAATTTGATAGGGTTGAACTTCAAGGCGTCCACAGTCAATGTGTCGTATGCCTTACAGCCGTTTCCGTCTATAGCCGTCACATACACCTCAGTTGGCTCGGTGATTGTCGCGATCACCTTCTTGGATGAGTTACTGATGATGTCGCCGTGGATAGGGAAGCTGCTCCATTCACACCAGAGGATGTTCGGATCCTTCACCGTCAATTCCGCGGTGGTCTCTGTCATTGGACAACCGGTGATGGTGTCGTGGATCTTCACAGTTGGGTTGGCGTGTACCAACAAGGTGAACTCCTTCGTGTTCTTACAATCGTTGATTGTGGTACCTGTGATGTAGAACTTGTTGGCTCCTGGCTTCAATCCGGATCTGGTGATAGAACGTCCCTCCTCGACTTTGTTCGTGGTGGCGTCTTGCCATACGAAGTGAGCCGCACCGTCGGCCACGAGTGTTGCGATCTCGCCTTCGCAGATGACGGAATCACCGTAGATATCCACATTAGGCGCCACATTGGTCTCGATGTAGATCTCGTTTGATGTCACACATCCGTTGTCCGCCTCTCCGGAGAGGATGATTCTCGTCACACCCTCAGGGGTGAAGGTGAATGGATTGCCCTCTCTCTTGGTGACGCCACCGTCGGTGCTCCAGAAGTACTTCTTCGCGTTACCGGAAGCTTGGAGCTCGATGGACTCGCCCAAGCAGACTGTGGTGTTTCCTTCGTACTTCACGATAGGAGGTGTCAACAAGTTGATAGGTAATGAGATCTCGCTCTCACAACCATTGTTGTCCACACCCTTGGCGAATACGTAGGTTGGCGTCTCGATTTGAACCGCTATCGGCATGCCGTTGTTACTGATGTTCTTGTCGTAGATTGGTGTTTGGTAACCCCAGTAGTAGGTTTGCGCGTTACCGTTTGCCACCAAGGTGGTGTACTCGCCCTTACATACGTTGGTGTTACCCTCTACGGTGAAGACTGGCATTGGGTTCACCTTTACAGGGATCTCCAATGTGGTTTGACATCTGTTGTTGTCTGTACCGGTGACGGTGATGATGGTATCACCCGCAGGTGGTGTCGTTGTCATCACGCGGTTGACAGAACCAGTACTCCATTGGTATTGACTTGCTCCATAAGCGGTGAGGGTCAATTGGTTGCCCTCGCAGATCGTGGTATTTCCTTGGTAGGTCATACTTGGATTAGGCAATACGTTTACAGGAATGTTGATTGGTTCCGCGCTACAACCGTTACTTGATCCTACCAATGTGTAGACTGCGCTTGTGCTAGGGTAGTCTGTCATCACATTGGTGGTTGACAAGGTGGTGTTTGGTCTTTCGCTGCAGGTCCAGATGTAGGACTTAGCACCTGTCGCGGTCAATGTCAAGTTCTTGTTTTGGCACAATGTTGTCTTACCGTTCCAAGTTACGACTGGAATCTTCTGGCTGACAACTGTGTGTGTGATGGTGCTTTCACAATTGTTGGCATCCTTACCTACGATGATGAACTTCGTGGTTGTGTTGATCATAGGGGTGATGCTTGGTGTTCCGGCACCGTTGCTCCAACTGTAGGAGAGTTGTGAGTTGTCCTCGGATACAGCGGTGAGTGTGGTGGCTGTTCCTTCGCAGACCTCAGTCGCACCGTCGATGGAGAACTTAGGCGCAGGGTTGACCACTACGGTGTGCTCCGCGGAGTTCGTACACTTGTGTGAGTCGATTCCGACCACCTTGTAAGTGGTTGTCTTCTCTGGCTTGTCGCTCATCGAAGCGTTGCGGTAGATGTTGTTACCCCAAGTCCAGGTATAGGTGCTACCTCCTGTGGCGGTCAACTTCAATTGACTACCTTGGCAGGCGATGGCTGGACCATTCACCCAAATGGTAGGCAACTCATATTTGTCGATGACGATATCCCTGGTGGTCGTACATCCGTTCTCTTCACCGGATACGGTGTAGATGGTGCGCTCGCGGATGGTATCCTTCATGGTTCCTCCCCTAGCCACCAATGATTCGCTACCACTCCAAGTATATTTTGTGGCACCTGTTACAGTGACTGTTACCTCGTTACCATCGCAAACAGCCGATGGTGCGGTGTAACTCAATACTGGGTAGTACTTGCGGGTGACGGTCTTGTCGAATGTGTTCTTACATCCATACTCATCTGTACCCTCAACGGTGAATGTCTTGTTCGCTGTGATGATAGGGTAGATGTGGGCACCTTGCTCGGAGGTGTTCCAAACATACTCCTTCGCGCCGACAGCCTCCAAGTGGGTGGCGTCTCCGTTACAAGTAGCGTTGTCGCCGAGGATTCTCACGTCTGGGAGAGGATGAACAATGATGTTGAATGTATCGGTGTTCTTACATCCGAATGCGTCGGTACCGATGACTGAGTAAGCCGTAGCCTTGAAGGTATCTGTTGGCGTTACGGTAATGTGCTCGCCCAATTGTCTTGTGCTCCATAAATAGGTGGTGGCTCCATTCGCTGACAATGTGGTGTTGTCGCCGTAGCAGAGGCTCTCCTCACCAGTGATCCATACGTAAGGAAGTGGGTTCACATCCACATAGACGCTCGCCTCGCTGGTACATCCGTTAGTGGTTCCCTTGACGCTGTATGACTTGCCCTTTTCAGGCGTTTCGGTCAATCGTTTGTTCGTCAAAGTCTCGTCGTTCTGCCAGATGTAACTGTTGGCACCGGATGCCTCCAAAATGGCCTTGTCGCCGAAGCAGACGTACTTAGGAGCGTTGATGTTGATTACAGGGTAAGGCTTGACGCTTACGGTAATCTTGCTCTTTGCGATACATCCCATGTTAGACTCCGCGGTCACGTTGTAGGTTGTCTTGGTGTCTACGATAGGGAAGATGGTGTCGGTCTGCTCTCCCGTGTTGGTCCATGTGTAACGGGTGGCGTCGCCAGTTACCCACAAGGTATCCATATCACCTTGACAGATCTCGGTCTCTCCGTGGATGTCGATGGTAGGCAATGGGTAAACCTTCACGTCGAAAGTATCGACATTCTTACAACCAAATTCATCGGTACCGATGATGCTGTAGCGGTAAGTTTGGTCTGCCTTGGCAGGGATGACTGTCGCTGTCTCGCCATCCATTCTGTTGGTGTTGACGTCACGAACGTTCCAAACGTAGGTGCTTGCGCCGTTCGCCTTCATGGTGATGCTCTCCTTCAAACAGATTGCGTCCACATTGGAAGAGATCCAAACATTAGGCAATTGTCTAACGCCTACGCTGAAGGTAGTGTCGGACTTACAACCCTCCAAATCACCGGTCACGGTGTAGGTGGTGTCGCGGCGCAATGTGTTGGTGAATTCGCTCTTTGAGGATCCGTCGTTCCAAACATAGGTGCTTGCGCCCGATACGGATACTGTGTTGTCATCACCCAAACAGATGTATTCAGGCGCATTGATCTTCAATTTAGGGTAAGGCTTGATCTCAATATCCTTCACTGCCGTTCCTATACAACCGTAGATATCTTGGACAATGACATCGAAACGTTTGTTGTTCTTCACGCTGGAGGTGATCTTCTCCACGGTCTCGCCGTCACCCCAAGAGTATGATTTGAACAATACCTGAGCGCCGTGTATATCCTTAGGGTTGTCGTTGACTACCCAAAGCGTATCGATGTCGGCCTGACAGATTCTGTCGAATGCCGCCTCGATGTGGAGTTTAGGCAACTCGTGTACGATTACTTTGTACTCGTTGCTGTTTTCGCAGCCGAACTCATCCTTACCGGTCAAGATGTAGCTCTTGGTCTCCTTTGGCGACACGGTGATGTTGTCGGTTGTGTATTCACCGTTCTCCCATACGTAAGAACCGCTCTTACCACCGTTTCCGATCAACTCGATGCTGTCGTTGTAGCAGATCTCGTTCTCCGTCTTATTGGCGGTGATCAGGATGGTTGGAAGGCTCTTGACAGGAACGAAGATGTCGATTGGACTTGACTCACATCCGTTCTTGTAACCCTTCACCTTGAATGTGCGGTCCATGGTGAGGATTTCGGAAGTTGTCTCCTCTTTTCCGTTGTTATCCCACAAGTAGGTCTCCGCACCGGAAACCTTGATAACGGCCTCTGTATTGTAACATACATAATCTGGCTTCTCTTCCACTCTTAGGATTGGAAGATCCTTCTTGTAGATCTTCTTGTGGATGGTCCATTCACAACCATTGGCGTTTCTTCCCTTGACGGTGAAGGTGACGTCGTTGTTTTGGATCTTGTAGGTCAACTCCTCACCGCTGGTAATCAATTCGTCGCCGATGCTCCATGTGTAGTCGATCGCCGAACCGGTCACCTTCATCGTCACATTTTCGCCCGAACAGATTGAATCTGAAGGCGATGTGATGATTCGGATATCGGTAGGCAATGTGTCGACACGGATCATTTGGTATGCGGTTGACTTACAGTTGTGCTTGTCTGTTCCGATAGCGGCGTAGCGCATGGTCTCGGTTGGCATATCCTCCAAGATGTTGCCAGTGTTGCCTGGGATAACGGTTGTAGTGCCGCTTCCTCCTTGTGTGGTCTTTGACCATACATAGGAGAGTGGTCCGTTACCGTTCTTGTCATCCTCTGCGGTCAGGGTGACTGATCCGTTGATACAGATAGCGTCTTCACTCTTGATCTCGAAGATAGGCAATGGCCAAGTGTTGATGCTGAATGTTGTGTCGTGGTAACATTCGTTGACACCGACTCTCACATTGTAGTTCTTCTTGTTGGCGATTTGCTCCTCCCAGAAGCTGTTGGTGTTCTCGTTTTGCCACTCCCAAACAGCATTTTGGCTCATGTCGTTGCCCTTGTTATCAACTGCCTTCAAATCAATTCTAATCCGATCGTTCTTACATACGGTATCCACACCTGTGTTGGTGCTGATGAGGATGATTGGATTAGGCTTGGTGTTGATAAAGGCGACGGTGTCGGCCTCACAACCGTTGTTGTCTGTACCTGTCAAGGTGATCTTGGTGTTATCCTTGGTAATGACAGGATTAACGGTCGATAAGTAAGACTCTTCTCCCTCCACATTCCAAATGAAGGACTCCGCATTACCGGTTGCCATCAAGTTAGCCTCCGCACCATGGCAGACGAGAAGGTCTCCCTCAATCTTCACGGTAGGTGAGTTGTTGACTCTGATGTCGATGGAACCAGTTCCCTTACATCCGTTCTCGTCGGTACCTTTGACAAGATACTTCGCCATGAACGAGGTGTTGGTCTTCGAATCCAAAAGGATCTCGATATTGTCTTTACTCAAATCATCTACGGAAGAGCCGGTCCACTTCACGTTCGCGTCGTTGATTACCGGACCACTCCATTGGTAGAGACCCGTCAAACCACCCTTCGCGTACAATGAGTCCTTCTTTCCGATGCAGACATCGGCGGTAAGCGCTTCGATTTGGATAGTAGGAAGCGACCAGATATTGATCGTCGTGTCGATGACAGACTCACACTGGTTGGACTCACCCTTCAAGGTGACGTTCACTGGTACGGTGAGGTTGGTGAGGAGGATTTGGTTGGATCCCTTTTGATCCGTCAATTCGCTACCATCCTTGGCCCAAGTATAACCTCCGTTCGCACCGCTTGCGGTCAATGTCATCGCCTCGCCGTGACAAACATAGTTGCTCTCCTGACCATTTGAATTGGTCATTTTCAAGGTCAATACAGGGATGTCCTTGACATTCACCTCTATGCTCTTTTGACGCATACATCCGTATGAACTTCTACCCCAAACGGAGATGGTCTCCTTGTCGTTCAACTCTTTTGAGAAGGTTCGGTCGGTACGGAATCCCTTCAAGTCGTTCCAGTCATACTCCAAACCGATGTTGTCGGCCTCTACCGTGATTTGACTTCCGCGGCAGACAGGACCATTATCCGACAAGTTGAATTGTGGCAAATCGTAAAGTGATACGATTGCGGTTCCCTCTCCGACACAGTGGTTGTTGTCGATACCGGTCACTTTGAAGATGGTATCCTTGCTGATGCTTGGCGTCTTGTAGGTGGTTCCCTCTACGTCAGTGCCTACCCAAGAGAATTTCTCGATGATGGATGGACTGCTTACGCTCAATGTCGCGCTACTGTCAGGACAAACGGAGATGTTCTCTACGATGATGGTAGGAAGATCCCAAGTGTTGACCGTATAGCGGTTGGTTGTCGCGCAGACGATGTTGTTGGCCTCGTCCACAACGTTGGATACGGTTACCGCGTATTGAGTCTGTTTGCTTACGGTAGGGGTGATGTGGTCGCTGTTCAGGATTGCTCCCTCCTCGCCCCAATCGTTCCATTGGTAAGTCACTTGCTTAAGGTCTGCATCATCCTCATGGTGGATGCGGAGCAGTGCCTTGTCGTTCTTACATACATTGGTGCTGACCGTATCCTTCACGATGACAGGGTAGTGGTGCATCTTCACGTCGTAGTCACGGCTATCGTCGCAACCGAAGGCGTTGAAGGCGATCAGTCTCACTGTCGTATCCTTCGTGATGGTGAATGTGTGGCTCTTCAGACTTGAGATTCTGTTGCCCTTGGTGTCGGTCCACTCGTAAGACAAGTTATCCTTGCTGGATCCAGAAAGGGATATCTTGGTGTTTTCACAAGCATCCTTCGGACCATCTACGGCGAATACCGGCAACTCGTTCAAGGTGATGGTGGTCTCATCTGTCTTGTAGCAGACATAATCCTTGTCGTAAGTGTAGGTCTTTCCTCCTAACAAGGTGTGTTTCTCGCCTTGTGTAGTCGGTGTGAATTGATATTGAGGCGTAGCGCTGACAAGGGCGGTGTTCTCCGTATCCCAAGCGTATTTGTCAGGATCTCCGTTCGAAGCGTGGAGGGTGACAGGTTTGGTCTTGCAGACCGCGATGTTGTTGCCCTCCTCGATTTTGATGTTCGGCAATTGGAGGATCTGGACACGGAATGAGGTGTCGCTGTAACAAGTCGTCTTCTCGTACTTTTTAGCGGCCTCCACGTAGAACCAGCTCTCCGCCTTCAAAGGAGCGGTGGTTGCCTCATAGCCTACCTTCATTGGGTTCAGACTCTTATCCAATCCCTCATACCAGCTAAAGGTGGTCTGTGCGTCGGTGTTTTGAGTCTTGAATGTGGTAGGCGAATTCATACAAGTGTAGTCATCCGCTTCGATCATCAAGCTTGGATGCTCCTTGCTATAAATCTTGTGAGTAAGAGACTTCTCACACAAGGTCTTGCTATCGATCGCTTGGATGGTGATGGTGGTATCTCCGATGATGAAGTACTCGTGGGAGATATTGGTTCTATATCCATTCTCATCCCACTTGTAGTTGTATGAGATGGATGCGGAAACCCTCACTGTGGTTGTCGTGTTCTCACAGACCTGCTCGTCAGCGATGATTCTGAAGTCAGGAAGGATGTTCCTTCTGACTTGGAATTCAGCGTTGTTCTTACAAGTCTTGTCGTCCTGACCTTGTACTCGGTAGGTTACCAAGTCTCTGTTTGGTACAGGTTGGAGTTCATCGGTCACTGCGGATGGATCCAAAGCGGTGGTATCCACACGAACAGTGTTGTTACCCTCTTGGTATTCGTAGCTCCAGTGGTATTTACCGGCTACGCCTCCCTCCGCGTTGAGTGTGACGCTCTCACCTGCGCAGACTTCGTCTTGTCCCTTCAGACGAATGATAGGCAACTCCCAAGGAGTGATCTTGAAGGTGGTGTCGCTGATACATTGACGCTCCTCGTTGTTGAAGATAGGGTAGGACTTGATCGCTCTTGCCGTAAACTCCTTGTAAGACGAGATGCTTTGTGTCAAAGTACGGTTGTTGTCGCTGAGACCCTCTGTGATTTGGGTGCCGGTGCGCGCGTCTTTCCAGTCGAATACGACACCTGCCATATCTGTTGCGACCGCAAGAACCGCCTCGTCGTTCTTACATACATTCTGAGTGTCCTTGACTGAACGGATATTAGGATACTTCTTCATAAATACCCTAATGGAGTCAGACTTCTCACAACCCTCTGCGTTGGTTGCGGTGACATACAAGAGGGTGTCGCGGGTGATGGTGATTCTCAACTCATCGTTTTGTCCCAATGTGTGGTCCTTCTTGTTGCTCCATCTGTAATTCAATCCACCTACAGTCGAAGCATCTTTTTGTGCGGTCATCGTTACCTCCGCACCCTCGCAAGCGATGGTATCACCTGAGATTGTGAATACTGGCAACTTGTTGATGTTGATGCTGATGCTGTCTTTGTTCGCACATCCATTCGCATCGATTCCCCACAAATACTTCATTGTCTGAGAAGTAAGGTGAGTGAAGGTGGTGTCTTTATTGGAATTGTAGTCGGCCACGTTGAATGAAACCTCGCCGTCGTTCTCTTTCCAAGCGTATTTATTCGCACCGTTACCGTTGAGGGTGACAGACTCATCCCAACAAACAGCAGTGCTTGGTGACATATCGATCTTCACGTTAGGCAAACTCCAGATGTCCACGTTCCAAGTTTGCGTTTGGACGCAGACGCCTCTCTTACCCTCTACGGTGAATTGAGTGAACTCGGTAAGATTCTTCTTGGTGAACTCTTTACCCGTGTTGTTCGCGTCATTCATCCATACGTAGGTGTTTTGCTCTCCACCAGCGGTGTTGTCTGTTACCTTCAAGGTGACATCTCTGCCGTAACATACGTTGTAGATTGGATCTACGAACTCGATCTTCGGATTTGGCATCCATTGGATAGTCTTCTCGACAGGATTAGACTCACATCCGTTCTCGTCCTTCGCGATCACTGACAAGGTCTTGTCGGCGGTGATGTTGTAGATGTTGAATGTCTTGGCTGTGGTGAATCCTTCGCCGGTCTCCCATTGGTACAACAACTCCTTGCCCGCTTGAACCGTTGCGATGGTGTCGGATCCGTCGCAGACGGAGAGTGGTGTGTTCAATGTGAAGGTTGGCAATGGGTTCACATAGATGCTAAAGTCGGTCGAGTCGATACAGCCGTTGTTGTTCTCCGCAATGACGATGTACTTGGTATCGTTGTGCGGAGCCACTGTTGTGGTGGTGTTGCTGGCTGTTGCGCTCTCTGTCGTGATGTCGCTGTTGTTGCTCTTCCAGTGCCAACCGGTTGGCTTGATGTCCGAAGAGGTGGCACTCAACACAACGTTAGCGTTGTCGCAGATCGTGGTATCCGCCTTACCTCCATTGACAGAGATGACTGGCAAATCCCATACATCCACAGTGACGATCTCCTTGCTTTGGCAAGTTAACTTATTGGATATGAAATCAGGGTTTCTGATACCGTCCATAGTGGTATCTCTTGAATCTTGGTAGTTGTTCTCCAACGAGATCTCAAAATCAGTCTTGGCGTTGATCACCTCACGAATGGTGAGTGTGGTTCCCCAATCCAAGTTGCTTGGTTTGGTGTTGCCTCTCCATACATAATCGGCCAAAGGAATGTCGGATTCGTCTGAGGTGTAGATGTTGATCTTCGCCTCGGAACCCTTACATACGAAGTCTGGTCCGACCTTTCTGAAGGTAGGGTAAGCCTTTGGACTGACGATAAAGCTCTTGGTCGCTTTACAGCCGTATTGGGTCTCCGCAACCACATTGATTTGCTTCTCCTCCGTAATGTTGGTCAATGTGATGCTTGGTGTGTTTTGCGCACCGGTACTCCAAGTCCAGGTTCCCACATTGCTACCATCGGAGAACTCCAACACTTTGTCGGTTCCTTCGCAGACGATGATCAACTCCTTGTTCATCGTGAACTCTGGCGTGTTGAATACTTGGATATTGACGGAGTCCTTGTTTTGACACTCGCCTACAGTTACCTCCAATGCGTATCGGAGGGTTACGTCGCTCGCGTTAGGAGGCGTGATGGTCAATGTCTTATTGGTCTCGCCAGGCATATCCACAAATTTGGATGTAGCCTCGTCGAAGACTCTCCATTGGTATCTGTCCGCATCCGAAGCCACCAAGGTAGCCTCGGTGTTGTTCTTACAAAGGAACGCTGGTGCGGTAATCTTCACGTTAGGCAAGTTGATCACGTTGAAGTTGACCTGCTCCTCTGTCTCGCAGTAATCGTTGATAGCCTTTACGTGGATGGTGTGGATACCGGCTTGTCTGATGACGCCAGTCTCGTGCCATACGCTATCGCCGCCCAAGGTGATGGCTTTGCCATCGACGGTGAACGATTTGGTATCCTTGCTCTTGAATTGGATCGAAGCCGCGTCATTTTCGCAAATGTCTTTTGCAGTAAGCGTCATGCTTGGCGCTGCCATGATGTTCACCTGTACGCTATCCGTATTGCTACATCCGGCGATAGAGGTAGCCGTTACCTTGTAGTTCTCTTGTTGGCCAGCCGGTTGTGTGGTGACCACGGTAATGCTCTTGGCATTGCGGGAAGAGTTCAAGGCACCCCAGTCAAGAGAGGAGATTGCCTCCGCTCCTGGCTTGGAAGCGACGGTCAACTCTACGCTGCTGTTCTCGCAGACAGCCTCTTTCGCGGAAATCGTGAATTCAGGTTTGCTGTTGACGTTGATGGTGTAGGTGGCTATGTTGCGGCACTCCGTATCGGTAGTAGATGCGGAGAGGGTAACATCGATCGGTTGGGTGTTGGCGACTACTTTCAAGGTCAAAGCCTCTTTGTCGTCGCTGTAACTGCTCTCTCCGTTGAATGGGCTGACTACCCAATTGTAATCTTTCAATCCGGATGTGGCGTTCAAGACGATGGATGAGCCTTCGCAGATAGAGGCTGTTCCGGCCAACTCTCCGTTGATGCGGACATCAGGCAATGGCGCAACCTCTATGGTGATATTTTCAGAACCTGTACAAGTGACGCCATTCTCGTATTTCAACGAATATTGGATGGTGTAGTCTTGTGTCTTGGTAGGTTTGAATACATTCTTGACCGCCTCGTTTTGTGATGCGTTCTTCATTCCGTTTCCGAAATCGTAGAAGGTTGCACCCTTGAAGGTCAACTCTGTTCCAGCTTCATCGTTTTCGCAGAATGAGCGTTTGCCGTCGATTGTGATGGTTGGGTTCTCCAAGACTTTGATCTCCTTGGTGTCGCTTCCGACACAACCGTTATCATCGCGGCCGGCTACCTTTAAGGTGGTGTTCTCCTCCAATTTGAATAGAACTATCGCACCGGCCTCCTCTTTGCCATTGATCTCCCAAGTGTAACTTCCGTTACCGTTGTTTAGGGAGGCGCTTACTTGAACCTCCGCATTCCTACAATCATAATCCTTTGCGGTAATGGAGACAATAGGGTTGTTCCATGTGTTGATTGTGAATGGATCGGAGTATCCTGGACATCCGTTGGCGCCAGTAGCGCTTGCGATGAAGGTGTAACCCTTGTCACTGTAGGCCAAATTCTTGGCAGTGGCGGTTTTGTTGTCGGAACCGCTTATCTCCAAATCGTTCCAAGAGTCGCTTGCGGAACTCTTTTCGTAAATCCATTGCACATCGTATGTGGCGTCGGTACCGTTGATGTTGACGGTCATCGTCGCCTCCGCGTTGTCGCAGACACTCTTGTCACCGTCAATAGAGACGGATGGTGTAGGGTAGTAGTTGGTGGTGACCTTCTCTGTGCTTTGGCACTCGTCCATCTCCACTGTTACGATATAGGTGCTACCCTCTGTGATCTTATCGTTGAGTTCGCTGCCGATTTGGATGAAGTTAGCGTCATTCTCCTTCTTCCAAGAGAAGGTGGTGTCGCTGTTGGCTTGATAGTTGGAAATGCTAGCCTTCACATTAAATGAAGCATCCTTACACTTTGTGATATCTTTCTCACTCAATTGAATGGTTGGATAAGGTTTGGTCTTTACCACAATTGAATCTTGGGAAGAACATCCATTGGTAGGGTTGGTGCAGGTGACAACGAACTTTTGCTCTGCATCGATCTTCTCGGTGATGCTTGCGCCTGTCTTACCATGTTTCCAGACATATTCGTAATCCTTGTTCGCACCGATGATTTCGATGTTTGCGTCCGTTCCCTCGCAGACAGGATCCACTGCCGCGATCTTCACGTCAGGATTAGGCAATGAATAGATGGTGAAGGTGGTGATGTCTTGACACGTAGTAAGCTCGTCTTCCGCGATTACTTGGTAAGTAGTGCTGCTTACTTTGCTTACCTGTTTGATCAATACCGTGTCTTTACCTACGTTGAATTGAATATCCTCGCTATTTTGGTTCTTGCACTCGCTGTCCCAACAATATTTGAATGTTCCCGTGATATTGGAAACATTGGCACCCAATTCAAACGCGGATCCCGCGCAGACTTGTGCGTCACCGTCTCTCATACCGTTGATGGTAACCACAGGTTTCGGTTTAACGGTGATGGTTACGAAGGTATCGATCTCACAGTTGCCCTCTGCCATTACCTTGATGTTGTAGGTAGTGGTTGATTTCGGACTCAAAGTCTGTTTTGCCACAGATTTACTTGGATCGATCTCTTGCCAGTAGTATGACGCGCTTACTTTGTCGTTGCTGTTGAGGATGGTGATCTCTGTGGATTCACCCTCACAAATAGAGTTGCCTCCAATGAAGGTGATGATAGGCATTGGACGTACGTCAACGCTGATCTCCTCTTGCTTCTCGCAGTCGAATGGACTGGTAGCCACGACGATGAAGTCAGTCTTCTGTTTGATCTCCTTCTCCAATTTATCGCCTACGCTGACGATATTACCCTTCTCGCCCTCATTGGATTCGTACCAAGTGAAGGTTACATCCTCCACATTGTTCTTGGTGCTTGCCACAACATTGGTAGGCTCGTTAGGACAATTCTCCTCTGATATGAATTGGAGAATAGGGGTTGGCTTCACATCCACGTCATAAGACTTAGAAGATACGCAATTGTGGATATCGGTCACTTCGACATTATAGGTGATTTGTTTCTCCTTGTTGTCGATAAGTGGCGTCATCGTGATTTGCGCCTTGTTGCCCTCCTTGACGGAGAAGTCGCTTGCGTTGTTAGCGCTCCAAACGTAGTTTGTGATAGCGGTTGGATCATCACATTCTACGGTAAGAGTCTTGTTTTGATCCTCCTCGCAGATGATGTTCTCGCCGGAGATTCCCTTGATGATAGGGAGGGCGTAGATATCTACGATGGTATCTTTGGTTGTCTCACATCCATCCTTAGAGGTTGCTTTCACCTTGAAGATGTAGCTTCCTTGCATGTTGTTGATGGTTTGAGAGAGGCCAGTCTCTTGTTGATTACCTCCGTTCCAAGACCATTCGTATTGGTTGGTCGTCTCGTCGCTCACCACCTTGATGGTCATCGGTTTGTCGTAACATACGGTTGGTGCGTCGAAATGGAACGTTGGATCTGGATTCATCTTCAATTGGATGGTATCCGAATTCTTGCAGACCAAAGTAGTGTTTGTGAAACTTTGGGTAATGGATGCCACTACGATAAATGATGTGTCTTGTGTGATGATCGGTTGAATCTCGTTCACACCATCCGCGATGCTCATCTCACTGGCTTTGCCATTCGATAGGTAGTACCATGATGGGTTTTGACCATTTCCGCTGGCGGTCAAAGTGATGTTGTTACCCTTACAAAGGGTACCGCTTTGCGCCAAAGAGATGGTAGGTTGAGCCACCTCATTGATATTGATCTCAACTTCGTCGCTCGCGCATCTTGTGTCGGCGTCGTTCATTTGTGCGGAGACATAGTATTTGCCACCCTTGCCGACCTTGATCGTATCGCCGCTTGGATAAGTTCTGAAGTTGTGGATATCTTTTCTCCAAGTGTAATTAACGTCCGCTCCGTAAACCTCTTTGACTGCGATGGTTGTGCTATCGCCCGAACAGATGGCTCCTGCGGTGGAGATGACAAGTGATGGACGTGGGTTGACGTTGATCTTCACGACGCTGTCAGCTGGACAGTTGCCCAACTTCGCCTCGATGGTGTAGGTCTCCACACGTTTGCTACCCTTGCTGGTAGTCAACTGTGTCTGTACCTCGTTGTCGCTGATGATTCCAGCACCCGCGGTCCACTTGGTGTAGTCTCCATTGGAAGTTACCTTCATGTTGATAGCGGTTCCGCTACAGATGACGCCATTGGCAGGAATACCCGTAATTTGGATAATCGGAGCCTCTTTTACCTTGATGCTCTTCGCTGCGGATGGATTGCTTGCGCAACCGTTTTGATCCACGCCACTGGCCAAAATTTGGAATGGCTTCTTGATCTTAGTAACGGTGATTTCACTGCTATCTGTCGTGTTGCAAGTGATTACGCCCGCATCCTTAGGGGAGATGCTCCAACTGTACAATTCTGAGCCTGTCGCCTTGAAAGGAATGTTGCCACCTTGACAAACCTCCTCTTCTCCGGAGATACTGACAGTGGTGGTCTGGTAAACATTAACGGTTTGTGTGCCTTCGGTCGGACATTCATTGCCATCCATTGCCGTTACCTTGTAGCTCTTGCTTGCGGTGATCTTGTCGGTAATGGTAGCCTCGCTCTTCGCTTCGTTCACCCAATTGATGTTGGTGAGTCCGCTGTTGGTGACGGCGATGGTCAATTCGTTGTCCTTACATGCCATCGCTGGTCGGCCGTTGGTATTCTCTCCGTTCACTTTGAATGAGAGTTCCGTTGGCTTGAATACGCCTGCGAATACTTGGATATTATCCTTTCTACAACCATCTTTCACAACGCTGATGGTAAATGTTTTGTCACCTGTTAATTTAGCGTTGGAAGTCCATGTCGGTTTGTCGCTCGAAATGGTGGTGGTTCCATCTGGCCACATGTAGGTATCCGCATCGCTTTCGGTGATTGTGATGCTTGGATAGTCGTTGTAGCAAATTGTTTTAGCCTCTGCTTGTACGGTTGGGAAGCTCTTGGTATAGACATCCAATGTGGAGCTGTTTCTACATCCGTTCTCATCCTCCACCTCCAAGCGGATTTTTTGCGCCTCGCTCAATCCTGGAATGGTAAGGTCATTATTGCTGCTGATGGTTGCGCCCTTCTTGGTTCCATCCGCATTGGCAGCTGACCAATCGTATGACTTGAATACGCTGTTGGCGCGGAGTACCATGTCGCTACCATCGCAGACAGGGTTCTCGTCCGGAATGATCTGTACGATTGGACGAGGGTTGATGTTCACATAGAAATCTGTTGTGTTGTTACACTTCGTATCTCCGTCTGTCACTTTGAGGGTGACTTTATATTGTGAAACACTCTCGTTGGTTGCCGTCAAAGCTACGTTGTTCCTATTGTTGGCTCCCCAAGTGTAGTTATCTGAACTCCATACATATGAAGGGTTGTGCGTGTCGCCTGTGACCGCATTCAATGTGATGGAGTTGTTGATACAGATGCTTGCGCTCGTTTGGTTGCCATTCTCATCCTTGATGCTGATGATTGGCTTTTGTTTTACAGGAATGGTGATTTCCTTGGTGTCTTGACAAGTCTTCTCATCGTTCCATGCGGTGATGGTGTAAACCTTGTCGGAGGTCAAAGACTCAGTCTCCTTGAAGATCGCACCTCTGTCTTCGGCAGACTTGCTGCCGTCGTTGATACCGCTGTAGTTTCCTTCGCTATCCCAACGATAGTAGTATGCACCGTGCAATTCGATGGTCGGTTTGTCGCCTGCGCAGACATATTGAGGAGACTTGACGCTGAATGTCGGCTTTTGTGCCTTTACCACCTTAGCTGGAGTGGCGTCGCTCTTACATCCGATGAAATTGGTGGCCACTACATAGAAGATGGTGTCGTTGGCTGTGATGTCATCGACAGCGACACTGAAACTCTTACCATTTCCTACAATGGTTCTCTTGTCGTTATCCCACCACTCATATTGGGTAGCACCCTCCGCGTTGGCCTCGATGGTTACCACGCTTCCAGGACAAGCCGCATTCTTGTAATCGAATGTTGGGTTTGGTTGCTTAACGGATGAGACGATGATGCTCTTGCTGTTTTCACAACCGTTGGCGTCATTGACGGTGACGTAATAGTCGATGTTTGTGCCACTTGGCGTAATGGTGATGGTTTGTCTCTTATTATCACCATTTTTAATGGTAGCGGTGCTTCCATCCACACTTCCCATTCGCCAATCGTAAGCGTTGTACTCGCCAGAGACGGAGAGATCAATTGTTTCTCCTTCACAAACGGTGTTGTTGTGGGTATTGTTGCTGATGATGGAGAAGTTTGGCAATGGGTTGACGACAGTGGTAGTCTTCACTGGATCGCTGGTACATTGCTTGATGATCTCGTTGTTGTCGTTTCTGTAGGTGTAGGTTCCTGTGACGGAGTAAGTGTATGTTGCACTTAGTTTCTCTGTCATCTCGCTACCAGTTCCCTTGTTGGCCCAAGTATAGGTGACGTTAGGCTCGACATCCTTCACTTTTGTGGTGGAGGTCTCACCTGCGCAGACTTTGTCTGGTACCAATTCGAATGAAGGCATTGGTACAGCCTTCACCTCGTGATATGAGGTGGAGACACAACCGTTGGCGTCTGTAGCCTCCAATTTGTATCGTTTGTCGCCGTCGATCTTCTCGGTGATGGATCTGTTGCTTGAAATCACGAATCCGGCGTTGCCCTCTTCCGTCCATGAGTAGCTCATGAAGCTTT
This sequence comes from Paludibacteraceae bacterium, assembly GCA_045639525.1. GTDB lineage: Bacteria > Bacteroidota > Bacteroidia > Bacteroidales > Paludibacteraceae > UBA1181. The sequence continues at coordinate 12,768 of JAZUDI010000082.1, read as the reverse complement.
GACTTTGTGACTTCAAGGTCAAATTACCGTCGATACATTGTGCGTTGTCTCCCTCGATCTTGTTAGGAGTTGTATCGTTGACGGTGATTCTATACTCGATTTGGCTCGTACAATGTAGTGGATTAGTGCTTGTCGCCGTCACTACGAATACGTGCGGATCGTTCTTGTCGTCTCTTTTGGATGATGGATAGAATTCGATGATGTTATTACCATTCAGACCTCCCACATCGTAGTCGTCTGTTGTTTTACATCTCCACTCGAACTCGGCATTTTCTGCATTAGCTTCCAATGAGAATATGTCGCCTACACACATTTGACTGCTAAAGTCGTCTGTGGCTGGAATGAATGAGATGACTGGGTTCTTCTCCACATTTACCGTGACGAATGTGTCGGACTGACATCCATTGTTTCCGTAGATGGTCAAGTTGTAGGTCTTTGTCTCTGTGTTCGACTCGAAGGTAATGGTGTTGCCCATTACGGCATCCTTACCCAACAATTGAAGCTTGTCGATCGCATCGCCATTCTTGTCGGAGAAGGTGACCGTAGCGTCTCTGTTTTCGCAGACTGAAGGCTCTGTGAAAATAGCCTTTGGCTTAGAATCCAAGAGTGCTTGAGCTGTCTTCGGCTCAGACTCACAGTTGTTTCCATCCACGGCGTGAACGGTAAATGTCATGTCGCTGTTCAATACGGGATAGATGTACTCACCGGTTAATACGGTACTACTGTTATCCCAAATGTATTGGAAGGTTCCCTCTCCGCTCTCTTTCTCTGCATGTAGGGTAGCGATGTCTCCCTCGCAGGCCTTTACAGTCGCGATATCCTTGATGGTAGGCAACTCATGAACCTTGATGGTGATGCTTGCCTCCCTTGGACAGTTGTATGCATATCCGGTTACCGTATAAGTATGCTCTCCCGCAGTAGCAGGGGTAACGATAACTTTGCTGTTGTCTCCGGCAACTGGTGTCAAATCTTTCCAAGTGTAATCTGTGGCGCCTGTGGCGGTTAATGTGACACTTTGTCCCAAACAGATTTGTTGGTTGATTGGATTGCTCTCAATTTGGACGTTTGGAGAAACCTTCACATCAATGGTCACATGTTGATTTTCAGAAGAACAATTCTCTGAGCTTGTTGCGTGTACGGTATAGATGGTGCTCTCTCTCAAAGGTTGCTCGTCGGTGAAGATGGTGGCAGGAGCATTGACCGTTTTATTCATATTGGTCCTCTCGATATGGAACTTGTCCACGAATGCCGCATCCTTGAATTCAATTGATCCCTTGGTTCCTTCACAGACATCTTGCGCCTCCAAGGAGAAGGATGGAATAGGGTTGGCGACTACCGTCTTAGTGAACTCTCCGACACATCCGTTCGCATCGATTCCCTTCAAAGAGAACTTCGTGTCGGTATGGATGGTTGGTTTATAGGTGCTACCTCCACCGACATTCTCGCCGTCCTGAGCCCAAGTGTAGTTCTTTGTATCGACTCCGCTTGCGACCAATTCAACGGTGTTGCCCGCGCAGACTGCGTTTTGGCCAAGGATCTCCACCTTTGGCAACTCGTTAACGTTTACATTGAATGTGGCTGGAACAGATTCACAATTACCCTCCTTGACAACCACTTGGCTGACAATTCTGTTGGTGTTGCTTGGTGCGATGTATTGCGCTTGGTAGGCACTCTCGCTCTTGTTGTTGTTCCATTGGGCATTGTTCCATATATAGGTGATCTTGCTAAGATCAGCGTTGGTCACGTTGGCTTGAAGTACAATACTGTCGCCTTCGCAGATACTGTTCTTACCGCTTACACTCGTGATGGATACGCGTGGAATATCGTTCACCTTTACAGTACGCGACTTGGTGGTGGTACATTTACCGTTGTCAAGTGTCACCTTGATGGTGTAGTCTTTTGCAACGGTGAGGGTGGTGTCGAACTTTAGTCCGCTGCCCTTGCCGTTCTCCCAAATATAGGATACGATGTCGGTATCGCTGGTCTCAACGCTGAATTGTACCTTGTTGTTCTTACAAACCTCCTCCTTATCCACTTTGATTTCGAATTCAGGAGCGCCTGTCGTTTGGATGGTGTGCGATTTCAACTCAGATATACATCCGTTTTGGTCGGTACCTTGAACGAAGAATCCAACGGCTCCGTTCAATTCGGCGATGCTATAGTTGTTGCTCTTGTTGTGCAAGTCATTCATGTCAACATCATACCAGGTCCAGCCGTCGCTCCTCATTGGTGTTGTGTTGGTGGCAGCGCCCGAAACGGTTAATTTCACATCACGACCAGTACAGATGGCGGTGGAAGGTGTTTGGAGAATGTTGATCTCCGGTTTGTTTTTCACCTCCATTCCCTTGATGTCGGACTTCACTATACAGCCGTGTGCATCCTCCGCTTGCAAAAGGAATCTGGTAGTTTCGTTGATGTTTACCTTGATCTCTTTGCTGTTTGAGGTGGTACCGTCGATGTATGTCACTGTTTTGCCATCTTGAGGCACCCATGTGTAGGTGAGGTTATCGCTACCGATTGCGCTCAAAGTTGCAGGTTCATCCTTACAAACATATCCCAAACCATTGTTGATACCCACTGTTTCGGATGAGTACACCTCAATGGTGATGTTGCCTTGTGCCGTACATCCGGCAGCGGATTGGGCGGTGATGACATAGTTTTTAGCGCCTGTCATCTCTCCTGTGTTGAAGGTGAGAGATTTGTTGTCGTGTGTAGCGTTCTTCAAATTAGAATCGTAACCCCAAACACTTACATTTTGGTTGACGTCGGAAACGGTGATTTGAGTCGCCATTCCACTACATACGGTATCTTTTTCGCTTTTAAATACCAATTCCGGTTTTTGTCTTACGGAGAAACTTACGCTATCCTTTCCTGCGCAACTCTTCTCGTTGATTCCGGAGACAATGTACTTGACATCACTCTGGATCACAGGATTGATCGATTGGCAGGATGAACAAGGGTAGTTATTGCTTTCGGTACCGATGACCTGTTTCCAAGTGTAGCTGTTTCCTCCTTGAGCCTCCAATGTGACAGCATCGCCATAGCAGATGCTCTTCTCCATACTCTCTTTGTTCTTGATGGTGATGATTGGAGCAGGGTTGATGTTGATGTTGTAAGTGGCGGTGTTGGAACAACCTCGGCTATCGGTTCCTGTAACGGTGAACGACTCTCTTCCGATCTTGGCGATGGAGTCAAACTCGGCGCTCTTTGTTATGCCGTTGTCCCATTCATAGGATGAACCTCCCTTAGCGATCAATGCGATGTTTTCACCTTCGCAGTAGTCCATCTTACCGGTGATGTAGATGTTTGGTCTGGATACTACGCTGAAGTTAAATGTCTTTTCAGTCTTACAACCCATTTCTGAAGTTCCGATCGCTTTGATCTTATAGGTGGACAATCCGCTCTTTGGTTGGTTATCCTGGAACTCATACATTTGGTATCCCTCATATTTGCCAGTCATGCCTGAACAAGAGGATTCAGGAATCCAAGTGATGGTGTCGGCATCGCTCTTGTTGACTACTTTCATGGAGATCACATCACCGTCGCAGACAAAATCCTTTTCCATGGTGAATACCGGATAAGGATAAACTGTGATGGTTTTGGTGGCATTGTTGCTACACATGTTTTCTGTGGATCCCACAACAAGGATATTGGCATTTTCTGATAGAGGGAAACTAATGCTCTTACCTGTCGCGTTGGCGATTGTCTTTCCTCCATCGGTAGCTGTGATGCTCCAAGAGTAGGTTCCGTTTTCACCTGCGCCTTCAGCGTTCAATTTCACGATGGAGTTTTCGCAGGAGTCGGTTGACGCAATATCTCTGTGGATGGTGATTGTAGGAATTATGTGTACCTGTAATAGGGCAGGGGAAGAGGTTCCTGTACAACCGTTCGATCCTTTACCGGAAACTCTGTATTCTGTGTCCACTGCTGGTGAAACTGTGATTTCGTTGCCTGTTTTGTCGGAAATGGTTCTCCAAGTTGATTCTCCTGGTACTCTGTATTCCCACTCGTAGGTGCCTCCGGTTACACCGCCAGTTACAGTTAAAGTTGCTTCGTCTCCTTCGCATATACCACCTTCAATACCTGTAATGGCTAATGCGGGAGCCTCCAAAACGGTGAGTTGTACATATTCTTCTTTTGAACATCCGTCCAATGATCCGGTGATAAGGTACTCTTTGGTTCCTGCTTTACCGACATTGTCGATTGTCCACACGTATGGTGTGTTTGGATTGTTGTTTTCTGAGATTACGCTCTTTTGCCAGATGTATTGGTCAGCACCACTCAATGTCACGGTCGCCTCACTATCCTCACAGTTGTTGGTGGAGGCAGTTGCTGTGATGGTTGGGTAAGGTTTGGTGTAGAGGGTAGCCTCCGCTTCCGATGGACAGTTGTACTCGTCATAACCTGTCACGGTGATTTTCTCACCCGCAGCGGTCTCATTGTAAACGGCTACTGTGATTCTTTCTCCCACAGAACCGTTGCTCCAGTTGAATTGGCGGAAGCTGGTAGGGTCGCTGCCGTCAACTTTCTTGGCAGACAACTCCTTGGTGTTACCGACACAGACAGCCGCTGGGTCATATTCGATCTCCAAAGCAGGTGCCTTGTGGATGCTTACCATCACGGAATCTGTTGATTTACATGCGCTGGCTCCGCTTTGGGTTCCTTCCACATAGTACCAACCGTTTTCAGGAGTCTCTTCTTCGTAAGTAGCTCCACTCTTGGTTGTTTTGTCGCTTTCTTTCCACCACTTGTAACTGTTCGCTCCGTCGGCAGCAAGGGAGAGTTTTCCTCCCTCACAAATGGTCGTCACACCAATGATGCTGATCTTTGGTGCGGCAAGCACGTTGATGCTGAATTCGTTGCTGGATTTACAAGTGATGTCGCCGTTGATTTTGATACCCTCGACGCTGTAGAAACGTTTCGCCTCGTTAGCGACCAATTTTGCCTCGATAGGTGCCGTAGCTGGAGAGGCTGTCGATCCTGATTCAAGGTTGTTGTCCACTACAATGGAATCGACACCGCTTACCTTCAGTGTGAATTCTTCTCCGGCGCAGACACCGCCAGGGAATTCGTTGAAGGAGAGGGTAGGGTTCTTATACATATATATAAGGAGAGAGTCTTTGGCGGTACATCCCAACTTGTCACTTCCGCTGACCTCATATTTATAGATGTATTTGCCATCCTTGAAGTAGGCATTCTCTTCCGCAGGGGTTGCGGTGATGGCCTCCAAGGTTGGTTGACCTTGGTTAGGAGTTGTCCATACGAAGTTGTTGATCGCTTTGTCTTGCGCATCTTTTCCGCTTACCTTCAATACGGTTGACTCTCCCGAACAGATCTCTTTATAACCGTTTGCGGTTAACTCGCCATCGGCTGTGATTTCGAGTTTTGGCAATGGAAGCGCGTTCAAACGGATGGAGTCGATTTGGTAACATCCGTTCTCTGCCTCTACAAAAAGGTAAAATTTGGTAGTGTCCGAGAGAATGATGTCGGCTGTATCAATCCGTGTGCCGTTATCATCTCCAAGTTGTAGGTTGACGTTGTCTAAATCAAACTTTTCTCCCTTGCTCCAACCGAACATACATTTTTGCATTGTGGAAGATCCGCTCAAGATGGCGGTTGTGTTTTTACATAGATCCACTTGCTTGATTTCTCCGTTCGGCGTGTACATGTTTGCAATCGAAATTTTAGCCACCGGCTTTTCGATTACGGATACGTCATGTGTGCCGGAATATACGCAGGTTACTTCGTTTCCATGTTCACTGATTTCGTTGTGGTATATTTTTAAGGTATATCTTGCCGTACCGTTGGATGGTTTTGCCCAGAACCATCTACCATCTGCACCTCTTCCTTTTTTCAATACGTCTCCTGCCTCGTTTTCCCATGCGTACTCGTAATAGTCACCTGGAGCCAACGCACTGGCTGGGTATGATTCGCTGTTTAGCATCAACATGGTGGAGTCGCCGTAACATACGGTTTTGTCACCCTCGATGATCACTTCAGGTCTTTGGTTGACCTCAATTGGTTTGGAGATTTCCACACGGCAGTCGTTTTTTGTGATAACCGCTAATTTGGTGGTATATTTGCATCCTCCGTCTTGTTTGCAGTTAAAAAGGTAGGTAGGATTCTCTTCTCCAGTCTCATACTTGCCGTCTTGGTTGTAGAACGACCATACTTGATATGTGATTTCGTCGTTTTTCTTCTTGGTGCCATCCGCCATTGTTACCTCGTTCACTTTGGACAGGTTGTCGAAATGTACCTCATTATAACATGCCAAATCGGTATTAAAATCAGCTACGATTGGGTTGGTTGACAATCTGAAGGTCTCCACTACCTTGGTACAAGTTGGATCCGCCGTGTTGTACATGGTACAGTAGTAGTTGACATTATCCTTGATTTCGGTGTAAGGAATGTTACAGATGTTAGGAGAGTTGAGGCCCGTGTTGAATTTACCTGCTTTGCCATCCATGGTCCATTCATAGACATCGAATCCTTCCGGAGCCGTGATGGTGGCAGGTTGTCCGACGTTTCCGCAGTTCTTGATTTTCAACTCCATCCTCTGTGATGCCGCGTTGAAGTATGCGTAGGTTCTGTGGTGTCCACCAGTACAAGATTTAACGAAGGTTTTGTAGGCATTACACTCTGTACAGTATGCGGTAAACGAACCACATTTTTCGTTTGTTCTAGTACCCGAGCTGGTGTAGAATGTTTTGCCGGAGGCATGACTGTCGGAATTTGCACATCTGTTCAAGTGTTCGAGACAGTCTCTGTTAATCACTTCGATGATGATGGTCTTGCCGATGTACTTCCTTAAGTCATAGGAGATGGTTTTCCATCCGTCGTAATAGAACTCTTCGTCCGCCAATTGTTGATAGACAAGGGATGCGGCGCACTTGGAATTGGGGTCAGGCGTGTAGGTGTATGATACAACTTCCTTGGTTTCGTATTTTAGACAAGCTCCCCAGTCTTCACATTGATATTGTGTACAAACATCTTGTCGTAAAACGCATTCGTCTATCCATTTCGTTCCGTAGATTTCGCAGTCTTTCTTGCTTCTTTGTGTACAATTACCCCATCTGTCCCATTTTGTACATTTGTATTGAACGCATTTCGTTTTGTCTTCTACTTCTCTTTTTTCTGTTTTAATACATCTGTCGTAGTCCCAAATTTCGCACTCTGTCAGACTTCTTCTGGTACAGTCCCATTGTAAGCAATTGTCTGTTGTTACTATCTCTTTGTGCTCATGTCTTGTGATACCATGCGCATTGGCCAATTGAAGTCTTGGGTCGTTTGATTTGTATGAGGTTGAAATACAAAGTGTTTCAGGTGTAGCCTCTTTGGTGTAAACATTGATAGCGAAACGAGGCATTTCGTCGAGGTGTATCACATTCTTATCCTCCTGAATGATGACCGCATAGTTGATAGTCAACAATGATGAGTTTTCTGTGACCGTGTATTCGTAAGTGCTCTTCTCTGCCAAGGCTCTCATTTGTCGGGAGGTGGTTCGGCCGTCATCGTAGTGCAACTCTGTTCCCTCCATGTAGTTGCTGGTTCCGATTTTCATGGATTGGCCATAGCCGATTGGTACGATTTTGATGTTGTCACAGGCCAAGTTCATATCGAATCCCGGATTGGCCATCACCTCGAATGTTCCACGTTCGTTATTGATGACTGACTCGGTTTTTTCTGCCCAAACATCACCCACGTTTTCTACTGGTTGGTTGGTGCTTTGCGAGATAAAAAGAGGCTCAGTTTCGCACTGTTGTTTGTTGGTCCAATCCTTCGGTCCGTAATAACCGTACCATCTCTTCCATCCTTCAAACGTTCCTTTTTCGAAGCTTAGGTTGGGGGTATCCTCGTTTCTTGTCGCGGCGTTTGTCTCGGCAATGAACGATAATATGGCGAATATAGTTAAAAGGCTTATTTTAAGCAATTTACATACCTGATTTGCTATCATAATGCTACTTTGTTTTACTTTGTTTTCAGAACTTCAAATGTAAAATTATTTTTCTTTATTAACAAATTTTATAATATAAAAACTATCCAAAAATGTCAATCCGTTTGAGGCGAGTTGTCAATCTTCCTGAAATTCTCTGCCTTTGTCTGTGGAATTCTACTTTTTGCCTCGTTTGTTTTTGTTTTATATTGTAAATTGTTGATATTTAGTGTTATAAGAATATATTAGTATAGCAATATAATAATATAAGCAAATTAAAATATATAAATATATTAGTATTAACCGATATAAATAGATATATATAACCATAAATATCTATATAAATATTTGGATAGTTATATCTTTATCTCTATATTTGCAATGCGATAGGGATATCTCCCTATGTGATGCACTTTGTTTACAGACCTTTGCTTATAGACTAAGACTGATTATGGGTAAAATACTTCCGGGTTTGGTTGTCTCCTTCGTTTCCCAAAAAGGTGGAAGCGGAAAAACGACCTTGACGACAATGTTCGCCAATTATTTACATAGGGTAGGCAAGATGAACGGCCTTCGTTTCGTTGTCGTGGATTGTGACAACGAGCAGAACAGTTTGTATAACATGCGCCAGAGCGATGTCGCTACGTTCGGAAAGCGTTCGGACGACTCCTATCCTGTGATGTCGGTATTCTCCCAGGAGTTACCGAACCAATTGGGCAAGTTAAAAGAGGAGTATGATATTATTCTGATTGACTTCCCCGGAAATATGGTCCAAGAGGGTGTGATGACGCTCTACCATCTGATCGATGTCGCCTTCATTCCTTTGATCCCTTCTAAAATCGACTACAACGCGACGGAGATTTTCTACAATAAATATATGTCTATTGTGGAGAAACGTAAAAAAGAGTTTGGGTTGGACACCACCTATGTGGGTGTGTTCAATCGTGTGCGTGAGCAGGTGTTGGAGTTCCGTTCGCTTTATGAGGCGAATAAGCAAGGACAGCTCTTTATGAAGTTCATCGACCGCTATGTGAAGGATTCGACGGATACGCAACGCTACTTGACCACCATCGATGGCAAGGTGAATTACGATCTTTCCAAGACATTCGAAGAGTTGTTGAACGTGATTGTGTTACATATTCAAAAATAGTAGATTATGGCAGTTTCAAAAAATCCGATGGAGGCGTTGATCGCCGCTGCGAAAGAAAATGAGAAGCGCGAGAAAGAGAAGGCGCTTCAAGATAACATGAATCGTGTGGCACAGCCAGCCAAGGAGACTCCTGTCCCACAATCAGAATCTGCTGAGGGTGAGAAGGCCGTTTCTAAAAAAGGTGCGGATGATGCCTTGGCGGCCTCCTTCTCCAAATTGTTGGCGAAGTGCGAGAAGGAACCATCCGTTGTGGTTCAGATTCCTACTCGTCTGCATCAAGAGTTGAAATTGATCTCCTTCCTTTCCGGTACTCCACTCAATTCGATCGTCTCCAATATTTTGGAGGAGGCTTTGTCGAAGAATGAAAAGGAGATCGCAAAATTAAAGAAGAAGATAAAATAACTTTTTACTTCTCTCTTTTGCTTTCCCAAGGTCTCGCCTTTAGTTTTTTGCATCCTTTGAAGGCATCCTTCTTTACCTCTATTATATGAAGGTTGAGCATTTTTACTTCCTTCAGTTGAATGCAATCTTCGAAAGCGTAAAGATCTATGAACTCCACTGATCTGGGGATGGTGATAGTTGTGATTTTTTGACACGACTTGAAAGCCTCGTAGCCGATCGCCGTGAGTGAGTCGGGTAGGGTGACCTTGGAAAGTGCCGTGCAACCATCAAAGGTGTTATCTTTTATATGAGTTACCGATTGTGGAATGTTGACCTTTTTGAGGCTTTTGCACCCCTTGAAGGCCCACTTCCCGATCTGGGTGACGCCTTCTCCGATGTGTACGGCAACTAAGCTTCCACAATCCTCAAACGCATCGTAGCCTATCTGGGTTACGGCTTTAGGGATATTCACCTCTTTTAATCTGACGCACCGGAAGAAGGTGAATGGCTCTATTTTAGTGATTGAGTCAGGTAGGGTGATGGTGGTGAGGCGATCACAACCGTTAAAGGCCCAATCTCCGATCGTGGTTACGGAGTTTGGTATGTGAATATCGATTAAGTTTTTGCAGTCGATGAATGCCATCGACTCAATTTTTTTTACCGAGGGGGCAATGATGATGCTCTTTAGGTTACGGCACTCCGCGAAAGCGCTTTTCCCAATTCTTACGACACGTTCAGGAATGACAATGGACTTGAGATTTGTGCAACCCATAAAGAGGTTGTTCCTGACGGCTGTCAAGGCGTGAGGTAGGGTGATGCTCTTCAGGCTTACGCATCCCTCGAAAGTGCCCACGCCGATCTCTCTTACCGTATGGGGGATGGTGATACTCTTCAATTTTTCGCATCCTGTGAAGGCCAACCCGCCAATGCTCTCCAATGAATCAGGCAGCTTGATGTCTGTGAGGTTGGTACAATCGCTAAAGGATAGTTCTCCGATGGTGACGACGGAGTTGGGGATGACGACGGAGGTGATGGATTCGTCTCCCGCATATCCATCCTCTATGGTGATTTCTACCGTTCCCTCAGGAATCACGACCTCTCGCGCGACGCTGTTTGAGGCGACGGTCAGAAAACAACTGAGAATAATAAGGTGTTTTATGTTCGGGTGAGACATCTTAAAGAATGGTTTGAGTTATGGTATAATGTAGTTCTTTATGCGAAATTATGAAAAAAGGACAGCCACCACGCATGAGATGCTGTCCTATAGTTACTTGTGAATATAATGCTATATCGTTATAATTGTATATCGTGATATTACTATATCGTTATATCATTATATTGCTGTGTGCTGTTTAAGCTTTGCTTAGAATCTCCTTCCAAGTCTCTTCGCTCATTTTCGAACCGATTACTTGTACGATATGGCCGCTGACCAAAGATCCGATGTTGCCACATCTTTTCATACCGTAACCTTTGTGGAGTCCGTAAAGGAATCCTGCGGCGAAGAGGTCGCCGGCTGCTGTGGTATCGATCGCGTTCACATTTGCAAGAGGCTCGATGCGGACGCTCTTTCCTCCCTTTTTGACGAGAGAACCCTTCTTGCCCAATTTCACAACGGCTATTTCGCACATCTCCGCGATATAGTCAAGCGCCGACTCTGGATCGGTCTGTGCAAATGCCTTGGCCTCCTCTTCATTGGCGAATACGATATCGACATACTCCTTCACGACGCGGCGAAGGAATTCGAGGTTCTCCTCTACTACATTGTAGCTGGCAAGGTCGAGGGAGATTTTTGCGCCAGCCGCCTTGGCCATCTTCATGGCGGTCTCGATCATCGTGGTGTTTTGTACGAGGTATCCCTCAATGTGGCACAAGTCCACACCTTTAAACCAGGATGGATCGAAGTCGCTTTCCGTCAAGGTGCTGGCGGCGCCCAGACAGGTGGCCATGGTGCGTTCGCTGTCTGGAGAGACTAATGACACACAGACGCCCGTCGGTAATTCACTCTTTACAAGGTGGGTGATGACGCCGTGCTTCTCCATGTCTGATTGGAAGAAATCGCCGGTCTCGTCCTTGCCGGTTTTCCCGATGAAGTGGCATGGCACGCCCATCGCCGCCAATCCGGAGATGGTATTGGAGGCAGATCCGCCCGTCACTAAATGTTTTTCGCCGTCTTTGATGCCCGCTTGTATTTTGAGTGATAAATCGTTGTCAACCAGTTGCATGCTTCCTCTTGGCAAAGAGAGCTGTTCCAATAGTTCATCGGACTTTAAAACTGACAACACATCTACCAATGCATTTCCTAATCCTACTGTAACCATAATTTTATCGTTTTTGTGAATTTTATATGCAAATATATTTTTTTTATTCGGAAAAACAACTTAAATTTGCATCGCAATTGGGACAGAAACCCGTAGCAAACATTCTTCCTTAGCTCAGTCGGTTAGAGCACCTGACTGTTAATCAGGGGGTCCTTGGTTCAAGTCCAAGAGGGAGAGCTGAAAGATTTAAAAAAGTTTTGAAAAAGAGAGTCATTTTTGACTCTCTTTTTGTTTTATTAGTTTTGCCGTTACTCTTCTATTGTGATTTTTTGGACTAATGGATACGATATCTCTACGCCTGAATCTTTTCGTATGATTACATTTGCCTTGATAGTATCTACTCCCGCGTGTGTGGCTTTGTAGCTAATGTGACCGTTCTCGATTGGTTTGAAATGCGAGTCTTCGTATCTCATGTCATCACTATGTACGATCAAATAAAGGTGAGCGTCAACCTCTTCGCCCACTTTGTATTTAACCTTACTCATCGTAATGCCCGCCATCATCTGTGGATTCTTAAGGATTAAGTTGTTTTCAGTGATCGGATAGACCCGCATCAATGTTTTGTACTGATTGGGATCGTTTCTCTTCACCATTTCGATGTATTCTTCCATGGTATGGCATTCCGAATAATCTACATTGTGATTGTTGTGATTGCATTTAATGCACGATGGGAGGAGAAGTGTCATAAGTACTGCGACTGTTGTTATTTTCCTGGTCATAATTATTGTTATTTGTCATTTAAATTAAATATATGCTAATATAGTTAAATTTAGTGGATTGCCAATGTTTTCGGTGATTTTAATATGTGGTGATCTAAAAAATCTTCTCTCTATAGTGAAGATTGATTAAGAAACTGTTTAAATTTAATTCATAACTAATTTGAGAGACAAAAAAAATCTCTCCAAAAATACACTTAAAATATTGATTATCAGTTTGATAAGTGGATAAAAATTCGTAACTTTAAGGGTACGAAAAAATAAAGAAAT
>JAZUDI010000081.1:0-30778 GCA_045639525.1 Paludibacteraceae bacterium | reverse complement strand
GGAGAAATTTGAAAGAGAAAAGGGGTGAAAATCACCCCTTTTTTTGTGCCATGTAACCGTTTCTGCCGATGTAACAATTTTGCCACCCATATCTGTAACCCAATAGCCACCCATTTGCGCCACCTTGTACTTTTTATTTTTCCTTGCACTTTTTGCAACTCACACATAATCAACACCTTTCAAGATTTAGTCTTGTACTTTTTGTTTTAGTGTTGGTACCCCTTTGAAAATGCCCCTTTGAATGTCCGAGTCTCTTACAATATCGGAATACTGATACCCGTAATCTTCCTGTACAAATCCAAAGCGTAAATATCAGTCATGCCTGAGATATAATCCAACACGGCGATGATCCGTTTGTATGGATCTTCATCCTGTGTCTCGTACTGTTCCGGAATGCGGTCGATGAGTTGTCTGGAGTAGGCTTTCTCCGGATTGAATACTGCGTTGATCACCTTATCGATCAAGGTGTAGATGATGTTGTAACCGGCGATTTCGATATCCATTACCAAGTGGGAGCGGTAAATCTTTTTCACCGAAACCTCTTGGCACTTCTTGTAGGCGTTGCCGACACGCTCTGAAACATAGTCGATGAGTGAGCCGTTGAAGGTGCCGGACAATATTTCGTCCTCGTGTTGGATAAATGCTTTGGAACACTCATCCACCAAGACGCCAATGACGGAAGAGCGCAGGTAGGCGATCTGCTCGTTCTCATCCTCCACGTCATCCATGTGCGCCCTCTTCCTTTCGACTTGATCCTCCGTGAAGTAGTTGAGTAATAGGTTCTTGGCCTCGTCGTTGCTCAGCAGACGTAACTTGTGGGCATCCTCAATGTCCATGATTTCGTAACAGATGTCATCCGCCGCCTCCACCAAGTAAACTAAAGGGTGTCTGGCGTACTTATCCTCAGCCAATTGGATCATACCCAAATCTTCCGCCAACTTCTTGAAATCCTCCGTCTCGCTTTGGAAAAATCCGAATTTCTTCTTCTTCTCCGTGACATAGTCGGACTTATAGGGGTATTTGACGATAGAGGCGATGGTGGAGTAGGTGAGGACGAATCCTCCCTTTCTTCGTCCGTTGAATTGGTGTGTCAACAATCTGAACGCGTTGGCGTTTCCTTCGAAGTGGATGATGTCGTTCCATTGGCTATCGCTCAATCCATATTTCTTTTTCAGGGCTTGTCCGTCGCCTTCTGAAAAGTAAGAGGCGATGGCGGTTTCTCCTGAATGGCCGAAAGGCGGGTTTCCCATGTCGTGCGCTAAGCAACCAGCCGACACGATGGATCCGATCTCTTGAATGTTATCGGTGATGGAAGGTCCGTGTTTCTCCTTCAACATCTTGGCGATGCTGTTGCCCAAGGATCTTCCCACGCAAGAGACCTCCAGACTGTGCGTTAAACGGTTGTGGACGAAGATGCTTCCCGGTAGCGGAAAGACTTGTGTCTTATTTTGTAACCTACGGAAAGGGGCGGAGAAAATCAGTCGGTCAAAGTCACGTTGGAATTCCGTGCGGTCTTGCTTCTTGTCGTCGTGGAAATTTTCCAACCCGAATCGTTTGGTGGTGATTAGTTTGTTCCAATCCATCATGATAATTAAGAGTTAAGAATTAAGAGTTAGGAGTTAAGAATTAAGAGTTGGCTAACCATTTGTTCAGTTCCTCCACTGTGGTGTCGCGTTGTGCGGCGTAACTCCTTTTTTGGTCTTCCGCGATTTCCCCTACCATAAAATAGAAGGATTGCGGGTGTGCGATGTGTAGGCCGCAAATGGAGGCATTAGGTCGCATGGCGCAGTTTTCTGTCAGTTGAATGCCTATCTCCGACAGCTGGATGGTGGCGTCCACCTCTTTGAGAAGCGAGATGTCAGGCATGGCGGGATAGCCAAAGGCGGGACGGATGCCCTCACGTCCTGTTATCTTCCCATATCCCCAGTATCGGTTCCTTGATTGTTCGTGGAGCCAATCCGCGGTAGCCTCCGCCAGACGGTCGGCCACACTTTTGATCAAAATGGAGGTGTAGTCGTCGCCCTCTTTCCGTATACGCTCGGCCCATTCGTCTCCTCCGTGGACGGTGACGGCGAAAATGCCGATATAATCCGTTGTAGGGGAGATGAAGTCCGACATGGAGAGGCAGCAGTTGTTGCGCTCACTTGGGTGCTGCTGCCTTAACATGGGGAGGTAGAGCGGCTTCCCGCCGAGATCGTGGATTTGTATGCCCTCCTCCTCGCTATGGGCCTCCGAGAAACAAAGCATCGCCGATATGGAGAAGATGCCCTCCGTGATACCCTCCCGTAAAACCTCTTGCGCGTCACGCATTAGTTTGTAGGCCTCCTCCGCCTTCTCTCGTTCTTCGGGATGGTAGCGGAGCAACCATTGTGTCTTGCATGCCGCGCAGTCGCATAGCCTATCCAATCCTTCGTAATTACCTGTCATCTTCCAGGCGTGGAAAAAGAAGCGCCAATCGATTCTGGGAAGGATTTGACGGATGTCGACGCTTTCGAAAACCTTTTTCCCGATGAAGGTGGGAGGAACGGGTTGATACATCTCTTTGGTTGTTAATACGAGCTATGTCTTGCGGTGAGAGATTTAACTGCGTCTTGCCTTGAGCTCTTGGGTGATGTGATCCATGTTCTCTTGGCTGAGTGGATATAGCAACATCAAAACGGCACCTATAACTGCGATGACCGCAGGAATCCAGCTCATTAATTGAATGATACCCGGAACGGCCTTCTGGATTGCCAATGAATCGAGTCCGTTGTATCCGTAGATGCCCAAGACGAGACCAATCAATGCTCCTGCGATGCCTCCGCCGAATTTAGTGGCGAAAGATCCCGCCGAATAAACTAAACCAGTCGCGCGTCGTCCATTCTTGTATTCTGAATAGTCGGCAGCGTCACCCAACATGGCGAAGAATAGGGTTGGCATAATGGCGGCGGCGCACTCGGAGAGTGAACCGATGGCGAAAATCATGGTGGTGTCTTGTGGTCCACAGAAATACATGATGGCGTTGATTCCTCCAGAAATGAGCAGCGCGGCGATGAAGAGGTTCTTCTTGCCTAATTTTGCGCTAAGAGGTGTGGTGATGGCGGCTCCGATGATGGAGGCGATCATCAAGGCGGTCATATAGAGTCCTGCCATTAGTTGGTTGTGGACGTAGTGGGTGAAGTAGATTACCGTAATGCCTTGTTTCATGTTGTTGTAGATGTTGAAAACCAAGCCTACGATCAATAATACCACCCAAGGTTTGTTCTTGATCAGATCCAATAGGTCTTGTTTGATGTTCTCTTGTTGCTGTGCGGGTGGAGTCACCCTCTCCCTTGTGTAGTAGAAGGTGATGAAAAGGCACAATATCAAGACAAGGGACAAACTGCCGATGGCGTTTCTGTAACCGACACGTTGGTCGATGATGGTAATGTTTTCTTGGGAAATGGTAGGCTCGCCCTCCACGATGAAGGTGTAGGGTTGGTTGGCCTCCATGGAGAAACTTTTTCCTACGGTAGCTGAATCCGCCTCGTTGCCTACCATAACGAAGGTGGCGACACCGCCGTTGGTTTTGATGTTGACGTTCTTTACGTCAGTAGGGGCGGAAATGGTCACTTCGAACTTCTCGGAATCCAATTGTTTGATATCCATGGATGGGTTGATGTTGCCGAAGTAGGCTACCAAGAAGAGCAGCAATCCTTGTACCAACATACCGCCCGCGAAGGCGCCGACCATACGGAAAGAACCGATGCTGGTACGCTCCTTGTCGTCGTCAGTCATAACAGCCATCAACGCACCGTAAGGGATGTTGTTGGCGGTGTAAATGCATGTGAAAAGAAGGTATGTGCAAAACGCGTAGGCTATTTTCGCATTCATAGACCAACTCTCAGGGCAGACATAGAGTAGGGTGAGAATGACACCCAAAGGGATAGCGGTCCATAAAATCCAAGGACGGAACTTTCCGTGTTTGGTGTTGGTTCTGTCCCCGATCATGCCCATAAAGACATCACTGACGCCATCCGTTGTTCTGGCCAAAAGCATCAATGTGGCTACGATTCCGGGAGCCAAACCGAAAACATCTGTGTAGAAAATGATAAGGAATGCGGAGACGCCGCGCCATGCGATGTTGGCGGATGCGTCACCCAAGGCGTAAGCCACCTTTTCTTTGATCGATAATTTTTCTCTCATGTTGTGTCTTTAGTATTAAATTACAAATTCAAATATAGGAAACATTTATGTTTTATCTCAGTTTTTTGAAGAAGCTGGTCATCAGTTCGGAGCATTCCTCTTGTAACACCCCGGAAACTACCACGCATTTGGGGTGGAGGGCGTTAGGAGCGATGATTGAATAACCTCGCTTGGTATCGGGTGCCCCGTAAACCACTTTGCTGATTTGTGCCCAACCGATCGCCCCCGCGCACATGGTGCATGGCTCGACGGTCACGTATAAAGTACAGTCTGTCAGGTATTTTCCACCCATATAGTCCGCCGCCATGGTGATGGACTGCATCTCCGCATGGGCGGTGACGTCGTGTAACGTCTCAGTGAGGTTATGCGCTTTGGCGATGATCTGCTCGCCGTGGACGATGACTGCACCGATGGGCACCTCGTCTTTCGCTCCGGCCTTTTTCGCCTCGGCGATCGCTTGCTTCATGAAGTATTCGTCGTTCATGGCTATTCGATGTTGTCGAAGAGTGAAGGGGAATCCGCCTCCAACCGTTTTAATACGGTAAGCATCAGCGTCTCCCTGCAAAATTTGGCTTTGTTCGCAATCTTGTATTTCTCGAAAAAACGGTTCAATGTCCTCATTTCAGCATCGTTTAAAGCGATGCTGATCCGTTGGTTCCGGACCAATTTCTTTCGGTCGGGTACCTTTTTTGTTGTCTTGCTATTTTTCTTCTTTGCATTTGCCATACCTCGCAAAGGTAGTCTATTTCATCGATAGTTGGTGCGGTTTCTGTCCTCTTTGATTTAAAAAATCATTTGTTTTTTCGTTTTTTGCATGAAAAAAGATAAATTTGCAAAGTGTATATTTTTGAATGTATAATTTAAAGTATGGGAAAAATGAATATAAAATTAGGAATAAGAAGAGCATTTATGTTGTCGTTTGTGGGAGCCGCATTCCTTGTCTCCTCTTGTGATGACGATATCTTGGGTGGTTTGACGGATGCCCTTTCCGAGGGTGATACCGCTGCCGCTTTGAAGGAGGCTTTGAAGGTGGGCGCAGAGACGGCCGCTAGGAATTTGGGTCAGAAGGATGGCTATTTCGGCGACGCCATGGTGAAAATCGGTATGCCGAAGGAGGTGGCTACCGCTGCAGAACTCTTGTCCACCGAAGCCGGCAAGACATTCCTGTCCGCCGCTGGTGCCAGCAATATGGAGCCCGATAAGATTGTGGAGTTGATGAACCGCGCCGCCGAGACCGCCGCTCCTGAATCGGCTGAGATTTTCGGCAATGCGATCACCAGCATGACTTTGGCTGACGGCGAGGCTATCTTGTTTGGTAACTATACCAGCCAATCGGCTTCCGAGGCGGGTAATGTGACCGCGAAGTTCGGTTCCGAGCAGGCGGCCACCTCATATCTCTACGACAAAACCTACTCCGGATTGCAAACCACTTTCGGCAAGGTGGTGACCGGAACATTCGATCAAGTAGCGGTAGGTGGCAAGACGTTGAACGACGCTTGGGGAGGTTTCTCCAATGTCTATAATAAAATTGCTGATTTCAAGGCTGATACCAAGGGACAACTTGCGATGGCGGCTTTGAAGATCGGTTTGAATGCAGCTGGCAAGCCTGATCTTTACAACAAAGTAGAATCTATCCAACACGTCAACACCAACTTGGGTGAGTACGTGACTGGCAAGGCTTTGGATGGCTTGTTCGCCAAGGTGGCAGAGAAGGAGACGGGTATCCGTACCAATGCGGCGGAGCGTACCTCTGAATTGTTGAAGAAGGTGTTTGGCCGTTTGGACTAATGATCTGGCTGCGGAGCGCACTGGACGGTTTCGTGGAACTCTTCTATCCCAGACTCTGTGTCGGGTGCGGGGAGAAGCTCTTCAAGGATGAGCAGTATGTCTGCTTGCAGTGCCGTTCGAAGTTCCCTTTGGTCAGAGAACATGAGGTGCCCGATAATTTTGTGGAGCAACACCTCTATGGGCGCCCCTTCATCGAATCGGCGACAGCGTTGCTGGTTTACGAGAAGGAGTCGACCGTCCAACGGATGATTCATGAGATAAAGTACCACGGAGCCAAAGAGTTGGCCCGTAGTTTGGGAAGGATGTTGGGCAGGCAACTGCGAGAGGGAAGGTTCTCCTCTGTGGATGCGATTGTTCCCGTTCCGCTTCATCCCAAACGTTTGAAATGGAGAGGCTACAACCAAAGCGAGTGGTTCGCCATGGGACTTTCGGATGAGATGGGAGTTCCCGTCCGCGCGGATTGGGTGAAGCGTGTCGTGGAGACCTCGACACAAACCAAGAAGAGTGTGGATGAACGGTGGACCAATGTGCAGGGCATCTTTGAACTTTGTGGGGATTCAGTTCCGGATGAGATGGCGGGAAGGCATATCTTGTTGGTGGATGATGTGATCACGACAGGTGCTACGGTGATGGCATGTGCGGCTACGCTCTCCTCGATGAAGAATATTCGGATTAGTGTCGCCTCTCTGGCGGCGGTTAATCGTAATTGATAATTAATTAATGCTTATTAATAAAATGAAGAAGTTAAGATTTTTTGCATGTTTGATGACTCTGTTTATGGGTTTGTCATTCGGTTTTACCTCGTGTGGTGATAAGGATGATGATTCGTCAACGAATGATTCCGTAGTTTCAGGAGAGAATGAGGCGATCAATAAGGGAAAGCAATTCTATGCTGATTTGGAGTTGGCTGTCAAAGACAAAGATACTGCGGCTGGTTTGAGAGTTGCCTCTGTTGGTCTTGAGTATTCAAAGTTCAAGGAAGATAAGGCTTGGACCACAAACTTCTTGGCGGGTGTGGTGATGGCCAAGTATGGCGTTTCCGACGCTAATGTCGCTAAGTCTGAGAAATATATGAAAGAGGTGGCTGATTTGAAGGCTATTTTGGATGGTGGTATCAATGTGGAGAATATCTCGTCCGCACTTTTGAGTTTGGCTACATTTGTAACAACTAAATAATTTGATAGTACGACCATGAAATTCACAAAGATTATCTTCGCGGCGCTTTTGCCACTCTCATTCGGATTGGTGTCTTGTGACGACGATGCCGTCGATAGCACGAATTTGGGTAGAACGGTCGAGTTCCCTGAAATGAGTGAACGAGAGAGAGGTTTTGCCAATGGCGAGATTTTTGGAAAGTCTTTGAACAGCATCTGCGACACCATATCTTCCGCAAGGGATAAGGATGTGTTGAGCAGCCCTGTTTTCAATGGCATGTTGACGCCTCCGTACTCTAAGATTCAACGCCCATACGAGTTGTACACGGAAAACAAGAGCGACTCTTTGTGGATGGTTGGATTCAATGAGGGATTGGATGAAACGGCATCCGCTGCCGCTGATGAGGATCTCCAAGCAAAGATTATGAATGTTTTGTCTATGGTTCTATTCGACGATATCGACAGCAACGACAATGCGATGCTCGCATTGCAGTTGGAGGAGTTGTTGAAGAAATAATGACGAAACGATATTAGGTTAGGAAGTGTGGCCAAGTTATGCAAGGCCGCACTTCCTTTTTTGACGAAATAAAAGGTATATTAGGAAGAGATGATTGATCAGGCTACCGTCGATAGGATATTTGATGCGGCGCAGATCGTCGATGTGGTGTCGGATTATGTGACACTACACCGTCGTGGGGCGAACTATACTGGTTTGTGTCCCTTCCATGACGAGAAGACACCATCGTTCTCCGTCTCTCCTGCAAAGAATATCTACAAGTGTTTTGGTTGCGGAAAGGGTGGAAACCCTATTAACTTCGTGATGGAGTTGGAGAACCTCAGTTACTACGAGGCGCTCAAATTTTTAGCGAAAAAGTACCATATCGACATACAAGAAGAGGAACTCTCCGCTGAACAGTTGGCAGAGCGTACCGAGCGGGAGAGCATGATGGCTGTCACCGAATGGGCGCAGCAACACTTTACCCACAATCTGTTCGAGACGCAAGAGGGCCAGTCGATCGGTATGTCCTACTTCTCGCATCGTGGATTCCACGAAGATACGATCCGTAAATTCCAGTTGGGCTATGCGTTGGATAAGCGCGACGCCTACACCGTTTTGGCCCAAGAGAAGGGATTTAAACGGGACTACCTGGAGAAGGTCGGATTGACCATTGTGAAAGATAACAACTATGCGTTCGACCGTTTTCACGGGCGTGCCATGTTCCCGATCCACTCCATTTCAGGAAAGGTGATCGGATTTGGTGGACGAACGCTGAAAAAAGACGATCAGGTGAAGTACCAAAATTCACCTGAATCGGATATTTACCATAAGGGAAATGTGCTTTATGGTATCTTCTTTGCCAAGAATGCGATCATCAAGGAGAAGAAGTGCTACATTGTGGAGGGTTACGCCGATGTACTCTCCATGGTGCAGGCGGGTGTGCAGAATATTGTAGCCCCCTGCGGTACCGCATTGACGGTGGAGCAAATCCGTCTTCTTCGTCGAATTGTCCCTTCCGTGGATGCGGATAGGATCGATGGCAATAAAAATGTCACCATGCTCTATGACGGCGATAGCGCCGGTGTGCATGCGGCTCTAAAGAACGGTAAACTTCTCTTGCAAGAGGGGTTGAACGCGAAGGTGGTGGTACTGCCTCCGGAGGATGACCCCGATACATTCGCGCAGAATCACGACTCCTCGTATGTGCTCCGATATTTGGCGGAGCAGGAGCAGGATTATATCATCTTCAAGACCAATTACCTCTTGAAGGAGGCGAATGGCGATCCGATCAAGAAGGCGCAGACCATTACGGAGATGGCGCAGACCATCGCGGTGATCTCTGATCAGGTGAAACGTTCGGTTTATATCTCGGAGTGCGCGAAAATATTGGGTGTGGAGGAGAGCCTGCTCCATACGACCATTGCGCAAAAGCGTTGGGAACAGGCCAATGCCAATCCTCAATCCTCTCATCCGATCTCAGAAGCGCAACGTGTGCCTGTGGCTCCTCCGGATGACCTCTTTAACCCTGATAATGAGCCAGCGGGTGCGCAGCAAAACGTCACTACGGAGGTTGCGCCGACCTCCATGACCAATCTTGCCGATTACGCGCGGGAGCGGGAACTCATCTACTATTTGGTGCGGTATGGGGAGCGGGAGGTGCCCCGCGTCTCAAGTGAGGGGCAGACGGTGGTCGATCATGTTGTGACCTATCTTGTCCGTGAATTAGAGGTGGATGAACTCTCTTTGCGACATCCCGTCTATGCCAAGATGTTGCGTGATTTTCATGAGGCGTTTGAGTCTGGCACGTCGCTCACCGCTCAACAGTTCTTTATGCGTAGTGTCGACCCGGAGGTGACAGGCATCGCTTCGGATCTCCTGTCCGATCGTTATCAGTTGAGTAGAATGTACGACAAACATTGCGACAACAACAAGATCAAGGTTCGAAAAATGGAACGGGAGGAGGCTGAGCGTTTGACAACCGATTTGCCTCTGGTGATGTGTGAATTTAAGTTCAATTGTGTCGAGCAAGAGATGTCGAAGTGTTTGAAAATGTTGCAGACATCGCATGATGAGGAGGAGCGGAAAGAGTCTATGAGCCGGTATATGGCCTACCAGAGGGCCAAGCAGGAATTGGCTAAGATTTTAGGAGAACGAATCATAAAATAGAAGTTTATGGGTGCCTTGAAAAATAAAATCGGGTGGTGGCTGTTGCTCTTTATGGTGTTGTCGGTAAGTTGCTCGTCTGTGACATCTAAGGGTAAACAAGCGGCAGTGGTGGAAACGCTTCATCATCGCGCCAGACTTAATACGGTGCAATATAATGTCCATAAAATACTCACCTACGAGGATTTCAGTACGTTGGATGGAACCCTGTTTTTCGAGAAATTCTCCATTCAAATTCCAGGCGACCGAAAAATCGCCTTGCCCGTGGATGTGATACTCAAATCATCGATAGATTTATCTGCGATGACAGCGGAGGATGTGGAGGTGAAAGGGCATGAAATCACCCTCTTTTTGCCCGATCCTAAGTTGGAGATTAGCTCCTCCGCCATTGATTATTCCCATGAGATGCAATTCCTCTCGTGGTACCGGTCTAAGTTTTCCGATGCCGAGAAAGAGGCTATTCTGAAAAGTGGAGAACAAAAGATCCTGCAAGAGATGAGTCGTGCCGATGTGATGGCTCGTTCTTTGGTAGCGGCCTATAAGGCATTGATCCCCCTCTTGGAGGCGGCTGGTTATGCGTCGGAGAGTGTCACGATCTGTTTTCGCAGTGATTTGAAGGATGATACAACGGATGATTCCATTATGGATATGTTGCAAGGAAGGAGGAACTTATGATGGAACAGTCGGTGGAGAAACATGGATATAGGAGGATTGCCATAGGGATCGTCATTCTCTTCTGTCTGTTTTGGATAGGGGAGCAGTGGTACGAGGCAAGGCAGAAAGAGCAGCCGGAAACGATGGAGGTGGCCGCTCAAATTCTCTCTTGGCAGGAGTTGCGGGAGTTGGAATTTCTCTGCGTCGATATGGAGGAGATGGAGGACACGCTCATCATCAACCCTAGGTTCAAACCGGCATATCGCTTTGCCCGTATCTATAAGGGAAGGGCCCATTTGGGCATCGATCTGCGTCGTGTTTATGAGTGGGCTCTCAGATCCAATGATACACTCTATTTGACATTGCCGGATATTCAATTGTTGGATGAAAACATAGTAAATGACCTCTCTACCCGTACATTTTATGCCAGTGGGGAAATGACCCCTGTAATCAAACAGGAGTTATACGAGCGTGCCAAGCGCGATATGCGGCGGCGTGCCCTGATGGAGGCGAATGTGGTGATGGCTCGTGAGAACGCGAGGGAATATTTCTCGAATATGTTTGGCCATTTGTACGGAGAAAAGGTGTTGGTGGAAATTGAATTTGTTGCGTTGTAATAGTGTAAATTAATTAATTATTGAGTATGAAAACTCCTAAGATTAGGATGGCGCTCATCGCGTTAGTGGTTGTGGTCGTTTTCCTTCGCATGAGGGGTTTTATGGGTTGAGTGTCTTTGGTGCACCCCAGTTGCGCAAGATTATGTCGAGAATGAGGTGAGTGAAGGGGACATCCTTTATGTGGTGACCGATGAAGAGGGTGTGAAGGTTCGTTTGGTTGAGTTGGGCGTGGAAGAGAAGAGTATTGTGATGGTAGGGCAAGAGTAGGCTCCGACATCTTTAAGAGATAAAAAAATCCGAGCAGATTCCTATCCGCTCGGATTTTTTATGCGATGTAAAAACTATAATTGTTAAGCCTCTAAAATTTCTTTGACTCTGTCCAATGTCAGTTTCAATCTTTCGCTTATTTCATCAGTGGACATGCCGCTTTCGTGGAGAAGTCTGATGGAGGTGGCGATTCCTCTCTCATATCCATAAGACTCAGCATCTCCCGCATCTGCAATTTCTTTGATTGATTGCTCGTATTCCGCGTACTCCTCTTCTGTAAGGGCGGAGACTTTTGCCTTCTCGATTAACTCAAGAAGCGAATCGTCTGCAACTTCATATACTCTTGGATCTATATTTTCCATATTCTCTAAATTTTTAATTACCTCCATCCAAGCGTCTTTTAGCGTTAGGTGGTTGTAGTTTATCTTGAAATGAGGCAGAGAGATATAGTATTTTCTCATTCTGTTCCAAAAATCCTTGCCCGTATCAAGTTCGCATTCTGAAGTTCTGGTAATAGTTTGTTTTAGACCATCCATTTTAGAGCCCATTAAGAACACGCCAATTATACGAGGTATATCCTGTTTCATGTCGCTCCAAACCATTCCCTTGGGAATCTCCTTGTCCAGTAATGTGCAAAGATAATAACTTGCACGGGTTTTGTAGTATTTCTGTGCGTAGTTTTGCATTTCGATCAGGACAGCGTCTCCGTTTGCTAATTTGCAACGCAGATCGAAGGTAACGCCTCGTTGACGTGGGCGTTCTCTTATTACTTCAGGCGTTTCAATTTTTACCTCGTCAATTCTTCCATAGTCATCAGAAAGAATTACGTTTAAAAAAGCTTTTAATCTTTTCTCGTCCCCAAAACAGCGTTTAAAACCGAAGTCTGATTTTAAGTTGATGTAGATGTTTTTCGTTTCTAATTTATCCATAATAAATGTAAATATTACACAAATATATTATTTTGAATTCAAATTCAAAACGAAAGAGAAGAAAAAAATCCGAGCAGAACCTATCCGCTCGGATTTTTTAGTTTATCAGAGGTGAACTGCCTATTTCTTGCAGCTGCAACCTGGCTTCAATTGCTTAAAGAAGTCGTTGCCCTTATCATCCACCAAGATGAATGCAGGGAAGTCCTCAACTTCGATCTTCCAGATAGCCTCCATGCCCAATTCAGGGTACTCGACACACTCGATGCTCTTGATGTTGTTTTGAGCCAAGATAGCGGCTGGACCACCGATTGAACCCAAGTAGAATCCACCATGCTTCTTACAAGCGTCGGTCACATCTTGGGAACGGTTACCCTTCGCCAACATGATCATAGATCCACCCATGCTTTGGAATTCATCCACATAAGGGTCCATACGGCCCGCAGTGGTAGGACCCATACTTCCGCAAGGCATACCCTCTGGCGTCTTAGCAGGACCAGCGTAGTAAATCGGGTGATCCTTGATGTATTGAGGCAAATCCTCGCCAGCGTCGATGCGAGCCTTCAACTTAGCGTGCGCGATGTCGCGGCCTACGATGATAGTACCCTTCAAAGAGAGGCGAGTGGAAACTGGATACTTGGAAAGTTCCTTCAAGATATCCTTCATTGGTTGGTTCAAATCGATCTTCACAGCGTCACCCTCGCCTGCTTGACGAAGCTCTGCTGGAATCAACTCGTATGGTTTGTCGTCCATCTTCTCGATCCAGATACCGTCCTTGTTGATCTTAGCCTTGATGTTACGGTCTGCGGAACAGCTAACGCCCAAGCCGATAGGACAGCTGGCGCCGTGGCGTGGCAAACGTACGACGCGGATGTCGTGAGCCATATACTTTCCGCCGAATTGAGCGCCCAAACCGATTTTGTGGGTCTCCTCCAACAATTGCTTCTCCAACTCGATGTCGCGGAATGCGCGGCCTGTCTCGTCGCCAGTGGTTGGCAAGCTGTCGTAGTAGTGGGTAGAGGCCAATTTAACGGTAAGCAAGTTCTTCTCCGCGGAAGTACCACCGATAACGATGGCGATGTGGTAAGGAGGACATGCGGCAGTACCCAAAGACTTCATCTTCTCCACCAAGAATGGAACGAGAGTGCCTGGGTTTTGGATACGTGCTTTGGTCTCTTGGTACAAATATGTCTTGTTTGCGGAACCGCCACCCTTGGTCACCATCAAGAAGTGGTATTCCATACCCTCGGTCGCCTCGATGTCGATTTGAGCTGGCAAGTTACACTTGGTGTTCACCTCGTCGTACATGTTCAAAGGCGCGTTTTGGGAGTAACGGAGGTTCTCCTCTGTGTAGGTCTTGAATACACCCTTCGCCAAAGCCTCCTCATCGCAGTATCCGGTCCAAACCTGTTGTCCCTTCTCTCCGTGGATGATAGCGGTACCTGTATCTTGGCAAAGAGGCAATTTACCCTTTGCTGCCACCTCCGCATTGCGCAAGAAGGTGAGTGCCACATATTTATCGTTGTCGCTCGCCTCAGGATCGCTCAAAATCTTTGCGACCTGCAAGTTGTGTGAACGACGCAAAAGGAAGGATACGTCGCGGAAAGCCGCATTGGCCATCTTGGTCAATCCCTCTTTCTCGATTTTTAGAATTGGTTTACCTTCGAAATCACCGACAGACACATGGTCTTTGGTCAACAAATAGTACTCCGTATCGTCCTTTCCAAGTTGGAACATCGGAGCGTACTTAAATTCTACAGCCATAACTCTGTTATTTAGGTTTTTATGAAATAACTATTTTATTCGACTAAGTAACGAATTTTTTTTCAAATATGCGTGATAAATCACCCTAAAAAAAGAGCGTCACCGCAAGATTGCCTCGCGGTGACGCCCTGTGGATTTAACCATCCACGCGCACCTGGTCGGTGGTTGGTGCCGGCTTATTTCAACTTAGACTTGAAGAACTTGCCAAGGATAGCGCCCATATTGGTAGCGCCGTCGCCCATCAAGTTGAGGTGAGTTCCCCACTTACCGCCTTCGCCCTCGATTTTAGTGAGCTTAGCGACGGTCTTACCCTCCGCGTCAACGATGACAGCGTCAGCAGTTGTAGTACCTCTCTTCTCTACCTTGATCGCGTCGATACGAAGTGTGTACTTCGTGTTGTCGAATGAACCTACAGTGATCTTTCCCTTGCTTGCGGAGTTGAACTCCTCGACGAATTTGGCTTGGATCTCCTTAACGCCCTTGTCCCAGTTCTCCTCTTGTGCGACATAATCCTTGAATGACATGCCCTTCAAAACCGCATTGCTGTAGTTCAACTCCACATTCATACGAGACTCTCCCTTCAATGCGTCCAAAGAACCCTCTGCCAATTTTTGAGCGTAGCAACCCATTGTTACCATACCCATAAGAACAATTGCACCTAATTTTTTCATTTTCTTTTTCTATTTAATGTTATTGTTAATATTGTCGTTTCGTTTGATGATGCTAAGGTAGAAGAAAAAAATGTAACTGAAAATATTTTTATATGCTTTTGGCGTTTGTATCGATAAATCCCTCTTTTTTATCTCTGAGTCCAGGATGCGGCGGAAAATAAAAAAGCCTCAATGAATTCTGGTGAATCTCACTGAGGCTATCTCCGAGGGACGAACTGTCGTCGTCGGTGTTCAAATCGTTTGTTCCGCATAGTTTTGCTCTTTAAAGGTTAGTCACTGGTCTATTTGTTCAACTCGACGATCTCGAAATAGACTTTTGCCACGAACGATGCAGCCAAGGATGCTACTAAAAATACCAATGTTGTCATAATTGTACTGTTTTAATGGGTTAATGACTTGTGGATGACCTAAGTGTTAGTCCAAGGAGTTGATCTCCATTGCCACTTTTGCTACGAAACACGCTGCGATTGAAAAGAATACTGTTGCTACCATAATTTAATATTTATGCGTTAATTATTCATATTTATGTAATTCCTCGTTGAATTACATTGCAAATGTAGCATGCGATTTTTAATTTTCAAAATAAATATGCAATAAAAATATCTAAACAGTGAAATTTTATGTTTTATATGCGTTTTATTGTATAAATAATGCATAAATTAAGTATATTAAATAATATGCAGTTTTTATGTTAATATTGTATAAATATTAAAACAGGGTATTGCGAGGGTTCATTTAATTCCTATATTTGTAATATCGAAATTTTATAACTGAATTTTAAAACTATAAGGCTATGGGAAATAATTTTGTGAAAGGGGCAGCGTTTGGTGCTGCGGCTGCGTTGTTCTTGAACTATTTGTTGAACACCGACGAGGGCAAGGAGACTTGCCAAAAGGTAAAGGACAAAGTGAAGAATGCTGTGGATGATTTGGCTTCGACGATTGAGAACGGTTTTGAGGATTTCAATAAGAGGGAGCAACAATCGGAGAGTAGTCAGGCGATCGTGCCTACCGAACAGAATACGGATGGTACGGAGTGACCGTCCCCGGATTTTAAGGTTAATGGAAAAGCCCCGTTGAGGAATATCCTCTTCGGGGCTTCTCTTTTATATAGTGCTGCGTAATATGTCTCTTACTCTTTGATGATTCTCTCGGTGAGCACTTCGTTGGCGGTGATCACGCGGATGACATATATGCCAGGAGTCATATTCTCCAAGTCGATGGTGCATTCTGTTTCCTCTGCGGTAAGGCTGCGGCAGATGGCGCCCATCTCGTTGATGACCTCGATGCGAACATCCCCGTTCTCCACATTGGTCAATCGGATGTTGACCATATTCTTGGTCGGATTCGGATAGATAGCGCATTGGGCGCTCTCTGTGGTCTCCTTCACGTCGGTTGTGTTGATTGGGTTCAACTTGCTGTTGATGTAGGCCAAAGCGCCGACCAAACCTGCGTTGTAGTCGATTCCACCCTCTGTCATGGAGTAGCTGCTGCTATTGTCCTCGTAGTATCCGTCCTTCAACGAACCGCCTACCATATAACCGAATTGGATGTATTTGTAGTTGTTATCCACCTTTGGCAACTTATATTTCTCTCTGTCCAAGTCGTTGATGTCCGTTCTGAAGAAGTTTCTGTGGTGAGGGAAATAAGGGCACTTCTCTCCGAAACCTACGATATAGGATTGGTTTTGTGAGTTCTTACCCATGATATACTCCACATTGTAGAGGGTGTAAGGATTGATCTTCTCCTCGTTGTTCAATTTGTCGTTGAGGGCGTAAACGAACGCTTGGTTGGCTGGGTAACGGAGTGCTCCCCATTGGTTGCCTTGCACATTGAGCAGGTAGCCTGACTTAGGCTTGTACATCACGTCCACATAGTAGTTCATGGCATTCTTCGCCTTCTCTCCCCACTCCGAAACATCGGCTAGGGAAGCCATTTCGTATGCGGCAAGGTCCTCTCTGTGGTCCCAGCAGAGGGTGTAGTTGTACATGTACTCCGCGCTTTTCTTAGGGTCTGTGGATTCGTTCATCCAGTTACAGTTCTCCTCCGCCTTCTTCAAGTAGGTTGGATCTTGCGTCGCTTTGTAGAGCTCCGCGTACATGGAGACCATATCGTGGACATATCTGTTACCCGCACCGTAGAATGCGGCGGATGTGGTGCCTTTGCTGGTTTGCTCCACGAACTCGCATGCTACCTTCGCCTTCTCCAAGCAGGCGTCTGCGTAGGCTTGGTCGTACTTGGCGTAAACTCTGGACATGATTGCCAATGCGGAGCTGGCTTGAGAAGCCATGGCGGTGGCGTTGCCGGTCGCCTTTAAAATAGATCTAGGGCCATCCGCTTCACCTCCGTTGCTTTTGGGAAGAGCCGATTTCACTGGTGAGGTACACCAGATTTTGTGGTCTGCGTTTCCGTCTCCCTTTTGGTAGTAGAAGGTACGGTTGTCGCGAACCGCTTTGAGGATAAAGTCGGTGGCGTATTTCACCTCGTTCAAAATATCGGGGATGCCGTCCGGTTCACCTTTGCCGCCCTCCCAAGTGTAGTCGTCGGCGTTAATGTAGCCGTGGTAATCCTCTGAGTAGAAGTCTGGATAACCGTTAGGGAACTCGGCGTATCCCAAAAGAAGCATATAGACCGAGTAGTAGAAGGTTTGACCGAAGAGCACCATGTCTCCGCAATCGAACCAACCTCCCTTCAAATCGTAGTCGCCGTCCGCGTCTTTCAGGAAGGATTTACCCTTCACGAACTTGCTGCGGTCGAACCCGATGTTGTTGGCGACGTCGTTCGCCTCGTGGGTGGCTACCAACCAGTTCACGCCTTCACCCATACGTTGGGCTCCGTAGAAACGGGTGGTCATCCATAACGCTTTTTGATACTGTTCATTCTCGAACTTTGGCGTCTCTTGTGCCATGGCATTCATGCCTAGCAGGGCGCACATGAAAACTAATACTGAATACTTAACTTTAAACATTTTACTTTTTGTGTTTAACATGACTTACAAAGTTTTAATTCAAGAAACATTTATGACATTTATACTTATGGGTGCAAATATAATAATAAATGTTTTATGACCATATTCGAAATATATTTTATTCGTTGATAATCAACGTCTAAAAGAAAAGGAGTTTGGTGGTGCCAAACTCCTTTTGTACGGCGGGTTTATTCCCTATTGAAGGGGAGCGGCTAAATGGTTGAAACTTTCCTCTCTATAAAATAGTCGCCGTACGTCAACTGCAGAACGATTTATTTTATGATGATGACATGTCTATCATGTTGGATCATCACGATGTATAAGCCTTGAGGAAGTTCGGTGTGGATTCTTCCTGATCCCTCCAATTTCTGCTCTTCGCGGAGGTTTCCGTTTAAGTCGAAGATGCGGATGCTCTCCGGAAGTGAGTCTCCGGTGATGTTGAACCAACCTTCGGTCACATGGGTAGGGTAAAGCCCCCATGGCGCAGGGGCGCTCTCCTCCGTGAGCGATGTCTCGTCAGGGTTGATTGGTTCGCCCCCTTCAAACATAGCGGTAAGGGTGGAGCCATTCTCGTTCATGGTGAATCGGTAAATGTTCTGGGAGGATGCATCCTCTCCATCTTGGTTCCATCCCCAAAATTTCTGGCCGTTGGCTGGTATGATCTTAACGGTGATAGGCGCTCCTTGCGGGAAGGCTGACGACATGGTGATCGATCCTGAATTGGGAAGGTTAGCCTTGACGGTAAGCGGATAGAGCGGCTTCATGTAGTGGACCAATGACTGGATGAAGGGGTCGTTCGTCTCCTTTAACGCCTCTGTAATGAGTTTGCAAAGTGTCAATGCACCCATTCCCTGGAAGTGGGTTCCATCTGTTTGGCCCTCTGGATAGTTGCTGTATTCGCCCGCTACATAGGTGTTGTAGAAGAAGCGGGAACAGTAGTCGGACGAAGTGCCTTTGAAGAGGTTGTGCGATAGCATGTTCAAGTCCGCGAAGGCGCAGTTTCTGGCCTTTGCCACTTTGCTCATGGCGCCTCGGTAATCATTGCCCGATTCGGTGAATACGTTTCTCATGCCATTGTTGTTCCAAGCGTTCATCACCATAGGCGACACCAAGACTGGAATGGCTCCCTTGGAGCGAGTCTCCACGACGAATGAGTCGATGTATTTCTCGTATTGGTCTACTGGTGTGTAACGTTCCGCTTTTCTATTGTCCCTGTCGTTGTGTCCGAATTGGATGAATACGAAATCACCTGGTTGCAGTTCATTCATAACCGTCTTCCATCTGCCTTGCTCCCTGAAGCTTCGGGAACTTCTTCCTCCGATCGCATGGTTGTGGATGTCGATATCGTTGTTGAAGAAGTATTTCAACACCTGTCCCCAACCGGTCATAGGGGATTGGCTCTCCTTGTAGTCGCATACGGTAGAGTCTCCGATGAGGTAAATTCTGCGGATGGTGCCATCCTTGCCGATGGTGACGCAGATGTCGAGCCGGGCGCTCTTCCCATTTGCCAATTTCATCTCTACGGAGTAGGTGCCGTTACGGTCTATGGCCAACGTGGCCGATTTTGCGCCGTTGATCGCGGCGTTGTTGAAATACCACTGATAGGATTGGGCGGCGGAGGCCACCAACTCTTTCTTGTCGTTGTCTATGGTAAGGGTAGGATCCTCGATGACAATTGGGGTCTGAGGCTCCTCCTCTTTGATGTTGCTTTCGTAAACCGCCTTATAGGTCACGTCGCTTTTACCCATTTTCAGGACGTGGAGCGATTTGTTGGTGATGCTCACTTTGTCGCCATTCTCCCAACGGAGAAATTTGGCGCCGCTCTTGGCGATGGTTTTCAGCGTGACATTGATGCCTTCGGGGAAGTCCGCGCTTCGAGAGATGGCCTGCGATTTAGAGGCGTCGTTGATGGTGAAGGTCACTTTGTGGCGAGGCAATGTGCAAGCCGCCAATTTCTTGAGATCGTTGTTGGTGCTCTTCTCGATTGTTTCCACCACAAAACGGGCATTCTCGGTCGCTCCGATCTCTTGGTAGTGCACTTGGTCCGTATTACCGTTCCTGTAGTTAGGGTATTCTCCGGCTACCAAATGCATGGTGAGGAAACGCTCCGCATAGAGTTGCCCTTGCGCCACAAATAGATCGTAGCAAAATTTATCGAGGTCAACGAGTGGAACAGAGAGCTCTTTGGCGACATCCCGCATCAATTGGGGATGCTCGTGATAGGAGTCGTAAGGCTTTCCATTTTGCCATGCGCAACGGCGCACGGTGGTGACCAAGACTGGAATGGCGCCTTTCCCTTGCGCCTCTTTGACGAAGTTCCTGATGTACTTCTCGAAGGTGCCTTTTGGGGCGTAGCGTTGCGGATCTGAGTTGTTACGGTCGTTGATGCCGAATTGGATGAAGAGATAGTCTCCCTTTTTCAGCTGGTTCTTGACATCACTCCAATGCTTGTTGTAGAAACTCATGGAGCTGGTTCCTCCGACCGCCTTGTTGATGACAACCGCCTTGGATTTGTCGAAGAAGAAGGGGAGCATCTGACCCCAGCCTTTGCGGGGGGCGTATCCGTCATTATAGTCCTGTACCGTGGAATCTCCAATGGTGAATACGCGTAGCTGCCCAAAACTAGGGAAGAGCAGTGTGGTGATGGATATAAAAAATAGTATTAATCGTCTCATATCTTTCCTTTTTTTGTTTTACAATCGAAAGACACCCCGACCCGTAGGTCGGGATGTCCTGACACACACATTTGGCTTATTCGCACAGAATGATCTTTTCCGCGATTGTCTTTCCGCCAATTCTTAGGTTTAGAATGCAAGCACTTTTCTTTGGGAGTTTATCTGTCTCTTTGTGTATAGTATTTCTGCCGATTTGGAGCATGATCTCCTCGTGGTCGATCAAGGTTCCGTCTAGGTTGAAGAGGTTGATCTCCGCACGTTCCGCTCTGTCGGATTGGATATCGATGTAGAGGCTCTCTTTTACCGGGTTAGGGTAGAAGGAGGTGTTGATGTCGGAAGCGATGTCGGAGGCGATTGTCTCGACCTGTTCGTTCTTCAATTCGCCCATCAAGTAGAGGCAGGCGTTCTTGACGATGGTGAGGCCCTCCTCCGTAATATTTCCGTATGAACTGCTGTTCAGACCGATTTGGATGAGCGGGTTGCTGATCTTGTCGCCGGCGATGCTGCTCTCCTTCTCGATTTCGAAGATCGAGACCGCCTCTTCTCCCTTGATGGATGCGATGGATTGAATCTTTCCGTTCGCGTCGATGAATGCCTCAGGATTCATGTAGGTGAGGGCTTTGGTGTTCACTTCGGATACCATCTGCACCTCGTTGCCGTTGATGAAGTTCACATCTTTGAAGAGCATGTGGCTCTTTTGGCTCTCCTCGACGACAAGGTTCGTGGCGGTGGTGTTGTCTCCGAACCCATCCTTCGCCCAGTTCCATGCGCCCTCCGCGCTTTTGTATCCTTGGACCTTCATGCTGAGCGTAGGCTTTTGGATAGACTTCAACTCCTGCATGATGGCTGCGGTGGAAGGAGTGGTTTCGCTGATAAGGATCATATCGAAATCGCTGTAGTCGTATCCGCTTTTTGTCGCATTGATCTCCCTGACGTATAGTGTCTCATCCTCTTTAAGCATCTTTAGGATCAAATCGTTTTGGAAGTTAGCGTTGGATGGGTCGCAGATGTAGGCGATGTGTTTCAAACCCTCCGGCATTGGCTCAAGCGGTTCTTCGATGACAGGCGCTTGTGGCGTCTCGTTGCCGGGCGTGTAGATGTCTGGTTGCTTCACGTTGTCGATGCCGTCGCCAATGTAGAATCCCAAGTGGGGAGGTTGGTTGTAGGCGGTGTTTTGCCAAGCCACGCCACAACGATAGACTGGGTCGTGCATAAGAGTGAACAATCGGTATTTGCTCTCGATTGTGGTGGTGTAGATATAGATGTTGTCACCATCGTGAAGGATCACCTCTTCGCGCCAGTCTCCGAAAATATCGGCGCTGAGGCATGGGGTATTCTTCGTTCCGTTGCAGGCGTTACCCTTGAAGGTTATCAAACGAGTGGTGCCGTTACCGTTCCACTTATCGCATTTGTTGCCATCCAGCAATTCGTCTTGAAGGTCTCCATCCCAATAGAGACGGAAGTTGACGCTTGGCTTATTGTCGGAAATCTTGTTACCCTTGCAGTCGAACACGCCGGGAGCGGAACTCCAACACTCAAAACCCTTGTGCTTAGGATCTATGTCGGCCGCCATTCCACGACCATTGTCGGTGCCTGTCTTTTTGCCCCAAAGCACTTTGCCCGACTTCAAATCCCTCAATTCGTAACCATAGGCGGAACCCTTCTCCTCGTGAACGAACCATCCCTCCAAGCCTGCATGAGATGGATCAAGGTCCGAGACATGCATAGCGTCACCGTGTCCGTAACCGGTGCGGTAGATCAATTTGCCGTTGTCGTCGATCACAGCCGAGCCGTAGATGATCTCATCCTTTCCGTCGCCATCCACATCAGCGACTGAGACATTGTGAAAACCCTCTCCGTAGGCGCCTTGCCCCTTTTGATCGGAGTTGTGGTACCAGCGTTGAACCAATTTGCCATTTTTGAAATCGTATGCGGCAAGTGTCGAGCGGGTATAGTAACCACGACACATCACGATACTTGGGTGTACGCCGTCCAAGTAGGCGGTGCAGGCCAAGAAGCGGTCCACACGGTTGCCGTAACCGTCGCCCCAGCCATTCACGCTACCTCTGGCAGGGTTGTAAGGTACGGTATGGATCTCTTCTCCGGTTTGTCCGTTGAAGATGGTCAAATACTCTGGTCCGCTCAAGACGTAACCATCGCCGTTTCTGTAGTCCTTCTTAGGATCGTCATTGTTCAAAATCACATATTTGCCTTTGCCGTCCTTTGTGCCGGGAGCGGTCTTGCAGACCATTTCGCACTTGCCGTCGCCGTCGTAGTCATATACTTGGTATTGGGTATAGTGCGCGCCGGAACGGATGTTAACGCCCAAATCAACTCTCCAGAGGAAGGTGCCGTCCATCTTGTAGCAATCGATGATGCAGTTGTCCGTCTTTCCTGATTGGGAGTTATCCTTTGCGTTGTTGGGGTACCATTTCATGAAAAGTTCGTATTCTCCGTCGCCATCCACGTCGCCCACGCTCATATCGTTACCCGCGTAGTTGGTGCCGGGTCTTCTGAGTTTCAATGTTTTTTGTTGGGAAGCCCATGGCGTAACGGACTTGGAGGCCTCTGTCTCCTTTCCGTTCAAAACAGATTTCACCACATATTTGGAATTGGCGCCACCTTTGGTGTCCACATAGTTGGTCTTGGTGGTTATAGGGGCGTCGTTCACCTTCGTGCCATCTCTGTAGATGTTGAATCCGATGGCAGGATTGTCGGTGCCTAGGTAGCGCCAGCTGATGTAAACGCCATTGTTAACCTTTACCGCTACGACACCTCTGTCGAGATACTCCATCTGACGGGTTGCGGCGGATGCTCCTAATGCTCCAATTAATAGGAACAATAATAAAGCGAACTTTCCAAATCTTGTGTTCAGTGTTTTCATAATACAAAATTTAAATAATACATACTTACAATTCTATTCTCCATAATTCATAGCCACCACTCTTCGTTAGATTGCCTGAGTGATTACGACGCTAAGGTAGTGGGGGAGGAAAAGATCGTTATGTAATATCACTTCACATGTATGGAAAATCACTTCATGGATTGTATGTATTTGAAAATCAATTATATACAACACAACAAAAAGCATAGTTGACGTGAACTACCATGCTTGAAATTCTAAAAAAAGTTACTCAGAGGGGTTGATCTTTAATCGTTCATCACTTTGGAAGGTGAGACGCCGAAGGCATCCTTGAATTTTTTGCTGAAGTAGAGCGGATCATTGAATCCGACTTTGTAGGCCGCGTCGCTGACGTTGCATCCGCCTTCCGTCAAGAGTCTTTTCGCCTTGTTCAACCTATATTCGGAAAGGATCTCCACAGGGGATTTGTCGGTCAATGTCTTGAGTCTTCGTGTCAAGGTGGATTTACTCATGCCTAATGCATGGGCGATATCGTCGAAAGAGAAATCCGGATTCTCGTAGTGGACGACGATGACATCCATGAGTTGCTGTAGCAGCGGATTCTCCTCCTCTTTAGGCGTTGATGAATCTTCCGTCTCGTTGTACCTCTCCATTAGGAATTTGATTTGTTGCCTCTTTAGGAATAGAAGGATGTTGCGGACCTTGGTTAAAAGTTCAGCGTCGTCGAACGGCTTGGTGATATAATCCAGCGCTCCGTTGGATAGTCCGGCCAATTTGATGTCTGTCTCCCTTCTTGCGGAGAGGAAGAGCAATGGAATGTTGGAGGTGCAGTTGTTTTGTCGTAGCAAGCTAAACATTTGGAGTCCATCCATTTGTGGCATATCCACATCGCTGATAATCAGATCGGGGATAATCTCCTTGGCCTTGAGAAGACCCTCCTCTCCGTTGGTGGCCGTGTGGACTTCCACATAAGGAGCCAGTATCGTTTGAAGATGCTGTAGGATCAAAGGATCGTCGTCGATCGAGAGAATGCTCTTCCCTTCCAACATTTTTATGTCGTCTGCGGAAAGTTGCGGGGCAGAGGCGGCCGTTTCCCGCTCCGTACGTTGGGTCGTTGCCTCCTCTGTGGAGGTGTCAAGACGGAAGGAGATGGTGGTACCTTCCCCTTCGGCGCTCTCAATGTATAGGCTACCGTTATTCTTTTCGATAAAATCTTTGATGATCTTAAATCCCAACCCTTTGCCCATCTCTTGGTTGGTGCCTGGCGTGGAAGGAGCGGTTCCGTCCAGAAGCAGTTTCCTCTGTTGAGGCGACATGCCGACGCCTTCGTCCTTGATCTTAAACCATAACTGTTCCGCCTCTTCATAAATGTCGATGTGGATCGATTTCCCCGTAGGCGTGAATTTTAGGGCGTTGGTGATCAGGTTACGGATGATGGTGGAGAGCATCTTTTCGTCGGCTATGGCACAGTGCTTGGCCTTCGACTCTATGGTGATGTCTATCTTCTTCTCTTGCGACATTCCTTGTAGCAAAAGGATGATTTCGTGGGTTAAGGCGGCCACGTCGATGGAGCGCATCTCGCATCGCATAGAACTCTTTCCCTCTGTGGCCCAATCCAGCAGTTTGACCATTTCTGTTTGCAAGGATGTTGCCGAGTGGTGGATTTGGGCGAGTGAGTGGGCTTTGTCGCCCTGCTCCTGCATGGCATGTTCCAAGCCACAGACGATGGCGAACATCGGATTTTTAAGGTCATGGGCGATGATGGAGACCAGCTGGTCCTTCTCCTTCATGCTGTTGAGCAAAGCGATGTTTTTAGACCCTATCTCAATGTTTTGATCTTGTAGGATATGGTTCTTTTCATCCAATTCATGGGTGCGTTCTGCGACGATCGCCTCCAACTCCTCTTTTTGTCGCTTGATGCGTTGGATGCGTCGGTTGATGACTCTCCAGGCTAATACGCCCAACAGGAGAAGGATCAGCAATTTGAACCAAATGGTTTGCCACCAAGCAGGCACCACCTCGATGGCTTGTCGGAGGATGATGTTGCCGGGCTGGAACTCATCGCCCTTGGTCATCACCTCGATAAGATAGGATCCGATGGGGAGGTGGTTGATGTTGATTTCCCGTTGGATAAGGCGTGTCCAGGTGGAGTCGAGCCCCATTATCCTGTATTGCGCATTCCATGAGTTATAATTGCAGAAATCCACAATGTCGAAACATAGGCGAATGTTGGTCTGGTTGTAGGCTACTGTAATCTCCGAGTCGGTGTTGAGCGGTTCCAACAGCGGTGCGCTGCCGGGTGTGACTCGTTTGTTCTGTATGTATAGGTCTGACCATTCCGCATATCTGGTTGCGCACTTTTGCTCATCATCGTGTTTGTAAACGATGAATCCATTCTTGCATCCGAACAGAAGATGTCCGTTCTCCCTTTGGTAGATGGCCCTCTCCACGAAATAGTCGTTGTCGTTGGGTAAATGGTAAAGCGTTTTGAAAGTTCTTCCCTGAGGGTTCACCCGCATGATACCGTTGGAGCCGCTGCACCACAAATTGCCCTCTTTGTCCCGTAAAATGGATTTATAAGATCCGCTGGGAAGATATTCCACTGGTTGCATCAGACTATCTCCGGGCAATAAGGTGAATATGCCATTGTTGGCTACCACCCACAAGGTGCCTTCGTTGTCGCATACGCATTGGTGGATGGTTTGCGGATTGTGGCTGGGTGTGAGGTTTTGGTCTGGTAGGATGGCACGTATTCCATGCGCATCTTTTCGCCAGATGGTTCGGGCGGTAAGGATCCAGTATGCCTCCTCGCGGGGAGAGTAGTAGGCGGCGTGCGTCCACTTGTCGGCCTCTCCATTGAGTAGGAGAGGAACTCTTTCCCATACCCCCTTCTTGCAGGCATAAACTCCGTCGCCAGAGGTGCAGGCGAGGAATTCGTCCTTTCCATTCGAACAGATGGATTTGATAGTGAGGAGGGGACGCTCTAATCGAATTGGTTCTGATTGAAGAACATTGTTGGCTGGGGCGTATCGGATGATAGCGCCTCCCCAAGAGGAGATAAGAATCTGGTTGTGGAGATATTCCAGCGAGAGGACACTGTTGCTGGAGAGCCCGTTGTGGTCGGTGAGGTGTCTCTTCCCCTGGTAAAGGGAATCGACCTCCCAAATGCCTTGACCATCGGTTCCGACAAGCAATTCTCCCTCGGAAGTTTCGAGGAAACTGGAGCAGTAAAGATTAGAAAGACCAATGTCGTTGGAGTGGAACATCTCCATTTGCTCGATAGGCGTACACCGCCAAAGCCCGGAGTTTTGGGTGCCGATCCAGATGTTCCCCGTCTCGTCTTCGTAGAGTGCGGAGATCTTTTTTAGTAGGTCTTCGTTTATGTTCTTGGGCGTCGCCTTTTTGAATTGAAGCGGCAGCTCTATCGGTGCGTACCAAAGGCCGTTTCCTGCAGTGCCGATCCAAAGCGTTTTCTCTTTGCTGACGACAATCTCGGAGATGCGGCTGAAGGGGGTCTGCAACAAGGAACATCGCTTGAAAGCGCCATTCTCCTCCAATTCGACAATGTAGGATTCTGAAACGGCCGAAGCCAACAGAATCAGGTTGGGAGTGAGTTGTCGGATGTTATTCACCTCGTGGATCTCCGCGAGGGGAGCGAACTGGTCATCTCGTCGTCCTGTTGAATCATATACGAATAGCCCATCCCCGCTTCCAACCCATCTGCGCTGGTGGTTGTCTAGAAGAAAAGCGAGAGAGGCGATGGAGTCGATGATTGGTATGAACCTACCATTGGGGGCGTCGTAACTGAATATGCCATCGGATGTGGAGAGGAATTTCCCTCCTTGCGGATGGGAGAAGATGCCTGTGATATTCCCTGTGTATCTCGAGTCGGATATTCTGGTGGAATAGTCGACAAATCGGTCCTGGATCTTGTCATAGGCGACCAATGTTCCGTATGAACTGGCGAAAAGAGGCATGCTGTCGATAGAGGCGAAAGCATGGTAAAAATCGTTGCGCTCCATCTCCGGGTATTCCGAGAGAAGGTAGTTCTTGAACATTTTTCCGTCAAAACGGCTGATGCCATAGTGCGTCGCGATCCAGATGAACCCTTGCCGGTCTTGTGTGATGTCGTGGAGATAGTCGTTGCACAGCCCATCCTCTCCACCGTAATGGGTGAAGATGAAATCCTTGTTTTGTGCGGAGAGTGGCCCGCAGAGTAGAAGGAGGATGAGATATGTTACGATTCGTCGCACAGAGGTCTATTTTTTATTATTCGCCTAATACCTTTACCAGCTTGGTTTGATATCCCTTGATGGCGGCCATTAAGGAGGCGTTGACCGAGTAATCGCTGTCGTCTTTCGAGTTGTCGAATTTCCAAGAGAAGTCGCCTCCGTTCGTTCTGCCGGCATAGGTGGAGACGATTTTCACCACATCCTCCGCCTTATCCACGCTGTAAGAATACATCAGGGATCCATTGGTGTCGAAGTTGTCGTAAAGGCTTCCTCCCAATACCGCTTTCACGCTGGAAGGAACCTGCTCTTGGCGGTTGGTTACCTCGTAGACGTCGAAACTGGTCGCGTTTGACTTCTGGGTGATGTAACTGAACTTGGCGGGTTTCTCCGCGAAGAAGTTGTTGTAAGCCTTAATTAAACCACCAGCCTCACCGCTGAAAGTACCCTCTCCGAGCGCGTCGGTGCCTTGACCTGCGCACATCATCGGTTTGGTGACGTTCCTGAAGTAGTTTGCCTCCACGAAGACACTGGAGCCCATTACGGCGCCCACGCCATATTTAGCGTTTCCGTCATAGTAGTTGTTGTAAACATGTACCGACATGGTGCGGACACGCGGGTGACGGGAGTCGGAGTGGTCGAACCAGTTGTGATGGTAGGTGATGTAGTTAGGACCTGTCTCAGATTTCATACCACAAAGCGACATCTTGCCGGAGTCGAAGAAGTGGTTGTAGGAGAAGGTCATATATTGGGAGTCATCCTTGACATCCAAGGAGCCGTCGCCTTTGGCTTGGTCCGCGTCGGATCCGGCGGTTCCGTAGAATATATCGTTGTGATGTACCCAGCAGTTTTTGTTGTTGGTCTCAAAGGCGATGCCATCGTCGCCGAAAAGCATGATGCCGAGGTTACGGAATTCACAGTTGTTGTTGCGGATGCCGCGCACGCCGAATCCGTAGCAAGTAGCGTCGTTGCCGACACCCTCGATGGTGACGTTCTTGACAGGACGATCTTTGCTGGAGGCTTTCAACAGGAGATTATTACTGTCCCCGGAGTCCGTCATTCCCGCTGCGGTGATTTTACCGATGAGTCGGATGCAGAACGGACGAGTCTCGTATCCTTTCTGTAGGGCTGTCATTACCGCTGAGATGCCTGTGCACGTCGTCGTTTTGGTGGCGGAGGTGAAAACATCCGCCGTAAGCGTGCTTTTATTCTTTTCGGTCACGTAGATGACCACCGCATTCTCCTTCAAGGTGCCGTCATTGTTGTAGGCTCCTACTGTGGCGCCTCCCATGTGCGCGAAACCGCTTCTGTCGTGGCCCTTCACATCGAGGGAGATGACGGTAGGTGATCCGCTCTCCTTGCCATTGACCACTGGCAATATTTTCACTTCATGCTTTCCCGCAGTTAAACCCAATACATCCACACGGATTTTGTCGCCGTAGTCGCGTACCAACATGGCGTCCACCTTTTCGTAATTGGCGGCAGCGGCTGGTTTGCAGTAAACGTTGTAGTTGGATGCGTTGGAAAGGGGCGTCCATTCCGCATAGGCCGATTCCAACCAGCCGGCGGCGTTGATGATCTTCACCGCTCCTTCGGTCACTTCACCCTGGTTGGGCTCTTCCGGAATATTGGGTTGTCCTCCTTGATTGTCTTCGTGGACGAAAACCACACTATCCACTTCGGATGTGAGGTAATCTATGCGGCTTCCATCCTTCAAAAAGAGATGGAATGAGTCTTGGGCAGTGAGGCTGCACGAGGCAAGGCACAATGCTCCCAGTAAGTATTGTTTTCTCATAATGCTTGTTTTATCTCTTTATGAACTTTACTACCTCTCCTTCAGTGGAGAGGAAATAGATGCCTTGCGGTAAGTCGATCACGTTGGCGAAAATTTCACCTTCCGAAGTCTCTCCTTCCATGTAAACAGAGCCCTGGAGATTGTATATTTTGTAGGAGGCTCCTTTGGTCAATCCCTTCACGTAGAGGATTTCCGATACGGGGTTAGGGTAGAGGTACATCTCTTTGTTCCCCAATGGAGAGAAACTCTCCGTGGAGGATCCTTCTGTGAAGTAGATGCGTTGGAATGAGGTGAGCTCGTAGGAGCGGGATGTTCCGTCTGTGAAGGTCACCGAAAGTTCTCCTGGCTTATCAAAGACGATTTTGCGCACATCATTCGTGTTGTAAGTTTCGTTAGGATTTACGACAAATGTCCCCGCATTTGCGGATATGGAGAGTGCGCAGAAACAAATAGGAATAATTAGTGTTTTTCGGCTCATAATAGTACAATCGTTTGTTTTTTCGATCGCAAATATAAGAATTATGAGTTAAGAAATATTGAAAACGGAGCACAAAAAGTCATTCTTATATTGTGCGTCAAGTGAAATAATGCAAAATATCGTAGGTTTGTTACGGAAAATGCGTTGTATTATTTTGGTGTTTGGAATAAAAAGTTTTTTTTTGTAGTAAATTTACATAGGTGTTTGGTAGAATTTTTAAAACAAGTCATGATAAGAGAATTTTGGGTTAAGAATTATTTGTCCATCCGAGACAGACAAGAGATTAATTTCCTGGCCAAAGGTCCGGCATCGGAACTGGTGACTGAGGTTACTGAAGGAGTCTTTGTCTATAAGTTGGGCATTCTGTACGGTTCGAATGCTTCTGGCAAGTCGAATATGCTGATTGCATTAAATGGAGTGTTCCGTCTTTTGGTATTGCCAAAGTCTGATGCAAACAAGCATATAAATGGATTTATGCCGTTTGCATTGACTAAAGATGAGCCTACAGAGATGCACGTGTCGTTCTATGCACATGGAGTGAGATATGATTATGATGTAAA
Source organism: Paludibacteraceae bacterium (assembly GCA_045639525.1). Taxonomy (GTDB): domain Bacteria; phylum Bacteroidota; class Bacteroidia; order Bacteroidales; family Paludibacteraceae; genus UBA1181. The sequence goes on along the minus strand of JAZUDI010000081.1, from coordinate 544 downwards.
ATTCAATAATCGTTTTATACTCTCTGAGACTTTGAATTACTATCCTAATAATTCAAGGGCTCTCTTCTATGAACGAACATTTGTAGGCGAGAATTTGCAGGCAGAGATTAAGTTCGGTTCGACATTGAAGTTGCAGCAGAAGACTCAGCAGACTATCCGTGAGAACACATTGAACAACCATAGTGTGTTGTCTGTATGCCGAAAGATGGCTCTGACTGAAGATATTATGCCATTCAATAAGCTGCATGGCTGGGTAATGGAGAACTATCACGATGTGGATGGCGACAGTGACAAAGAAAAGGGTCTTGTCGAAATTCTAAAAGATGCTTATAAAGATGCCAAGAAGAGAAAATTCTTTAATCAGATGCTTCAGAAAGCTGACTTGAATATCATTGACTTCAAGCCTGTTCAGGAGGATCGATTCATCCCTCAGGATTTTCGCGAGCGTGTTCTGCGAGAGAATATTCCTGATGACATGAAAGAGGCTTTACTAAGACCAACAACCGACTCCGTGGATTTTGTGAATCACTCAGATTCTGGAAAC
>JAZUDI010000080.1:0-24945 GCA_045639525.1 Paludibacteraceae bacterium | reverse complement strand
ATGATTGCTGTTGTTTTTTGCTCTTTAGTCATAACTGTTAGAATTGATAGTTAATACCCTTGGAAGCGATCACATTATTCAAATGCATGATTTCAGATCCAGATAGATCACCATACAACCATTCCGCCAAAGATTCACCGTCACGGACTCCAAATTTGGCAATGATAGACAATATATCAGAACGAGTGTTAGCGGCAGAGAAAGCAGCGTAAACAGCATCTACATCCGTTCCCAAACCTTTCATAGCATCATACAATTTTTGGCAGATGGTTCCTAATTGTACGGTGGTCAGTGTAAGATCTGAAGTGACTATTTCCTGATTGGCTTTTTCTATCACCTCATTGGATGATTTAACATCTTCCAACTTGGTGTATTTCTTGTAAAGGAAATAGACAATAATCATGGCCACCACAACAGCGGCCACGATCAATCCGATTTTCAATTCCTTCTTCATACGCTACAAAATGCCTGAGTTAGCAACATCTTTCAGAATATCACCGCCCAAATCCACATATTTGGAAGCGTTTGAGTCTTTCTTTGTCACTGTGTTAGGGGTGACAGTAGAAGTTGATGACGAAGTAGTCTCCTTCTTCTTGCCGTTCTTATAGACGAAATAAGCCACCACGCCAATGGCCACTAACACGGCCACAATAATGGCAATTTTCACATTCTTATTCATAACTCACAGATTAAGGGGTTAATACTAAATGTTCTTTAGAAGCTGATAGCATAATACAGGCAATGTCAATGCAATTGCGAGTAGTAGCACGCTTGATGGCTCGATCTCCACTTTGATGGAGACCGTGCCTAAGTTCAATCCTTCATTTGTCATGGCTAATCACATCTAAAGATCATAAACATGAAGATCATTACCATGATACCAGCCAACAGCCAATTTGTAGCTGCGTTTGTGGTCATGTATGATCCGAAAGACTCTTTTGGCTCTCTGTATTGAGTGCCGGGGATGGTAGGTATGATTTGCTCGTCCAGGTCCTCTACAGGTACCACGGTAGTTACCTGAGCGTTTCTGTCAGTTTCACCAGCGCAATACATCTCTACTACTTCGATAGAATAGTTTCTGTCCATACGATTATTTTTTTTAGTTTAAATTTTCCACATCTGTTGCCCATTGCACCAATACACTGTTATCCTTGGCACCATTGCGAAGCGCGATACCATACTCTGTGTAGGTGTAATTCCTTGCCGTGTTTTCCAAAGAGAAAATCATAGCCAAAAGATTGACAGCATTTTGGTTTGCCTTTCCGGAAGTCACATATTGTGTCTTTTCGTCTCCACAGTGTTTAGGGGAATCATGAGTGATCTTAAATGAGGTTACTTCCTGAATGTTAGTTGCGTTAATTGGCGAATAGGTGATCTCTGAAATCGTCAGACGGTTTCGCATGGCCGCAGACATAGTGTAAAGCGTCTGTGGGTCATGGGGATCACTTGTTGAATTAACGCGGGTGTATTGATTCACCGCTTTGTAGGTTCCATTGTTGTATAATCCCATGAGGTACAATTGGGATTCAGGATCCAAACTTGCAACAGTTGCACACAACTCAGGATCAAAAGCGTTCACCCAATCTACATTGTAGTGGCCCCTTGATCTCCAACTTAGATCATTGACGATAGCCGGGTATAGGGTATTCTTCATGTATGACTCTAAAGCCGGTTTCAAATTGGTATCCCAATTGAGTTTGCGAGACATCAGATAAGAATGAAACGCCGTTAGGTCAGACGTGTTCGGACAATATTTTTTTAGTTCAGACTTGTCGAACAAATCGAATGGACCTAGATTGTCTGTTCCAACATTTAGTTGAATGTATGCTTCATTCCATTCGTCTTCAGCTAACTTCTGTGCGATTTCTATTTCAGTCTGTGCCGACTTAATCGCGGCCTTCATTTCTGCTACTGTATCAAATTCAGGATCCAAGAAAGATTTGCTTTCGCCTGTCAATTCGATGTATTGATCATTAAGTCCGGACCATCTCAAATAGGTTTTGTACCATTCACGCAATTGTGTCAGACTCATTAATCCCGGATCCTTACCCATTACCTCAATGTATGTGGTTCGGTTATTGTCATATTCGACTTTCTCACCTTCTGTCAGTGAGTTTCGATACTCAGACAAAGTGGAATAACCTTCCGCAATAGTTGTTTGTTGGAAGGCGTCTTCGTAGGATCCTTCCGTCACCTCTTTGACGGTTCTATCCCTGTAGGCATCTTCCTTTTCGGCCAAATATTCGTCATTCGCCCGCTTGATTTCCAAATCAGCGGACGCACCATCCAACTTTGTTTGTGTGGCCACCTTCCCCTTTCCGTATTGGTAGAGCAGGAAAAGCACCAAAACCACAGCCAAAGCAATGATGATCAATGTAACTGTCTTTTTATCCATTGTAAGATTCTATTAATTGTAAAGCTTCTGTGTTACCATTCTCAGCGGCCACCTTCAGAACTGACCATAGGGCGTGTATCTTTCTCCGAACGTCATCCCTTGCAAGTAGATAAACGCTGTCAATATGGTTTCTGAGCGAATATGGTTCCTTCAGTGCCATTCGTCTCAAAGCGTAGTCATCCGCTTTTGTTTCAGAGATAGTCTGTAGAAGATAGTGGCCCATTTCGTGGTAGATAACAAACCTTTGACAGAACTCAGGAAGCAAACTAAAGGCTTCCATATTCACCTCGATCACGCCCGTACTCATATTCGTCCGGGCGGGGTTTGAAGGATTCTCCGGGAATGTGGCTCTATATTCTATTTTCATCTTCTGCCGAAGATTGAAGAGAATACATTTCCCACACTACCTACCATTTTGGCGGTAGAATTGGCCCATGCAATACTTGGATCATATTCCGTGGATAGCTTCTTTTCTTCGTAAGATCTCCAGAAGAGATAACCCACCACCAAAGCAATGAGAAGAATAATGATCAGAAAAATCATTGTGTTTTTTTCCATGTCAGTGTATCTTTTTTATTTCATTTTTCTGTAATAGTGGCGAAGAAGGAAGAAGAGTCCAACCAATACGGCCAATATCACTATTACTTTTAAAATAGTTTTGTAGGATATGGTAGCACCGTCAGAACCAAAGGCCGTAATGTTTGCGCCATTAAACTTCCTTGATCCGTCCTGACTGCCCAACCCCAAATCGTTCAACCGGGAAGAGGTGTCTTTCTCTCCAGATAAGATACCCTGATAAATGGCAGCGGATGAATAGGAGCCGTCAGCGTTCATATATACGGGGATACCTTCTTCTCTAAAAAGAGAAAGCAAACCAATCTGGTTTGCTTCCACATTTTCTCTAAGCTCACCAAGACGGGCGCGTTTAGTCTCGTCATTCATGGTTGTGAACTTTTACTTATTGAACTTGATAGCCAAGACGGGCAGCGTTCGATGCAGCCTCTTCAGCCTTGTTCATCAATCCCATCTCGCAGTCCAAAGAAGCACCGAATACCAAAGAGATCACTACTGAGCGACCCTTGCCAATGGTAGTCAATAAGATGTTGTTCGGACCGAGCAACCAATTGATGTCAGTGATCTCAACAACCTTAGTATTTTGGTCAGCAGAGCGTTGGTATTGTGCTGCGATGCGCTTTTGATCAACCTTTCCTGTGAATGGGTTGATGTGACGGAATACGATAGGGAAGTCGAGCTGACTCTCGTTGTCTGCCTTGATCTTGATAGCACGCAAACGGGTAGGGTTCGCCTTCAAATACGATACCAAAGTGCTGATAGGCTCAGGAGTACCATTGCAAGTCAATGAGGTTGCTACAGTTCCGTCTGCAATTGGGGTGCTTTCATCCAAGTATTCGTCTCCATCCGAGAAATTACCCGCAAACAAAGCCACCTTAATGTCATCTGAAGATGATTGGTTAGCAATGTTAATGGAGAAGATCTTGCCGCAACCATCCTCTTTCAAGAATGAGTTGGCAGCACCGAAGTCCAAGAGGTTGTCACCCACACCAAAGTAGTTAGATCCCTCAGCTTTAGCTCTGATAATTTGTTGAACTTTGTGACGGTTCAAATCACCGCCCATGATGTCTTGTCCTTTCATTTTGCTGAATTTTAATGAATGATTAATAATACGGTAGATTACGCTTCAGGAGCGGTTACTTCCTTTTTTGAACTCTTAAAGTTGTCACGCAAAGCGTACAACACAACGCCCACAGCCACGAGGGTGATAATTGATAAAATAACGGCTGTCTTAGTTTGATTCATTTTCGTAGAATTTTGTTGTTAGATTTTAAAACACCACGAATATAGAAAAGGCGTGTAACTCGTTGTCTTTCTTTGTCTTGAATAGGTAGAATTTGTCTTAATATGTCTTGTTTGACAAAAAAGGTTGGCAATATGCCAACCTTTATAATGAATTTATATTTTGTTTTTTAAGTAGTCTTTCACAATACTATCTATGTATTCATCGCGAACATTTGAAATTTCGGATTTGTCATAAATGCAAACCAATAGGATATTTAATATTTCTTCTTGTATAAGCAAATCGAATGTTATCAATCTTGCTCCACCGCGTTTTCCTGATCCTTTGGATTTGATGGCAATTCTATACTTCTTATATCCATTACCTAAATCCACAAAGTCAGAATCGTCTATTTCCTCTTTGAATGATTTTACGTCATCAGGCAAAGACTTATATTTCTTTTTAAGACGTTTATACTGCCGTTCAAATTCTTCTGTAACAAAAAATGAATATTTCATAAAATTTCGTCCAATGTTTTTAACCCTTTAGTAGATTTGTTTCTACGAATTTTAGATGAAATTTCTTCGGCTTGTTTTAGGGATCTAACCACACTTCTTTTTAACTCTGTTTCTTCCTTCTTTTCCTTTTCGTCAGTGGATTTGACAGAAAAAAGATTCATGGCCAAAAGAAAATCTAGCGCCTTTTTAGACAAAGAATTTCTTGCGTCATATTCTAAAGTAATTGTTGCCATACCTTATGTTTTTTTTGCAAAAATAAACAATTAGGATAAAACAACAAATTTCATACATAAGTATTCTACAATTTTAGGCGGAAGCAAATGGGCGTTTTTGTCATAACCTAAAGCGATCAATTCGGTTTCAATTTTTTGGATCCAACGGCTAAGCGTTCTTCCGGATATGCCCACCATGTCCGCAAATTCTTGTTTTGTCATTGACTTGTATTTTAGTTCTCCCATGTTTACCACAATTTCAACCATTCGTAATAGTGTGGATCCTTCAAAGCCTTTTGGTTTACCCTCGTTTGCGTCTCCACTATTCTTTGATAGTTTTCTCCTAGTTCCATCTTACGATAGGCCACAGAGTCCAACGTTCGGAATAATATGATATTTGAGACGTAGGAGTAGAAGACGGGGCGCACCTTCGTAAATCCGTGCGCCACTACAAATATGTCTAGTTCCTGTTGTCTGTAACTGATCATAAGATCTTCTATCAGATTGTCTGTCTTTGCATCCTTCATGTATAGGCGTGCATCGTCAAATACGATAACGCCCTTACGGAAGTAACGAAGTCTAGCCAATGTGCCTATATCGTCTTTGGTCTGAGGGAAACAGCGTGTCTTCCGTATTCCTGAGAAGGTAAAGTCTTCCCGCTGCTTTAGGGTGACTTCTGGAACGTCACGCCATTCCTCTATATGGTTGGTGACTATCAACGCTTTCTTTTCGTTGCAACCGTCCAATATATTGCGCATGATCGTACTTTTACCCGTTCCATTGGTTCCTAATACCATGGTCATAAAAGGTTTGCGCCCTTCGTTATTCTGCTGTAGATCCGTCTGCATCCTCGATAGGGTTTTCAAGGTTCTTTAAACGCTCATTCAATTCCTCTTCGCGTCTCTTCAATTCATCCTCACGATCCTTCAATTCACGCTCTTTTAAAGCGGTCGGAATCTTTGTGGCGTAGATAGAGCAAACAACGCCTATTAGCATCCATCCGGGTGTGAGTTGGATTTGTTTGACTTGTAGATATTGCGAATAGGCTTGCACCAATTTATCGTATTGATCCTGTGTGGCCTGTAGTTTCTCAGGATCACACTTCACAAATAGCGCGATAAGGGATGGTAAAGCCAGATCCGTCATCATGGCTGCAAAGTCCGCTGACAAAGAAGCCAATTCAGGGGAGACGGTTATTTTCTCGTCTTGGTACGGGCCACCATCGTAGCCGCCACCATTGTAGCCACCTTCGCCAGAATATCCACCGCTGAAGTCTTCTTCGTTATATTCCGGGGTAGGTGGTATAATCTCGTCCAAACCTTCCGTCTCAGACTCAGCGTAAGACGCTTTCTCTTCGTTCATAGACTTTAGAAAGTCCGTAAGATTGCCGTTAGGCAATTCCGCTTTGTACTGCTCTTCTCCAAACATGATCAGAAAACTTTAAGATTAGCCGCTAGTGTTTCAAGTTTCTCTTTTAGGTCTTCGTCATCCATCATTCGCACAGCCTTTGTGTCTTTATCGAAAGTTGTAAGACAATAGCGCAATTTGTCTTCTTTTTTGTAGATGACAATTGCGGTCTGTGCTTCGCCCTCTTCTGTCTCCACACCGTCAATGTATTTGATCAATGACTTTTCCGCTGAAGGGTAAAGTTGCGTCATGATCATATCTTTTAACTTCTGAGGGTTCCCCAAAAAATCCATCACCATTGATAGCGGGTTCCCCCCTTTGGAGTCACCGCCTTTGAATCTGTCAAATATTCCCATGTATTACTTCTTTTCCTTTTGTGTCAAAAACTGCTTCCAAACGCTAATCTTTAATCCTGTGGCTTCCTCTATCTGTTTGTCTTTCAAAGGCGGGTAGAACCAATCACAACGCTTTTCTACATTGTAGAGTAAAGCACTCTTAACAAAGATTTCATAGAAAGACACTTCACGGCCATATCTTTCTTGCAAATGTGTTTGCACTGCTTGCAAGAATTTACGTTCAATGTCATTTTCAATCCTAATAGATATAACTGTAGGATCGTTCTGAACGGCTGCAAAATTTTCCTTAACAGCGTCCAATTCCAGATCCTTTGAAGTAAGTTTTTGTCCGGCTTCATTCAGTTGGTTTTGTAGATCCGTTATTGTCTCTTTGGCCGCTTGGATTTCAGCACTGAAAGAAGCGTCAGCGGAAGCCTTTAATTCTTCAATCTCCTTCTTCAGTGATTGAATCTCTGTGGTCTGCTCTTCGCACTTCTGCTTCAGGTAGTCAAATCCTTCTTGCAATTGCGGATATTTTAAAAAGTAAGTATCCATTACGTCCTTACATACGTCCGCACCGCTAGCACTGCCAAACTTTTCGATTAGTTGTTTTTTTCTTTCTAAGCCTATGCGCCATGAAATAGCGCCACAATCAGGCTTGTTTTGCTCTTCTGCCATGTTTCAATAATGATTAATAGTGTTTGCTTTCATTTCTTGCAAGCAAAGAAAAAGGAAATTTGTGACATATCAAAGGAAATTTGTAACATTCTTGCAATGAAAATAAGAAATTTGTGACATCTATTTCCTTTTTTGTACCTGATGCACTATTGTCCTGTCTCTACCTACTATATATTTTTTTCGGGAAAAAAGTGTAAAAGTGTAATTGTGTATGATTGTACCCCTTTTGTATTGTGTTTCAGTTTGTTATGATACTTACACTTTTTGGGGATGACTTTTCAAAAAGTGTAATGGCCGTGAATAATGGTGTATGATTGACGCAAATAAATAAGAATCCATTACACTTTTTATTTTTACCTCAAAAAGTGTAATTACAAAAGTGTAATTGTGTAATTGTATAATAAATAATTGATTTTCAATTTCTTTTGAGGTTCAAAACGTATCTCATTACACAATTACACTTTTTTTCAAGTTTTTAGGATAGAGGGGAAGGGAGAAAAAGAGGGCAAAGAGTGTCCCGGTCGGCGTTATGGGCGAAAATCAGAAATTTGTGACATAAGTGTGACGGAGTGGAGACGCAAAAAACAAAGAAGGGCGCATGATCATCTTTCATGCGCCCTGAATATGTGTGGCATTGCTTATTTTTCGGCTTGCTCTAATATGACAGATTTAAGCAATTCTGTCATCTTTTCAATAGCTGATTAGAAAGGGCAACATCGTAAATTACAACATTGCCCAATTCTTTTATAAGTTCTTTTGGTAGAACAGAGTTAAATTCACTCAACCGCACAATGAAGCGGGAACGATCTGTTTCAAATATTCTGTCAATTTAAAAAGGCGCCTTCGTAGCTAACGCTAACGCCTGATCATTAACTCTGTTTACGTCCACCGCTTCGGCATAGGTACACATTAAAATAGACTTAACTGCAAGAAAGGACGCTTCTGTTTAAAACCCAGTACTTGATCACAAATAAAGTTTCGTGCATAGTCTGGAGAAATCATCGACCGCTTTTCGCTACAAATGCCAGCTTTCCCGCTTCCCGAGAATGTATCATGAGTAAGTAATTTGTTTTTGGGTGTTTGCTGTGAAGTGAACCCATCCTCCGGTTCACAATTGACGAACCAATACGCCGTTGGTTTTTTGAAGAAGTCACCTCTCCTTGTCCGGTCCTTGTCTACGTAGGATGGTGGCATCACGAAATTAGATTTAAGAAATGTCTGCTCATTCCATGGGTTTTCCATTATAATTCGTATGCCTCTTTCATAGCAGATTCCTATCATCTCTACCGCAAATCGAAAGAATTGTTCCCTGTTCTTCGAACGTTGTAATATCGCATCGGTTCTCTCTCTGTATGTCATCCCATTGTAGTTTGCGTTTGCATAATAAAACGCAATTTGCGACATTGCACAAAAATAGACGCAAGGGAAGAACGATAGGATTAAATCGTCCTTCGTGATTGTATCAAAGATTGACGGTTCACTATTGTACCCCTTTTCAATCTCTCTAAACAAATCCATCACAAAATCAGTTTCTTCGAAATTGTTTTGTATGTCATAATCGAAAGCTTCATATCCGAGCTTTCTAAACTCATTTTTGAACGTACCGCTTTGTTCGAAAAAACAATGTATTTTCCCTTTTATTTCCATTAAAATGGTGCTTTATATTCTACTATACATTCATTAACTCTGTTTACGTCCACCGCTTCGCCGTATGTCTTCAGATAGTACATTTCTACCGATTTTCCCATACGTTGGCGAATAATACGGCCTTTGTTATCGTTTGTAAGCTCTGCCGGATTCAGTTCTTCAATCCATTCACATTGTGCGCAAAATTCCTTCATGGCCTTTGTGAATTTGTTCGTGGTCCAGGATCTTACGTTCGATTCATTGACGAAATGGGCAAAAGCTTCGTTTTTATCTATCAGACAGTTCACCTTAGGGCCATTCAAAGAGAAGTAAACCTCTGCCCATTGCCTGAATTGATTTCCCATGATCTGGATTGATATTCTGTCTTTGATCCTATCCATTGGCGGCACGATTTTAACTACTTCGTTAGAAGCGGTCAGATAGAACTGAAGACAATCTATCAAGAAGTTCACGTCTTCGTTCCAATTGCTTTCCGTGTACTTTTCACCGCCCAGCTCCAAATCGAAATCGTCAAAGATCCTTCGTGTCTCCCGGTAATCGTTATCGTCAGTCTGCTGGTGATAGTAATCACTGAAGACTACAAAGAGAAGGCGGCGAAGCGTGGCGCTGTCTTTGTTTGGCGGCGGGAAATTTGAAGTGAAGGCGAATTTAGGAGACTTCGTAAAATCCAATACGTTACTATCAACGTGCTTTTTGTTGGTCTCCAAAGATCCTGTTATCTTATCGTAGAAGAACGTGAAATCAAAGTGTTGGTCCGCATCATCCACCCAAACGATGTCTGTGCTTTCCGTAACATTCTGGAATATGAATTGATTCTCCGTCAGCTTCTTATTCTTTCCGCCCAAAAACAGGATGTGGGATATACACTCCAAAAATTTGATCATGAATGATTTTCCGCTACCGCCTGAAGACTCACCGTCATTGCTGATTTTGTCTTCCATCACCCACAACGCCCAAGCACGTGCCATGTCTTTGTGACGGTGAAGCAGATAACCTATGGCAAATAGTTTTGAAGCCAAATTTTGCATCTGTTCAATATGTTCCTCGTCCGTCAGACGTGGACCGCATATATCGAATTTATGATCATCCATATATTGGCGGTCCATTTCATAATCTCCCGTCTCCCTTTGTTCGTATTCCTCACGCCAATAGATCCGGGATGCGTTTATCAGGTAACGGAAGTAGTGGCTCTTAGTGTTCTTTGGAATGATGGACCACAAATCTTCCGTATCGTGGGAAAACTCAAATGACTTCTCCAAGCGTTTGAAGCGGATGGGTGACAAATCATTCTCCCACACATAGCGTTCACAATCATTGACTTTGTGTTCTTTTATCGCATTGCCGAATACCTCTAAGCAGATGTTTTTGAAGAAGAAGTATTGACGATCAGGCGCACAGTGGGAAAAGTCTATCTGTAACAACGGAAGATCTTCCATCGTGGCTCCCTTCGTGCGTGTAGAGTTCAGCACCAAATTCAGTACCTTTAAATCTTCGTGGCGGTGCTTCAGCCAATCAATCACGAAGGCGCGAATATCCTTTGCCGTTACCTTCTTGACGATAGAGTCTTCCACTTTGACTAAGTATTCTTCCTTCGTCAGAGAGTCTTCCAAGCGGCCGAATCCTGCCATTGAGAGAAAGTTGATGTAATAGGCCGTGTTGATCTCCATTCTGGTGGTGCCTTTTTCCTCATTCAACGTCTGCTCCCAAAAACGAACGGGCATGGCAGTCTTTATCAAATCCTCAAAGTCCTTCTTCTTTGATCGTAGCTCTACAAAGTCTCTGAGGTCCTTTCGTGGGCGCCCACGCATATCACGATAGTTCGATAACCAAGAAGGCAGCGTCACCGTCTTAATGTCTATGTAGTCAAAGGCAAGCTCACGCCCTCTTTTCATTCCTGTAGCGTCCATGTCAGGGATATTATACAGCGTCTCCACACATTTCATGATGTCCTGATACATCTTCCCGGTTAGCGGTGCCGTTTCGCTATTCAGCCACAAAGGGAAGTAACCGAAAGAACGGCAATTTACCGCATCCCTTTCTCCTGAGCAGATTACCGCTTCTTTCAGCTTCTCCGTCTTATACGGGCGCCCTTCATTGATTGGATCTTCTTCGAATATCTTTTGCTCTTTTGCGTTGAAATCCGCATAGGCCTTCTGTAGCTCTGCCAAACCATTCATGTAGTCTTTCGGCTTCGCCCCGGTGTAGAAGAAGCGGAAAGCTTTGTCTGGGTTCAATGGTTGGTATATCTTATGGAAGTTATATTCAACCTTCTTCCCGTTTACCGTCTCTTCTCCGTGGCACTTCCTCATGAAGATGGGGTAAGTGTCTGTAGCGGTCACGGTGGTGGTGGTCAACTGCCCAGACTCTTTGTCTTTGCGTGTCACGCTGTAGGAGATCAATGACACATAGTTCAAAGCGTCCAAATGTTCCTGCTTCACATTAGGCCCCCAGACTTCCAACTCTTTCTCTGTGAATTTGTCACGTTCCTCAAATGTGAATTGTCCTTCTTCTTCTTCAGCTGTCGCCGGGCGTTTGCGGATCTCCGCTTTGTTGATTGAAGCGGATAGGGTATTGCTGACGCCGAAGCGGTCCGCTAAAATGCAGATCGCTTCCCGGAACGTGCGGCCCTCTTCCTTCATGCAAATATCTATTGCGTTTTGGGCGTGTGCGTCATCACCAAAGTCAGTTACCTTCCATATCTCGCCAAATAGCTTTATATAGGCCGATGGCGTGCGCTCATTGCGCATCCGGAATGGCTTCTTCGTGTCAATACATTCTGCCGCCTGTGGGTAGTAGGATAGAATAATATCCAATCCACCGTGTGTGGCTGATAGTATATCTTCAACTCTGATCATTTTACAAAGTCTTTAGGTAATTAATCACTTTATCTTTTGAGTCTTCGTAAAGCTCATACATGATTATTTTTGCCGTTGGCAAAGCCAAATGAAATGTGATTTCTGTAACTTCTACAAAGTTTGTAGCGTTCAAAAGGTCTGCTACTTCCGTTGCTCTTTGTTTCTCCACTTCAACGCAAATTCCGTTGATTGTACGATATACCTTTGCTTCCATATCTCTGTTAATTGTTTATCAATCCATACTGTTTCGCTTTCTCTACAGGCATGAAGCAGACGTTCTTTCCGTCTTCCCTCATTTGCCCCATGCAGCTCCCGGTGACGTGTGAATATTCGCTACATAATTCAGTGTCGAACAAATAGCAGTCACGGCAGCCGCGAAAATCAATTGTAACTACTTCCACATTTCCGACTGTGAAGCGTTCACCAACTTGTCTCTCTGTGTGATTCATCGTATTTGTAGTGTAATCGTTATTAACTCACTTTTCAACTCTCTCTCCCTGAGGTACAGCGTTTCCAAGTCACGCTCATAATCATCCTTCGCTTGTAGTCCTCTGTTTTCGATGATCCGGATTCTTTCGGATCTCAGATTGTCCAATTGTCTGTATATTGTCTCCATGTGCTTCACTTTAAAAAGTGGGTGGGGCCATCACAGCAGCACCCACACAAATTGAAAAATTCATTAACAATAATTAATCCGATATGGAATCTCAGACTATTCTACCGCCAAGTTCCAGCGCACGCTCACGAAGTTTGACATGAAGCAGCGTCTTTGGCTCTCCTGCCATTGCCTTCCTAATCGTAACTACGCTGACGCTAAATTCTTCTATCAGTGTTCCCCTGATAAAATTGTCAATCAAAATCTTTCTGTTTCCCATTCCTTTAAAATTTAGTCTGTGGGGGCGGGTGGAGTCGAACCACCAAGCGTCCGAGGTTTTTACTCTTATCAGACTTCCGTTATCTGACCTTCGCCCCCATGTCTCACCATCTACCTTCTCAGGCAAATGGTGACGGAAAGTTGTACTTTGTATAAAATGAATACGATGTGTTTACTTATGATAACAGCGGAAGGGCGAAGGATCGAACTTCGCAAAAGGCACCATTGCCGCCCTTCCCGTCTTTCTACTTTCACAAGTATACGGACGTTGAAACAAAGTTTTGTAAAAGTATTTAAGTACAAATTGGTATGTCAATTATTATAGATTAGATCCGTCACGGCAGCTACCAAACGGGCGTTATCCGAAACGGCCCTGCTTTTGCAGAGTGTCTCAATGATTTTTTTCTTCTCAATTTGTGAAAATTGATCCGCATTTTCTTCGATCAGTTCTAACAGTTGATCAGCTGTGATTTTTACTTGCAATTCCATATCTTAAAAATTTTAGTTACTTTTGCTTTCTTTTGCTTTCGTTTCGTTTCTATTTGATGCGAAATGTTTCTTTTTGTTTCGATGCAAATATAATTCAGAAAATCTGAAAAACACAAACAAAAATTCAGAATTTTTTAATTTTTTTCAATAAAGGGATATTATGGAAAATAAAGAATCTATAAATAAGCGTTTTATAGAATCAGTTCAGTACATTTTGCAATGGGAAAAAAAGGGTAAGATGGCAGATTCTTTTCAAATTTCAAGTTCTAAATTTTCAGAAATTCTGAGTGAAAGGATGAAAGCTGGCGTGGAATTGTACTCTATAATAGTTTCAAATTACAATATAAATGCAGAATGGTTATTAACCGGGAACGGTTCAATGATCAAAGAAGCTAAACCATTTGAAGTAGAACAGAATGATATAAAAGAAATGATTACGATGATGGAGAAATTAAACAAAAAACAAAATGAAGTTATCGAAAAGTTATCTTCCATTGATGGCAGTAAAAAATGCGACTAAATTGCGACTTTAAAGAGTGAATTTTAAAATATAAATAATTGATAATCAATGCCCTAAAAAATGAGGTTTAGACTGTTGCCGTTCGTGGGTTAGAATCCCGCCGGGGTCACAAAAAAAGAGAAGTTTGGTACGTGTTCGTCCAACTTCTCTTTTTTATTATTTGAGAGATTCGACTATCGTAGATTCCAAAAGTGGTGGACAGGACCGTGTCCGTGTCCGATCTCGTAATCCGCTCCTGCGACAAGTGCTTGGGATAAGTAATCTTTCGCGTTCCGTACCGCTTCGTTGATCTCTTGCCCCTTGGCCAGCATGGCGGCGATGGCGGAGGATAGGGTACAACCCGTGCCGTGGGTGTTCTTGGTCTCGCTGCGGGGGCTGGAGAGTGAGATGGTTTCTCCGGTTTCGTGGTTGTATAGTATGTCGGTCAATGTGTTGTCGGTTAGATGCCCGGCTTTCATTAAAACAGATACGTTGTATCTCTTCCCCAAATCTTCCGCTACCAAGGGTAATTGCGCCTGCCCCTCGATTTTCCCTCCCCACAGAATTTCCGCTTCGGGAATGTTGGGTGTGATGATTCTCGCCAAGGGAATCAGTTCGTCGATGAGTGAAGCGATGGCGCTCTCTTCGATCAATCTATGTCCTGATGTGGAGACCATGACGGTGTCCAATACCACATTCTTTATATTGTATCTTTTCAAGAGTTTGGCGATACATTCGATCACTTCGGTGGAGTGGAGCATTCCTATTTTAATACTGTCCGCACCGATATCTGATAGTACGGCGTCTATTTGTCCCTCAACCGCCTCTATGGGTAGCCCATATACCGCTTTTACGCCGATGGTGTTTTGGACTGTAATGGCGGTGATGGCGGATGCCGCATAGCATCCACATGCCGATATGGTTTTGATGTCCGCTTGTACGCCTGCTCCTCCTCCAGAATCGCTACCGGCTATGGTAAGGACTTTGTTGTATTCCATATATATTTATTTTATGGTTCCGTCTCTCTGTTCTTTTGTGACGCGAAGTTACGATTTATTTGTTTTCCATGGGTTGCATCCTCCCTTTTGTAAATCGCATTATTTCTTGAAAAGAGCGGTTTCCCCTGAATTTATGAAATAAAATTATGTTGTCTAACATGTTTGGTGGAAAAGGCCAAAAAAACGTCAAAAATTCAGTAAAAAATAGGCTTGTGGAATTACAAATTGATAGAAAAAAACATATATTTGCATACATCTTACGGGAGAATGGCCTTGTGAGACTTGAAAATTGTACAAAAATTATAATAATACCATAAAACAAAAAAGCTAAAACATGGCAAAAGTAATTGGTGAAATTGTACAGGTCATCGGACCTGTCGTGGACGTCAGCTTCCCTGAGTCTGAGGCATCGCTTCCTCAGATCCACGATGCGTTGGAGGTGGAGCGTCCAGGTCAGAGCAAACTGATCATCGAGTGTCAACAACACATTGGTGAGAACTCGATCAGAACCATCGCGATGGACTCAACTGATGGATTGCGTAGAGGAATGAAGGTCGTTTCATTGGGTCAAGCGATTTCAGTGCCTAAGGGCGAACAAATCAAGGGTCGTATGTTGAACGTCGTAGGTGAGCCTATCGACGGTATGCAAAGTTTCGACCGTTCAGATGTCTCTCCTATCCACAGACAAGCTCCTAAGTTCGAGGAGTTGGCTACATCCAAAGAGATCCTCTTCACAGGTATTAAGGTCATCGACTTGTTGGTACCATATTTGAAGGGTGGTAAGATTGGATTGTTCGGTGGAGCCGGTGTAGGTAAGACCGTGCTTATCATGGAGTTGATCAACAATATCGCGAAGGGATACAATGGTTATTCAGTGTTCGCCGGAGTAGGAGAGCGTACCCGTGAGGGTAATGACTTGCTTCGTGAGATGATTGAGTCCAACATCGTTCGTTATGGCGACGCCTTTAAGGAGGCCATGGAGAAGGGTGATTGGGACTTGAGTAAAATTGATTATAACGAGTTGGCAAAATCCCAAGCTACCTTGGTGTATGGTCAGATGAATGAGCCACCAGGCGCACGTTCTTCTGTCGCATTGTCTGGTTTGACCGTTGCGGAGACCTTCCGTGATTCTGGACAAGGTGGTAAGGATATCCTTTTCTTCGTCGATAATATCTTCCGTTTCACCCAAGCTGGTTCTGAGGTATCCGCATTGTTGGGCCGTATGCCATCAGCCGTAGGTTACCAACCAACTTTGGCTACTGAGATGGGACAAATGCAAGAGCGTATCACATCAACCAAGAATGGTTCCATCACCGCTGTAGAGGCTGTGTATGTGCCTGCGGATGACTTGACCGACCCTGCTCCTGCCACCACATTCTCCCACTTGGACGCAACTACCGTGTTGAGCCGTAAGATCGCTGAGTTGGGTATCTACCCTGCAGTGGATCCATTGGATTCAACATCCCGTATCTTGGATCCAAATGTGATCGGAAACGCTCACTACGAGTGTGCTCAAAATGTGAAGCAAATTCTTCAAAAATACAAAGAGTTGCAAGATATCATCGCCATCCTCGGTATGGAGGAGTTGAGTGAGGCGGATAAGTTGGTCGTTGCGAGAGCACGTCGTATCCAACGTTTCTTGTCTCAACCATTCCATGTGGCATCGCAATTTACTGGTCTTCCAGGTGTCATGGTGCCAATTGAGGAGACAATCAGAGGATTTAACATGATTATCAACGGTGAGGTCGATGACCTTCCAGAGCAAGCATTCTTGAATGTCGGTACCATCGATGATGCTATCGAGAAGGGTAAGAAGTTGCTTTCTCAAGCTGCTCAATAATCTAATCACTAAAAATCGGCAATATGAAGTTAGAAATCATATCTCCAGATAGATTGGTGTTCTCCGGTGATGTGGAGGAGGTGAATTTGCCAGGAAGCGCTGGATTTTTTACCGTTTTGCCTCGTCACACGGCACTTATCTCATCTTTGAAGGCTGGTCCCATCACCTATAAAGCGGGTGGTGAGCAGACAGTCATCAATGTGGACGGCGGTTTTGCCGAAGTAAAGAATGATGTGGTCTCTGTTTGTGTGGAGAATGTATTAGCGTAAGACTAAGATGAATCCAAAGACAGTTAAGGTAATCGAGCAATTGGCGCTTATTATGGTGCTGATCATGGCGGTCTCAATTTATACCATCAAACATCTATTTGTGGATGCGACGGTTTTAATGGGTGCCTCAATCGTGGTTCCGCTCTTTTTCCTCTGTTACGGATCCATGACATTCTTCGTACTGGACAAGACAAGGGAAGACGCGATGCAATACAGTCGAATGTTCTTGGTGTTAAAGGTCTCGAAGATGTTCATAGCACTTTTTGGTGCGGTTGTTTTTTGCCTCGTGAACCGCGAATGGGCGGTGCCTTTCTTGGCAGTGTTCGCGATCATTTATGTGATATATACTGTATTTGAGGCGATTGCCCTCACAAAACTTAAATAAAGGATTAACAATATGAGTCAGTCCAAAAATAAATTGACAAGTAGAGTTGCAAAGGCATTGCTTTCCGCTCTTCTCTTGATGGCTACTTTCTCATTGCATGCGCAAGAAGCTCCGGTGGCAGAAGATGCCAACGAGGTTCCCGCCGTTGAGGAGCATCATAAGAAAGAGGGTGTGAATTTGAAGGAGATGATCTTCGGTCATACAGGTGATGCTTACGATTGGCACATCACAACAATCGGCGAAACGCATGTATCTATTCCGTTGCTATGTATCGTTTACGGACAAAACGGATTGGATCTCTTCTGTTCTAGCAAATTGGGCCACGAAGGACACTATAAGGAGTACAAGGGCTACATGATTGCGGAAGAGGGTGAACATGCTGGAAAGATTGTTGAGGTGGCAACAGGAAATCGTCCGTTGGATTTCTCCATTACGAAGAATGTGGCCTCCTTGTTTATCAGTTGTGCGCTCTTGCTTTGGATCTTCTTGAGTATCGCGAAGAGATATAAGGAGAATCCGATGAGCCGCCCTGTTGGAAAACAGGCTTTGTTGGAACCTCTTATCGTCTCTTTGGTGGATGATATCATCAAACCAAGTATTGGTAAGAATTATAAGAGATACACCGCTTATTTGTTGACGGCGTTCTTCTTTATCTTCATCAACAATATTTTGGGTATCATTCCGATCTTCCCAGGTGGTGCGAATTTGACGGGTAACATCGCTATTACACTTGTTTTGGCGTCTATTACCTTCCTTCTTACCAACTTGACGGCTACGAAAGAGTATTATAAGGAGATTTTTTGGCCAGAGGTGCCTATCTTCTTGAAACTTCCAATCCCTTTGATGCAGTTCATTGAGATCATGGGTGTCTTCATCAAGCCAGTTGCGCTATGTGTCCGTCTTTTTGCGAACATGTTCGCAGGTCATACCATGGTATTGATCTTGATTGGTTTGATCTTCATCTTTGGTCAGATGGCTCCAGCCGCGGGTGCGGGTATCTCCGTCTTATCGGTTCTTTTGATAGTGTTCATGTCGCTATTGGAGTGTTTGGTATGTTTTATCCAAGCCTATGTGTTCACCATGTTGTCCGCTATCTTTATCGGTATGGGACAGGTGGAAGGACATTCACATGAGTAAAGTCGATCATTATGATCAAATAATAGAAAGTAACAAATTATTAAATAACAATTAAAATTTTAAGACTATGTTAAGTGTTTTATTAGCAGCTGAAGCAACAGCAGCATTAGGAGCAGCAGTAGGTGCAGGTATCGCAGCAATCGGTGCAGGTATTGGTATTGGTAAGATCGGTGGATCTGCAATGGAGGCAATTGGTCGTCAACCAGATGCTGCAGGTGACATCAGAAGTAACATGATTGTTGCTGCCGCTTTGGTCGAGGGTGCCGCATTCTTCGCAATCATCGTTGCCTTCTTGGCATACGTTATGTAATAACAAATTAAACGTAAAACTATGTTTTTACTGACGCCAGATTTAGGTCTATTATGCTGGATGGTGCTTTGCTTCGGTATTCTAGTATTCATCTTGGGCAAGTTCGCTTGGCCAATGATTACCGGAATGATTGAAGAGAGAAGCAACTACATCGAGGAGTCGCTTAAGAAGGCAGACGAGGCGAATGCGGCTTTGGCTAACCTCAAGGAGGAGAATGCCAAGTTGCTTGCTGAGGCCAAGAATGAGCGTCTTGAGATGTTGAAAGAGGCATCCAGATTAAAAGATCAAATGATTTCGGACGCCAAGACGCAAGCAATTGCCGAGGCGAACAAGATCATGGAGAGCGCCAAGGAGAGTATCCAATTGGAGAAAGACAATGCCATTAAGGATATTCGTACTCAAGTGGCTGAACTTTCAGTGACAATCGCGGAGAAGATCCTTCGTGGTGAATTGAAAGACGCTGAGGCGCAAACCGCTATGATCAACAAGTATTTGGATGAGGTAAATGTCGCTAAATCGTAAGTTCGATGAATACAGGTAAAATTTCAGCAAGATACGCAAAGGCTCTCTATAAGTTCGCGGAGGAAAACCAACACGAAACGGAGGTCTATGAGTCTATGAAGCTGGTATCTTCGAGTTATGAGAGTGTACCGCAGTTGCGCGACGCTATGATTAACCCGACGATCTCGAAGCAGAAAAAGACTGATTTGCTTATTACGGCTGCGGGTACTGAGGTATGCGACGAATATAAAAAATTCGTGGATTTGGTCATTGAACGCAAGCGTGAAAGCTTTTTTCAAAGCATTAGCTTGGTTTATCAAGATCTTTACCGTAAGGAAAAGAATATCGTGATCAGCCAGTTGGTGACGGCGAGCCCAGTCAGCGATGCTGAAATTGTACGTATGCGCAAGGCGGTCGAAAATGTTTCGACGGGCTCTGTCGAATTTGAAACTTCTGTAGATCCGGATTTGATTGGTGGTTTCATTTTGAATGTGGAGACATACCAATTGGATGCCAGCATTAAGGGACAATTGAGAAGTGTGAGAGATTCATTGCTCAATAATAATTCCAAAAATGCTTAAGGTTTTTTCGGTGTTTAATTATTAAAGAAAATTATTTTATGGCTATAAAAGCAAGTGAAGTATCAGACGTGCTGAGAATGCAACTTCAAGGAGTTGACACTAAAGTCAAGTTCGAAGAGGTGGGTACCGTCTTGCAAGTAAGCGATGGTGTGGTTCGTATCTACGGATTGCAAAACGCCGAGGCTGGAGAACTTCTTGAGTTCGAAAACGGAATGAACGCCGTTGTGATGAACTTGGAGGAGGATAATGTGGGTGCCGTACTTTTGGGCCCTACAGACCAGGTCAGCGAGGGTGATACTGTAAAGAGAACCCGTCGTATCGCTTCTATCATGACTGGTGAAGGCATGGTTGGTAGAGTTGTGAACTCAATCGGTAACCCTATCGACGGACTTGGTCCGATCAAGGGTGATTTGTTGGAGATGCCATTGGAGCGTAAAGCGCCAGGTGTTATCTATCGTGAGCCTGTAAAACAACCTTTGCAAACAGGTTTGAAGGCGATCGACGCAATGATTCCGATTGGTCGTGGACAACGTGAGTTGATCATCGGTGACCGTCAAACTGGTAAGACTGCTATTGCGATCGATACCATTATCAATCAAAAGGAGGCTTATTTGGCTGGTAACCCAGTTTATTGTATTTATGTGGCCGTTGGTCAAAAGGGTTCAACTGTCGCAAACATTGTGAACACTTTGAAGGAGCATGGCGCGATGGATTATACGATCATTGTTTCCGCTACCGCTTCGGATCCTGCCGCTATGCAATACTACGCACCTTTCGCGGGTGCTGCGATCGGAGAGTATTTCCGTGATCAAGGAAAGCACGCATTGGTGGTTTATGATGACTTGTCAAAGCAAGCTGTCGCATACCGTGAGGTTTCTTTGATCTTGAAGCGTCCTTCTGGTCGTGAGGCTTATCCGGGTGATGTGTTCTATTTGCACTCACGTCTTTTGGAGCGTGCCGCTAAGATCATCAACAACGACTCAGTGGCAGCTCAGATGAATGACCTCCCTGCATCTTTGAAGGGTAAGGTAAAGGGTGGAGGATCATTGACCGCTCTTCCTATCATCGAGACACAAGCTGGTGACGTTTCCGCATATATCCCTACTAACGTGATCTCCATCACCGATGGTCAGATCTTCTTGGAGACCAACATGTTCAACGCAGGTATTCGTCCTGCAATCAACGTAGGTATCTCCGTGTCTCGTGTGGGTGGTAGTGCGCAAGTGAAGGCGATGAAGTCTATCGCCGGTACTTTGAAGACCGATCAAGCTCAATACCGTGAGTTGGAGTCCTTCACCAAATTCGGTGGTGATATGGATGCCGTTACCAAGATGACAATCGACAAGGGTGTGCGTAATACAGAGTTGTTGAAGCAACCTCAATATACGCCGTTCCCAGTAGAACATCAAATCGCGGTTATCTACTGTGGTACACAAGGTATCTTGAATGTATTGCCAGTTGAGTCTGTGCATGAGTTCGAGAAACTCTTCATCGAGCGTTTGGAGCATCTCCACAAGGATGATGTTTTGAATATGTTGAAGCAAGGTAAGATTGATGATAACATCAAGTCTATCTTGAAGGAGGAGTCTCAAGTTGTTATTAAAAACATTTTAGGAACTATACCAAATGGCATCTCTTAAGGAAGTAAAAGCAAGAATTGGTTCGGTGAATTCTACGAAGAAGATCACTGGAGCAATGAAGATGGTCTCTTCGGCGAAGTTGAAGAAGGCTCAGATGGCTATTGAGAACATCTCGCCTTATCAAAGTCGTTTGAATGGAATCTTGAGCAATTTTTTGGCTACTGAGAGCGATTTTCAATCAGAGTTCTCTCAAGTCAGAACTGCCAAGAGTGTGGCTATTGTAGTTTTTTCTTCTAATTCGAGCCTTTGTGGTGCCTATAATTCAAATGTTATCAAGGAGTTAGGCAACGTCATTAAATCAGAGCGCGCCGCTTCCGCAGAGAAGATTACCATCTATCCTGTCGGTAAGAAGGTAAAAGAGGCTGTCGCTAAGATGAGTGATGTGACGGTTGTCCCAGTTCCGGTAGAGTTGGCTGACCACCCGTCATTCGATGGAATTAGCCAAACCACCAACGAATTGATGTCTAAATTCTTGGAGAAAGAGTATGACAAGGTAATTGTCGTTTACCACCATTTGAAGAATACGGCGGTTCAAAAATTGACAACTGAAACGTTCTTGCCTATCAAACTAGAGTCTGATAAAAAGGCTGATAATATGTCCGGCGATTATATCGTTGAGCCTAGTAAAGCCGAAATTCTTCAGTCTTTGTTGCCGAAGGCGCTCAGAACAAAAATGTATGCTTGTCTGTTGGATTCTAACGCGTCTGAGCATGGTGCGCGTGTTGTGGCTATGCAGGTTGCGACGGATAACGCCAATGAGTTGATCAACGAGTTGACAGTGTTGTACAACAAGACTCGTCAACAAGCGATCACGAGCGAGTTGCTCGATATCGTCGGTGGTGCTGCCGCATTACAGAATTAGAAGAATTCTTACAACTATACGTAAAAAAGGAAGGGAGTTTGCTCTCTTCCTTTTTTGATTTAAGAAAACTTGGTTCGACGAAGTCAATTAAGAGTTTTGTCGATCTAAACAGTAAATCTCACTGACATCCTGTCTGACACTTTGGCACATTCCCCGTTTGTCCTTCTGCCATTTTAAGTCTCTTTTGTCAGTCTTGTGTTCTCTTTTTACTTTTGGCATAGATTGTGATATAGAAATATCGGTGACGTACTGAGAGGAGGACGTCAAGATTAGAAATATAATTAAAATAGATATAAGTATGAATATTAAACCATTGGCAGATAGGGTTTTGGTTAAGCCCGCTGCAGCAGAGACAACAACAGCAAGTGGAATTATTATTCCAGATTCAGCGAAGGAGAAACCGTTGAAGGGTGAAGTTCTTGCGATCGGTAACGGTACCAAGGATGAGGAGATGGTGGTTAAGGTAGGTGATACTGTATTGTATGGCAAGTACGCTGGCACCGAGTTGGATTTGGATGGTGAGAAATATCTTATCATGCGTCAAGGTGACATCCTTGCGATTATTTAATAAACATTGGTCTATGATGTAGTTAGCTAATTCATAATTCAAAATTTACAATTCAAAATTAACATACAGTTATGGCTAAAGAGATAAAATTCGATACAGATGCTCGTGACCTTTTGAAGAAGGGTGTGGACGAGTTGGCGAACGCAGTGAAGGTAACCCTCGGCCCTAAGGGTCGTAATGTGATCATCGAGAAGAAGTTCGGTGCGCCTCACATCACTAAGGACGGTGTTTCTGTCGCTAAGGAGATTGAGTTGGAGAATCCATACGAGAACATGGGCGCTCAAATCGTGAAGGAGGTCGCTTCTAAGACTGGTGATGACGCGGGTGACGGTACAACTACCGCAACTGTTTTGGCTCAATCCATTATCACTGTTGGTTTGAAGAACGTTGCCGCTGGTGCGAATCCAATGGATTTGAAGCGTGGTATCGATAAGGCTGTCGCAAAGGTGGTTGAGAGCATCAAGTCACAATCCAAAGAGGTGGGCGACGACTACGATAAGATCAAGCAAGTGGCTACTATTTCCGCCAACAACGATGTTGAGATCGGTACTTTGATCGCTGACGCTATGGCGAAGGTGAAGAAGGAGGGTGTCATCACCGTTGAGGAGGCAAAGAGCATGGACACTACTGTTGATGTGGTGGAGGGTATGCAATTTGACCGTGGTTACTTGTCTCCATACTTTGTGACTAACACCGAGAAGATGGAGGTTGAGTTTGATAATCCATTCATCTTGATCCACGATAAGAAGATCTCCTCTTTGAAGGATATCCTTCCTATTTTGGAGGCTACCGCACAGGCAGGCCGTCCGTTGTTGATCATCGCTGAGGATATCGACGGCGAGGCGTTGACTACATTGGTGGTTAACCGTTTGAGAGGTGCTTTGAAGATCGCTGCTGTGAAGGCTCCTGGTTTTGGTGATCGTCGCAAGGAGATGTTGGAGGATATCGCGATCCTTACTGGCGGTATCGTCGTTTCAGAGGAGAAGGGTATTAAGTTGGATGCCGCAACCATCGATATGTTGGGTAAGGCTGAGAAGGTAACCATCAACAAGGATAATACCACTATCGTCAACGGTGCCGGAGCTAAGGAGAACATCGCTGAGCGTGTTGCCCAAATCAAGGCGCAAGTGGAGACTACCAAGTCAAGCTACGATAAGGAGAAGTTGCAAGAGCGTTTGGCTAAGTTGGCCGGCGGTGTTGCAGTGCTTTATGTAGGTGCTCCATCTGAGGTGGAGATGAAGGAGAAGAAGGATCGCGTGGACGACGCTCTTTGCGCTACACGTGCTGCTGTAGAGGAGGGTATCGTACCTGGTGGAGGTGTCGCATTTATCCGTGCCATCGACTCTTTGGAGGGCATGAAGGGTGAGAACCAAGATGAGACCACTGGTATCG
Source organism: Paludibacteraceae bacterium (assembly GCA_045639525.1). GTDB lineage: Bacteria > Bacteroidota > Bacteroidia > Bacteroidales > Paludibacteraceae > UBA1181. The sequence goes on along the minus strand of JAZUDI010000080.1, from coordinate 758 downwards.
AGATCATCAAGCGTGCCATCGAGGAGCCTCTTCGCCAAATCATCGCTAACGCAGGTAAAGAGGGTGCCGTATTCGTACAAAAGGTAAAAGAGGGTAAGGCTGACTTCGGTTACAACGCTCGTAGCGACAAATTCGAAAACTTCTTCGAGGCTGGTGTGATCGATCCTGCCAAGGTGACTCGTGTCGCTTTGGAGAATGCCGCATCCATCGCTGGTATGATGTTGACCACTGAGTGCGTCATAGCGGAGAAGAAGGATGATAAAGCTGCTCCTGCAATGCCTCCTATGGGTGGCGGAATGGGTGGAATGATGTAATCATCCATTGTATAGAGAATCTTTTTCCACTATACTTCAAGAGGGGAGACCGTTGGGTTTCCCCTCTTTTGTTTTTGAAAAATCGGCCAATGTTTGCATCGTCAAATAATTTCCCTAACTTTGTTTATGCTAAATCGAGTGTGTTTTATGAGATTAGAAATTTTCAATATTAAATCAAGTGTCGGATATTTGGCGATGTCAGATATTTGTTTAAACACACACACACACACAATCTTCCTATAAATCAATAAAATATAACGAATCGCGTTTTGTAGAGACGTGGCACGCCACGTCTCTACGGGGCGTTGTGTGCGATTGTTCCAACGAAATCAATAATTTAATTATATGGTAAAACAATTTCTATTATTCACACTATTGGGTGTTCCAATGTTGGGCTATTCCCAGGCATACACCTATGGTTCGGTAGGTGAGAAGACGCAGAAC
>JAZUDI010000079.1:0-104572 GCA_045639525.1 Paludibacteraceae bacterium | reverse complement strand
CAATAGTTAGTCTTCTAAAATTTTCAAGCCATGCAAACGAGCGTTCCACAATCCATCTTTTGGGCAAGACTTGGAATTTAGAAGGGCATTCATCAGGTCTGAGTACAATCTCAAGATCGCATCCTAAAGTTGCTTTAAGCCTCTGCATTTGTCAACGTGATGTGAAGTTTTCACACTACGCGAATCTATAAGCCCGAGACTTGGGCACTCACATCGACCCAGCAAGACTCTGGTATATGTGTATCTTTATGAACAAGTCTTCGAAAATACCTTCGTTTTTCCATTTGGAGAAATAGTAGTAAACTAGGTTGTAAGGAGGGAAATCCTTTGGGAGCATCCTCCACTGACACCCTGATTTGAGAAGGTAATTGATCGCATTTACAATGTTTCTGAGAGGATACTTGCGCTTTCGCACTTGCACATCTAAAAACTTTTCTATAACTTGCCACTGATTATCGGTGAGATTTGTTGGATAACTGTTCATTCCTTTAATGTTTGGTACCTTTAAAGTTACGAAAATTTGTCCACTTATCAAACTGATAATCAATATTTTAAGTGTATTTTAGAGAGATTTTTTTTAGGTCTCTCAAATTAGTTTTGAATTAAATTTAAACAGTTTCTTAAATAATTCACTTATGAATGGAAAAATTCATTTTATATTGCCGATATGTCTCGGTATTTGTTGCCTGATGGCGGTGATGGATCTTTCCGCGAAGGGGGTCGAGGATTTAAATGAAAAGATAAAGGATTGTGAGTATGTGGGCCATTTCAGCGAAGGGCTCGCAGTCGTGAAGAAAGATGGCAAAATAGGTTTTGTCGATAAGTCTGGCGAATTGGTGATTCCTTTGAAGTGGAGCAATGATGATAGTCGATTAGATGATATAAAGTTCCACAATGGTCGGTGTGTGATTCCTAAAACAAAGAATACAAAGGCTTACTTAATAGACAAAAAGGGCAACGAGTTGTGCTCTGGAATCTCTATTACTGCAACAGATTTTAACGGAGATTGGAATGTTGTTCGCAATAAGAGTATCATGTATGTTTATCATGAGGAGGGTGGCCATAGTGTATATTTCTTGGGTAAGGAGTCCATCCAGAAGATTGATCAACTCGAAAACGACAAGGTGTTAGTCGCTTTAAATATAGATTATAATACTCCAGGAGTAGAAAATGGATATAATAATTATGCTTTTACGCTCGAAAACTTGTGTGGCGAGGTAGTCGGTGTGGAAAAGTTGGAGGAAAAGTATGGCTATCAATATGTGCCAAGTGTAAATTGCTCGCATGATGGTGTGGGATTGGTGATGCTTTTGAACAAAAAGACCAACAAATATGGCATAGTTGATCAGAAAGGTAATGTTGTGGTCCCTTTTCAGTATGACAACAAGATTGTCTTATATTATGGTCTCTTATTGGAGATTATTTGTTTCCGACTAGAGACGGATATGGGGGAGCGTTTATTTCCCATCTATTGTAATGTTTACAAGGATGGCCATCTGTTGTATGAGAAGTTGCCTTTTTTTCTTGTGGATTTAGCTCAGTCGGGAATGTTTGTCTTTGATGCTACCAGCATTGCGGATTGGTGTGAAAAATTAGAAATCACAGAGAACGATTTCCCATTCCCTGCTTCCATCGAAAAATCAAAGATGATAGACGAGAGCGGTAAAGAGGTCTCTCGTTTCCGTTTGGGTAAAAACTATTTACGTCGTGTAGAAGGTAATGTATGGCAATTGGAGAACGAGGGTGGAAATTTGGTCTATCCGAATAGATTCAGTCTCCCCTCCCGTCATCGGGACGGTGTTCGTATGGAAGATAGTAAAACCTATGAACAATTGTATCTAGCAGATGATGGCAATACGATAGATGGCTCATTCACCGAGTATGTGGTGGCTGGTTTGGTGAAAATGACGGATAAGTTCCCCCAAGGAACCTATCCACTTTGCTATTATAAGAGTAATCTGAGCGAAGAGGATAATCGCTTGAACTGCCACTATACCAAGATAGGTTGGGAAAATACCATAAATGTGCGTCAACCTAATGGCCAGAAGCTCCTATCCAATGATGTGGACGAGGTCAGCTTTTTCTCGGATGGTTTGCTCCGTTTGAGAGTGGGAAAACGTTATTTCTTCGTTGATGAGAAGGGGGAGGGAATGATTGAGAAGTAGGGGCGAATTGCATTCGCCCCCTGTATTGCATTCGTCTGCGGAGAATAGTTTTTGTTAATAAAATGATATCAATTATGAATAGCAAGTTTCGTTTTTTGTTGCCGATATGTCTCGGTATTTGTTGCCTGATGGCGGTGATGGATCTTTCTGCGAAAGGCATAGAGGATTTAAATGAAAAGATAAAGGATTATGAGTCTCGCAAAGTGATATTCCATGAGATTTCGTTATTTAGAAATATTGTTGATAATCAACACTTTACAAGACTGTCATTTCCTTCGAATCTCCCAAAATACCCCTAACTGAAATAGTTTGTTTACGCATTGTTTATGTAGAATTTGAATTTAGGAGTGCTTCGATTAGTTCATTTGCAAGCTTGTTATCTGTGACTTTTATCACATTGTCTTCTTCGGAAGTATAACCAAGAGCATTGACTGCACCGTACCATACCACAGTCTTATCAATAATAGTAGTACATAGTGACAAGGTTGGAATAATTTTTACCGATAATCCTTTTGCTTGCAAGTATTCAGTTTGCTCGTTTGCTGTCATAGTTAGGATTAGTATCTCTATTCCTTGACTGGATATCTCACTCAAATGTTCTGTTAGACTATTACGCTCAACCTTATACAATTTTGGAGAAGACAATACTATGGAGCGTTTGGCTGTTCCGAGATCTGCTCTGTATGGTCGGAAGTATGTCTTGCCATTGAATATCTGCCCCTCGTTTATTGAAAAGTCAATGTCATTTACATTGTCAAATAGTGTTGGAGAACCTTTGATAATAGTCTTATAGCCAATAGATGCATAACCTTTGAGTCGTTTCCTGTACATACTGTCGCAAACAGGTTCATGGATGTCTATATAATCATAGATTCGCACATCCTTCTTCCCTTCATTTTCTCGATGTAGTCGTCCTGCATACTGTGCAACAAGCCCCTTCCATGAGATTGGTAATGCAAGAAATAGTGTGTCCAAGCGAGGATAGTCAAAGCCTTCTCCAACATATTCCCCTGTAGCTACAATTACCAAAGGTTCTGTGGCAGGGATGGATTGTAATTGCAGCAAGGCATCTCGCTTCTCTTTTGTTGTACCAGAACCTGTCAATGTTATGACATTTGGAATGGTAGCTTTTAACTTCTTTGTCAAGAATGTTACATGCGAGGTCCTGTTTGTTAGGATTATCGGAGTACGACCTGTAGTTACAGCCTTACAGACATCATCAACAATGAGATTGTTGCGTACCTCGTCTTCTGATAGCGATTGATACATGGATGTAATAGATTGCTTATCCTCAGATATGGAGCGATATGATGTGAATCGAGGTATGAGGTAACGATCAAAGGATTGTTTGGCAATCTGACTCTTGGCATCTGCAGAGAAACGAATGGGGCCACACTGCATGAAGATGATTGGCTGTTGACCGTCTTTACGAATTGGTGTTGCTGTTAAACCATACACCGTGTGTGCCTTTATATTCTTCAATACATTCTCAAAGGTAACAGACGACACATGATGACATTCGTCAACGATGACCATTCCATATTCCTGTACAAATGGTTTGACACCATCTTCATCAAGGCATGACTGAATGAGGGCGATATCGATAACTCCATGCAGTGTATTGCCAGTGGAGTCAAGGCAACCTATAGGAGAGAAGGCTTTTCTGCGACCACGTTTCTTTGGTTCTACTGGCTCTTTATAGTCAATATCCAGGAACTCTGTAAGTCGTTCGTGCCATTGTGTAAGCAAGGCTTTGGAGTGAACAAGAATAAGTGTGTTTACTTTCCTGCGTGCAATAATTGCGGCTGCCGTAACAGTTTTACCAAAAGCTGTTGTTGCATGTAAGACACCATTGCTATATGGAAACAATGCATTGATTGCAGCTGTCTGTTCTTCTCGTTCCGTACCTGTGAATTTTACTGATATCCTTTTCCCGTGATTTGTTTCGTTTGTAATACTATACTTTACGTTGTTGTCATTCAAGAATGATAAAATGGCATCTTCGCACCCACGAGGCATAACAAGGTACTCGTCGGTAATGTCGAAACATGAGATGATACGTGGAACGGAATATGTTGAGAGCCTAAGTGCTTGCTTACTGTAGAATTCGGGATTCCTGAACGCTGCTATTCGCTTCAGATGGTTAAGAACCTTTGCGGAAACTGATTTTAGTGGGATATAGAGTTTGTCAGCCTTTGTGATTGTGATATTCGAATAGAAATCTGCATGCGTGATAGATTGAGGCTTGGGAGTTACCCAAGGTTTACTTTCGCTTGATGCTGTAAATGCCCCAAGATCTTCATGAACATGCAAACTCAAAAGATGGTCAACATTGCTTTCACTCATCTTTTTTACATTGTATAGGAATGCCCATTGGTCTTTGTATGCGCGAAACTCATCATCTACGAACACGCTGTTCAATCTTTTTCGTGCTTGACCTTGCAATGGCAATGCAACCAGATTGCCAAAACCACCTTCTGGCATACGGTCTTGATTAGGGAAGAAGCGGTCGTATGAGTCGAATGACATACGACCATCATGATTCATTGCTTCGGTGAGTATTGCATTACCCAACCTCCTTGCCTTGAATGCTGGTAATAGTTCTTCAAAGAATATCCATACATGAGCGCCATTACCGGAGCGAGAACGTTCGATGGCGTATGGAATCTGCCAATCTCTACATACTCCAGCAAAAGCAAGAACGTCATCCTTATAGCCATGCTTACAGCTCTTGTCATCAAAGTCTGTACATAGAAATGTACAATTATTGTCTGGCATAATGACGTATAATCCCACTACATCACAACAGTTTTCATCCTTACCTTCCAAATGGCGATAGATGTCTTGGGATGTCAATGGCGCAAAGTTGCGATTAGGGCATTCGGCGCACTTAAACTTCTTCTTGTCGCATACTCCCCGTCTCCATTCGTTGGCACACACAGGCTGATAGCCTCCTTTCCCTGTTGTCTTGCTGAACCATCTTCGGGCAAATACATCTTCTCTACCTTTGAATAAAGACATAAACAGAGCGACCCGTTCGTCAAGCGAGAGCTTGATTACAGGGAGAGAAATAGGCGAAAATAAGGAGTCTGTCACATTTGTAGGCTTTGGCTTGTACTCAATGCCATAAGAACGAAGAAGTGATTTTAATTCCGCATTCTCCTTGCGAAGGACTTCGTTTTGTGCAACAAGTTGATTGTATTTCTTTTGCAGTTCATCCATATAGTAGAATTATCGTTTGTGATGTTAACCTCAGGAGATCTCACGGAAACGCTCGTAATTTTCATACTTTTGCGCGAGATATATACAAATGCAGGGTGTTGAATATTAGTTATATACGTATCTTTTTGGAAAATGCGGCACTTGTGGTCGCTCGTAAAATCGCTCGTAATCGCTCGTAATTTTCATTCATTTGCGAGCGACCACACCGATATATTACCTCTAGTTGTATTCTTGATTACATTTTGTTTCTTTAATTTGCGAAGTATGTTATATACTTTAGTATCTTTCTGTTGGTCATTTAGCTGATCTGACAAAATGTCCCATAAGAGTTTGCAAATTTCACCTTTGGTTAGTGAACCATGATCTTTCAATGAGTCAAGCAGCAGAGCCTCACATTTCTTGTCATCGAGTCCCTTGTGTTTAGTGTATTCTATCTTCTGGTCAGTTACTTGAGCAATATCCTTTGCAATGAAGATGTGAGGCAGGCGTCCTTCTATTAACTTGCGCTTGCGGAGCATAGCAACAGCCTCTGTTGGAATTTTCTTTCCCTTTTGTACAGAATCAAGGAGCACCGCATCTGTTAAAGATAGGTTACGATTCTCCAATAGCAAGAGGCTATAGTTTTCATCAATGACAGTACCTGGTAATGTGAGTACAACCTCGGTTGCGGTTGATTTATCGTAGTCAGGCATTGGCAGATAGCGTTCTTTTTGACTGACGAACATCTTATGAATACCATAGCCTTGGGTATCAATCATTTTGATGTTCACCATGGCTTTTACCAACGCTGGGTTACGATAGTTACGTGGCGTCTTCTCACCTGTAATATACTGGGTGTATGTGCCTTCAAAGAAATATCCGTCATTCTGGAAGGTGAGTTTGTCCTTGTCCTCAGTGACGATGATACGAGAGCCACTTTCGTACATCTGGTGAGCTATCGAGTTGTGGAGTCCTTCAAGGATACTTTCGGTATCGTACTTCCATACCTCTGCAGGAATCAGAGAGTTCTTTGGGTAAATCTTGAAGCGATAGTTCCTGATTCGGTTGAGCAGTTCACTTGTTGTGCGAATAAATGGGATGGTGTAGATGTCTCCAAACGTCTGTCCGTCCTGAAAGCACTTCCACACAATCTGAGCCATGTGGTTGAGTTTGTGGGCTTTCTCTTCTTTGCCGACGAGTAACAATGTTGTTCTTGTTATCTTTCCGTCAATAGTCAGGCAAGCTCTGTCAAGGAATACTTTGTCACTCCATGTGTCACAGTCATGAGTATACTGAGGATAACGCTCCTTGTAACCCTCACGAGCAAGTGCTATTGCTTTCGTGTCAAGGTCTTCTATTGTGGCATCTTCAATAATTACTGCAGACCAGTCGTATGTTGACTCACGTTCATCAAGAATGACCGCCAATCGTGAATCTGTCAGCTCTACGAGAGAGTCATCCATTCTCTGCCATGCTTTACTATGAGCATACACAGGTCGTCGCTTTAGGTGCTTTGGTACATGAACAATCCAAACCTTCTTGTGAGTATCATCAGTAATGAACTCCTCAACCAGCAATCCCTCTGATGGTAAGTTGGCGCATTGGTCCGTCAATCTCAGCCTTGCTTTCTGCACGTCATAGTTGTAGGTATCAGTGCCGACAATCTCAAGCGTCTTATCAACAACGCCAATCACAAGATGTCCACCCTCCATGTTTGATAAGGCGGAAACATAGGAAATGACATCGTCTTTCTCTTTGCCACAGAAGTCATTCTTTAAGTTCTTGAACTCTTTCCATTCACACCCTTCATTCTCCTGCGGATATTTGGAAAGCAGATATTGCTGTAATTCTAATTCGATCATACTAAAAGTTTTGTTTTCTTACAAGATCTTGGATGGGAACTTGTAGCAGTTCTGAAATCTTGAATAACATTTCAAGGGATGGTTGTGTGGTGTTTGTACACCACTTGCTGATTGTTGCTGGATCCTTACCTAAGGCATCTGACAACCATCTGGCTGTTTTCTTTTGCTCAACCAGAGCAACTTTTATACGGTTATAATCCTTATTATCCATTTTTGCGAAATATACTTTGTGCAGAGTTACAATTTTATTATGACAATCTTGAATAAATTGCGCTAAATATAACAATATTAAACAAAATACTTTGCGAAATATTCAACTTTAATATATTAAATGCTCTTGTGAATGCCGTAAAGAATTACAAAAAATAGAACTAAACAAAAGAGATGTAAGCACCTATAACAGACCAAGACCTCACCTCTCCTGCGGATATAACTTACAAAAAAGAAGATCATTGCAGCCCTAGGGCTGCAATGATCTTCTAAAAAGTTCTAACTTTGTCCTGATAAAACAAAGTAAAAAACTGTAACGGTTATTTAGGATTAGTCAGTTCTGTGATTTTAGAACGCCCAACCCACGCGGATTACAGGAACCGCTTGTGGAGCGAACTCTACCTCGTGGTTGTTAGTATCCTCCTTAGTGGTGGTACCATTCTCCTCGGTAGTGATCTTCTTGTCGGTTTTCATCTCAACACCCAACTTAACCTCGGCGCCAATGAATAAGTTCTTGGCTACGAAGAAGTTGAAACCCGCGTTACCAGCGATACCGAAAGTGTTGAAACCAGTCTCGTTTTTCACTATGTGTTTTTGATTTTGAGTCTCGTGTACCTCCTTGGTGGAAGTGATACCAAATGCCAATTCAGCACCGATGTATGGCTCCAATCTCTTGGTGCCTTCGAAGCAGTAGTTGAAACCTGGCTCGATAGCGAATACAGCAGTACGCTCGCTGTACTTTACCCACTCGTCACCTGCCTTCGCGTTGTCGAAAACCTCTTTGTTGATACCGACGTTGAGTCCTACCTTCAACTCGATCTTCTCTGAAAGGACATAAACGCCTCTGATCATACCGCCAGGAAGGTTGACAGAACCAGCGGTTGCTGGAACATATCCGATTTCCATCAAGAACTTGCCCTCTTCAGGCTTGAATTCGTTAACCACCTCTTTGTTCTCTTGCTTAGATTCCGCTGCGGCTGCAGAGGTCTCTTCAGATTGCGCATTCATTGACAATGCTGATAGAAGAGCGGCTGCTCCCAAAAATAACTTTTTCATTTGTTTATTTTTATTTGGACCCATTTCAATTTTATCCTTCGGGGAATGTGGATCCGTCCATTTCCGAAGAAAGTATTGCGCAAATGTAGGTAAAAAATCGAAGAAATGACTATCTTTGCACATTAAACGTATAAAAATGTAATTTTCAAAAGCATGAAAGTATTGAAATTTGGTGGAGCGTCCGTAGGTTCCATAAAAAACTTGCAGCAAGTTAAAAGAGTAGTGGAGGGTGTGAACGAACCCGTCGTGATTGTTGTTTCTGCAGTGGAGAATGTCACCGACATGTTGGTTGAGGCTACCACATTGGCTGCGCAAGGAAATGCTTCATATACAGAAAAACTCAATGCCATAGTTTCAACTCACAAGCAATTGGTGGAGGGAGTTCTTGGTTCATCCGCGAAGGTGATGGAGGAGATCGACGCTTTGCATGAAGAGTTGAAGAATATCCTCAAGGGCGTATACTTGATCAAGGATTTGACTGCGAAAACAGAGGATGTGATCCTTTCGTATGGTGAGCGTATTGTCTCTTTGTTCGTCAGCAAATTTTTGGATGCCAAGAATTTGGATGCCCGTAATTTGATCAAGACCAACGATTCGTTGGGCAATGCGAATGTTGACTTTGAGTTGACCTACAAGTTGATCAAGGAGCAATTCTCCTCATCTAACGATAAACGTGTGGTAGTGGCTGGATTTGTCGCTTCGGATGCCAAGTCTGCCGATGTCACCACATTGGGCCGAGGCGGTTCGGACTACACGGCCGCTTTGATCGCGGCTGCTTTGGGCGCTTCCAAGATTGAGATCTGGAACACCAACGACGGTTTCATGACTGCGGATCCTTCCGTAACCCGCAAGGCATACAAGATTGAGCATTTGAGCTATTCAGAGGCGATGGAGCTTTGTAACTTCGGCGCCACTGTGATATTCCCGCCTACCATCTATCCAGCATGCGTGGCGAATATTCCAATTCAAATCATGAACATCGAAAAACCAGAGGTGTGCGGCACCTTGATTTCCACGGATGTGAAGGATGAGAAGACGATCAAGGGAATCTCTTCTATCGAGAACTCCGCTTTGGTGACGATCCAAGGAATGGGTATGATGAATGTCCACAATGTGAACGGACGTATCTTCATGTCTTTGGATTATAACGATGTCCACACGTTCTTTGTCTCTCAAGCCTCATCCGGCAGCTCCATCTCCATTGGTGTCCAAGCGGACGACGCCGAGACGGTAATCGATCTTTTGAACGATGAGTTTGCGGAGGAGATGGCGATGGGTGCGATCAGCTCCATTACCGCCGAGAAGGATTTGTCCACTATCGCGATTGTGGGCGACAACATGAAGCAAAACACCGGAACTGCGGGCAAACTCTTCAATGCGCTTGGCCGCAACAACATCAATATCATCGCTTTGGCGCAGGGTTCTGCAGAGACCAATATCTCTTGCGTGGTGAAACGCGCTGATTTACGAAAGGCTTTGAACTCAGTACACGAGTCATTCTTCCTTTCCGAGTATCAACAGTTGAACCTCTTCGTGGTGGGAACTGGTACCGTGGGTGGAAGCTTGTTGGAGCAACTCCATACCCAAAAGGAGTTGTTGATGAAGCAAAACAACTTGATGGTGAAGGTCATCGGTATCGCCGACGTCAGCAACTATATTTTGGACCGCGACGGTGTGGACTTGACCAAGTACCAAGAGTTGTTGAAGAGCGGAATGACCTCTACTCCGGAGATCATCAAGCAAGCGTTGATCGACTTGAATGTTTACAACTGCGTATTTGTCGATTGTACCGCCTCTGGTGCGATTGCCAATATCTACAAAGACCTCTTGTTGCACAACATCTCCGTGGTGGCTGCCAATAAGATCGCCGCATCCGGCGACTACGACAACTACATGGAGCTCAAGAATATCGCCCGTCAACGTGGTATCAAGTATCTATACGAGACCAACGTAGGTGCGGGACTTCCAATCATCAACACCATCAACGACTTGATCTTCAGTGGTGATAGAATCGTGAAGTTGGAGGCTGTCCTTTCAGGAACTTTGAACTTCATCTTCAATACCATCAGCAAGGATATCCCATTGAGCAAGGCGATCCGTATGGCGATGGAGGCACGCTTCGCGGAGCCAGACCCTCGTATCGACTTGAGCGGTAAGGATGTGATCCGTAAGTTGGTGATTTTGGCTCGTGAGTCAGGTATCCGCGTGGAGCAAGACGATGTGGAGAAGAACCTCTTCATCCCTAACGACTTCTTCGAAGGCTCATTGGATGAATTCTGGAAGAAGGTGGAGGGATACGACGCCGTGTTCGAGGAGAAGCGTAAGGCTGTTGAGGCAGAGGGTAAGCACTTCTGTTTCGTGGCAAAATTGGAGAACGGCAAGACCAGCGTAGGTTTGCGTGCAGTTGGCCCATCTGATCCATTCTTCGATTTGAAGGGAAGCAACAACTTGATCATCATTAACACCGCTCGTTACCAAGATCCTATGATGATCCGTGGTTATGGCGCGGGTGCCGCGGTGACCGCCGCGGGTGTCTTCGCCGACATCATCAGCATCGCGAACATTCGATAATACGAGGATTGTTTGAAACCATATTGGAGGGTGGACCGATTTTTTTTTCGGTTCACCCTTTTGGGTGTTTGTGGTTTGAATGCGCGGTTGGAAGAAATGGTCTAATTTTCGTAGTATAATTCAATATTTTTGTATAATTTTGCCCAAAAGATAGACGAATAAATTTATAAATCCCATACTTTAATGATGGTTTTAAAAAGGGTAAAATTAAACGCCGCACTATTGTTCTTGCTGTTGGTCGCCATAGGATTGGCGAGTTTTTATGCCATATCCCAGAAAGAGGGTTTCTTTTTGGATGAGGTTTACACCTTTGAGCTTTCCAACAAACAATATACTACCTTCGACGAGGTTTGTCAGGCGCTCAAGGCGGAGGGTTTCGATCGTTACAAGCAACATTTTTGGGAGGGGGATTGCAATCGTATTTTCGATGCTGAGACCTTCAAAAAGGATTTATACATATCGGGCGACGGCGCATTCAACTATACCAATGTGGTGGCTACCCAGACAATGGATGTGCACCCTCCTTTGTACTATTTCATCGTTCATACGGTTAGTTCCATCACGAAGAGTCCTAATTTGGTGATGATAGGATTTGGAATCAATTTGGCGCTCCTCTTGATGACCTGTTTCGTGATATACCGCATCTCCTGTCGGCTCTTCGACAACAGATATAAAGCGCTGCTTCCCGTCCTTTTCTTCGGGTTCTCTTACGCCTTTATGAATAGTGTGACCTATTTTAGGATGTATTGTTTGCTCTCCTTTCTGATCACGTTGTTGGTTTACCTTTATCTGAGGTTGCAGGAAAATGGTTGGCGTTTGGAGAGGAGGTCTTTGCTGTGGATCTGTGTCGTAGAATTCTTGGCGATGTACGCCCAGTTTTTTTCGCTCTTCTTCCTGCTTCCGATTTTTCTTTTTGCGCTCTATGCCATCTCCTCTGATGTGGCCACATTGAAGAAATTTCTGATAGGTCATATTGTGACTGGTGTGGCTTTTCTGCTGTTATGGCCGCAGGTTTTCGTGCAGGTCATGGAGGGTGCTAGCCAAAAGGATGATGCGCCGACTTTGTCCCTTCTCAGGGGATTGGTCGGATATGTAGGCATGGTGGATAACGCCCTTTTTGATGGGTGGCGGGTAGGCGTCATATTGTTCGCGGCGCTTGTCTTTTTGCTGCTCTTTCTGAAGATCCGGGCAAGACGGGATGACCTTAAAAGTTGGGTTCTCTCTTGGCCGAATTCGAAACTGATGTTGCTGCTCGTTCCATCATTCTTGTTTTATTTGGGCGTGGCTAAGTTCTCCCCTTGGGTGGACTTCCGCTATATCTCACCTATCTTCCCGATTCTCTCCATTGTGGTTGTCGCACTTATTGGTCGGGCATTGTCTCAGTGGATCCGAAAGGAGAGCGTTGTGAACATCACACTGCTCGCCATTACGCTTTTGCTGTCGTTGGGGTGGGTGAAACATGTTCCGTTGGAGCATCTCTATCCTATGACGGAGGAGAAAAAGCAATTTTTAAGTGACTATGGAGATTTGGATGCCGTGGTTTTCGACCATGCTGAACCATCCATTTTTATAGATGTGCCGATGAATTACGCTCATCCGAAATACATCAACACGGATGAACTGCACATGATGAAAGAGGGTTTCCTGGAGAAGATGCTGGTGAACGATCGTTATGTGCTCTATTTGAGTCACTTTTGCGACATCCAAAATGTCGCATCTCTCTTGGATCAGCTGCATTACTCCTATGAGTCAATCCCTTACGAGGCGCAATTTCACAACCTATATCTTTTGAAAAAGATCCAACCACTTGAATAATAATTGATTATAGTTATGAATAGAAAGAAAATCACTATTCTTCTTCCTGCTTACAACGAAGAGTCTTCTTTCGGTGAATTGGAACGTTGCATGGCGCAGGTGCTGCGGGAGAACCCTGATTACGATTGGGAGTTCCTAATGGTGAACGATGGTAGTCGTGACAACACTTTGCAGCAGATGATACGCCTGCACAACCAGGATCCGCAGCATTATAGTTATTTGAACCTTTCCCGTAACTACGGCAAGGAGGTTGCGCTAATGGCTGGATTTGACTATGTGAAGAGTGACGCGATGATCATTATGGATATCGATATGCAGCACCCCGTGGATGTGATTCCTGAAATGACGAAATATTGGGAAGAGGGGTATGATGATGTCTATGCGCAACGCAAAAGCAGCAAAGAGTCTTGGCTGAAGAGAAATACCTCAAAGGCTTATTACCGTGTGTTGCAACGCTTGACAAGAGTGCCCATCCAGAAGGATACCGGCGATTTCCGACTATTGGACCGCTCTTGTATCGAAGCTTTGAAGCAGCTGCGCGAGACGGAACGTAATACCAAAGGACTCTACTCTTGGATCGGTTTCAAGAAAAAGGGTGTTTTGTATGAGCAGAAAGAGCGTCTGTTTGGAGAGAGCAAATGGAGCTTTATGCAATTGGTGGAGTTGGCCATCAATGGTTTTTCCAGCTATACGGTTGCCCCGTTGCGTATCTCCACAGTCCTCGGATTGGCGGTCAGCTTCGCGGCGTTCCTCTATCTGATCTTTATCTTGGTGCAGACACTGATATGGGGAGATCCGGTAGCGGGTTATCCAACCATTATGGTGACGGTTCTCTTTTTGGGAGGTGTCCAGCTCCTCTCCATTGGTATTATAGGAGAGTATTTGGGCAAGATTTTCATGGAAACAAAGAACAGACCTAATTATTTTGTGGAGTCTTACAACGGAGAACGATGTACTGAAACAAAATGATTATAATTAGTTTGCGGCAATGATACTATTGAGTTTTGACATAGAGGAGTTTGATTTACCCAAGGAGCACGGCGTGGAGATCTCCTTCGAGGAGTCTATGCGTGTCTCGAAAGAGGGTACCAGGACCATCTTACAGACATTGAAGGAGATGGGGGCGAAGGCCACTTTTTTCTGTACCACCAATTTCGCGGAGAATGCCCCAGAGTTGATTCGTCAGATCGTGGCGGATGGCCATGAATTGGCCAGCCATGGATGTGACCATTTTAATCCAGTGGACAGCGATGCGGCGCGTAGCAAGCCGATTTTGCAGGAGATTGGCGGTGTGGAAGTGCGTGGGTATCGACAACCTCGTATGGGAAATGTTTCGTATGAGGCTTTGGCCCAGGCAGGTTACGCCTACGATTCATCCCTTCATCCGACCTGTATTCCTGGCCGCTACAACCATAGGGATTTGCCTCGCCTCCCATTTATGACGGACAAGGTGTTGGAGATTCCCACCTCTGTGACGCCGTGGCTGCGCATTCCGCTCTTCTGGCTGGCGTTTCATAATTATCCGTGGTGGATATACAAATTACTGTGTAAATGGACCCATCGTTGCGACGGCTTGTTTGTCATCTACTTCCATCCGTGGGAATTCGTGGAGCTGGCGGCACATCCGGAATGGAAAGTTCCGGGAATCATTAAACGTGGCGCTGGTCAAAAGATGGCGAAACGATTGAGTGCTCTGGCTCCTATTTTCGGGAAAGAGGCATTCCAGACTTTCAGCCATTATATCGAATCGGAATATCATAAAAATAAGTAGTTAAAGTGGTTAGGAGGCAAGCGGATTCTTGTCTCCTTTCTTGTCTATACGTCGCCTGGAAATCTCCTGTTCCCTGTTTTTTTATTGTGTCTAAATAAGGGGCATAGGGAATGTCCCAAAGGAGATGCATTTTCCTTTTGTTGGTTTGAACAAAATTTACTATATTTGTTCGCTATATCACGACGGATGTCCTGTTGTGTCGGCTTAAAAATTGAAGAAATAAATTCGAATATAATATGAGCGAAGAAAACACCTCTTATTCCGCGAAAAACATCCAGGTCTTGGAGGGTTTGGAGGCGGTTAGAAAGCGTCCAGCCATGTATATTGGCGATATCAGCGAACGTGGTTTGCACCACTTGGTGTATGAGGTCGTTGATAACTCCATTGATGAGGCGTTGGCCGGGTATTGTAAAAATATCTTGGTGGATATTTGGGAAGATAACTCTATCTCCGTGGAGGATGATGGACGTGGTATTCCAGTAGATTTCCACGAGAAAGAGAAAAAATCAGCGTTGGAGGTTGTTATGACCGTGTTGCACGCCGGTGGTAAATTCGACAAGGGAACCTATAAGGTTTCTGGTGGTTTGCACGGTGTGGGTGTCTCTTGTGTGAACGCACTTTCCACGAAGTTGGTGGCAGAGGTTTGCCGTGGCGGGAAACGTTACATTCAGGAGTATGCTTGCGGTAAGCCTTTGTATGCTGTGAAAGAGGTGGGCACTGCTGATAAGACTGGTACCAAGGTGACATTCCATCCCGATGGATCCATCTTCACGGAGACCGTTTACAAATACGATATTCTTGCCAACCGTTTGCGTGATTTGGCCTATTTGAACGCTGGAATCAGCATCACGTTGACCGACCACCGCGAGGAGGTTGAGGAGGGCAAGTTCCGTGCGGATACTTTCCATTCGGAGAGAGGCTTGGGCGAGTTTGTCGAGTATTTGGACAGTACCCGCGAACACTTGATTCCTGATGTGATCCACATCAACACCGACAAGTATGGCACGCCAGTTGAGGTCGCTATGACCTACAACACCTCTTATAACGAGAACATTCACTCCTATGTGAACAACATCAACACCATCGAAGGTGGTACACACGTGACCGGTTTCCGTATGGCGTTGACTAGAACATTGAAGAAATACGCCGAGGATTCCAAAATGTTGGAGAAGGCGAAGGTGGATATCAATGGTGATGACTTCCGTGAGGGTCTTACCGCTGTTATCTCCGTAAAGGTGGCGGAGCCTCAGTTTGAGGGACAAACGAAGACTAAGTTGGGTAACGACGACGTTTCCGGTATTGTGCAACAAGCTGTTGGAGAGGCGCTCACCAACTATTTGGAAGAGCATCCAAAGGAGGCGCGTGCCATTGTTGACAAGGTGATTTTGGCCGCCCGTGCCCGTATCGCCGCACGTAAGGCGCGTGACCTTGTGCAGAGAAAGTCCCCTATGGGAGGTGCCGGTTTGCCAGGAAAATTGGCCGATTGCTCTGATAAGAATCCTGAGAACTGCGAGTTGTTCCTTGTCGAGGGAGATTCCGCAGGTGGTACCGCAAAGCAGGGCCGTAACCGTACCACACAAGCTATTTTGCCTTTGAGAGGTAAGATTTTGAATGTGGAGAAGGCTATGCCGCATAAGGTGCTTGAAAGCGAAGAAATCAAGAATATCTATACCGCGTTGGGCGTGACGATTGGAACGGCTGACGACGCGAAGGCGTTGAATACCGAAAAGCTTCGTTACCATAAGATCATCATCATGACCGATGCCGATGTCGATGGTAGCCACATCGACACCCTTATCCTTACCTTCTTCTTCCGCCACATGCGTGAGTTGATAGAGAAGGGATATGTCTATATCGCCGCACCTCCATTGTATCTTTGCAAGAAGGGTAATGTGGAGGAGTATTGCTGGACTGACCAACAAAAGCAGGCGTTCATAGACAAGTATGCGAGCGGAAACGAGAACTCTGTGAATATCCAACGATACAAAGGTTTGGGTGAGATGAGTGCGGAGCAGTTGTGGTCAACCACCATGAATCCAGAGAACCGCACACTCCGTCAAGTGGCCATCGAGAATGGTGCGCAAGCGGACTACACCTTCTCTATGTTGATGGGTGATGACGTGGCTCCACGTCGCCAATTCATTGAGGAGAACGCCACATACGCTACAATTGACGCATAACGGATATGCTGAAATGAAGCAGGAGATTGAAGATATTATAAGAAAAGAGGCCGATGCGGTCCTGAACATCCCTATCACGAAGGACTATGAGAAGGCGGTGAAACTCATCGTCGAGCAGGTTCACGAGAAGAGGGGTAAGTTGGTGACCAGCGGTATGGGAAAGGCGGGTCAGATCGCCTTGAATATCGCCACCACCTTCAGTTCGACAGGAACGCCGGCCGTATTCCTCCACCCAAGTGAGGCGCAACATGGTGATTTGGGATTGTTGCAGGAGAACGATGTGATGCTGCTGATCTCCAATTCGGGGAAGACGCGTGAGATTTTGGAGCTGATTCCGTTGGCTCGAGGTCTCCGGCCTGGCATCAAGTTTATTGTGATCACAGGAAACGGCGACAGTCAATTGGCGAAGGATGCAGATGCGCTTCTCTGTACGGGTAATCCGAAAGAGGTTTGCGCCTTGGGGTTGACGCCGACAACCTCCACCACGACCATGACGGTGATTGGCGATATACTGGTCGTCAGCACCATGAAAGCGATCGCTTTTACCAATCAAGAATATGCGAAAAGACACCACGGAGGCTACCTTGGTGAGAAGTCGCGGGAACAAAGCGTTCATTGACAGTTACATACCGATAGACAGTTTTTTGTTAAAAAGTGACCGAAAAAGTTGTAATATCCAAAATTTCGCGTTACTTTTGCACCGCATTTGAAACGAAAGAATCAAAGCAAAGGAGGCTGGCCTCTTCGTCTATCGGTTAGGACGAGAGATTTTCATTCTCTAAAGAGGGGTTCGACTCCCCTAGAGGCTACTAAATAAACAATAAAGACATATTAAAAAAATGGCAAATCACAAATCATCAATCAAGAGAGTCAGACAAGCTGAGGCAAAGAGATTGCAAAATAGATACTATGCAAAGACAGCTCGTAACGCCGTTCGTGACTTGAGAGCTACTAAGGACAAGGACGAGGCAGTTAAGAGACTTCCAGAGGTATCTTCAATGTTGGATAAGTTGGTTAAGACTAACGTAATTCACAAGAACAAGGCGTCTAACTTGAAATCTAAGTTGGCTAAGATGATCAGCAAGATGTAATCTGTGTCACTCAGTTGTAACTTATAGATTGAAGCTCATCTTTATAGATGGGCTTCTTTTTTCTTAATTATGGATGTAGATAACCTATCCACCAACTCCCTTTCTCTGAAGGATTTCCTTGTTCAAGTCAAGGAGGTCTTGGCTGATACTTTCGATGCGGTCTATTGGGTGCGCGCCGAAATCAGTGAGTTGCGGGAGAATGCGAATGGTCATTGCTATCTGAATTTGGTCGATAAGGGCACCTCCGGGCGGCTCATTGAGGCAAAGGTGAGCGCTGTCATCTGGCAGAGTACCTATAAATTGATGAAATCCTACTTCTTCTCCGCGACTGGAGAGATGCTCTCTCCGGGCATGAAGGTCTTGGTGGCGGTCTCGCTTACCTTCCACGAACAATATGGTTTGCAATTGACGATTCGCGACATCGATCCCTCTTTTACGCTGGGTGATATGGCACGGAAGCGGCAAGAGACGATCGCCCAGTTGAAGGAGGATGGCGTCTGGGATATGAATAGGGAGGTGGAATTCCCTCTTCCGGCAAGACGTATCGCGGTGATATCCTCCGGAACCGCTGCTGGTTATGGTGATTTCTGCGACCAATTGATGGCGGACGGCAACCGATTTGGCTTTGCGCCTACGCTCTTCTCTGCCGTGATGCAGGGAGACCGCACTGTTCCAAGCGTGATTGCCGCCATGGATGCGATCTATCAGAAGATGGAGGATTATGATGTGGTGGTGATCATCCGAGGAGGTGGCGCGACGACAGATATGGTGGCCTTCGATGATTACGCCTTGGCTAGCAATGTGGCGAATTTCCCGCTGCCGGTGATTACGGGTATCGGTCACGACCGAGATGAATCGGTGGTTGATATGGTGGCGGCTGTCCGTTGCAAGACGCCTACCGCCGCGGCAGCCTTCTTGGTGGAGGAGATGATGAATTTGGAGGCTGAATGGGTGGAGATGAAACACTCCTTGACGCAGGTGATCAATCGTGTCATACAGGAAGAGACACGCTCTTTGGAGTACCTCTCCCACGCCTTGTCGAGTGGTTTCAGGCTGACTCTCCAATCTGCTTTGCAGGCGACAGAGACTATGGAAGATCATCTTGCCACTGCTTTACGAGGTTGTTTAAGGAATGAGGCTCATCGTTTGGAATTGATGGAGAAATCGTTAACTTTGGTATCTCCGGAGGCGATACTGAAAAAGGGATATTCGCTGACCGTCTGCGATGGAAGGGTGGTGACACATGCTAATGGCTTAAAGAAGGGCGATAGGTTGATCACTTATTGGCAAGATGGACGTGTGGAAAGTATAATAGATAAATCAGAGATATATGAAGAAGGAGATGACCTATAAGGCGGCTATGGCTGAATTAAAGGAGATATTGGACCACTTGGAGAATGGCGAGCCCGATATGGATAACCTTACCAAGCAGGCCAAGCGTGCGAAGGAATTGCTCAAATTCTGCAAGGATAAACTCTATCTCACATCGGGAGAGGTGGAGAAATTTTTGGAATAAATGCCTTACTTTTTAAACTTACTATTACGGATTTATGACGAGTGAAATTATTTTGATCAGTATATATGGTGAGGATCGTCCGGGTGTGACGGCCTCTGTCACTGAGATTTTGGGACGCTATGGCACCACCATTTTGGATGCCGGTCAGGCCGATATCCACCACACTCTTTCCTTGGGTTTCTTGGTGAAGATCGATGATTCTAATGTTTCGGGAAACATCATGAAGGAGATTCTTTTCAAATGTTCCGAGTTGGGTGTTCAGGTACGATTCTCTCCGGTCTCTCCCGAAGAGTACATGCAGTGGGCAGGCAAGCAAGGAAGGCACCGTTTTGTGGTGACTATGTTAGGTCATGTGATCACGGCACGCCAAATGGCTTTGGTCTCTAAGGCGGTGGCGGAGCAACATCTGAACATCGACTCTATCAAACGTCTCTCCGGCCGTCCCTCTTTGGATATGAGCGATGTGGAGAATGTGCGTTCCTGTATCGAGTTCTCCGTTCGTGGAGAATTGATAGACAAGAGCGCCTTGTCTAAGCGTTTTATGGAGATAGCGGCGCAAGAACGTGTTGATATCTCTTTCCAAACCGATGACCTTTACCGCAGAAACCGTCGTCTGATCTGCTTCGATATGGATTCCACCTTGATCAAGACCGAGGTGATCGACGAGTTGGCGGATCGTGCGGGCGTGGGTGAGCAGGTGCGTGCCATTACGGAATCCGCCATGCGTGGTGAGATCGATTTCAGCGAGAGTTTCCGCCGTCGTGTAGCCTTGTTGAAGGGGTTGGACGAGTCGGTGATGCGTGACATTGCGGAGAACCTTCCGATTATGGAGGGAGCCGATCGTCTGATGACGGTTTTGAAGCGTTGCGGATATAAGATTGCGATCCTTTCCGGAGGATTCACCTATTTTGGCCGCTATTTGCAGCAACGTTTTGGTGTGGACTATGTCTATGCCAACCAATTGGAGATTGTGGACGGAAAACTTACGGGAAACTATGTGGGTGACATTGTGGATGGTAAGCGGAAAGCTGAGTTATTGAATCTGATCGCCCAAGTGGAGAAGATTGAACTGGAGCAGGTAATTGCTGTGGGAGATGGTGCGAACGACCTTCCGATGTTGAACCTTGCCGGCTTAGGCATCGCTTTCCACGCGAAGCCAAAGGTGAAGGAGAATGCGCAGCAGGCGATCTCCACCATCGGCTTGGACGGTATCCTCTACTTCCTTGGATTCAGGGATTCGCACATTGAGGCGATGTGAGGGTAGTTGTTGATCTCGAATATTGAATAATGAAGCGGGGCGTCTCTTGTGGACGCCCCTAGTTATTTATAATACTTGTACTGATACGTTGTGATAATCCTTAACTCTTAGCTCTTAATTCCCCTGTGTATCTCCTCTTTCGGATGAAGTTGAAGACCAATCCGAATATTCCCACTAACAGAAGCGGAAGCAAAACATTGGTCACTTGCCAGAAGGTACGTTGTCCGATGATGGCAGGTTTGTTCAAAAGTCGGAGCTTAATCTCGCGGGAACGGAGCGACATCCATCCGTCGTCATCCGTAAGGTAGTTGACCGCATTCAGAAGGAACTCCTTGTTGCCGAATTGTTGGTTCATGTATCGGTCGTAGCCCAACGGAAGGATATTCATATTCTCTCCCTTCCCTTGCACATCGTTGCGGATTACATCGCCATCCGCGATGACCACCATTTTGGTAGGCTTGCTCTCTGCAATGCTTTTTTCAGTGGTTTTGATACCCTCAGGAATCATTCTATTCTTGAAGGCGGATGGGAAGACGCCCTCCAAGACGGAGCCGACCATCAGGTTGTGACGGTTGAAATAGTAGCCGTTCTTCTCCACGCCTACTACATCCATACTGACGATGGAGGGAACATTCTGAACATGTGTTCCGGTGGAGGTGACAAGAAGTGGGGTCTTCTTCACATCCATCTCGTTGTTCACGAAATCGATGGAGCTGACGAATTCAGTCTTTACTGGAGCCAAATTCTTAGAGATGGGGTGGACCGGTACGGTAAGTGCCAACGGAGAGTAGTACCAAGGCATAGGTTCATATTTCGGTTGATCACCCATACGGGCCGTGTTTACCGGAATCAGCAAGCATTGCACATCTTGTACCAGGTCGGCATTGATGCGTACACCATAGTTGAAGAGTTGGTCGCCCAAGTTCACGTTGTTTTCGATACCCACTGTTTGAGAGGCGGTGGAGAGACTATCCAATGAGATACGCGCGCCATCCAATAACCAAAGCACTTTACCACCCTTCATGATATATTGGTCGATCGCATACTTGTCCTTTTCTGAGAATTTCTCCGTAGGTGCCGCTATGATGAGCGCCTTGTAGTGGTCGAGGATGGCGGGATCGTCGGTAATGGCGCCGCGGTCCACCTGATAGTAGCGGCTCAACTCCTGCGACATATCGTACACCAAGGGTTGGTCCCACTCGCCATGTCCCTCCAAGAAGGCCACTTTGGGAATATCCGTGGTGGTCATGAGGCGGATAGCGTCTGTGATTTCATACTCCAAGGTCTCGATTGAAGTGTTGAGGTTCTCCTCTCCCGATTTGTCTGGAACATTCTTCAATAGATTAACAGGCCTTGTCTTGCCATTATAGCTGATTTCGATCCAAGGATAGACCACCTTCTGCATCGCTTGTCCCTCTTGGTCCCTATCGTGTACGAGAATGCCTCGCATTCCCCTTTTCTCCAACGATTCGTACTTCTTGTCGCGCTCTTCGTTTGTGGCGCCTGCGGAGGGGTTGTCGAAAGTGTAGCGAACCTTTGCTCCCGCATAGGCGTCGAATTCATCGAGCATCTCCTTGGTCGCCTTTCTGAGACGGAGGAATCCGGCATTGAGATCTCCATCCAAGTAGACCGTAACGTCCAACTCCTTATCCATGGATCGCAACAGTTTCTTTGTGTTATCCGATAGGGAATAGCGCTTCTCCGAGGTTAAGTCGATACGGAAGAAATAGCGCTCCGAAATGAAGTAGACGGCGATAACGGCTACGACAAATAGGATGATATGGATGCTCCTTTTGATCATTTCCACTCAAGTGTGTTAATTAGGTTAATGATATCCTCTTTGATATAATCCACGACGGGCGCGATGGAATCCTTGTTAGGGTTGGCGTTAAAGTAGAGGGCACCACGAAGAAAATGGTGGGTACTGTCCGACATGGCGAATTGGATGTTGGAGGCGGTATTTCCCTTTAACTCGTAAAACAGGCCATACACCTTGTGGTCGTCGTCGCCGAAGAAGGAGGTGTTGATTCCCTCCGCTTTAGCGGTGTGCGGTTGGTAAACTAGACGATATGCCTCCTCCGATAGTTGGTTGAAATTGCCCTCTACCTTCCTGTAGGTGCCATAGATGCGCGCGTTGCATTTGGGGTAGATGACGTCGATCCATACGGAATCGGCATCGATGTCGCTGGTTTTTACCACAGAGACATTGTCCGCATATTCAAAAGAGCAGGGGAATCCATCTTTGTGGAAGGTTTTATAGCTCTTTTCGGGCAAATCGATGCGGAAGTACCCTTTGGGTTTGGGCATGTAGTCGGAACATGCGCACATCAAGATTCCCGCCAATAGGGACAATATGATCTTATTCACTCTTTTCATTGTTGATTACGAATTTAATCTCCTTGATTCTGCGTTTATCGGCGGACATGATTTCGAAGTGGTAGTTTTCTAAATCAAAAGATTCGCCTGGGGTAGGGATATATCCTTTGGATTCGAGAATGAGTCCCGCAAGGGTGTCCGCATCTCCAGCCGCCTTTTCGAATAGTTCCCTGTCTCCATCCAGAAGATGATAAAATTCTGAAAGGAGCAATTTCCCATCCAATAGGAAGGTGTTCTCGTCGATAGGGGTGATCTGCTTCTCCTCCTCATCGTGTTCGTCGCAGATATCGCCCACGATAACCTCGATGATATCCTCCATGGTCACGATTCCTGATGTGCCTCCGAACTCATCGACCACCACGGCCATATGGATGTGTTTCTGTTGGAATTCCTTCAAAAGGTCATCGATCTTCTTGTTCTCTGGCACGAAGTAGGCTTCGCGGATGTGCTCCTGCCATTTGAAATCCTTTTCTTGGTCCATGTATTGGAGGAAATCCTTGATGTAGAGGATTCCCTTCACATAGTCGATGGAGTCTTCATAAACGGGAAGTCTGGAGTATTCCGATTCGCGGATGATTTTCAATACAGTCTCAAAATCGCTGTTGAAATCGACATCCACAATATCCACGCGAGGTTGCATGATCTCGTCCACGCTAATCTTACCGAAGTTCATCACACCGAGCAAAATCTCCTTCTCATCCACACTTTCGGCGCCGGATAGGTTTAGGTTGTCGGAGATATCCTCGATGGCGGCGCTGTGTTGGGTGCGGGATTCCAATCTCCGCTCCACGACGCCTGTCTTCATCATCAGTACCTTGGTGAAGGGGGTGAAGAGGATGCCTAACCAATACATGAGGTTGGCGCTTTCGCAAAGGTGTTTTTGACTCTGTTTGTCCGCCATCTTCTTGGGTATATACTCCGCAAAAATGGAGAGTAGGAGTCCGATGATCAAAAAGGAGATGATCCATTTGCCCCATACTGGAATTTGGATGGATTCCGAGTAGTACCACAAAAGGAGTGTGGTGGTCATCAATGCGCTGACAATTAGTGCGTAACGTGTTGATATAATGCCTCCTAATGTTTGAAGAGGATCTTCTGATAAGGTTTTAAGACGGTCGAATTTTTTCTCGTTTGAAATTTTAATTTCCGCCATCTCGCTACTGTTCAATGAGAAGAACTCAGATTCGAAGAAGGCCGTGAAAGAGAGTAGCACGTATGATACAAGTGCGACCAAAATAGCCAATGCTATTGTTACATTACCCCAAAATGATGGGGTGTCGATCATTTCCCAAAGGGAAGATTGAAGTGGTATGTCCAAATCTTTACAATTTCGTTAAACATATAGAGCCGGAACTTTTCCGACTCCGCAAATATACAAATTTATTTAATGCGTCTATTCAACATATTGTTGGCCTTTTCGGGCTTTGACTTTCCGATTCGCTTGCCGCTCGATTTTTTCTTGGCGTTGGTGTTGAATCTGAATGGATTCTTGGGGTTTCCCCCCACCTCTTTTCTTCCTCCTCTGCCTCTTGCCATATCAATACATCTTATAGGTGGTCTTTAACACGCGGAACTCGGTACGACGGTTGATGGAGTCCGCGATCTCTTTCTGCTCATCGGTAAGGGTGTCGATATACTCTTCGTCGAGCGGTGTCTCCTCTTTTAGGAAGCCATACATTTTTTTGAGCTTCTTATCCACCACGACAGGTTGTGTCTTACCATATCCTTTGGCGGTAAGTCTCTCTGCTTCGATGCCTCCTTTGATCAAGTAGTCCACTACGGATTGGGCACGCTTGCCTGAGAGTTGGAGGTTGCCCTCCGCAGATCCCACGCGGTCGGTGTGGGCACCGATTTCAATGGTGATGTTCGGATTGTCGTTCAAAATCTTCACCAACTTATCCAATGCGGAAGATGACTCTGGCGTAAGCGTAGCCTTTCCGAACTCGAAGAAGATGTTGTCCAATCCCACCGGCTTGCTAAGCGAAGCAAGGGTGAAGTTGATAGGGAAGGTCTTTGAATCCTCCAAATCGACTGTTACGGCATCCTCTTTTTGGTTGAGGTAACCTCTGCAGTTGCCCAGCAAAACATATTTCACCCCTTTATTGAGCGATATTTTGAAGGTACCATCCTTCTTGGATTGCACCTTTGTGTTGGTGCCGTCATCGCCAACGATGCGGACTGTAGCGCCGCTGATCGGTTCTCCTGTCATCTCAGTCACCTTGCCGTCGATGAGGAATTCCACCTCTGGCAGTTCGAAGGAGTAGATCTTGTCGTAACCCTTCTTTTCTCCTCTGTTAGAAGAGAAGAGGCCCTTCTCCTTTCCTTGTATGAAGGAGATACCGAAGTCATCTCCGTTGGAGTTGATAGGAGCCATCATGTTGGTCACGCTCCATTCGCCATCCTCTATCTCGTTCGCATAGTAAATATCCAATCCTCCGAAGCCTGGATGACCGGTAGAAGAGAAATAGAGTGTTCCATTCTCTCGCATGTAAGGGAACATCTCGTCGCCTGGTGTGTTGATGGATGGTCCGAGGTTGATGGGTGCACCGTAAGAGTTGCCGTTCTTCTCACAACGCCAGATATCCTTGCCGCCGAATCCTCCCTCCATGTCAGAGACAAAGTAGAGGTATTTGTCATCGGGCGAGACGGTTGGGTGTGCAAATGTGATAGAGCTGTCCGGAGACAATTCCACCTCCGTCACTTTGCCCCATTTGCCGCCGGAGCGTTGGACGAAGCATATTTGGGCGCCTCGGCTCTCTCCCTTCTGGGTGACGCAACGGGTGAAGTACATGGTCTTTCCATCCGCGCTGAACGAGACGGATCCCTCGTCCATCTCCGTGTTGACGTCGCCTTCCATGGGTTCGAGGTTGTCCCACGAACCAAGGGAGTTGCGTTTGGCGGTGAAGATGTCGTTGTTTCTGATGCCGGTGATTTTACTGTTTCCACCTCCCGTCTCTTTGTTCTCTCTGGAAGAGTTGAAATAGACGATATCGGGGTCTCCACCAGGAAAAGAAGGGGAGAATTCCGCACGTTTGGATGAGAAGAACTCCTCCTTGTGGACAAAGTAGCGGGTGGGGTTCTTCATCCATTCCGCAGCCTCCTCCGCCGACTTCTTGCCATTGATGGCGCGCACATCATCTGGATGCGACAATAAGTAGATGTCGTACATTGTGTTGGCGTCTTTCAACTTCATGTTCTTCCTGAGGGCGTCGCCGAAGTAGAGATAGACGATGGAGTCTTTGTAGTTGTAGCGTGTGGCGTTGGCGAAGGCACGCTCCGCACGGTCGTTGATATTGGTCAGACGATAACAATCACCCAACTTGAATGCGGCGTAGGCTTTGGTCTGCCTATCCTTGAGTTTTACCTTGGGATAGACTTTGTTGTAGATGTTCGCGGCATTGTAATACTCTCCGATTTCATACTTTTTGTCGGCTTTTTTCAACTTCTGCTTCACGGAGCATCCGCAAAGAAGGGAAAGGGAGAGAATGCAGATGAGGTATTTTGTTAGTCGAATCATGTTCATATCATTTATTTTCTCAACGGAGAAACCATTGTTTTATTTTTCAAGGGAGTTCCATCCTTGCGCCTTGAGGGTAATCTCCTGACCGTCTCGGGTAATGAGGCATGCGCCCAACGAGGCGTCGGTGGTGTGTCCGATGACCTTGATGCCTGGCAAATTTTGGAAGACGTCGTTCATCTCCAACGGTACGGTGAAGAGTAATTCATAATCCTCTCCTCCGTTCAAGGCTACGGTGGTGACGTTCATGTTGAACTCCTCCGCCATGACGGCGGTTTGGTAGTCGATCGGAATTCTGTCCTCATAGATACGGCAGCCCACACCGCTTTGGTTGCAGATGTGGAGAAGTTCGGACGACAATCCGTCTGAGATATCCATCATGGAGGTTGGTACCACCTTGATGCGTTCCAATGACTCGATGATGTCTTGACGAGCCTCTGGTTTTAATTGACGCTCGATGATATACTCTTTTCCCGCGAAATCGGGTTGCGCGTTCTCGTCGCCGGAGAAGATTTTCTTCTCCCTTTCCAAAAGGAGTAACCCCATATATGCGGCGCCAAGATCGCCTGAAACACAGATCAAATCGTTGGCTTTCGCACCGTCTCGGCAAGAAATTTTACCCTTTTCGCCTTCGCCTATGCAGGTGATGCTGATGGTGAGGCCCGTCAAAGAGGCGGAAGTGTCTCCACCCACCAAGTCCACACCATAGCGGTCGCATGCCAATTGAATGCCCGCATACAGCTCCTCCATATCCTCTACGGAGAATCGCTTGGAGACGCCCAAAGAGACGGTGATCTGTTTCGGTTTGCCATTCATGGCGCAGATGTCAGAGATGTTTACGACCGCTGATTTGTATCCGAGGTGCTTCAACGGCACGTAGGTCAGGTCGAAATGGACGCCTTCCAACAAAAGATCGGTGGTGACCAGCACCTGTTTATTTTTGTAGTCCAAGATGGCCGCGTCGTCGCCTACGCCCTTCAAGGATGACTTGTTCTTGAGTTCGAATGATTGGGTGAGGTGTTTGATTAAACCAAACTCTCCCAGGGTGGAAATTTCCGTTCTGCTCATTTTCTTGAATGTCTATTTTATATACCAAAATGTAGAGGCACGATAAATCGAACCTCTACAAATGTATGGATTTCAGTTTGTTGTGATTACTCGATGAAGAGTGTTTTGCCGACAGGATATTTCACTCTATAAGTGAAGTCAAATGTCTTGGTCTCGTTGGGTTGAAGGGTTGCCTTCCAAGTGATGATACCTGTACTTTTGTCGACGGATGCGCCGTTGCTTTGCAACAATTCCACCTCGATGTCCTCATCGTTGGAGATTGGGTATTGATCCTTCACCGCGATCTCGGCCGGTTGGTTCTTGGTGTTGGTCAATGTGATTCGCCAAGAACGGGTAGCCTTGTTGCTGGAGATCATCACTTGTCTGGTCGAGTTGGATTGGATGATCTCTCTGTTGACCGTGATGCCCTTGTCCGCTCCGACCGATAACTCGACGTAATCCTTCATCGCGTCAGTTGAGAGGTAACTTTGTCCCTTGAACTCATTGTTCCAGAAGATGTAAACAGGACCGTCCAACAAATTGTATCTGCTCCAATCAGGAATGATGGCTGAAATATAGGCTTTCTTCTCCAATTTTGGCAATACGACATATTCGTAGTTGGCGGCGATCTTCAACTCCTTCATGCGAATGATGGTTGGTACATTGTTGGAAGGAATGGTGTATCTGTTCGGTACGGCAACCGTGAATGGCGCCAAATTGATCCATCCTGGCACGATCTCCTCCGCCTCCATCTCTCCTTCGGAAAGAAGGGATGGTCTCAACTCCTTGTGCGTAAGGCTGTTGCCCGACTCGAAGGTGGATGTGGTGTTGTTGCCCATCATGATTTGGGAAACAGTAGTGCTGGCCTCTACCTTAGGTGCCTCCTCGTCTTGAGAGACTACCTCTTTGAATTCGGATTGCTTCTTCTCGAAATTCTCGGCCATATTGATGTTGATGACACCCTTCGTCTTGTCGTTGACATTGATGGTTTGGGTGATGTAGCCCAAGTGGGAGAACTCGACATCGCTTCTCTCTGGCACATTGATCTCGTAATATCCGTTCTGGTCTGAAATAGCGTAAAGGTTGGTTCCCTTCGCCACTACGCAGACATTAGGAAGTGGATGCATGAAGTTGGAGATGATTCCCTTGATGGTGGTAGTCTTAGGCTGAACCTTCATCTGCGCCTTTGCCACATATTTGGCGGAGTTGCCGAAGTATAGCTTGTCGCTGGCGATGCTTGGCTGCAACTTGTCCTCTGTAGGATCCTCTGTGGAGATACGAATCTTCACGTTGCTCCAATCCTCGTGGACATTTTGTCTCACGCTTGCGCCGTAAGTGAGTTGCATCGGTTGCTTGTCGTTGGTAATGCGGGCCTCGTAGATTGGATCCCAACCAGCCTCGGTCACATAGTAGTCCAATCCGATGGTGGTCTCTACCTCTCTCTCCGCTCTCACTACAATTTTTACGGTGAACGAGGATTCGTTTGCTGTGAGGTTCAAGGCGATTTGCTTTTGTGTCAGATTGATATATTGGCTGGAGAACTCCTTCTTTTTCTTCTTCAATCTGTTTTGTTCGTTCTCGATCTCGGTCATCTTCTTGTGGTAGAAGGTGGTGATCTTCGCAAGGTCGTCAGCGGTGATGCCCTCGACACCTTTGATGCTCTTGTTGGACTTCATCATCTCCTTTTCGGATGCGTAAACCTCCAACAAACTGTTGGTCTGTGCGATGGAGTCTTTAAGCGCCTCGATGGTTTTGGACAATTTGGACGTCTCCTCCAACACCCGCTTTTGGTTGGCGAAGTCAAGCTCGTGAGTCAATGACATGAGCACTACGCTCTCGGTAGGTATCTTGACCAAAATGCTCTTAGGGTCGATTGATGGGGAGAGGGATCTGATTCTCAACTCCGATACGCCTGCTGGAAGCGCCACTTTGGCGGAACGTTCCACCTCAGCTCCCGCGCGGAATACGGTTACCTGGTCTATCTCCATTTGTAGTTCTTTCTCGACCGCATAAGCGTTCAACGGCAATGCTAATAGCGAAATCAGCATTAATTTAATGGCCTTGTTACACTTCATAATGAATTCACAACTTTAATTACACATAGAGGCAAGCCTCCACCTAAACATGGCAAAGTTAAGAAATTACGATGGATTTTTTAGGTATTATAGGGTGAAATTGCAATAAAATTTTTATATTTGATAACGCCACCTCTCGTTGTTTGGATGTGGCTTACGGAATGTACAATAAAAATTGAGGAATATGGGTAAGAATAATTCAATGTATATAGGCAATCTCCTTTTGGATGGAGAGTTGGTGAATGTGCGTATGGCGGATGGCCGTTTCGCCGCGATTGGCAAAGAGGTGAAACCAGAGGCTGGGGATGAGATCTTCGAGACGGATAAGCGGTTGGCGATTGTACCGCCCTTTTATAATATGCACACCCACGCCGCCATGACGCTTTTGCGCGGTTATGCGGATGACATGGAACTGTTTACTTGGCTCAACGAACATATTTGGCCTTTTGAGGCGAAGATGACGCCGGAGGATGTGCGCATCGGTAGTGAGTTGGCCATTTTGGAGATGGTGAAGTCGGGTACCGTATTCCTCAACGATATGTATTGGGATACCGAAGAGACCTGGAAGGTATTGGATAGAATGGGTATCCGTGGTTGCATGGGATTTACCTTGATCGACACGATCGGGGAGGAGCGGATCCAAAAGTCCTTTGACGCATTGGAGCGGCTGAGTGGTCAATCGGACCGTATTCAGGTCTCCATCGCTCCTCATGCGGTCTACACGGTGGGCGAAAAATTGTGGATCCGTGCGGCAGAGGTGGCTCGCAAGTGCAATGCCAAAATCCATTTCCACCTCTCCGAGACTGAAAAGGAGATAAAAGATTGCGTTGCGGAGCATGGTATGACGCCTGTTCGCTGGTTGGATAAACTAGGCGTTTTAGGTCCGGATTGTATCGCTGCGCATGTGGTGCATGTGGATGACGAGGAGTTGGCGATCCTCAAGGAGCGTGGGGTGACGATCGCCCATAATCCAGTTTCCAATATGAAACTTTATTCAGGTTATTTTAAGACGAAGCATGCGATAGAGGCGGGTTGCCGCGTGACGATAGGTACAGATGGATGCTCTTCCAATAATAACTTGGATATGCAGGAAGAGATGAAGTTCGCCTCTATGATGGCGAAATGTAATTATGGCCCTGAAACTTTGCCGGTGGATATGGCTTTGGATTGGGTGACCAAGAACAGTGCGGAGACCTTCGGAATTGATGGTGGAGAGATCAAGGTGGGTAAGGTGGCGGATGCCTTGTTGGTCAATTTGGACCACGAGCGGTTTGTCCCTTGCTATAACTTTAAGTCCAACTTGGTGTATTCCTCTTGCAGTGAGGCGTTTGACACTTTGATCTGTGACGGTAAGGTCATTATGAAGGATCGGAAAATGGCGGATGAGGAGCGTATCATCGCGGAGGCGAAGGAGTGTTGCAAAAAGTGGATGTAGCGGTAGATGGGACAGGGGGCTTAGCCCCGTCTGTAAAATTCATAATAAAGAAAGAGGGTTGACCTAATCAGGTGAACCCTCTTTCTTCTTAGATTTTTTGAGTTTAATATTGTATTGTTCTTTTTGTGTCTTGGAGTTTGATGTCGAATCGGCCTGCCTTGCGGCAAACCGATTCGTCCATCTTTAACCATCGACGTTGCGGAGGGTATTCCGTCGTCGAATACTTTACAGTAAGTAAGTGTTCAAATAGTGTGTGTAATAATGGTATAACACTGCAAAGATATCCCTAATCGCATTTCTTAGATAGGAATAATTCGGCAATGAGTTGTAATTTTTCGCAAAATGCATCATTTTACGATCATACTCTTGCTGCTGGTGAAACCATTGGCTGACATCACGTAGTGGTAGATACCACTTGGGAGTTGCTCGGTTGAGAGATTGGTATAGTAGGTACCTGCCTCCAAATGAGCGTTGACGATCACCATCATCTCTGCACCCATCTCGTTGTAGAGCACGATTGAAACTTGTGTCTCATCTCCAATGGAGTAGGTGATTGTGGTCTCATTGGTGGTTGGATTCGGTGCGTTTTGCGCCAAACCATAACCCTCTCTCTCCTCCGCTTGCGTGTTGAAGTCAGCTGTCAATCCACAACCATTGTTGATGATCTTGTGTCCAGCGAATGCTTTTGACCAACTTTGGTACTCCTTATTCACCGTACTGGTTCGGATAGTGGTGTTTTGAGAGTTGTCGCCATGCAAGAATTTCTTGATGAAAGCTTGCGCCGCATTGTTTTGTTTGCTGGATGCTTGACAGTGGGAGTGGCCACCTTCGATGACATAACCGAAACGGTCCTCGATACCCATGGCTTTCCAAACCTCTTCCGCACCCTTCAAGGAGATGTAGCCGGATTCGTCGCCCAACCACTCATAGTCTGGATTACCGAACGCCAAGAAGGCACGCGGTGCGATCATAGCGATCAACTCGTGGTGGTCGTAAGGAATTTGGCTGGTCTTGCCGTTGAAGTTGTTCTTGAAGCTGGTGAGGAACCAGTCGTAGTTGGTGTTGGAGATACCCTCCACTGAGCTACCGATCTTCTCGCTCACACGCCATGAGTTGATACCACCACCACCTGACTCTTGCGCGATGGTCAAGGCGATACGCTCATCGAAGGCACCTGCGAACAAGGCCATCTTTCCCGCGTATGAACATCCTGTGACAGCGATGTGGCCAAGATCGGCGTTGATCTTATCCTTCACGATCTCCAAACCATCGATCAAGCGGCTGATACCCCATGACCAAGCGCAATAGTCCGCCTTGGTGTTGAATGTACCAGGGTAGAGTTTGTAGAATGGATCGTTTTGGCTTCTTCCGCCGCCACCGAAACCACTGTTATACTCCGCGATTTGCGAGTGGGTGAATGGCACTTGGATACATTTAGAGAAGTAGCTTGAACTCAAGCTACCGGTGTTGCCATCCATACCGATGACGATAGGGTGAGGTCCGTTACCGGAAGGAACGGAGATCTTGCTGGTCAAGGTGAGGGTATTGCTGCCGTTGTAGATTTTAACGGTCAATGTGCCTCCATTATAAGATGCCTCCAATTTGTCGAATTTAGGCTTCTCTCCGATCTCCCAGAATTCGATCTCACGCTTGATCTCGTTACGACGGCACGACCAGTCGCAGAAATTGGTCACGCGTCCACTGCCGTCCGCCCACTCGAATGGATCTGGCAAAGTAGAGCAGCTTTTGAGGTTGTTCTTGTTCAAAGAGGATGGCTCCGCACAGTCGGCACCTGTGTTCTCCACGCTGTAACTGATTGGATATACGCCTGATTCATTGACAGAACCTCCGCCTTGATGGCTGCCTGGATTCTGTTCTCCTGGATCTTTTTCGTCTGGCGTTTGTCCACCTGGGTTCTCGACTACGCTCTCGTCGGAGGTACACTTCACGTCATCCACATAGAAATCGATCAAATCAGCGTCGCTGCCCGAATCCTTGGTCTGGATGTAGAGTTTGATGCTGGTGGCGGTGGAAGGAATGGTGATGTTACCGCTGAGTTTTGTCCAAGTCTTGCTCTTCGCGCTCGCTTGACCGATGGTCTTGTATTGTGTCTCGCCACCGTCGCTGTATTGGAAACATAGTTCGAATCCACATTCGCTAAGGCCAGCGCCACTCTCTGCAGGTGTCTCGGGAGCGGAAGATACGCTCATGCCATCCACGATTTTGTAGTAGGCTTGCTTAGGTTTGTACTGGCTGTTGAATATCAACGGGTTTTGGCTGGATCTCCAGCTCATACCATCTTGGGTACCCCAGAAAACGACAGCGCTGATGTTGTCTTTGTACTCTTTGTAGATGTCGAAGAGATCCTTGATGTAAGAGGCTTGCGCGCTCTCGCTGGAGTTGGTGACGTCCAACTCAGTCACTTGGATATCGCAACCGATTTGAGCGAAACGCTTCACTGCATTTCTGTAACGGTTCTTGTCCGGATAGTTGGTCGCCAAGTGTGATTGCATGCCGACGCCATCGAGGTTGCCCTCTTTGAAGCATGACTCCACGATCTTAGCGATGCTCTCCAACTTTCCGTCGTTGTACTCATTATAATCGTTGTAATACAGTTTACAAGTCTTAGGCGCATATTTTCTCGCGTATTTGAATGCGTTGTGGATGAACTCGTCGCTCTTGTAGATCTTCACCCAATAGGAAGCGCCGTTTTGGGAGTTGTTGTCGCCACCGTCACGAAGGCCGCCTTGGTCCTTGAAGGCCTCGTTTACCACGTCCCAAGCGTAGATGTTCAATTTAGGATAGGCGCTGGTTACCGCCTCGATTGTGTTTTTAATGTAGTTTTCCATACGTTGGTTCATCACCTCCTTGGAGACGTCCGCTCCATTGTTGGAGAAGTTCTCCTTGAAGAACCAAGATGGGGTTTGGCTATGCCATACGAAACAGTGGCCTCTGAGCGGAATGTTGTTGTCGCTGCAATATTGAAGGATGGTCTTGGCGCCCTGTCCGAGACGGACTTGTGGGTTGACGTTGTTTCCCTTCGATTGGCTGGCGCTCTGGTCCAACATAGCGTCTGGCTTCAACTCATTCTCTGGCGTTACGCTGTTGAAGTGTGTCTGAACCAACTGCTTCGCTTGCGACTTGCCCACCTCCATGGAGGAGAGACAGGTTCCGATCTTGAAGTAGTTGGCGTAGGCGGCTTTAAGGGAGACGATGTCGCCTGTGGCTGCGCTTCCCCCTCCGGTAGAGGTGGAGTAGGTGCTGCCGTCGAAATAGACATAGGATTCAACATCGTAGGTGCCACCTGCGATGAATTTAGTGGAGGACAACGCAGGTCCGTTCCAATAATTTCCGCGGCTTGAAGCTTTGAGAGATTTGGTGCCCGTATGGGCTACCGTTGAGGATCCGGCGATCGTCTCGCCTCCTCTCGCCGACCAACTTCCCGCACCCGACTCGAAGCCCTCTTCGATGACGGTACCGGCGGTCGCTGTGCACAATGCGGCGAATAATCCCATCGGGATCATTAGGTACTTTTTGTCCATAATAAAACTATAAAATTGAATAACTATTGAATAACTGTAATAATCAAAAATCCACAATAGTAATTAGCCGTAAATTTATGGGATAATCGCATTCCACCCTGGACACGGTGGCAATCATCGAATAACTTTATGACAACTATTGAATAACTGAATAACCTCTACGCTAAAGTGCTTGTTCCATCTAAGTGTTTTTCATCTATAACCAAACTTTAGCGTCGCAAATATAGAATAAAATCCTCTACTTGGTGATTTTTGATGTGAAAAAATGATGGAATAATTTGTTAATATATTAAAAATCAGGTAGGTAGATTTATCTTGCAAGCCACTCAATGATGAATACCGTAAGGCAACTCAATACGGCGACAGGAAAGAGTCCGGCGCCATATAGGGCGGCGATGATGCTGACCACCAGTGCGGCTAACCCCGCAATGGGAGATTGTGTCGCCTCGGTGATGGCGGGGAAGGTCATTACCGCTAATGTGACATAGGGTACATAATAGAGGAACGAGCGGATAAAGGTGTTGCTGATCGGCTTTCGGATCAGCGTGAGGGGTAGTACTCTGATGATGAAAGAGACCAGAGCCGCTATGAAAATGTAGATGTAGGTGTTATGCTGCATCGTTCTCCTCCTTTACTGGTTTAACGATCGCCGCCACTGCCGCGATCAGAATGGTTAGAATGATGGTTCGGGTACCGCTCGATAAATCTTTGATAGTAGGAATCTGTGTGCAAAGATAGCTCAACGTGAAGCTGGCCGCCACCGCGAAAGCCACCACTTTGTCCTTCTTGCAAGGCGGGATGATGATGGCGATGAACATGCCGTAGAGCGAAACGGAGAGTGCGCTGACCACGTTGACAGGCAACAAATTGCCTAGCCAGATGCCCATGAAGGTGCCGCTGCTCCACATGAGGATCGCCAACAGCGCGCAACTGTAAAAGTGGGTAGGGGAGAGGTAACCTGGGCGTGCGATGGAGACGCCGAAAAACTCATCCGTGACGCCGAATCCGACCAGTAATCTATGGAAGAATGGAGCTTTAGGGTCGAATCGTTGGCTGAGCGAACAACTCATCAACAGGTAACGCGCATTGGCGATGAGTGTGATGAGCGCGACCTCTGCGTAAGAGGCGAGTGCGAGAATGGAGGTGTAAAGTCCGTTCTCTCCTGCTGATGCATGGTTGAGGAAGCTGGCGATGAAACCTTGAATAGGTGCAAGTCCTGCCTTCCGAGCCACGAATCCCAAGGAGAAGGCGACGGCGAAGTAACCCAATCCAATCATCAGGCCATCGTGTAATCCCTCTTTGAAGTCTTTCTTATCCATGTCCGTAATTTTGCGCAAAGGTACGAAGAGAATGCTAAAAATCATGTTTTGGGGCATAATTTGTCGAATTAAAAAAAAGTTGTATTTTTGCCTATTCTTCGTTGTTTCGTAAGTTTTGTGTGTGGACAGAAGAGTGCTTAAAGTTATAAAATAGGAAAAACAATTTTATATGAGATTAATTTTCAAGGTTTTATTGGCCTTTCTTTTCATTGGCAACATAGCGAATGTACATGCTAACGGTATTCTGATTTTTGAGATTTCAGATGCGCAGAACAAACCGGTAGAGGGGCTCCCAGTGGTAGTGAAGCAGGGTGATGTGGAGTATAAAAGTTATACCACGAACGAGAGTGGACGTGTGGTGGACCTCACGATTCCAAGCGGCACTTACAGCTATTCTTTTGATTTCGGCGATTTGGGAAGCGACACGTTCGAGGTCAAAGAGGCGGACTACACGTGGATTAATCTGGATTATAGACAACTCTCAGTCACCTTCAAGGATGACGAAGGCTCGCTGATGTCGGGCAAGAAGGTGACGCTATATAGGGTGAAGGAGGATATGACCCAGGCCTATGTGGGGGAGAAATTCTCGGATGAGTCGGGTAGCGTCTCTTTCCTTATTCCTGAGGGAACGTATGAGTATGTGACCTTGCGCGGCAATAAGAGAGTGGTGGTCAAAGATGAGAACATCAACTCCCAAGTGGAGATGACCAGCGGCGAGATCACGCACGAGACCTTTTTCAGTTTCATCAATGACAAGAAGGTGCCGCTGACGGTCTTTGCCAAGGATATTTATGTGACACACATCGCTCCGGACAGCGTCTATCCTTTCGGTGCGGTGGATGCCCATGGCGATCGTGTCTCTTACGGTTTCTACGAGTACAACACAACAGAGAACTCGGTTTCCTGTCCAGCCGGCACCTATACTTGCAAGGTGGAGACGAAGGATTACGGAACGATCAAGGATACATTTGTCGTGGATGAGAATGATCCGATTTTGGGTAATATCGTTTATTTGGTACTGCCAACTTTGCCCAACCAGAAAGATTCGGTCGATGGCGGTGCCGAAAAAGAAAGATTACCCAAGGATAGTATCTCATTGAAGTTCCCATACTTGTTGACGGTGTTGGTTTACTCTTCAGCAGATAGCGTGACCCCGATCGTCGCCGCTCCAACGCAGTTGTATCTTACCAATGAGCCTGAAAAGAGGTCTGAATTCGGTATCACGGATGGCAAGGGTGAGGATAGATGGTATGTGGGAGAGGATGTTTATGATCTTGTCGTGATGAATGATACCATGAAGGGAATCGACGTGAAGGGCGACACAACCGTTTATATGTATCTGGACAGTTCTAAAATAAGTAAGGTCTATTTTGATTTCTACTTTATGGATGAGCCGTTCAATCCTGTCTCGATTTCGGAGATCGAAATATCTTCGTGGAGAGAGGGAGGCTTCTCCACGGTGTTATACGGTAGGAAGGAGCTGGACAGCTATCTATATGACAGACCTGTTCTCTTGCCATATGGTTCCTATCTTTCCTCTTTCTACATCGATGAGAAGGATTACCACCAGATGATGTACAAATCATTTGTGTTGAGTAGTTCCACGCTGGAGGGACACGTTGAGACAAGGCTGATCCCTCATTACACGGTGAATATCGTCATGAAGGATATTAATGGCATGGATTTCGAGTCGAGACAATACATTGAGATGATTGATGATGGCTTCCATACGAAATTGGTGACGGACAGTCTGGGCCATTATTCAGGCAAATACCTTGCCGGTCAATATGATTTTATTGCCTTTGGGGATACGCAACATGTGGATTTGGACCGAGACACCACCCTCTATTTCCAATCGGCCTCGGAGGCTGTCCAACGAGTGAAGTTCCAGTTCCTGCACGACGGAAAATTGGTCTATCCTCAAATCATGAGCATGGACATTAAGTTGGCGGAAAATGAGCAATCTTATTCAAAGACCATTTCGCATTTCTATGATACCTATGAGGGAAGAAGGAATGTTTGGGTATTCGACGAGCCAACCCTTTGTGAGTTGAATAACTACTTTGTGGAGTACACGTTGAAGGATTATGAGTACAATGGAACCTTCCGTCTGAACTATAAGATCACGAATTCGCAAAATGAGGATACGCTCATTTACATCGTTGTCCCAGTGAAGCGCTCCGTCACGATTACGATTAAGGATGCTAACACCAATTTGGTGACAGGTGTGTTCGGAAACATCTATAAGTATGACGAGAATGGCAATCTGATGGAGTCTTTGGAGTACGACAATGGTTCCCATGAGGGAATCCGCACCAATAGTTCCGGCCAAATTATCGACCACTTGGTTCCGGGTAGATACCAATTGAGAATCTTGGACATCAAGCGTGACTTCATCGTGAAGGATTACGATTTGTCTTTCGAGATCATCTCCGGCACGAAGATGTATGATGTGAAGTATGTGGTGAAATACAACACATCCAAGGCGCCAGTTCCTGGATTGCTGTTGGATGTGACGAAAGAGGGAGCCTTCTACAACACCACCTATACGGACGAAAAGGGTGAGGTGGAGTTGTTCTGTGAGGCGGGCAACTACGCTTATGACCTCCATTATGGAGAGGGACATAATGGCTCGTATGCGTTGAAGCGTGATACGACCATTATCCTATACATTGAGGATCCTGTCTTGGTGGAGACGATGTCTATTATCGGTTGCGCCTGCGTGCCTCATAACGATACCTTGCCGATGAAGCTTCTCTACACGCCAGAGAAGGTGACATTGCAGGATTTTGACTGGTCGGTGGATAATGAGGTGCTGGCCCATATGTCGAGCGATGGATCTCTCATCACAAATGATGTGGCTGTGGATGGATATGTGACCGTCACTGCTCGAAGCAAGGATGGAAGTGGTGTGATAGCCCAAAGGAAATTCTATATCAGCAATACGGATTGCGGTCCGAGCGTCTTGCTCCATTTTGCGGAGACCGAAGATTTGGAGGTGCCGTTGACCTCCGACTCTTTGCATCTTCGTGTCACCACCTCGTCCGCTGATGAATTCGATCATTACTATTTGTACCAAGCTTCGTCCGATAGTGTGAAGTGGGAGACGTTAGTGGGTCCGACGAATCAAACGGAAATCACGATTCCCGCTACCCAATACCGCAGTGATCTCTATATCAGAGTGCTCTCTTCCTCCGTACAAGAGGATGTGGAGCGTTTCGCCGAGACCATGGATACGGCTTGTGGAAGCAATAAGATATCCAACCAGTTGACATTGCGCATCAACCATCTGAAACCGGTGCAATGGCCAGATTCTATTTGTGTCACCGCTAAGGAGATCACATTGGAGGTGAGCACTGAGGAGTTGGGTAATTTGGCGGCCGGCTATACCATCGCTTGGTATGCTAAACCGATCTCCGCCGATACCTTCCAACGATTGGATGCGGATGGTTTGACCAAGATTACCCTTCCGATCGACTCCACTACCACATATAAGGCGGTGGTGCAGAAGGATACCGTTGTCGCCTCCTATGTGGAGCAGACGGTCTTTGTGGAACAGTTGATGGACTTCAAGTTGAGGGTATCCGAGGATACCGTCTGCTTGGGTGACACCATTCAGTTCTGGGCAGAGATCACAGAAGGCCAAGCGGGCGACTATCTTTGGAACAATGGCTCCTCCATTTCGACTGTTCAGATGGTTGCCACGGAAGAGCCTTTCTATGTGACGGTATTGTCTCGTTACAATTTATGTCCTTCTCGTACGGATACCATTTCGCTGACAATTGACAAACCAATAGATTTCGCTCTCTCCGCTGACCGTAACATTATGTGTAAGGTGGATACGATGGGTGTAGATATCAAAATCGACACTTTGAGCGAGAATTTGGGCAAGATTGTTTGGAGCAATGGCGCCACCGATGCGATGATACATATTGTTCCGCAGGAGAGCGGCGATTACAGCGCTACGGTTAGTTCGCTGTTGGAGCGATGTCCACAAAAGAGCCAGACCGTCTCCATTAAGGTGAATGAGCCTTTGAGTGTGACGCTTGATGCGGATAAGGTTGATATTTGCCAAGAGGGTGCCGAGACCGTCACATTGACGGCCCACCCGCAAACTGGAGAGGTGAAGGAGTATATATGGTGGAATGGCGAAAAGACAGTCGCCAATACCCTTACCTTCGTACCGGAGGGTAATGTGGCCCCTTCGGTTTTTGTAAGAGATAGCATTTGCCCTGATTCCGCTGTGGATAGCGTGGAGATCAAAGTGGCTAAACCCTCTTCTGTGACGATCTCCTCTCCGGATAAGGTCTTTGAGTATCGTACCGACATCAATCTGACCGCGGGAGTCTCCTCTTTCGTTTATGGTCCGTACACCTGGTACGCGATCGACGCGGAGGGTAATGAGACGCAAATCGGTGTCACCGAAGACTCCCTCACCACTCATTTGCCGGACGGTGATGTTTCCTACTATGTGACGGTGGAGAATGGCGCCTGTCCGATTATCGTCAGTGGAACGATTAGTATGCATCTGGCCGATAATATTGTTATTCCTACCCTCTTCACGCCATATACGGTGGATGGTCAGAACGATGATTTTATGCCAGGTTATCCGGTGATCATTTATGACCGATATGGTGATATCGTGTGCCATTCGGAGAATGGTTGGGATGGAATGTACCGTGGCAAGCTGGCCGATCCGGGTGTCTATTACTATGTTCTGACATTGAAGGATGAGCGTGTGGTAAAGGGTACAATCGAATTGTTTAGAAAATAAATTGGAAGGATATATAATGAAGAAGTTATCATTAGCCTTATGTGCCGTTGGCTTGTTGTCTTGCGCCGTGGTAAATGCGGAGCAGTCGACCAATTTCGATGGATTTATGAATGTGGGCGTCGAGAATCTGCTCTCTAAATACAAGGATGGGAAGGTCCTCTTCGTAAGGAATGACAGTACATTCGTGGCCGATATCGATGAGAAGGGGGTGTTGAGCAATGTCGCCTACACCAATGACCTGCAGCGAATCAATTTCGACGGACAGGTCTCTTATGGCGAGAAGTCGGGCAACCTCTACTACTCTTGTGCGGGAAAGATCTTCACCGCGAAACAGAAAAAAAATGGCAAGTGGGTGGAGGATCAATACATCGAGATTCCTGGAACAGGTGTTCAAAGAGATAAGTACAAGGGTTCAGTCCTGGCTTATGCCAACTGGCGTTATCTTCCAAACGACTCCATTGTGGTGATGAACCCTACGGTCAATGAGGATGAGACGGAAATCTATTTCGCCTCCAACGTGGTCGGATCCGATGGATTGGACATTTGGAAATCCACAAAGATGGCGGATGGCGTATGGAGCGCTCCCGAAAAGTTGGGAAGCAATGTCAACGGCAAGTCAGATGAGAATTATCCATTCCTTCGTAAGGATGGCATCCTGACCTTCGCGTCCAACCGTAACATGGATAACCGCGGAACGCAGGAAGATAGATACGATGTCTATGCCAGCCGACGACAGGGTACTCGATTATCCCAATCGATGGCTGATTTGTATGAACAGGAGCGGGTGATGGCGCTACGTTTGGCTTATAAGAAAAGAGTCGCGGACTCTATGCGGGCGGAGATAGACCGCGTCAATCAGTTGGCAAAAGAAGAAGCCTCTGATTCGTCAGCTCTCAACGGCACCTCACCGACGGAGTCTCAATCCGTCGCTTCTAATGACGCAGAAAAGGGTATGGAAGATAAAATCTCCGCACCACTCTCCACGCCACAGGCTATTGAGCGAGAGAAGAAGATTGAGCGGGTTTTGGCGGCAAAGCCCGATTCGGTTATCCAAGTTTCCAAAAATGTCCTTGCCACCAAGGAGATGCGTATCTTCTATTTCGAGTTCGACAAGGGTATTCCGAATGGCAGTTATAAAGAGGATTTGGAGGTCGTGCTTGATTTCATCAATGCCTATCCGGAGAGCAAGTTCCTCATTGTGGGACATACCGACGAGCGGGGAAGCGACGAGTACAATATGGCGCTATCCGAGAAGCGTGCGGAATGGGTATTCTTCAACCTATTGGTGAAGGGTGTGAAGTTAGATCGTATGCAGACGAAGGGAGAGGGTGAGCGTCATCCACTCATCAAAAATGCGCAGACGGAGGAGGATCACCAAAAGAACCGTCGTGTTGAGATCCATAAGTTGAATTAATAGGCCGATAGGTCATCTATAAGATAGAAGATATGAAGCGTAACAGAATTTGTCAAATCGTATTTGCGATCTGTATTTCATTCCTAAGTGTGGGGAGTTCCCATGCCCAGCAGGACTTGTTGCTCTCGCAGCAATTCTTTTCCCGTATCAATGTCAACCCAGCCGGTAGCGGAAATAACGATAAATTTGACCTCTTTGTCTTGGGGCGATTCCAATGGGTGGGTGTCGATAAGGGGCCTAAGGTGGGTTTGCTGAACTTCTCCGGTTATAGCGAGAAGTTGAAGTCGAGCCTTGGTCTCTCCGTGTTCCACGACCATTTGGGCATCGGACACAGCACCACCAATGCGCAGGTCGCCTACTCTTACCATTTGGATATCACCGAGAAGTATATCCTCTCCTTGGGCCTCTCCGCAGGCGCGAATTTTGGCTATTTCAACCCGGAGGACCACATTATTCGTGATGAATCTGAATACGCCGATTCCGAGACCTTCGTGCAGGAGAAGACCACGGAGGTCACGCCAGATATGAACTTCGGTTTTGAGTTCACCTCCAAACATTGGATGGTGGGAGCCTCTTGTACTCACTTGTTGAACAAGGAGTCGACCACCTTTAAGGCGGGCCGTCACTTCTATGTGTATGGTAGAGGATTCATCCCTGTGTCTGAACATTTCGACATCGCGCCCGCATTGGTCTATATGCATAAGAACAAAACCAATATTTTGGAGATCAATGCGATGGCCTTCTACGATCGTTTCATTTGGGGAGGTGTGACTTGGAAGCCGGATTTGGCTCACCCGACACAGATGTCTATGATGGCCTTCACTTTGGGTATCGAGTTCTTGGAGAGATATCGTGTGGGATATACATTCGATCTGAATATGGGTAAATACAATAATTTACCCTCTAACACCCACGAGATTCTATTGTCTATCCAGTTCTAATAGGTTCTGTTACGAAAAAAGAGAGGGTGCCAAGATTGCTTGACACCCTCTCTTGCTATTGAGAAACACTTGTCTTACTTATTGTGGTGAGGAGCGTGATGTCTGCCCTCCCCGTGATGAGGCGCTCCGTGGTGGTCACCCATTGGGCGCTTAGGTCCCATCTTCATCATGCCACCGAATGATTTCATCTCGATGAGTTGTTTCTGCTCCTCAACAGAAAGCTTCTCGAAATCAGCCCATTTCTGCTCCATTTCAGCCTTTTTAGCGGCCAGTTCAGCCTCTCGTTTGTCGATTTCGGCCTTCTTCTCCAATAGCAAAGCCTTTTGCTCCTCTACGGTGAGGCTATCGAACTTCATCCATTTCTGACACTTCTCTTTCATCTCTGGCGTCATCTCCTCCATGTGGCATCCTGGACGCATGCCGCCGCGAGGTCCGTGACCGTGGCCGTGTCTTGGGCGTACTTGAGCATCTAACTCAGGCATATCCTCCTCATCAAACTCCTCTTCCTGAGCCTCTTGATTTTCCTGATTTTTACAACACTTGCCCCCCTTCTCGCAATTGCAGCAAGAGGCAGCTAAGAATAGACCAACCAAAGCAGTTGTAGCGAATACTAATACCTTTTTCATAATCATATCATTTTAAAAGTTTGTACGGCTAAAGTAACGACATGTTTAGTTGTGTGCAACAATTATCGACGAAATTTTCGATTTATAGGATGAATAGGGTGATAGTCGTGATGAAAGGTGTTCGTAATAATTAATGATTTTGTACCTTTGTGATGGGTTTGCCTGTTGGCAAACAGACCGTGTGCCGAAGGAGGGGAAGAGCGGTCAAGTGTTTAATGTACTAATTTGGATTTTGAATATGGTGTAAATACTATCTTGAAAATATAAGTGAGCTTTATTCATTCATTCTGAACATATAG
Source organism: Paludibacteraceae bacterium (assembly GCA_045639525.1). Classification (GTDB taxonomy): domain Bacteria; phylum Bacteroidota; class Bacteroidia; order Bacteroidales; family Paludibacteraceae; genus UBA1181. Next base: position 60,511 of record JAZUDI010000079.1, on the reverse strand, counting down.
CCGAAAACCGCCAAATCTTTCAGCATACTGTACACAACGGAATAAATGGAAGTGGGCTTGCGTCCTTTGGGGCGTGAGCTGCCTTTGTTTATCGTTGTGTGGGGTTGCTTGGCGGTTTCCCTGGCTGTTCAATAAACAGATGGTAGTTACACGCCTTTTTTATGCCTATGGCTGTACATATAGGGAAATTAATAAAAGCGGAGATGGAACGGCAGGAACGTGGCCCTTCTTGGCTGGCGAAGCATCTTCATTGCAATCGGCAGAATGTCTATGATATTTTTACGAGGGAGAGCTGTGATACCGCTTTACTTGCGAAGATATCAATAGAGTTAAAACATGATTTTTTTAAGGATTTGAGCGGAGATACATTTGGGAAGGGGTAGCGATATTTATTTATCTTCATAATGTCCCCAGCAACTTAACACGATAACATTGATGATACTGTTATCTATACTATAGATAATTCGATGCTTGTCAGTAATACGTCTTGACCATTTACCCGAAAGATCGCCTTTTAATTTTTCAGGTTTTCCAGTGCCGGTCTCAGGGTGTTCTCCTAACTCAAGCAATAATTTGGCCAATTTTTTGAATGCACTAGGTTCGCTTCTTTTTAGTTTTTGGATATCTTCTTTGGCAACAGGTGAGATGATTATATCGTATTTCATAGTTCATTTAAAAATTTTTCCAGTTCTTCCTTGTTGCGGATGACGATACCCTCACCATCCTTGGTTTCTTTTTCTGATCTTGCTACCTTTTCTATCAGTTCTTCCTTGCTTAATGCTGTGGCCTCATCTTTTTCCGCGTCAACGAATTTTGTCAGCAACGTTTCTACGTAATTGTTGAGACTTCTATTGGAGCCTGTTGCAAGACGTTTAAGATCTTGAATAAGACTCTCTTTAAGCCTAAAGCCTGTGAATATTTTCTTTTCAGCTACTGTTTCCATGTTATCTATATGATATCGTTATGATAACACAAAGATATATAAAATTTGTTATATACACACTTCACTGTTGTATATTACCTCACCCATCTATATGCATATATGCTACACTGTCATGTCTGTCGTTGTCCGTTTGCCCATATTCGCCTCTCCCCGCACATCCACTGCACTGTCGTCTCAGCAGTCGTGCTCACCGTAGCCCCCTGCACATACACTACACTGTCGTGTCTGCTGCCGTGGGCACATCCGCTCTGCTGCCGTGGCGCTCACAGCCCTGCACATCCACTCTACAGTTGTGTCGGTCACTGCTACGCACATCCACTGCACTGTCTTGCCGGTCACTGCCCCGCACATCCGCTGCCACTATCGTGGCGTGTATGTACGGGGTTATAGAGGTAGCGTCTTGCAGACGCTGGGGTATTAGCGCGTCTGAAAGACGCTACAAGTGTCGGTCTGGTTGATATGGTGTATAAGGATATTATACGATAATGTGTAAATATATGAGCGGGAACGTAAAAAAATATGGTATGGCGGTTTATTGGAGGTTTTTTATCCAGTAAATAATTTTGTAAACAAACTTTTAAACAAATATGGTATGCCAGTTAATCGTGAATCTCAAGAGTTGAAGAGACTATATGGTGTGAATTCTGTTCAACTCGAAGATATATTGAATAAAATGAAGGCAAATTTAAAGGCACGAAATGGCGGGAGGTCGTCTTATACGTTTGGGTATACTACGCCGGGTAGAGTTGTCGATATAGATAAAGTTACCCTTGAACATATTGACGATTTATTTGCAGTAGATGGAGATATGAATCCTCAGGGTATATAATTAAACACTTAAGACTATGTTAGTAAAACAATCAAAAAATACATTTATTCGTTTCATTGGTGAGTATGGGTATCTCATGAATCAGATGACGAGGCATGACCGTATCTATGATGATATTGGTGCTGACTTCTTGAAGAGGATTTCGAGAAAAGGTCAAGAGGTTGATGCGATAGTTGCTGATTTAAAGAAACTTTATGGAGATAGTGTTTCAATTGACGAATTGAAGACTGATTTCTGTGAGTTTATAAAAGATTTGGCTGATCATAAATTTCTTGTGATAGGTGAAACAGAGGAGGTTTTAGAGGCGAACGATGTATCATTCTCTTATAGTCTTGACAATCCGAAAACATTCATCAATGATTTCTCTCAGTTTACGACGGACGATATTCGGCAAGATTCTCAGACTCTTATGGAACAATTGCAACGTAAATATTATCAACTTCATGAACTGCAGTTTGAGTTGACAAGTCGTTGTAATGAACGTTGCATCCATTGTTATATTCCTAATGCAAAAAAAGATGCGGGCGGCGACATGCCATACGAAAAGATTTGCTCTCTCATTGATGAGTTTGCTGAGTTAGGTGGTTTCGGTGTCACTCTTTCGGGAGGAGAGGTCTTTATCTATAAGGACATCATGAAGGTGATTCAATATTGTAGGGAGAAGGATATGTGCGTAGGAGTTTTGTCCAATCTGACAGAATTGAAGGACGAACAGATACCTTTGTTGAAGGAGGCGAATCTTTCTATTGTTCAGGTTTCTCTTTATAGTATGGATCCGGAAATCCACGATAGAATTACTTTACGAAAGGGCTCTCATGCGAAGACGAAGGCGGCTATTGAGAAGTTGGTGGCGGCTGACATCCCAGTGCAGATATCGTGTCCGATTATGAAAGCCAATAAGGAGGGTTACGATAAGGTACTTGCCTACGCCCAAAGTCTAAAAGTGAAGGCTCAGACGGATTATATTATGATGGCGCAGGCAGATCTAAATACGCAGAATCTGGCAAACCGTATTGATTTGCAGGAGACGGAAAAAGTGATAAGAGATATTATTGAGTATGATGTTGCGTATAGAGAGGAAACATTAAAGCAAAGTCCAATATCATCAAAGAGTATTGAACAATTGTCAGAAGAGCCTTTTTGTGGTGCAGGTATAAATTCGTGTTGTATATCAAGTAGTGGTGATGTATATCCATGTCCTGGTTGGTCTGGATTTTCAGTTGGAAACATTTATTCGAGTTCATTAGCAGATGTATGGAAGAAATCTGAAAAATTATTCTTCTTGAGAAATCTTAGAAGACGAGATTTGCCACAGTGTCTAACTTGTGAAGCTCGTGATTTTTGTGCTCCTTGTCTTGTTCGAAATTATAACGAAAATGATGGTGATATGTTAAAAGTCACCAAACATTTTTGTGATGTTGCATTCTTGAATATGCGTTTGGATAAAGAACTGATATTTAGTAAGGTGTCTGCCGAAAAACCTATAGTAAAAGAGTAGGCGAACTATTTTTTTTATTAACGTTTAATTTTTTTATTATGAAGAATTACAAAAAAGTAACATTGGTTGCAAAGAATGCTTCAGTTGGTTCTTACGCAGCCGGTTGTCCGGAGAAGACAATTTGTCAATCTTGCCGTTCTTGTGAGGTGAATCGTTAAGATGTTTATGGAGAGGGCATGTCTATATTTGAAGAGACAAGCCCTCTCTTTTTTTACGAATCAGGATTTAAAAGCTAACAAAGATTATGGAATGCAATTATTTTTACAAACGAATTGGGAATGTAGCTGTTTACTGCAATTACATACTGAATGACCGTGTTGATTCCAGAAGAATTATTCCCAACCCATGGTTTCAATTTAATGAAAAAACTGTTCAATACATGGGAAGCATAAAATCCAAAGAAGACGGATTTTTAGATCTTGCAGAAGTGGATGCGTGGCTTAATACCCAAATATGATCGACTCGCACATTCACATAGGTCAATTCTATGACATTTACACAACATCAACAGAACTAAATGATTTTCTTGTTTCTGTCGGCGTTGATAAATGTGCGATTTCATCGACAACGATATGTGAAGAGAATTATACGAAGGTGATAGATGAAATTCAAACGTTCATATCTGAGTTTGGTGCGGCGAATGTTTTCCCGATTTTATGGATAACGCCGAAAATGCTAAAAACAAAGGCGTTAGACATGTTCTTGCGTTGTAACATAGAATGGAAGTGTTTGAAAATTCACCCTCAATTACATCCGAATGGATGGCCGATTCGAGGGAAAAATATTCGTTTGCTGATTGAATTAGCAAGAAAGATGCTATTGCCCATTCTCATTCACACTGGGGCAGACGACAGTTGCCATGCTGGCAAATATTTAAAACTCATTAAACGGAATGTTGATATAAACTTCATCTTAGCCCATGGAAGACCATTGAATGAAACCTTGTCGGTTCTGGAAGAGTGCCCCAATGCGTATGTGGATACTGCATTTATGTCTGTTGACTCTATCGTGGAACTTTGTAATCGAGGATTTTCCTCTCGTGTGCTTTGGGGATCAGATGTGCCAATACCGCTTTATTTTTTCAGAAACAGTCCCTCTTTTGATATGCGGGAATACTACTTGTCGCAGATTGAAGATTTAAAATCAAGGGTATCTTTCGCTGATTTAGAGTTAATGACAGAAAAGAATTTCAGTCGTGTGTTTCACATGCTCGATCATAATAATTAGTATTTAACAACTTAACACAGATAATTATGAAATACAAACTTTTGGGTATAGCTTGTGGTGTGTGCTGCGTAGTGAGTATTATCCTTTTCGTTGCTTGGACTGAAATTAAGTTTTTGATAGGTGCTGTTGTCCTTGGTTTTTTTTGCTATTCTATGATTTCGGAAGACGAAAATGAAGAAGAGGGGGAATCGGGAAAAGTGGATGGTGGTGAGGATGCTCCCTTAGCCCGCAACCGCAAACCCGTTGGTGGTGGACGGAGGAAAACATCTGAGGATTTGTTGTCTGAATTTCTAGCGTCGGTAAAGGACGTGGAAGATAAAATCGAGCAAAAATTCAGTTTAGGGAAACCATATTATTACTATAATGAGAATAAGAATTTTCCTAGGAATACAGCGCAAATAAGCGTTGTTAAAGCTTGGTGCTTCTCTTCTCATTCCTCCTTATCAGACATTTTTTACAAGGCTAATTGTGATAGTGTTAATGGTGAACTGATTGGTGACATGCTGGGCTTTTTTGATGATCGAGTTTTCCAACAAAATGCGAAGGCATGTACCTTTGCAAATAGTCAAAGTAATAGACTCTCTTTGTATTTTGACCAAAGGAGTTTCCCGGGGCTTGATGTCGTACCATATCCTGTTTATAAAGATTCGAAATCAGAGAAGAAGCTTGGCCACTGGGTTGATGTTGAGTATGGTCCTATTGATGTGAATTTCCTTTGCAAAACATATTCACAAGCTACGAGGATGTTGGCTGGCGAGAAAATCTCTTGTGAGGATAGAATGAGCGGAGAAGGTGTTGAGGTTCCCGCAATGTTTAAATTAGGAACCATCTTTTATGGCAGATATCGTAATAATGATAAAACAATCAGGAGATATGTTGTTGTAGAGAGTGTGATGGTGTCTGCGTTGTCTCTGTCGGGGGATGTCATGTCTGAACAGTGGGCTATTGTCCTGGATTGTGACACGCTCTCTGAGTTGGAGGAAATCTATTGTGTTAATCAAAAGAATATTGGATTACTCTTCCAGACAGAGCGGGAATTGAAGTGGCATGAAGCTTCGAAAGATGAGTTATGTTCGGTTGTTGAAAAAGCAAGTTCTATTGATTCAGAAGCCCTGTCTTGGGAAGATACATTGTATTGTTCTTTGTGGCATGAGTTGGAAAATTTGAAAAAATCAGATGCGAAATATTCGAACTTAAGAGCTGCTTATGAGAAACAGGTGCGAGCCCAAGAGTTGGAAGAAGATGAATGGCAGCAAAATGATGAAAGAGAAGAGGATGGTAAGTATATGTAGGTGTTGTTATAACTTACTGATAGTCAGTGGGTATATATTTGTTGCGCCTAAAAAAATACCGTAATACGGAATTTTCGAGTATCCCAGACGCAGAGCGGTCATCCTCCTCGACTGAGCACACAGCGCGTCTGCAAGACGCTATTTGTATAACCCTGTACATCCGAGCGAAGCGAGGATGTGCAGGGGTGCAAGGATGTGCGGGGAAGCGAGGATGTGAAGGGAAGACGAAGATATGTGGGTGATGCGGGATATGAGGGCGAATGAAGGAGGGGCAACCACAAAAAAAGGCCGCCGGAATCCCGACAGCCTTTCTTGTATTTAAGACGTATGCTAAAATTACTCAGCCTTACCCTTAGAACCAAGAACGTTAACGATCTTGTGAGTGTACATCTTAACCATCTCCTTACGAGCGTCGCCACAGTATTGACGAGGATCGAAGTGATCTGGGTGCTCAGCGAAGTGCTTACGAACAGCACCTGTGAATGCCAAACGAGAGTCTGAGTCGATGTTGATCTTACATACAGCAGACTTAGAAGCCTTTGACAACTCTGACTCAGGGATACCGATTGCGTTAGGCAAGTTACCACCGTAAGTGTTGCACATCTCAACGTACTCCTCAGGAACTGAAGAAGAACCGTGAAGAACGATAGGGAAACCACCTTGTGCAGCGAACTTCTCCATTACGCCCTCAAGAACGTCGAATGCCAATGGAGGAGGGACAAGCTTACCCTCTGCGTTACGAGTACATTGCTCAGGAGTGAACTTGTATGCACCGTGAGAAGTACCGATAGAGATAGCCAATGAATCGCAACCAGTACGAGTAGCGAAGTCAACTACCTCCTCAGGGTTAGTGTATGTGTGGCGGTCAGCTGAAACCTCATCCTCAACACCTGCCAATACACCAAGCTCACCCTCTACAGTTACACCATGTTGGTGTGCGTAGTCGCAAACCTTCTTGGTCAATGCAACGTTCTCCTCGTATGGAAGGTGAGAACCGTCGATCATAACTGATGAGAAACCGTTGTCGATACAATCCTTGCAAAGCTCGAAAGAATCACCGTGGTCGAGGTGAAGAACGATTTGTGGCTTCTCCCAACCAAGCTCCTTAGCGTACTCTACAGCTGCCATACCCAAGTAACGGAGGATAGTTCCGTTAGCGTAGTTACGAGCACCCTTAGAAACTTGAAGGATAACTGGAGACTTCTCTGTAGCTGCAGCAGTTACGATTGCTTGAAGTTGCTCAAGGTTGTTGAAGTTGAAAGCAGGGACAGCGTAACCGCCCTTAAGTGCCTTAGCAAACATATCCTTAGTGTTTACCAAGCCTAACTCTTTGTAATTAACCATTCTATTTTTTATTTAGAAATTAAAAATATATTCTCTCCGCAAAGATACAAAAAGAATTAAAAAAGTGAGAGCGTAGAAATAAGAATTTTATCTTACTCTATGAACATCGATTCCCTCCACGTGAATTGCGCTGAACGGACGTGCTGGACAAAGGTTCTCGCAAGCGCCGCAACCGATACAAATCTCCGTGTTGACAGCAGGGTATTTCTTGCCATCTTCCTGCTCGACCATCAAGATCGCGCCGACAGGGCAGTGGCGCGCGCAATTGCCGCAAGTCACACCATCTGTGTTCACCACGCAATTCTCCTTGTCGAATACCGCATAACCGATTTGGATGGAGCTCTTCTCCTCGACAGCGATCGGATGGATGGCTCCCGCAGGACAGACAGACGCGCATTTATTGCATTCAGGGCGGCAATAGCCCAATTCAAACGACATCTCAGGTTGCATCAGGTGTTCCATCTTGGTCGATGGACGCAATACTTGGTTAGGGCATGCCGAAACGCAAAGTTGGCAGGCCGTACAGTGGCTGGTGAAGTTTTTGACGCTCAATGAGCCCGCAGGTTTAGGTGAGATGTTGCGTACTGGAATCTTTTTCTCTTCGATGACAGCCAATCCGCCATCCACCTTTTTCGCCTTCGCCTCCATGGCGGCTCCCGCCACGAAGAGGGCACCGGTGGTCAAGAAATCTCTTTTGGAGGAATCGACAGCCGTAGCGGCGCTCTTTCTCTTCTCGATTGGCCTTCTCACATATTGGACAGCGCCCTGACGGCAGTTCTCGATGCAGTCGAAGCAGGTTACGCAACGGCTATAATCGATGCGATGCTCCTTGGCGTTGATGCAAGATGCCTTGCAGTTGCGCGCACATTTGCCGCAGCCGTTACACTTCTCCGTGTTGATGACAGGTCTGAAAAGGGAGAATTGGGATAACCATCCCAATATGCTTCCTACTGGACAGATGTTGTTGCACCAAGCCCTGCCATATCGCCAAGCCACTACGCCGAGTCCGATCAGTGTGACCAAAGCTACGATAATGGATACGGAGGATGGAATCACCTGCTCCACCTTATAAAACATATAACTGCCGTTGCTCTCCGCGATGGTAGCCAATCCGTTGTTGCACAATCTGTAAATAGGAGCGAACAGATTGGTGGCGACGCGACCGAAGGCACTGTATGGCGCTACCAAGTGCGCGATGAATGAAGTGGCGGGAATGAGCAAGGTGATGATGAAGGCCACCAATGCTCCGATGCGCAATTTCTTGTTGTTTTCTGAGAATGAATACCTGTTCTTTTTGGCCTTTTTGCCCATCCAAGTGAAGATATCCTGCATCACACCGAGAGGGCAGATGACGGAACAGTATAATCTGCCGAAAAGGAGGGTTAATAGGACTAATGCCAAGACAACCACCAGGTTGAGCGCCAAAACGGCTGGCAAGAACTGGATTTTCGCCAACCAACCGAAATGGTTAGCGAATGTACCTGTGAAATCTAAAAACAATAAAGTGATAAGAGCTAGACATGCTATCGCGACTACAACTCTGATTTTCTTTAACATAAGGATTGAAACATTTATATTGTAAATCGTTGCGAAGATAATAATTTTAATTAAGAAATATGAGTTAAGAATTAAGAAATAGGTCTGTGCTTCTAATTTTTTAGAGATGAGATGTCCAATTGTTATCTATTGGGTTTAAACACATGGATTATCCTACCACCCTAAAAGGAAAGGAGAGCATATCAAATTGATACACTCTCCCCAATATCTAACTATTTGTTTGAAAATCTAATGTTAATATAATTCCCTTCGAGTTTAGAATGGGAAGTTGTTGGCGTCCTCCACTGCTGGTGGCGGTGTCTCGACAGCTGTGTTGGCTGCGGTCGGCGCGACTGCCAATGGCGCTACGCCTCCCTCCGGCTTCTTGCCAAGCAACTCGATGTTTTCGGCGAAGATCTCAGTGGTGTATCGTGTGACGCCACCATTCTTTTCATCTACCCAAGTGCGGGTTCTCAATTTGCCCTCCACATAAATGGGTGTGCCTTTGCGGATGTAGCCCTCCGCCACCTTCGCCAAGCCTCTCCAAGCCACGATGTTGTGCCATTCTGTACGCTCAGGTACGGTTTGTCCTGATGCTGATGTGTAACCTCGCTCGGTGGTGGCGAGTGTGAAATTTGCGACAGCCACGTCCTTCTCCACGTAGCGAATTTCTGGGTCTTTGCCCACATTTCCAATTAGGATTACTTTGTTAACAGACATAGATTATAAAAAATTTAAATGATTAAAATAGTTTTCGAATGCAAATATAGTATTCAATTTTATATTCCGCAATAGTATTTGTATAAAAAATACACAAAATAAGGTTTTTTTGTTGGCGGGTGGGGTAATGGCTTGATTAGGAATGGGTAAAAGGGATGAAAAATTCTTTGTCCTCACAGAACTTTGTAGAGCCAATATTTTTACTAACTTTGCGAAGTTATAAGGAAAAAAATTAAAGTAAAATTATATGAAATTTTCTGTTTTAAGTTCCGCTTTATCATCTCATCTTCAGATGATTAGCCGTGTGATCAATCCTAAGAGTCCATTGCCGATTCTAGATAAGTTCCTCTTTACGTTGGAGGGCAAACGCCTTACCTTGACCGCTGCCGATATGGAGACCATGATGCAGACCTTCATCGATTTGGATAGCGCGGAGGGATCCGGTAGCGTCGCTTTGGGTTCCAAGCTCCTCTTGGATACGTTGAAGGAGTTCGGTGATATGCCATTGGAGTTTAATGTGGAGGATGGCACGCTTGCTACTAGCATCAAATCGGAATCAGGTGTCTATAACTTGGTGGCTGAGGATGGATCCGAATATCCAAAGATGCGTACATTGGCGGATGGCGCTAGCCAGTTGACACTCTCTACCGAGGTGTTGAACATGGGCTTGAACAGAACTGTTTTCGCTACGGCTGACGATGAGAACCGTCCCTCTATGAACGGTATCTTCTTCGATATCACCATGAACGATTTGACCTTTGTTGGTTCAGACGCTCAGAAACTCTCTTGCATGAGAACCATCTCCGCACGCGGCGAGCAGGATTGCAGTTTCATTTTGCCGAAGAAGCCAACCAACTTGTTGCGCGCCATTTCGCCAAAGGTGGGTGGTAACCTCCAAGTTAAGTTTGATGATAAGAATGCGGTCTTCACATTTGAGAATTATGTGATGGTTTGTCGTTTGCAAGAGGGAAAATATCCTAATTACAAGACGGTGATTCCGCAAAACAATCCTTATAAGGTGACCGTGGACCGTGTCTCTTTGTTGAACACATTGCGTCGTATCTCTATCTTCTCCAACCAAGCGTTGAACTTGGTGAAGGTGGAGTTGCAACCTAATAGAATGACCGTTTCCGCCCAGGACATCGATTTCTCCATCTCCGCGACCGAGGATTTGGTTTGCTCTTACGACGGAGATCCGATGAAGATCGGTTTCAACTCAACTCTGTTGGTGGAGATTCTCTCCAACCTCCCTTGCGATGAGGTGGTGCTTGAGTTGGCTGACCCTTCAAGAGCTGGTTTGGTAGTTCCGTTGGCCCAAGACGAGAATGCGGAGACCCGTATGCTTGTGATGCCAATGATGTTGAACGATTAATCGTTGACAGAGATATAATCTGAGAGACGTGCCCGAAAGGTGTCACGTCTTTCTTTTGATAATACGCTTATGGAATTGAATTTAAAGAAACCGATTGTCTTCTTCGATTTGGAGACAACGGGATTGAATATCGCGAAAGATAGGATTATCGAGATTTCGGCTATCAAGATTATGCCGAATGGCGACCAAGAGATTAAGACACGTCGTCTGAAACCTGTGGATGATAACGGCAACCAAATTCCGCTCCCGAAAGAGGTGAGCGAGTTGACCCACATCACCGATGAGGATTTGGCCGACCAACCCACCTTCAAGCAAATCGCTAAATCGTTGGCGGAATGGATGAAGGGTTGCGATTTGGGTGGCTACAACTCCAACCGATTCGATGTGCCGCTTTTGGCGGAGGAGTTCTTGCGCGCCGATGCGGACATTGACCTCCGTAAGAGTAAATTCGTGGATGCGCAGGTGATCTTCAACAAGAAGGAGCAGCGCACCCTGACCGCCGCATACCGCTTCTACTGCGACAAGGAGTTGGAAGGAGCGCACGGCGCGCAGGCCGATATCCTAGCCACTTACGAGGTGCTCAAGGCGCAATTGGATCGCTATCCTGATTTGCAGAATGACATCGAATTCCTCTCTGAATATTCTGCTCACAACAATAATGTGGACTTTGCGGGCCGCTTTATCTACAACGAGAAGAACGAGGAGGTCATCAACTTCGGTAAGTACAAGGGCCGCAAATTGGCGGAGGTCTTGTTGACCGACCAAGGATACTACGGATGGATGATGCAGAGCGATTTCACTCTGGACACCAAACGTGTTTTGACCAATGTGAAGTTGAAATACGGTATCCGTTAATCGATGAAATTCCAAGACGATGCCCAACCCCTATTTCCAGTTTAAGCGTTTCACGGTCAGGCAAGACCGTTGTGCGATGAAGGTCGGCACGGACGGTGTCCTGCTGGGGGCGTGGTGCGGGGTGGAAGAGGCTAAGTCGATCTTAGATATTGGCACAGGAACTGGTTTGGTCGCCTTGATGGCGGCTCAACGCTCCTCGGCCGAAGTGGTGGCGGTGGAACTGGATGAGTCCGCGGCCTCGCAAGCGGCTGAAAATGTGGCGGAGTCGCCCTGGAAAGCGCGCATCACGGTGGAGAAGGCCGCCGTGCAGGATTTTGCCGCTCAATCTGGACGGAAGTTCGATTGTATCGTCAGCAATCCTCCCTATTTTCAAGACTCCCTGAAATCGCCGAAAGGGGAACGAAGTATGGCGCGCCATACCGATTCGCTCTCCTATGAGGAGTTGGTGAAGGCGGTGGTGGCTTTGATGAATCCTATGGGAAAATTTTCCGTGATTGTTCCCACCACTGAATTCGATGATATGAAGCAGTGCGCGGCGTCGGTAGGGTTGCACTGTTCCCGCCGTACCGATGTCTTGCCTACGCCGACGTCAGCCTCTAAACGTGTTTTGGCGGAGTTCATCCTGACGGAGGTGACGGAGCCTATCGTGGATACCTTGGTGATAGAAGCGGGGGGCCGCCACCACTATTCGGAACAATATATCTCCTTGACCAAGGATTTTTACCTCAAAATGTAGCCTATGGAGTTTGCCCATAAATTGATTGCTTGGTATCAGGAGAACGGCCGTGAATTGCCATGGCGCATGACGAAGGATCCCTATAAGATTTGGGTTTCCGAGATCATCCTGCAGCAGACCCGTGTGGTGCAGGGAATGGACTATTACCGACGATTTATCGAACGCTTCCCCGATGTGGCCGCATTGGCCAATGCCTCGGAGGATGAGGTGCTGAAACTTTGGCAGGGTTTGGGTTACTACAGCCGTGCCCGCAATATGCGTGAGGCAGCGAAGTGTGTGGCGGAAAATTTCGGAGGCGTTTTCCCGACGGAATATAGTGATGTGAGGGGTTTGAAAGGGGTAGGGGATTACACCGCCGCCGCAATCTGCTCCTTCGCCTACGATTTACCCTATCCGGCGGTGGATGGCAACGCCTACCGTGTCTTGTCCCGTGTCTTCCGCATGGATGAATTGATTGATTCTCCGCAGGGAAAGCGAGCCTTCATGGCGCTCTCCCAAGAGGTGATGGATCGGAAGCGCCCCGCCCTTTATAACCAGGCGATGATGGATCTGGGTGCGACCATCTGCTTGCCTACCGCACCCAATTGCGAGGTCTGTCCGCTAAGGGAGATGTGCGCCGTGAGCGGATCCTCCGAAGCGGTGGAGTACCCGAAGAAGGGGAAAAAACTGGTGTCGCGCGACCGCTACTTCGTCTATTTGGCGGTGGAGGATGGTGAATGTACCTACTTGCGTCGCCGCGAGGGGAAAGATATTTGGCAAGGGTTGTATGAATATCCGATGGTGGAGTTGCCTCGTCCATTGACGGGAATGGGGGAGGAGGATTGGATGGCGCCTTTGGCGGAGGATTTCTCTGACCTGCGTCTAATCGGCCAACCCGTAATGAAAAATCATATCCTGACCCACCAAAACATCCATGCCGCCTTCTTCCGTGCGGAGGGACGTTTTCTGCATCGCGAGGGATCCTGCTATATTGAGTTGAAGAGAGAACGGTTGGGTGAGTTTGCGGTGTCGAGGTTGATGGAGAGATATCTTTGGGAATAAGCTTGTTTGTTGGGTCTGCTTCAGAAGGCGCTTCAAAATTCCCCCTAATTTTTGTTTTTCAAAAAAAAACATTACATTTGCGTCCGAATGATTGTGTGGCTCTTCGAGGTAGCGCTTGTGGAACGCCAATCAGGCTGGCCTATTAAAGTATTAATGTTTTAAAGTGTAAGTGTTATGGGTTTTACTAAGACCATGAAAGCGATGGCTACGCTCGCGGTGTCGCTGTTATTTTCGGCAAATGCGGTATGCTTTGCAGGTGAGCAAAATCAAAACGATGAAATGAGTAACGGGATGAAACAACAACCATCCACTACATTGCGTAGTGCGACCTCTTATCCGGAAGGTTCTCCAGTGTTCCACAATGGTAAACTCTCTGTAAGCGGAACGCAGATGGTAAACGAGTGCGGTAAAGCGATTCAATTGCGCGGTATGAGTTCCCACGGATTGGCATGGACGCCAGCCGCTTATACCGAGGAGTCTATCACCACGATGGTGAATGAGTGGAACATCGACTTGTTCCGTATCGCGGTTTATACCCACGAGTGGGGAGGCTACTGTATGACAGACGGTCAACAATGGATGGCTCCTGATGAATTCAACAAATATATTGACGGGCTTGTGGATATCTGCGGTAAGTTGGGTATCTACTGTTTGATCGATTGGCACGTATTGAACGGCGGCAGTGGAAATCCTAATAACACGTTGGATTTTGCAGTTCCGTTCTGGAAGTATATGTCCGAGAAGCACAAGGATGATATCCATGTGATTTACGAGATTTGCAACGAGCCAAATGGTAACTCTGTTACTTGGGACGTGGTGAAGAAGTATGCGGACACGGTGATCCCTGTCATCCGCGAGAATGACCCTGACAAGATCATCGTCTGCGGTTCTCCTACTTGGAGCCAGGATGTGGACAAGGCTGCCGAGGATCCTTTGCAGTATGACAATATCATGTACACCCTTCACTTCTATGCAGGTACGCACGGCGACTATTTGATCCAAAAGGCGGAGGCTGCCATGCGCAAGGGGTTGGCTATCTTTGTGACCGAGTTCGGTACTTCAAAGGCTGACGGTAACGGCGGAGTCTTCGCGTCGGAGTGCGATGTTTGGATGAAGTGGATGGAGAAGAATAAGATCAGTTGGGCCAACTGGAGTTTCGTGGATAAGAACGAGACCTCAGCCGCATTGGTTCCAGGTGCGGTCGCAAAGAAGAATTGGTTGGATTTGTCTGTTTCCGGCAAGTATATCATCAACTATTTGAGAAAACCAAAGGCTTACGAGTCGTGCCAAGGCGTGGAGGTCGAGAACAAAGAATTTGAGACAATCATCTCTCCATTGGCTGCCGTGAAGTCGCCAAGCGGTTCTGACGTTTACCACAACGGTTTGATCTCCGTGGAGGGATCCTCTTGGGTAAATGAGTGTGGAAACATAACACAGTTGAGAGGATTAACGACCGACAATGCGCCTTTGTCGAAGAGCTGTCTATTAACGTACGCTCCATATAAGTCTATGGCGAATGATTGGAAAGCCAGCATCTACCGCGTCTCGGTTTATGATAATGGCAAAGGTGGATATTGCGCGACAGGAAGCGACGTGGTGATGACCAAAGACGCTATCTGCGATTTGTTGGATAAGACGATGACTTACGCATCCCGTGCCGGTATCTATGTTGTGATGGATTGGCATTTGTCTAATGGCGATCCAATGGCCAATTACCAAGACGCTAAGGAGTTTTGGCGATTTGCTTCGAAGAGATACATTGATTTCGACAATGTGATGTTCGAGATTTGCAGCAATCCGACTGTGGAGTGGGAGAAGGTGAAGACCTATGCCGATAGCATCGTCCCTATGATCCAGTCGATCGACCCTTCCAAGGTCATCATCTGTGGTGTGCAGAAGAAAGATTTGGCAGAAGTGGCTTCGAGTCCGTTGAACTATAAGAATATCTCATACGGCCTTCAAATATTTGCGGGTGGAGACGGTAAGTCAATGCAAGACGCAATGAGCAGTGCGAAGAGTAAGGGACTTTCATTGGTTGTGACCGATCTTAGTTTGCTCTCTAGTGCCGACGGAAATGCAATCAATCCAGATGAGGCGGATAATTGGATCGCCTTCTTGAACGACAACCGTATCTCTTGGATGAATGGTAAGTTCGCTGCGGATGGCGAGGTCTCTTCTTTGTTGAACATTGGCGCATGCGCATCCAATGGTTGGAGCTCGTCTACGGCCGCAGGCGACTACCTCAAGGAGAAGTTGGCCGAGAAGAAGGGTTACCAATCATGCAAGGAGGATGGAGTGGAGAACGTATTATTCAATGATTTGGTTTATATCTATCCAAACCCTGTCGAGAGCGAACTCTCTATTTCGGTTCCAAGCGACAAGCAGGTGGATGAGGTGCAGATTTTCGATGTGGCGGGCCGTTTCGTTTTGTCCACAACCTCTATGGAGGTGGATCTCTCCCATTTGACTTCAGGTGTTTACTATGTGAAAGTAATCTTCCCTGAGGGCGTTGCCATGAGAAAGGTTGTTAAGGAATAATAGTTGTTTTAAGGTGATAATATTAGCGTGGGGCGCCCGTGGTGGGTGCCCTTCGTTTCTTTTGGGGTAAGCATACTACTTGATACTTGCGTGTTGATATACGCAAATGCGAAAGCCTAATTATTCAATAAAGAATTAGAATTCCAGCTTTTGTTATATATTTGTGAAATGATTGGGGTTATCCCCGTCAATTAATGTGTAATTCTTAAAAAAGTGGGACATTGACGCTGTCTCCTTATCGATTTATGAAACGTAATTTTTTGAAGGTGGTCCTTGGCGCAGCCATGTTGACCAGTGCGTTCGTCGTGAACGCGAAGTCCAAAGAGAAGGAGGAACCATTCTCTTACGATGAGAGCAGTAATTCGCAAATGGTGGAGCCAAGCCATGGCATCATTATGAATCCAATTATCGCCGATTTGGAGATGATTGGCAATGAGAAGGTTACTTACAAGGAGACTTTCAAGGTGCAGATGGATAAAAATTCCATGAACAAGATCCAGATTTACAAGGATATAGCTTTGGCTCACGCCGAGAAGGAGTACAAGGCCGATGTGATGGTGGCCGCCCATTTCGACGTCCACGCCTCCGAATCGGAAATCGAGGTGATTGTCACGGGTTATCCTGCCTATTACAAAAACTTCCGTCCAGCCACCAAGAAGGATAGATGGATGATAAAACTTTATAAGTAGTGAATTTGATAAAAGATGTGGTTCCTCTTTTGTGAACGCATTGTTAATTTGCGGTCAAGTTGCGGAAATGTGAGCGATATTCGGCAAAAACCTTTGTTAAAAAGTGTTGTATAAACCGAATATTGTAGTATATTTGTGCGACGTATGGAAATGCGCCTATATTTGAATTAAGAAAAATTATTAAATATTTTAAAACATGGAATTCGGACATTACGACGATGCGAACCGTGAGTTCGTCATCACCAATCCCGCAACCCCGTTCCCTTGGATCAACTACCTTGGTAACGAGGATTTCTTCGGTTTGATTTCAAATACAGCCGGAGGTTATAA
The DNA here is from genome assembly GCA_045639525.1 of Paludibacteraceae bacterium. Lineage (GTDB taxonomy): Bacteria > Bacteroidota > Bacteroidia > Bacteroidales > Paludibacteraceae > UBA1181. The sequence continues at coordinate 43,561 of JAZUDI010000079.1, read as the reverse complement.
CTTCTATAAGGACGCTAAGTTCCGTCGTATCACCCGTTATCGTTACAACGGTGTGCCTATGGACAATGGCGGTCGTTATTTCTACATCAACGACAACGGTACAGTTTGGAACCCAGGTTGGAAGCCTTGCAAGACTCCGCTTGATTCTTACGAGTGCCGTCACGGTATGAACTACACCCGCATCACCGGTTCTAAGAACGGTATCGAGGCATCAGTTCTCTTCTTCGTTCCTTTGAAGACTTGGGCTGAGGTTCAAAAGGTAACTTTGAAGAATACTACTACCTATACCAAGAAGATCAAATTGTTCTCTTTCGCTGAGTGGTGTTTGTGGAATGCCGCAACCGATATGGAGAACTTCCAACGTAACTGGTCTACCGGTGAGGTGGAGATCGACGGTAGCGTGATCTATCACAAGACAGAGTACAAGGAGCGTCGTGACCACTATGCATACTACGCTGTAGCGAATGCTAAGATCGACGGTTATGATACTGACCGTGAGTCATTCATCGGACTTTACAACGAGTTCGCTGATCCTCAATGTGTTATGGCTGGCAAGCCAGGTAACTCATTGGCACACGGATGGTCTCCAATCGCTTCCCACTACATCGAGGTGGAGTTGAAGCCAGGTGAGAGCAAGGATTATATCTTCGTTCTCGGTTATGTTGAGAACAAACAAGAGGAGAAGTTCTGCAAAGAGGACCTCGCTCGTAAGAAGAGCGGTGAGTTGGTAACTTCTCAAGCTTCTGACGTTACATTCGTGAACAAGAAGAAGGCGCTTGAGACAATCAACCGTTTCTCTAACGTGGCTGCTGTTGACGCTGCATTCGCGGAGTTGGCTGCTATGTGGGATAAGTTGCTCGAGTGCTACGCTGTTAAGTCAGACGATGAGAAATTGAATCGTATGGTTAACATCTGGAGCCAATATCAATGTATGATTACCTTCAACTTCTCTCGTTCAGCTTCATTCTTCGAGAGCGGTGTAGGTCGTGGTATGGGATTCCGTGATTCTAACCAAGACTTGGTTGGTTTCGTACACCAAGTTCCTTCCCGTGCACGTGAGCGTATCATCGATATCGCTTCTACTCAATTCCCTGATGGTGGTTGCTACCACCAATACCAACCATTGACTAAGCACGGTAACAACGACATCGGTGGTGGATTCAACGATGATCCATGCTGGTTGATCTTCGGTACCGCAGCATACGTAAAGGAGACTGGTGACTTCTCTATCTTGGATGAGCAAGTACCATTTGATAACAAGCCAGGCACAGAGGTATCTTTGTTCGAGCACTTGAAGATCTCCTTCAACCACGTTGTGAACAACCTCGGTCCTCACATGTTGCCGCTCATCGGTCGTGCTGACTGGAACGACTGCTTGAACTTGAACTGCTTCTCTTGGGATCCAAACGAGTCATTCCAAACAACTGAGAACAATTCAGTAGGCTCAAAGGCTGAGTCTTTGATGATCGCTGGTTTGTTCGTTGTGACTGGTAAGGACTATGTTGAGTTGTGTAAGGAGATGGGCAAGAACGATGAGGCTGCCCGCGCTCAAAAGTGCATCGACTCAATGGTTGAGGCTGTTAAGAAACATGGTTGGGATGGCGAGTGGTACCTCCGCGCATACGACTTCTACGGAAACAAGATCGGTTCTAACGAGTGTGAGGAGGGTAAGATCTTCATCGAGAGCCAAGGTTTCTGTACAATGGCCGGTATCGGTTTGGAAGAGGGTATGGTCGACAAGGCTATCGACTCATGTAAGAAGTACCTCGACTGCGAGCACGGTATGGTATTGAACAACCCTGCTTATACAACCTATCATGTTGAGATGGGTGAGATCTCTTCTTATCCTGCTGGTTACAAGGAGAACGCTGGTATCTTCTGCCACAACAACCCTTGGGTGATCATCGGTGAGACTGTTGCCGGACGTGGTAACGACGCATGGGAGCTCTTCAAGAAGATCAGCCCTGCATACTTGAAGGATCAAGCGCTTCATAAGGTTGAGCCTTACGTAAACTGCCAAATGGTGGCTGGTAAGGATGCCGCTAAGCCAGGTGAGGGTAAGAACTCTTGGTTGACCGGTACTGCCGCATGGATGTGGTTGACCGTGAGCCAATATCTTTTGGGTATCAAGCCTTCTTACAAGGGATTGCAAATCGATCCATGCTTGGAGTCGGATATGAAGGGTTACTCAGTTAACCGTATCTTCCGTGGCGCTGAGTACAAGATCACTGTAACTAACAATGGCGTACAAAAGGGTGTTAAGAAGATGATTCTTAACGGTCAAGAGATCGCTGGTAATGTAGTACCTATGCAACCTGCAGGTTCTAAGAACACTGTAGAGGTGATCATGGGTTAATAATTAAAATGGTAAGCCCTTCCGTTCTGGTTGGGCTTACCTTCCTTTTTTTCTCAAAAACAAATAAATTTATTCTGACAATGAAGAAGATATTATATTTCGCTGCTGCTGCCCTTATCTCGTTGGCTTCTTGCTGCGGTGGAAACAATAACAATAATAACAATGGTGGCACTTGCTGCTCTGATGCTGTATGCTATCCTGAAGGATCTCCTGTTGCGAAATATGGAAGCCTTAAGGTCGTAGGTAATCAACTTTGCGACGAAGCTGGTAACCCTGTTCAATTGGCGGGTATGAGTACCCATGGCTGGCAATGGTGTCCAGACTGTTATACAGATGAGTCTGTTGAGTTGTTGGTGAAGGATTGGAACATCAACATTTTGCGTTTCGCTTTGTATGTTGAGGAGGAGGGTTACAACACTAACCCTGAGAAGTTCCGCACCAAATTGTGCGAGATTGTGGACCTTTGCGAGAAGTTGGGTATCTACTGTTTGGTGGATTGGCATATCTTGACGCCAGGAAATCCATTGGATCCTAAGTATGCGGGCGCACAAGAGTTCTTCCAATTCATGGCTAATAAATACGCGAATAAAAAACACGTTCTTTTCGAGATCTGCAACGAACCTAACAACTGTCTCGAGAAGGGTGATCCAGAGAAAACTTGGGTTTGCACCAAGGATACAATCGTTTCTTGGGATATGATCGCCGAGTACGCGAACACAATCATCCCTACCATTCAAAAGGAGTACGACGCTGTAGGTGCCGCTCATCCAATCATCATGGTGGGAACTCCTCAATGGAACCAGTTGGTGGATGCATGTTTGAAGGAGGGTATGTATCAAGGAAATGGTAAGGATCTTTCAGACCCATTGCCTGCCCGTGACGCAAGACTTCAATACGACAACGTGATGTACACTTTCCACTTCTACTCAGGAGAGCACAACGAGGGATTCCCTCAAGGTGGCAAGCCTGATTACTACAACATGTATTCTTACATGTACGATGTATTGGGTAAGTTGCCAGTATTCTGCTCTGAGTTCGGTTTGACCAACGCTGACGGTAATGGTGATTTGCACATCGACAGAACAGACAAGTGGTTGCAATTGTTGAGCGGTAACAACGCTGGCAAGCAATTAGTCAGTTTCTGTAACTGGAGCTTCTCCGATGATCCAAGATCTTCTTCCGCTTTGAAGCCAGGCGCTTGCGCGAAGAAGGAGTGGAACGATTTGACTCCTTCAGGAGAGTATGTGAAGAAGGTGTTGTCTGTTGTGAATGCGGGCGCAGCTGATTCAACTGTATTGAAGGCAAGTAATTTGTATACAAAATAAGATAGAATGGGGAAGGACGGAAAAGATTCGTCTTTCCCTTTTTTCTTTTAATCAAAATAACCAAGAAAATATAATTTAAACAATCAAGCGAGATGAGTAAAGTTAAAAGCTTTTTTTGTGTGGCTGCGGCGACTCTTGCCCTTGCCTCTTGTAAGCAGGAGCAACCCCAAGTGGATCTAAAAGCCACTTATGAGTTCCAAGCAACCGATACGACTTGGAAGACCTTGAGTCTTCGTGAGAAGATTGGACAAACCATGATGGTACAATGTTTGTTTGAGGATCATAGAGCGGCAGGTAATGGAACCATCAAGTCATTCATGGAGAAGTATCCAGTTGGCAGCATCTTCATGTGTGATTGGTATTTCAATCCGCGTGCGAAGGGCCAAGATCCATTGGCGTTGATGTCCGCGACTTTGAAGGAGTACAATGCGGCGTCTAAATTCCCTTTGCTTGTCAGTGAGGATTTCGAAAGAGGTATAGGTGAAACCTACTCCAAATATACTCAGTTGCCTACCGGTATGGCTTTGGGTGCTGCTGGCGATAGCGCTTTGGCTTCCGACCTTGGTAAATCCATTGCGATGGAGGCAAAAGAGATGGGATTCAACTGGTTATTGCACCCTGTCTGCGATTTGAACATGAATCCTCTTCAAGACTTGGTGGTAGAACGTTCCGTATCGGATGATGCTCAGAAAGCTTTGCCAATCTTGAAGGGACAAATGAACGGTATGCATAGCCAAGGTGTGATTTCAACCGTGAAGCACTTCCCTGGCGACGGTGTCAGCATGCGTAACCAACACTTGGTGACCTCCACTAACTTTTTGTCGCAAGAGGAATGGAACGCAAGTTTTGGACAATTGTTCAAGGGCTTGATCGACAACGAGGCGGCTACCATCATGGTGGGCCACATCAGAATGCCAGCTTACCAAACCGAAAAGATTCAAGGTCAATTCCCTCCTGCCACTATTTCCAAGGAGTTGATGGTCGATTTGTTGAAGAACAAACTTAACTACAAAGGTGTAATCGTTACAGACGCCTTGAACATGGGTGCTTGTGCGGGTTATTATAAGGATGAGTTGGAGGTATCCATTCAATGTTTCGCCGCTGGTGCGGACATCGTTCTTTGGCCAAGCTTGGCTTATATGGACTCTGTCGAGGCACGTATCTTGCGTGGCGAGATTCCAATGGAGCGTTTGGACGATGCAGTTTCCCGCGTTTGGGCATTGCGTGAGCGTTTTGGATTGTTGGAGAAGACTGATTCTTTGGAGACTCCATTGACTGAAGAGGCTAAACAATTTGTGAAGCAAACAGGTGACGCCATCGCTGAAAAGTCGGTGACTTTGGTGGAGAATAGCAACAATTTGCTCCCTATCAAGGCTGAGGATGGCAAGCGTATCGCTATCATTCAAGTGGGTATGGAAATGAACCCGGAAAAATTTGCAGTGACCAAAAGAGAGTTGGAGAAGCGTGGCTTCGATGTCGATTTCTTCGTGAACCCTCACTGGTACCAATGGGGTTGGAGAATCGATTCCATCAAGAGTTATGACAAGTGTATTGTCAGCTTCGACTACCGTTACTTTTATCCATTCGGAACGGGCTTGTTGAAGGACCTTGAGGCATATGCCGTTTGGACTGCCAATGCGTTGGATCCTAATAAGCGTATCGCGATCTCGTATGCGAACCCTTATATGAACGAACTGTACCAAGAGATCGTCCCTACCAAGATCAACGCCTACAGCTGCGATACCTTTACGCAAAAGGCGGTGGTGAAGGCAATCTGCGGTGAGATTCCTTTCCAAGGTGTCTCTCCTGTGAGGTTGAATCGTGATGAATTAAAGTAAAATCAATAATAATTTAAAACATGGAAAACAATCAAAAGCTCTCTTTCTTAGAGAAATTCTCCTATGGTGTAGGAGACATGGCATGTAACTTCTTTTGGGGGTTGATATGCATCGCTTCCGCTTTCTATACTGAGTACTTTGGTCTAGATGCAGTGGTTGCAGGTAACATGATTTTGATCATCTCTCTCATCGATATCGCGTTTGACGTGGTGATTGGAGCGATCGCGGATAGAAAGAACTCTCGTTGGGGTCGTTTCCGTCCTTGGATTTTGTTCGGTTTGGTACCATTCTGTGTCATTGGTTATATGACATTCCGTACACCAGACATGGGTGACACTGGTAAGTTGATCTACGCTTACTTGACCTTCCTTGCTTTCCGTTTGATGTATTCAGTGGTAAATGTGCCTTACGGTGCATTGATGGGTGTTATCTCAGCTGATCCTCAAGAGAGAACAGACGTTTCCGCATACAGAAATATCTTGGCGCAAGCTGGATGTCTTGTTAGCTACGGTTTCGTATTTACCATCGTTCGTTGGATTCAAGACCATCTTCACCAAACAGGACAAGAGGCGTTCGCTACTACAGCGTTGCTTTATGCGGTTGCCGCAGGTATCTTGTTGTTCTGTACTTTCTATTTCACAAGAGAGCGTGTGGAGCCAGTGAAGAAGGAGACTTCTAAGTTGTCAGACGACTTGAAGGATTTGGGTAAGAACAAGCCTTGGATTGCTTTGACTGTTGCAGGTATCGCATTCTTGTTCTTCGTATTCGTTCACAATGGTTTGGTTGCATACTACGCTAAGTATTATGTGGCTGATACCGTGATTGTGGATGGTCAAACAGAGTTCGTTGTTAATGGAACACTTTTCGGATTCCAATTGAACTGGGAGATCGTTTCTACCATCTTGTTAGGTTTGGGATCTGTTCTTACCATCTTGGGTACTATCATGATTCAAACAGTGGTGAAGAAATTCGGTAAGAAACCAACTTGGTTGGGTTGCTTCGTTCTTGCGTCCGCACTTTCACTCTGCTTACTTTTCGTGCCTAAAGAGAATATCGGTCTTATCCTTTTGTTGAACTTGTTGTTCACCTTGTCGATCGGCCCATGTGGTTACATCATGTGGAGTATGTATGCTGACGTTGCGGATAACGCTGAGGTGGAGACTGGTCGTCGTGCGACTGGTTTGATCTACTCTTCCGCTACTATGGCACAAAAGTTGGGAACCTCTTTGGCTAACTCAATTCCTTTGTATGCGTTGGCTGCTATTGGATTCGTGGCTAACACTCAATTGGGTGAGGATATTATCTCTTCTATCAAGAACATTTACTCGTTGTTGCCATTGCTTGGTGCTGTGATCGCAATCATTGCGTTGTTCTTCTACGACATCGACGAGGCTAAGATTCAAGAGAATTCACGCAAGTTGGCTGAAATGAAGGCTAACGAAGAGGCGTAATCTCTCTTAGTATATATACAATTTGGCCTATCCGATCTTTCGGGTAGGCCTTTTTTTGTGGGTGTCACGCCTCTGCTTCCAGCCTATCTTCTCCGAGTTCCGTTTACCTATAGCATCTCCTTCGTCGATGCAATCGGTTACTGAAATATTGCCTTTCAGGCAAGTAAAAGTGCGTTCGGTTTCCGATTCGTCGATAAATTCCGCAGAGAAACTTAAAAAGTTTTTACCTAAGGATTTCTAAAGATGAACATTGAATTTTCTACTGTACGTTTGCATGAGAACTTAAAGTTTGGGGATTTTGATTGCGGAAATTTAGCCTTTTTGAATTTATTTTCTTCGGGAAAAATTGCTAGAATAATAAAATCTTTTTAATTTTGCAACACTAGAACCCGCCAAGCCTCTCTGCGATGCTCAAATGTGCGGGTCGTGTTTTTTGTTTGCATATATGACAACTATGACAACAACGACTCCATTCAGCAAAAAATACACGAACCCGCATGACTTGGTGGTTTTGCTTCAATCACGGGGATTGTCTGTCGTGGATTCTACATCGGCAGAACATTATTTGATACACATTGGGTACTATCGTCTTTCTGCGTACATGTACCCACTATTGAGAATTCCAAAAGATTTGCACAGGTACAAAACAAATGCAACGTTTGAGCGTGTGATGATGCTGTACCGGTTTGATAAGAGGCTTCGCCTTCTTATTTTCAATGAGATTGAGAAAATAGAAGTTGCGATAAGGTGTGCCATAGTAAACATTTCAAGTGAAATGACGGGCAATCCTTTTTGGATGACTGATGCTTCCAATTTCGTAGATCAGAGCAAGTTCAATCGCACAATGTCTCTTGTTGACGTGGAACTGCGTCGTTCACGTGAGGATTTCATTGTACATTTCAGGGAGACCTATTCTGATCCCTATCCACCTGCATGGATTCTAGCGGAGATTCTTCCATTGGGTGTTGTCACTAACATATATGGGAACATTAAGAATAAGAAGATCAAGAAACGCATCTCGCAGTCTTTCGGTTTGCAAATCGATCCATTTGAATCCTGGATGACGATAATAACTCTTACACGTAATGCGTGCTGTCATCATGCTAGAGTATGGAATAAGCAGAATACAATTCGTGCAACCATTCCCAACAGAATGATGCGTCCATGGATTACTCTGCCAACTGATGAATTACGAATATACTTCAACCTTTGCATCGTCAAGTATTTTCTAGATATTATATCCCCAAGTAACGATATGCTTGCAAAACTCCGACGACTATTCGTCGACTTCCCCGAAATTGATCTTGCGGCTATGGGGTTTCCTAAAGGTTGGGAGACGGAGCCTATTTGGAAATAGTCTCTTATACTATCTTATATTGGGCCTAACCGATCTTTCGGGTAGGCCTTTTTTTGTGGGTGTCACGCCTCTGCTTCCAGGCTATCTTCTCCGAGTTCCGTTTATCCGACAGCATCTCCTTCGTCGAGTTCCGTTATAACCGACAGCATCTCCTTCGTCGATGCAATCGGTTACTGAAATATTGCCTTTCAGGCAAGTAAAAGTGCGTTCGGTTTCCGATTCGTCGATAAATTCCGCCGTTCCGTCTATAAAATGATATTAAAACAGTCGCTTTGTTTGTATTTCTCATTTTTTAACATTTATTTTGAATAGTGTTTCTTGATTCTGTAAAGGGGGAAAGATACATGTTGCTTTAAGTTTTAATTCTAATATCTAATCATTATGGAAAACAATCAAAAACTCTCCTTCTTAGAGAAGGTATCCTATGGCGTGGGCGACATGGGATGTAATTTTATTTGGTACTTGGTGGCCTGTATGGCTACCTTCTTCTACACCGAATATTTCGGCTTGCCGATTGGAACGGTGACTGCTATGATGGCTATCGTCACAGTGATTGACCTCTTTTTCGACGTGATAGTTGGAGCGGTCGCCGATAGGCATAAGTTTAAGATGGGACGTTTCCGCCCTTGGATTTTCTATGGTTTTGTCCCTTTCGCCGCAGTTGCGATCATCACCTTCTACACACCTGACTTCAACCAAACTTTGAAGCTGGTTTATGCCTTCTTCTCTTTCTTGTTGCTACGTTTGATGTATTCAGTCGTGAATGTGCCGTATGGTGCCTTGTTGGGCGTCATCAGTGCGGATCCCAATGAGCGCGATTCCACATCCGCCTTTCGTAACATATTCGCTCAGGTCGGATGGTTCTTTGCCAGTACATTCTGTTTGCCTGCGGTAAAGATGCTTTCGGATGCTTTGCATCTTCAAGGGAAGACGGCGTTCTTCTATGTGGTTTGTGCCTATGCAGTGATTGCCGCGGTCTTATTGTTTTGTACCGCCACATTCACCAAGGAGCGCGTGGAGCCTGTGAAGCAGGAGAATAACAAGATCACGGATGACCTGAAGGATTTGGTGAATAACAAACCTTGGGTGATGTTGACCTTGGCGGGTATTATGATGTTGGTCTTCACCACTTGTCACAGCCAGTTGATTAATTATTACTGCAAATATTATCTCGCCACGATGTATGTTGATCCTGCGTCAGCTGACGGTTTCTCGTTCAAACTAATCGGAACCTTTTTCGGAGCTGAGATGTCGTGGGAGACATTCTCTGCCTTCATGTTCGCTTTTGGTGCCTTTGTAACCATCTTAGCGACCATTCTCTCTAAATTTATTGTGAATAAGTTCGGAAAGAAGATGACTTGGATCGGCTGCTTTGTCTTGGCATCTATCGTTTCGGCGCTCTTCCTTGTGGTTGGAAAAGAGTCTTTGGCAACCATTATTTTGTTGCAAATTCTCTTCACGCTCTTCATCGGTCCATCCAACTATCTGATGTGGAGTATGTATGGCGATATTGCGGATAAGTCGGAGGTGGAGACCGGCCGTCGTGCGACGGGAATGATTTTCTCTTCTGCCACCATGGCGCAGAAGTTGGGTAACACCTTGGCGGCTATGATTCCGGGAGTGGTATTGGCCAGCGCCGGATATGTGGCAAATGACATCAACATGAGTGATAGCATACGCCACATGATTTTGGTGGTGTTCGCATTGTTCCCAATCATCAGTGCAGTCTTCTCTTTAATCTGTTTGTTCTTCTACAACATCTCTGAAGAGGATGTGAAGCGCAACGCGAAGATTTTGGAGGAGAGAAGGTTGGCTGCAAAGTCCTGAATTTGATTTAAGGTTAATAGGAGTAGGGTGTGTCACGGTGTGGCATGCCCTTTCTCTTTGTATATGTTGTATGGAATAATGTGGGAGCGTGCGGTTTTTCGTCTTTGTGCTAAATCATTAAAAATCCGCGAATTAGTGATATATGTTTGCCGTATGGTTGGATATAACCCCAAATTTTCCTTTTTTAACAATTTTAGTTTTCGCATTCGAATTCTTTTGCTAAATTTGCGCACTGAGTTTAGATTTTTTATGTTTAATTAATTGTATAAGCAAATGAAGAAAGTATTTTTACTTTGTGCTATGGCTGCATCTACCATGTTCGCTAATGCGTTTGATGCAAGCCACAATTACATCGAGGAGTGGGGTAACCTCACTTTGAATGGTGTACAATTGTCAAGTAGTAAGACTGGTAAGGCTGTCCAATTGAAAGGTTGGAGCTCTTTCGGTAACTACGATGAGAACTGTGTTAAGAGTGGTACTGATATCCAAAGAATGAAGGGTATGGGTGCTAATGTCGTTCGTCTCGCTAAGTATTTCAAGACTGGTTATGGTGAGTACACCATCGACCAAATCAAGACTTTGATGGCTGCTGCTGAGGCAAACGGAATGTACTGCGTCGTTGACTGGCACATCTTGGAGGCTGCTGGTAATAGCGGTAACCCTAAGACCTACACTAGTGACGCTCAACAATTCTTCGGCCAAGTAGCTCAAGAGGTTGCTAGCAAGGGTTACAAGCATGTCATCTATGAGTTGTGTAACGAGCCAAGTGGTTGTGGCGCTGGTGATATCAAGTCTTATGCTGAGTCTGTGATCTCTACTATCGCTCAATATGACAAGTCTAAGCCTATCGTAATCGTTGGTACTCCTAACTGGGACCAATACATCAACTCTCAAACAATCCAAGGTGGACACCTTGTTCAAACTGACAAGGCGAATGTAATGTACGCATTCCACTTGTATGCAAACGAGGGCGCTCACAAGCAATTGTTGAACTCTGAGTTCTTGCCTGCTACCACTAAGGTGCCTGTATTCGTTTCTGAGTGGGGTCTTTCTCACGCTCAACCAGAGTTGTACAATGGTGACAGATGGAACGATGTGAACGAGACCGTTGCTGACCAATTCTTGGCAATGTGTAACGGTCAAGGAGGATCTGGACAAATCGTCAGCTGGTGTAACTGGTCATACGGTAACAAGGCTGAGGGTTCTTCAACCTTTAAGAGCGGTTGTTCTGGTGGTGACAACTTGTCACGTTCAGGTAAGTACATCGTAGGTGTGCTCGGTGGTGAGTTGAACCCTGAGATCATCAAGGGTGCTGCATTCGGTGGTACTTCTTACACTTTGTCTAAGAAGTCTGTAGAGGAGCAATTGAACTTGGACGCTTACGACCAAAACCCTAAGGCAGCAGACGAGGAGCCAGGTGGATCTATGGATATCACTTACTTCGATGCAAACAACACCGCTGAAGAGAACTACGAGGAGGGTACGGAGTATGACCCATTGATGTTGGTTGATAACTTCGACCATGAAACAGGAAACAAGCCGGGTCAATCTATCCAATGTTACGCAGGTCGTGCATGGTGTAACACCCGTAATTGGGAGTGTGTCGATTTGACAAGTCAAATGGTTGAAGGTTCATGGGGTGGTGCTACCGGTCTTTCTTGGGTATCTTCTGGTGAGTGGTTGAACTACACCTTCGAGGTGAAGGATCCAGGTTATTACTCATTGGAGATGTGTATGACTGCTGGTAACGTAGGTTATGGTGAGGCTAACATGGATGAGAAGACAGGTAAACTTTCTTACACAGCTCGTGCTTCTTTCGCTATGTCATTGATTGACCACGCAAGCCAAACCTTCATGGTGGATATCGATGCTTCTTCTGAGACTAAGGAGAAAGCTATTGAAAAGGACGAGTTCGCTCCATACAAAGTTAGTGAAGATGATCTTACGCCAGATGAAAAAGGTAATAAACAAGTGTCATCAAACCATGCTTGGACTCCATGTGCTTCTAACAACACTGGTACCAAGAAGGCTAACCACGGTATCCTCTTCAAGGAGGCAGGTACTCACGTGGTTAAGTTGATGTTCGCTAACGGTTTCCAAGGTGAGTTGGCATCTCTTCGTTTCACTTACGCTAAGCCTTGGACTGGCGAGGGATATCCTGTAGAGGTTGAGACTAGCGTTTCTGACGCTTCTGCTGAGGGTGCTGCCATCGTGGTTTACCCTTCAGTTGTTGAGGACGGTGAGTTCACAGTTGTTGCTGAGGGTAAGGCTCAAGTAGTTGTTTCTAACTTGGCTGGTGCTACAGTTTACTCAACTAGCATCGAGGGAACTACAACTGTTAACCCAGGCCTTTCAGCTGGTATCTACAACGTACAAGTTGTTTCAGCTGACAACGCTGCAGTTGCAAGAATCATCGTTAAGTAATTAATTGAATGATTTTGGAACGATAAGTTCCTAACATAAATGAGGGCGTGCCTTAGGGTGCGCCCTTTTTTTGTATCGTCTGTTTTGTGATTGGAAGGGTTTCATGCTCTACAACATTTTTTTTTGCGTTCCTTTTGTTACTTATCCAACAAAAATTAATAATTTTGCGCTTTGATAAATTATGTGGAGAAAACTCTTTAAAAACGAATGGTTGGGTAGTCGGTTTTGTATTCTGTTCACCCTCTTCCTTCTTGCTAATACGGCCTTTGCGGGCGTTCGATTGGTGAGGACGGGTGAAACTTACGAGCATCTCTCTGACTTGTTGGGGGTAGGTAATTCCCAATTGCAGGACAATGATGTCTTGGAACTGGATTCCGATATGGATGTGGATTTCCCCTTCGCTCATTTTACCGCCAAAAATGTCACCCTTCGTGGAAATGGTTATACGCTTTACTATAAAGAGGGTGCCTCTTCCTTAAGGCTTACGGATGCTTATCTCCTCATGGAGAATGTTGTTATTGACGGATCTCAGTTGGGTTTTGCGGACTTCCCTATTTTTGTGTTAGACAAAAATAGCAGTGAAGGTTCCTATTTAAAGTTAGACGATAAGACCATTGTGCAAGGTTTTCAGTGTGGTTGTTTGGCTCAAGTAGCGTGGTCTAAAATATCTGGCGGTATTTTCCGACAGAATAGTTCTGTTCAAACTGGTTTAGCGATGTTCGATTTGGTGGATGCGACAATTGCTTCCACTAAAATTATTGATAACGAAGTGAGTGCGGAGGGTGATGCCACATTGGTGTCTCTGAAAAGTTCTACCATGGTCAATTCCATAGTGGCGAATAACCATATTTCTACCTCTGGAGCCTCTTCAACTGCCTTTGCGATTCGGGTATTAAAGGCAAATGCAGGTGATCGGGTGGGTGGTACACTCATCAACTCCACGGTTGTGGAGAATGGCGCCAATCTCTATGCGGCGGGAAGTTGCCTTGTGCATAATAATATCATATACCATAATGGAGGAGAAATCATCATTTCGGGAACCCTCCCTGCGGATTGTATGACTGAAGATCCTCATCTTTACGATGATTACACATTGATGTCCACCTCTCCTTGTATCGACAAGGGTAATAATCAGCCTTATCAGGATCGTGTGGCACAAGGCCATTTTGATCTGTACGACTATTTCGGAGAGGCTCGTGTTGAGGGAGGAAAGATTGATATCGGTGCTTCTGAGTATCGCAGTCGTTGTGGTGATGTGGGGTATAAGGATCATCGGGCGCCAGTGTTAAGGCCGGGCCAATTCCTTCCTGCCGATCGGGCGGGGGAAATGGTTAATCTCGATAAAATCCCGGATTTCCCTTCTGTTGAAGAAATCGCCGCTTTGTTTATTGACGATTGTAGTGAAGTGTTGGTGGATAGCACGATGGAGTTCGTGAAACGTCATAACTGTGATTGGGAGGTAAAGGCCTCCTATACGGTTCGCGATGCGGCAAATAATGAATCAAAGCTTTCTCCGCTCGTGATCACCTATTCAGGCGGTAATCCGAAGATGCCGGTTGTCGTGGGGGAATTGCCTTTGACACAGCGCGCGGATGTGACGCAATGTCTTTTTTCGGTTCCTGATTTTAAGGGAACACTCCTTTCATCGTTAGCGGATGGTTCGTATGATTGGGAGATTATTCAAGAGCCTGTGGCAGGATCTGCCATCAGCGAGAATGTTGTCGTAAAAATCACTGTTTCAGATTATTGCGGAAATCAAATAGATACCTCTGTGCTTGTTATAGTTCCTCAACCGTTGAAACTAACTGTCGCATCTGCTGAAGCGAACTGTTTCGGTGTGGCGGACGGAGAAATCAAGGGAACGATTCAGGGCGGCACGGCGCCTTATCAGTTGACTTGGACAAGGGATGATCTCCTGGTGGGTAGCGAAGAGGTTAGCGAGGTTGATCTGACCGACTTGGCCGATGGCATGTACAAATTGACGATCAAGGATGCTAATGGCTGCCAGAAGTCAGTTTCGGTGAATATTGCCCAATTGACGCAAACAATTACCGTAAAGGCGGCCGACTCCTCGAAGGTTTACGACGGGGAGCCTTTGGAACAGCATCGATATGAGGTGATAGGTCTGCTTGAGGAGGGTGATAGAGTTGCCAATGTGAAGATCGAGGGAACGATCACGGAGAGCGGTAGCGTGGAGAATGTGGTGAAGTCTTTCCAAATCTTGCGAGGCGAGAAGGATGTCACTTGTCTTTACGACACGGTGATGAAGAGGGGATCCTTGGTGGTGAGCAAACGAAAGATTTCATTGCTGGCTAGAAGCAAAACCAGAGAATATGATCGAACTGCATTGACGATGAATTCCTGGACGATTTCCGATGGTTCGTTGGCTGATGAGGAGGTCTTGTATTCCGTGAAGATAGAGGGATCTATTGTCAATGTTGGAGTTGTGACCAATAAGATTTCTGGTGCTGTGATTTTGCGTGGTGAGCAGGATGTGACAAGCAACTATGATATTGATTATAAGGATGGTCGATTGGAGGTCTTGCCGAAGATTGTGAAGGTTACGGTAAAGGGAGAGACGAAAGAGGTCGCATACAGTGGTGTTGCGCAAAAATTGACAGGTTACAAGTGGAGCGCCAGCACAGCGCTCTATCAGGCGGCTGATTTCAGTTACGCGGGCGACTCAATTGCGGCAGGCATAGGGATTGGCACCTATCAGATGAAGCTGTCGGAGGATCAGTTTACAAATAACAACCAGAACTTTTCAGTCACCTTCGAGGTGGAGGATGGATGGTTGAAGATCGATCCATTGGCTGTGACGGTCACCATCACGGGCCACACGAGAACAGCGATCTACAACGGTTTCGTGCAAGACACGACAGGCTACGAGTGGCGCGCCAACTCAACGCTCTACCAAGCGACTGACTTCAGCTACGCTGGCGACTCGCTTGCGGCAGGCAAGGAGATTGGCACTTATCAGATGAAGCTGTCGGAGGATCAGTTCACGAACAAGAACCAGAACTTTTCAGTCACCTTTGAGGTGGAGGACGGATGGTTGAAGATCGATCCGTTGGCTGTGACGGTCACCATCACGGGCCACACGAGAACAGCGATCTACAACGGTTTCGTGCAAGACACGACAGGCTACGAGTGGCGCGCCAACTCAATACTTTACCAAGCGGCTGATTTCAGTTACGCGGGCGACTCAATTGCGGCAGGCATAGAGATTGGCACCTATCAGATGAAGCTGTCGGAAGATCAGTTTACAAATAACAACCAGAACTTTTCAGTCACCTTCGAGGTGGAGGATGGATGGTTGAAGATCGATCCGTTGGCGGTGACGGTATCCATTACAGGCCATACAAAAACGACAATCTACAACGGTGAGGAGCAAGATACGACAGGTTACGAGTGGAGAGCGAACACGGTACTTTACCAAGCGGCCGATTTCAGCTACGAGGGCGATTCGCTTGCGACAGGCAAGGAGATTGGCACTTATCAGATGAACCTGTCGGAGGATCAGTTCACGAACAAGAACCAGAACTTTTCAGTCACCTTCGAGGTGGCGGACGGATGGTTGAAGATTGATCCGTTGGCGGTGAAGGTTTCCATTACAGGCCATACCAAAACGACGATCTACAACGGTGAGGAGCAGGATACGACAGGCTACGAGTGGAGCGCCAACTCAACGCTCTACCAAGCGACTGACTTCAGTTACGCGAGCGACTCGCTTGCGGTAGGCAAGGAGATCGGCACCTATGCGATGAACCTGAAGAAAGAGAACTTCACGAACAATAACGACAACTATACGGTAACCTTCGAGGTGGAGGATGGATGGTTGAAGATCGATCCGTTGGCGGTAAAGGTTTCCATTGCGGGCCATACGAGAACGACGATCTACAACGGCACGTCGCAAGATACGACAGGCTACGAGTGGAGCGCCAACTCAACGCTCTACCAAGCGACTGACTTCAGCTACGCTGGCGACTCGCTTGCGGTAGGCAAGGAGATCGGCACCTATCAGATGTACCTGACGAAGGATCAGTTCACGAACAAGAACGATAACTACGATGTCACCTTCGAGGTGTCGGACGGATGGCTGAAGATTGATCCGTTGGCGGTAAAGGTTTCCATTGCGGGCCATACGAGAACGACGATCTACAACGGCACGTCGCAAGATACGACAGGCTACGAGTGGAGCGCCAACTCAACGCTCTACCAGGCTGCTGACTTCAGCTACGCGGGCGACTCGCTTGCGGTAGGCAAGGAGATCGGCACCTATCAGATGAACTTGGCGAAAGAGCAGTTCACGAACAACAATAAGAACTTTACGGTTACCTTTGAGGTGTCGGACGGATGGTTGAAGATCAATCCGTTGGCGGTGAAGGTTTCCATTACTGGCCATACCAAAACGACGATCTACAACGGTGAGGAGCAGGATACGACAGGCTACGAGTGGAGCGCCAACTCAACGCTCTACCAAGCGACTGACTTCAGTTACGCGAGCGATTCTACGGCAAAGGGTACTGAGATCGGCACCTATCAGATGAACTTGGCGAAAGAGCAGTTCACGAACAAGAACCAGAACTACAATGTCACCTTCGAGGTGGCGGACGGATGGTTGAAGATCGATCCGTTGGAGGTGAAGGTCACTATCGCGGGCCATACCAAAACGACGATCTACAACGGTGAGGAGCAAGATACGACAGGCTACGAGTGGAGCGCAAACACGAAGCTTTACCAAGTGGCTGATTTCAGTTACGCTGGCGACTCAATTGTTGTGGGCATCAATGTCGGCACCTACAATATGTCCTTGCAAGAGGAGCACTTCTCTAATGTCAACCCTAATTTTGAAGTGGTATTCACCCTTCTTTCTGACGGTAAATTAGAGATCACCCCATTGGATCTATCCGTGGATATTGTCGGACATACCAAGGTGGTCGCCTACAGTGGTGTTGTCCAAAAGGTGACGGG
Organism: Paludibacteraceae bacterium; assembly: GCA_045639525.1. Lineage (GTDB taxonomy): Bacteria > Bacteroidota > Bacteroidia > Bacteroidales > Paludibacteraceae > UBA1181. The sequence goes on along the minus strand of JAZUDI010000079.1, from coordinate 26,009 downwards.
ATATGATTGGACAGCCTCTACTTCGCTCTACAAAAAGGAAGACTTCTCTTATGTGGGGGATAGTCTTGCGTCAGGCGTTACACTTGGCACCTATCCAATGGAATTGGAGCCAGCGCAATTCTCCAATCAGAATCCTAACTTTGGAGAGGTTCTCTTCCGTGTGGTAACTGACGGATACCTCCAAATCACGCCGATTGCCACCCCTATCACCATTACCGCCAACTCCTCAAAATCAGTCTATGATGGCTCGCCATTCTCTGACGATGGATTTAAATATACGAGGAATGTGTTGGTTGCTGGCGATGTGTTAAAAGCTGTGGTGGAGGGTACGATCAAGAATGTGGGAGAGATAGCCAATGTAGTAACCTCCTATCGAGTGGTCCGTGTGGATGCCACTACCAAGGAGGAGGTGGATGTGACGGAGAATTATACCTTCTCGGAACCGGAGAATGGTAAGTTGACCGTGACCAAGCGTGATGTGCTTTTGCGTTCCGCATCCGACACGAAGGTCTATGATGGAAAGGCGTTGACCAACTCGCTTGTGGAGGTGGTCGGCGACTTGACGATGGAAGGTTTTGTATTTGGAGAGGGAGCTGCGTACGATGTGACCGGATCCATCACAGAGGTCGGTTCCACCGACAACTTGTTCACATATAGATTAAGAAGCAATACCCTTGCGGAGAATTACAACATCCGGGTAGAGTATGGTACCTTGACCGTAACCTTGGTGGAGAATGAGATTGTCATCACCGCCAACAGTCAGTCGAAGTTATACGATGGAAAGCCTTTGACGGATCCTGGTTTCACCTTTACCCCAAATGTTTTGGCGAAGGGGGATGTTATCGAGGCCACCGTTGTGGGTGAGGTGACTGCTGTGGGAACAGCCACCAATCGGGTGGAGCGTTACAAGGTGGTCCGCGGTGAATTGGATGTTACCAAAAACTATACCTTCGGCGAGAGCAAAGAGGGAACCCTTACGGTTACGCCTCGTCAAGTGATTTTGACCAGCGCGACGGATCATAAACCATACGATCGACAACCATTGGTCAATGGCCTGGTGGAGGTCGGTGGCGATGGATTTGCCCAGGGGGAGGGCGCTACTTTCCAAGTGACAGGAAGCATTACTGAGGAGGGTAGCGTTGAGAATGACTTCACCTACACTTTGGCGGAGAATACCGCATCGACCAACTATTTGATACAAAGCGTAACGGGTATCCTGACAGTGACGCCTCGTCCAACCGCGATCGTCTTGGACTATGGCTATGCGGTGAAGCCGGATACCTTGGTAGGATATGCGGATAAGGCTTTTGAATCCCCTGCTGATCCGCTTAGAAAGGGTTATGCTTTTGAATCGTGGAAACCAGCCCTGCCAGCGTTGTTGCCATTAGACACATTACGTAGTGTCGCCCAATGGAGGTTGTTGGAATATACGGTCGCATTAGATACTTTTGGTCAAATATCCTATACCGTGGAGGATCGTGCGACCATCGATTTGGCGGATTATACGCCAAGTCGCATCGGTTATGATTTCACTGGATGGGTGGATGAGAAGGGATACAGCGTCGATCACGTCAACACATCTGAAGCGCGTTCCATCGCTTTGAAGGCCACTTGGCGTATGGCGAACTATGCCATCCATTATCTCTCTGCGGGAAAAGAGTGGAAACAGGTTCCGATGACCTATGGCGAGACCATCGCTCCAGTTGCTCAACCCGTAAGGAATGGGTACCTATTTAAGGGTTGGATCCCTGCTCTCCCTACGACGATGCCAAACAAGGATCTTACCGTGGAGGCCGACTGGGAGATCATCCATTATAGTTTGATGTTAATGGATGAGGGACGTGATGCGGGTACACTCTCCTATACGGTGGAGGATGATGATTTCTATTTGGATAAACTAACCGATCGTTCGGGACAAGCGTTCAGTGGTTGGACAATGGCAGGTGAGTTGTTGGATTATGACGAGGTGAGCGGCCAATACATCTTCCATCCAAGTGAGGTGGCAAGCGACGCTATTTTGGAGGCTACATGGACCATTGTCTCCAATGAATTCACCATCGATTTCTATGTGGATGGTGCGAAATACAAGACACTTCGGTTGATGGCTGGCGCGAATACCGCCTCCTATATCGCCACAGTAAGAGATCCTCGTGACAAAGCGGGATATCGTTTCGGTGGTTGGGATTTGGATTTGCCGGAAGAGATGCCTCGGAAAAATTTGGAGGTAAGCGCGGTGTGGAAACCGATCTCCTACAAGCTCATCTTATTGAATGAGCAAGGTGTAGAGACCTACTTGACCAACTATACAATCGAAGACGAAGTTCTGCTTCCTAATTTTGAGGATCTCGAAGGAAAGCGTGAGTTCTTGGGTTGGACAGACGGCAAGAATTACTACAAGGAGTTCGATCCATCCAAGTTCCTTAAGGATGTCGAGTTGGTGGAGGCATGGAAACTTAAGACCTTCCAGGTGATCTATTTCGTCAGCGGAAAAGAGTATGCGAGGGATACTTTTCATGTGGGCGATTCCATCATGAAGATTCCGGATCCGGAGGATTATATCGAGGGTTATGCGTTTAGCGGTTGGAGCGAGACGCCAACCTATATGCCGACAGAGGATGTGAAGGTGACCAGCTACTATGAGTTGGGTGGTTACACCTTGACCTACAAATCGGAGGGCAAGGTGGTGAAGTCGGTTCGCTATCTATACCAAGCGCCGATTTCTCCTTCGAGAGGAATCTCCAAGTATGGTTACGAGTTCAAGTATTGGGCAGGTGTCCCTTCGAATATGCCAGGTCGGGACATTGAGGTGGAGGCCGTTTATGACGTAGCCACCTACCGTTTGGTATTGAGGGATGGTACTGAGGTGATCGACTCTTTGCACTACACCATTTATGACGAGGACATCAAGTTGCCGGTGTTGGAAGCGAGAGGCCGCGTTTTCAGAGGTTGGTATGATGGTACGAAGACCATTACGACCGTTAAGAAGGGAAGTTACGCCAGCAATATGGATTTGGTGGCCAATTGGACCTATATCAACTATACCCTCATCTTTATGGTGGAGGGTGTGGAGTATAAGAAGAAGAACACCATGCGCTGCGGTGATGAGATCTCTTTGCCGAAGGAACCGACCAAGGAGGGGGCGGAGTTCATCCGATGGGAGGGAATGCCGGCGGATGGTTTGATGCCGGATGACGACCTTATATTGACCGCCGTATTCTCTACCCAAGTGGGTGAGACGTTGGTGACTCAATCGCCTACCGTAGAGTTGTATTCAGCTGATTTGGCGATCCACATTCTTCGTGCGGAGGGTAAATCCGTCACAGTGATGGACTTGAATGGACTCGTCCTTTTCGAAGGCAAATCGAGTGTGGAAGATTATGTGGTACCGGTCCGCCGTCATGGTCTCTATCTGGTCCGTGTTGGACAGGAGATTAAGAAGATTTTGGTGAAATAAAACGAACGCTATGATAGGCAGGGAGTGTCCATTATTGGCATTCCCTTCTTTTTTCCATAAATCTTGAAGAAATATCATCCCATTATTTAATTTTTTCCGTAATTATCTGCTATCTATCCGATAAAATCTTATCTTTACAAAATCAATGTGTATGTAATGGTATAAAATTATGAAAACAAAAGGATTTTTTCGAAGGGAAAGAGTTGGCTCTTTGAGGGGAAATACGCTTAGGTGGATCGCCTCGGTTGCCCTCTTTTTGTCTGCCTTTACCTTGCAGGCCCAAACCTTCTCATTCAATAACTGGTATGCGCTCGGCTCCGCCAAAGTGACCGAAGCGGATGAGTGCGGTACGGTTTATAGGGTAGATCTCAATATGAACAATTGGGCTCCTGCCCATTTTCAAATTTTAAGAGACGGTGTCCCAATGAGTAACTGGGACTTGGTTTCCAGGGTATCCGACCTCTACTACGAAGCGCAAGATGGCCAACCCGCTTGGCGATTGAAGAGAGACAACAGCGGACAGAGTTGGACCGCCACATTCTACATCAATACCCGTGTGACACCTTACGAGGTGGTATCCTCTATGCCGACAGCGGATTTCTTCACATCGAAGGCCTCTGTGAACAAGTCGGTGCTCACCTCTCCGACGGAGAAGGTCTCTTTGACTGGCTTGGCTTGCTCCAACCAAGAGGTGACCGCTGTTAAGTATGCGTGGGAGAGCAGCAAAGACGCTACCACGTGGACGCCATTGGGGCTCAACACCGCCGATGCGGAGGTCGTTTTGCCCCAAGATAGCACCTATTTCTCTTTGGTCTCCACCATCACCTATAAGGTAAACGACACGCTTACGAACGATACGACAGTACGTTCGGCTGCGCTCTTCACACGCTTCAAAACCCCATCGGTAAGTTGCTATGCGCAACCTGGCAATGGTGCGAAGATTTTCGGCCCTGACGAATTGGAGGTTAGCCCAAACGGCACCTTGAATGTCTATGCCACCACAGAGGATTTTTCTTCCGCCACCTATTGCTTGCAATACAAGACATTGGAGGCTGGCAAGGGCGCTGTTTGGAGAGACACGCTTTGTGGCGCTGCTGCCGAGTGGAAAGATATGGGTGTGAACAATAGTTCCATCTTCCGTGTGAAGGTTTCGGGTATCTCTCTTTACTCTGGAAAACCTGTGACCGTCTATTCATCGGAGCAGTTCTCTGTGAGAAAGGTGTATGGATGCGACGAGGATTTCGATTCCGAGATTTTGTGGGGTGATGATTTCGGCTCCTTCACCAATGCCACGACCTACGTCGTGAAGGGAGACAATGGCGAGTCGATCTCCTATGAATCAAAAGCGGGTTCGTACGCCATCGAGAATTTCTGGGCACCTGATATCTTCAACCGTGTAAAGGATCACACTTACGGTTTGTTGAACCCGTTGGTGATTAATCCAACTCGTGACTGGTGTGGCAAGTATCGTTTGGATGATGGATATTATGCCATTGTTCCTGATCCATACAAGTGCGACGGTCCGAATAAATCGGCTGGACAAGACTACTGGAAGGGTGAAGACCATACCGCAGGCGACAGCAATGGTGGTATGCTCTTCGTGAACTGTAAGGCAGGATTGAACGGTGCCTTGATTTACGAGCGTGAGTTCTCGTTGAACTGTGAGCTGAACGAATCTGTTGACCTTTGGTTGATCTTCTCCGCGTTTATCAATAACGCCACATACAAAGAGGAGTCCCGCACACCGGTGAATGTCCGTTTGGAGATCTTGGACAAGGATGATGTTTTGATCCACTCCGTCTCTTCCGGCGACATCTATCCGCGCGACCACAAGACCTACGCCACTCTTACGCCTGATTCTTGGGCGAACCTCTCTTTCCGCTTCTTGGCGAAGTCGAGGGATTACAAGATCCGTCTCTACAACAATTCGGAGGGCGGCGACGCCAACTGGGGTAACGATATTTTGATCGATGATATCACCGTCAGCCTCTGCTATCCTAATGTGGAGTTGATCGAGTCCAACCATCCGGAGTCGGATACGGTCTTCGCTTGTGTAGGTGAGAAACTAGATTTGGTGGCCTTCAACAAGATTGGTTTGGATAAGTATATCGGATCTCCAAAATATCTGTTCCAATACAAGAATGCGAAGACGCGCGGTGCATGGAAGGATTTCGGACCTATCCAGACCACTAATAAGATTTCATTGATGGCCAACGATACCTTGCGCGAGTTTATCGGAAACACCAACTTCCGTGTCTTTGTAGCCTCAGAGGAGAGTGTTTTGCGTGATTTGGCAAGTGGCAAGCCTGTACGTAACGGATGTGAGACCATCCATGCGGCCGACTCATCTTTGCGTGTCATCTATTCGCAGCCGTTCGAGATGTTGTTGTCGCTTCAGACCAAGACAATCTGTTTGGACGGCGACACCACGGCGTTTAAGCTTTCCGCCCAACCGATTCCTTCGGATGTGGAGCCTTTGGCCTACTATTGGTACCAAAATGGAGATTCAATCGGATGCACGACAGTGGATACCTTCTCCGTATCGCTTTTGAATGTGGATGACTATCATTTCGAGGTGCGTGCGGTTGACCATTGCCAGACTGAACTTGATCGGGCTTGGAAGGATTCCAACAAGGACACTTTGTTGATCAGAGATCATGAGAAGTTGAGTTTGACTGCCGATCCGAAAGAGGTTACGTTGGGTGGAGTAGTCTCATTGGAGGCCGCCACTGGTGAGTACCAAGGCGATTTGGTATGGTTGGAGGAGGACCGAAAGATCGATTCCACTTCCACCACCGATTTGAAGTATAAGACTGAAGTGAATGGAAAGGTTGGGTTCCAAGTAAGACCGGCTGCCGGTAGCGCTTGTGTGGATCCGTCCGATGTCGTCTATGTGACGGTGGGCGTGAACATCCCTAACTTGATCACACCATACAACGATGGTTTGGAGGCGATGAACAACACCTTCTTGGTGGGAAGTGGCTTCCCTGTTGAGATTTACAACCGTTACCACCAGACCATCTACGTCGGTGAGGATGGTTGGGATGGTACCTATCGAGGAAAGATTGCCGAGCCTGGCACCTACTACTACCGTGTGCAGATGCCGAATGGCGAATGGGTGAAGGGAACATTGGAAGTTGCTAAATTTTAAGGAGGTGATGAATATGAAACGATATATTAGAAACATAATGGTTCCAATGATGCTCTGCTCCGCCATGGAGGCAGGTGCTGTATTGGATAGAGTGGATGGAAGTTGGGGTGATTTCTCCTCTTCCGATAAGAATACCTCCAAGGCGGAGATGCCGATGTCCGCTTACAAGGATGGAACGATTGCCTTTTTCAGAAACGATTCAGCCTACACCTTCCGTGTGACGGAGGATTTGGGTGTCGATTCGTTGGTCTATTGTCCGGAATTGACGGGGCTAGGTATCGAAGGTACCTTCGCTTACGACGCCTCCCGCAATAAAATCTACTTCTCCAAGAAGGGTAAATCGGAGAAGAATGACCTTTATGAGGCCTCTTGGGTAGATGGCACTTGGGCAAAGGTGAATATGTTGACCATTAAAGGTGTATCCGCCCAAACATTGACCCATAAGAACTCCTCTTTGGTGATTTCCCGTTGGGTGCAACAAGGTAGAGGTGCGTCTGGTTTCTATAACCCGTCATTGGGAAGGGATGGTAACCGAATCTATTTTTCCGGCGAGTTCAAGGCGGGACAAGGTGCCAGGGACTTGTGGTACATCGACCGTGAGAGCGATGGCGTCTGGAGTCGTCCGAAGGCGATTGACACCGTTGTGGTGAATGGCAAGGCGAAGGAGGATTTCCCTTTGGTAGTCGGCGACTCACTGCTCTTCTTCTCTTCCGACAGAGAGGGAACGTTGGGCGGATTAGATGTTTATTATTCTAAAATCAATAAGAATGGAACCTATTCCAAGCCAGTGGCTTTGAACGATGCGGTGAACTCTTCAGCTGACGACTACAATGTGGTCTTCGGTGCGGAGAAGGGTGCTTTCTTCATCTCCGACAGAAAGGGTGGAAAGGGTGCTGCGGATATCTATTCCGCTGCGGTGTTCCGTTTGAATCCTGATGCGGCTCTCGATCCGGAAGAGGTGCTTTCGGAACCAAAGGGATTCCTTTGGGTGCTCTGCTTCTTCGATTTGGATAAGTCTGACATGAAACCTGCTTACGAGGTTCAGTTGGACGAGTTGGTGGAGGCGATGAACGAATATCCGGATGGAGAATTTGAGATCAGCGGTCACACTGACTTGCGTGGTGCGGCTGATTACAACCAGCGACTCTCCGAGGATCGCGCGAAGACCGTCAAGAAGTTGTTGGTGAAGCGAGGATTCCCTGCTAACCGTATCAAAGCGGTGGGTAAGGGTCTTACCGAGCCGATTGTGCCAAATGCGCAAACAGAACCGGAGCATGAGCAAAACCGTCGTGTAGAGGTGAGATTGATAGAACCGGAGGTGGAACAACCTACGGCAAGTGATAACGAAAAGAAGGGGGAGGAATAAGATATGAAGAAGATATTATTTATCATTGGATTTCTTGCGGCGTGCTTCGTGGCGAACGCTCAACAGGAGTTGCTGCTTTCCCAACAGTTCTACTCCCGTATCAATAAGAACCCTGCCGGTACGGGTAACGTGGAGGACATCGACCTCTTCTTGTTGGGTCATTATCAATATGCGGGTGTGGAGGATGCTCCTAAATCGTTGTTATTCAACGGACACACCTTCATCAACAAGATCCATTCGGGTGTCGGACTCTCCATTTCATACGATAATTTGGGTATCGCCCGTAGTTTCTTGGACATCAAGGCGGTCTATTCCTTCATGTTGCGTCCTGCAGACAATATGTTGATCTCTTTGGGATTGGGCTTTGGCGTAAGACGCTCCGCATTTGACAAGAAGGCCTATACGGTGGACAATATCATCGAGATGTATGACGGAACCATTCCGGATAACGAATCCAAGGTTCGTCCCGATTTCGATTTCGGTGTGGAGTTCGCCATGAACGACAATTTGCTGATCGGTGCCTCCATGACGCACTTGCTCGATAGCGCTTCCACCACGATGTTGCAAGGCAGACACCTGAACATCTATGGACGCTATATGTTTAAAATCAATGACAAGTGGGACATCGCCCCATCATTGACCTATATGCACCATGCCAAGACCAATGTGGTGGAGTTGAATGTGACCGGTTACTACGACCGTTTCATTTGGGGAGGCTTGACCTACCATCCAGACTTGTCCGACAAGTTCGGATCCAATCCTCTGGCTATCACGCTGGGTGTGGAGTATTTTAGATTCCGTTTGGGCTATACCATCGACTTGGGATTGGGTAAGATCCACCACATGGCGGGTACTTCCCATGAGTTGATGCTCTCTTACTCTATCGACAGAAAGCGCACGAAGAGCAAGAGTGAGGATGTGGAGATATTTGAATAATTTTTATGGAGAGATGTTCGAAGGGGCATCTCTCCCTTTTTATAGTATCTTATGACGAATAGATTTAAGAAAGGGGGTCTCTACTTGCTGTTGGCCGCCTTGTTTGTTTCTGTTTTATCCGCTTGTACCGATCCTTCGGACGCAAATGATGTGGATGAGCTATACCAGAAAGGTGATAACCACTTTACTGTAGGTTCCCAATCCTTTCAAGTGGATGCGTGTTTGGATGGTTATGCCTTCTCGGATGGTGGCGTGACGCACCTCCTGCACTTCTACACAAGCGGTTATTACACGCCCAACGGTGATGGCACCTGTTCGCCGAACAACTCATTCAAGAAGGAGGGCGTCTATGTGGAGATTCCTGTTTTTGACAAGGGACAAACAGAATTGCTACGTCTGATGACGGGTAACTACATCTCCTACTATTCCAACTCCGACGATTGGGCGGGGGAGTATGTGATGACCAAAGGAACAACGGCCAGGGCATTGGTCTATGACAAGAGGGTTGATTTGAAGATCACCACCGTGCAGGTGAAGAAGAAGGGTGGCACTTACGAAATTGTGTGGGACGCCACCGACGAGAAGGGGAACTCTTGTTCGTTATACTATTACGGAGCAATCAAATCAGAGCAGATGTTATCGGATGAATGAGGTTTAAATTCTTAATTCTTCATTCATAACTCTTAATTTTATTTGTATCTTCGCGGAAAATCAAAGAATTAGACAAGACAATGGAACATAAGTTGAGAATTTACAACACATTGAGCAGAACCAAGCAGTTGTTTGTACCGTTGAATGACAATCATGTCGGAATGTATGTTTGTGGACCTACCGTTTACGGAGACGGCCATTTGGGCCATGCGCGCCCTGCCATTACTTTTGACGTGTTGTTTCGCTATTTGACTCAACTTGGATACAAGGTACGCTATGTGCGCAACATCACGGATGTGGGCCACTTGGAGCATGATGCCGACGAGGGCGAGGATAAGATCGCTAAGAAGGCCCGTTTGGAGCAAAAGGAGCCTATGGAGGTGGCGCAATACTATGTGAACCGTTACCATAAGGCGATGGATGCCTTGAATGTCTTGCCGCCAAGCATCGAGCCACATGCGTCTGGCCATATCATCGAGCAAATCGATTTTGTGAAGAAGATATTGGAGGCTGGTTACGCTTACGAGAGTCAAGGTTCCGTTTACTTTGATGTGAAGAAATACAACAAGGATCACCACTACGGAAAACTTTCCGGAAGAAATATCGACGATTTGTTGGAAACCACCCGTGAGTTGGATGGCCAAAACGAGAAGCGTTGCGGATTGGACTTCGCATTGTGGAAGTGCGCGCAACCTGAGCATATCATGCGTTGGCCTTCTCCATGGAGCGATGGATTCCCAGGATGGCACATGGAGTGCTCCGCTATGGGTACTAAGTACCTTGGCGAAGAGTTCGATATCCACGGTGGTGGTATGGACTTGATTTTCCCTCACCACGAGTGTGAGATCGCGCAATCCACCGCGGCGCTCGGAAAAGAGACCGTTCACTACTGGATGCACAACAATATGATCACCATCAACGGAAAGAAGATGGGTAAATCATACGGCAACTTCATCACATTGGACGAGTTCTTCACAGGAAGCCACCCGCTTCTGACGCAAGCCTACTCGCCAATGACCATCCGTTTCTTCATCTTGCAAGCCCACTATCGTAGCACTGTGGATTTCAGCAACGAGGCGCTTCAGGCTTCCGAGAAGGGATTGGAGCGTTTGACCGACGCCTATGCGCGTTTGATGAAGATCACGCCAGCCGCTACCACTACCGTTGAGGTGGCAGGTTTGCGCGAGAAGTGCGAGGAGGCGATGAATGACGACTTGAACACACCAATCGTCATCTCTTACTTCTTCGAGGCTGCCAAGGCGATCAACACCGTGACGGATGGCAAGGGAACAATCTCCGCCGCTGATTTGGAGGAGTTGAAGTCATTGTTCCAATACTATTTGATGGATATCCTCGGATTGCGTCTTGCCGCTGCGGGCGATTCCAATGGCGATGCCTTCAAGGGCGCTGTCGATTTGTTGCTTGAGATCCGCAAGCAAGCCAAGGCCAATAAGGATTGGGCGACCAGCGATAAGATCAGAAACGAGCTCACCGCATTGGGTTTCAATGTGAAGGATACGAAGGACGGTTACGAGTGGAGCATCTAAATATTGTTTCGATTTTGGATCCCACCTTGAACGGCAAGGTGGGATTTTTTAATTAATAATTGTATGAAAAACAAGGTTGTTATCCAAGGTATAGATGGATGTTTCCATGATATTGCCGCAAGGGAGTATTTCAGAGGTGAGGATGTGGAGATTGTTCCATGTGATAATTTCACTCATCTTTTCCAAACGGTTCGTGCCGACAAGGATTTGATAGGTATCGTGGCCATCGAGAATACCATTGCGGGAAGTTTGTTGCAGAACCACACCCTTTTGGCCGATAGCGGATTGTGCATCGCCGGTGAGCAGAAATTGCGCATCAAACACAATTTGGTGGCGTTGCCTAACCAGGATGTGAGCGATATCCATGAGGTTTATTCGCACCCGATCGCCTTGATGCAATGTCAAGCCTATTTGGGCGAGAACCGTCATATCAAGGCGGTGGAGTACGATGATACAGCATCGAGTGCGAAGATGATTGCCGATCAGGGTGTTATGGGCAAGGCGGCCATCTGTGGCGAATTGGCGGCGGAAATTTATGGATTGGAGATTTTGGCCAAGGGTATCGAGACCAACAAACGAAATTTCACCCGCTTCTTGATCATCGCCGATGAGGCAAAGGTGAAGGAGATGAATGTGAATAAATTCCCTAACAAGGCATCTTTGCTACTGGTGCTTTCGCATGAGGAGGGTAGCTTGTCGCAGGTGTTGGCTGTACTTTCTTTTTACAAGATGAATCTTACCAGAATTCAATCCACACCGATTATTGGTCGTGAGTGGGAGTATCAGTTCTATATCGACCTCCAGTTCGATTCGTACAAAAGGTATGTGGAGTCGTTGATCGCTGTTAGACCGTTGGCCAACGAGTTGCGCGTATTGGGAGAGTATGAGGTCGGACGACAAACAGTTTGATAAATAAAGCAGAATAACATATGGAATTAGAGAAATTAAATTTGACAGGTGTTGAGGAGAGGCGTCCATTGGTGATAGCCGGACCTTGCAGCGCCGAAACGGAAGAGCAGGTGATGGATACCGCCAAGCAATTGGCGAAGAATGGTGTGAAGGTGTTTCGTGCCGGCATATGGAAACCTCGTACCAAACCAGGTGGTTTTGAGGGAAATGGTGTGACTGCTTTGCCATGGATGCAAAAGGTGAAGAAGGAGACCGGCATGCTGACCGCTACGGAGGTGGCTACCGCTAAACACGCTGAGGAGGCGTTGAAGTTCGGTATCGACGTGTTGTGGATCGGTGCGCGTACCACTGCGGATCCATTTGCTGTGCAGGAGATCGCGGACACTTTGAAGGGAGTGGATGTGCCTGTCTTGATCAAGAACCCAGTCAATCCGGACTTGGAGTTGTGGATCGGAGCGTTGCAACGTTTGAACAACGCGGGTATCAAGCGATTGGGAGCCATCCACAGAGGATTCAGCACCTACGATAAGAAACTTTATAGAAACCTTCCGCAATGGCACATTCCAATTGAGTTGCATAGACGTTTCCCTGAGTTGCCTATTATTTGCGATCCAAGCCATATCGCAGGCCGTAGGGATTTGATCTCTCCTCTTTGCCAGCAGGCGATGGACTTGCAATTCGATGGTTTGATCATTGAGTCCCATTGCGATCCTGATAAGGCATGGAGCGACGCTCCGCAACAATTGGCGCCGGATGTCTTGTCGCTTGTCTTGAATAATTTGGTGATCCGTAACATGAACCAAACCACCGAGAGTCTGGCGGAGTTGCGTAAGCAGATCGACGAGATCGATATGGATCTTACCGAGATGTTGGCGAAACGTATGCGTGTGGCGAAGGAGATCGGTATCTACAAGAGAGAGCACGATATGCCTATTCTTCAGACTGAACGTTACGACGAGATTATCAAGAAGCGTATGGAGACCGGTTCCGCCATGAGCTTGGACGGAGAATTCACAAGAAAGATTTTTGAGGCGATCCACGAGGAGTCTGTTCGTCAACAGATGAGAATCATGGAGTAAGCTTGTTGTTAATATATTACGAAAATGGGTAAAGGACGTAGATTGTGGTTCGTTCCAAAGGATAGGGAGGCCACTGAGTTAGAAAAGAAGGTGATGTTCTACGAATCGCGCGGATTCGAGGTTCCTTCTCGTAAACTCATCAAGACGCCAGAACAGATTGAGGGCATCCGTCGTAGCGGCGTTGTGAATACGGGTGTGTTGGATATGTTGGAGCATGAGATTCATGCGGGCATGTCCACCGAGGATATCGATAAGTTGGTTTACGATTATACAGTGTCGCACGGGGCGATTCCCGCACCGCTCAATTATGAGGGATTCCCGAAGAGTGTCTGCACATCCATCAACGAGGTGGTCTGTCACGGCATTCCTAACCCAAGGACTATTTTGAAGGAGGGCGATATCATGAATGTGGATGTTTCCACTATCTTGGATGGCTATTACAGCGACGCCTCCCGTATGTTCTGCATCGGTGAGGTCTCTCCTGAGAAGAGGCGTTTGGTCGATGTGACGAAGGAGTGCCTCGAAATCGGTATGGCGGCGGCGAAGCCTTACGGTTTTGTCGGAGACATAGGCGCGGCGGTTGAGAAGCATGCGAAGGCGAACGGCTATTCAGTGGTACGCGACCTCTCCGGACACGGTGTGGGATTGGCCTTCCATGAGGAGCCTCAGGTGGATCATTTCGGCAAACCAGGCACTGGTATGCTTTTGGTGCCAGGCATGGTCTTCACCATCGAACCGATGATTAATATGGGTAAGTACCCTGTTAATTTCAGCCGTATCGATGGATGGACAGTCACCACGCGCGATGGACTTCCTTCCGCACAGTGGGAACATACCTTTTTGATGACTGAGGAAGGCTTGGAAATTTTGACATATTAAGCGAACTTTGTATATTCGCGTCGTGTTATGATGATACAAGCTGATTTCTTGTTGGAACATACAATAATCTAGCGGCAGTGCCGTTAGGATATTGTGTTTTTCAATGGTAGTATTTTAAAAGTAATACAGTGTTATGTTTGGGTTGCCCGTGAGGGTCGCCCAAATTTTTTTTGTGAAGCATGCCCATGCGGCGTTGTTTTTTCAGTATATTCGCAAACAGATACTTTTGACAATGGTAATGCGAGGAAATATTGTCTTTTGGCGGAGGGTGATGCTGTCGTTTCCCCTTCTGCTGATCTCTTGGGTGGCGAAGTGTGATGAGGTTGCCGATTCACTCTATGTGGACCTCTGGGTCGAGTGCATGCGATTGGACATCATATCGGAGGATGGATTGGGTGTTCCTTCGAGCTACGAATCTCGTTTTGTGGAAAAGTCGATGGCCATAGGATACACCAGGGAAGAGGCTGTGGCCATTTCAAATCGATTCCGTACGGAGGTGGTGGATTCCGTGAGGAGCAACTACGTTTTCAATATCTATTGCGAATATGTCTCTTTGGCTGATTTGAGAGCCGCATTGGACTATTTTGATAACGATTATGGACGTGCGGTGCTGAATCGTATGGGGAATCCATCGGATTCCGCCTTGACCGCAAGATTGACGAATCGGATGGTGAGCGCCATATCCTCAATGTTGATCGATGGAAAGATGGTGGAGGAGAAGAACCAATGCCCGTCGGGCTATTTGAAAAAGGCGAAGAAGTATCTTGAGGTCTCTGGACAGAAGGATTTTTCTTTCTCCTCGTTTTTCGAGAAAAAGGGCAATGACCGATCCGCCCGTCTCATCTCTTCGTATATGGACAAGAACTGGATTGTCTTGGCGTCGGATGCGCTATATGGGCTCCTTCCCGAGGCGGACTTGGATTTCATCAATAAGTTCTATGCCACAAAGGTGGGTAAGCGTTTCTCGAAGGCCACTGAGGTGATTATGTATGGTGTCGGTGATTTTCTGCTATGGGTGGATGATGAGTTTGAACCATACCTTCGTGGACAGTATGAAAAGAATCCTCCCTCCTTTATGAAAGGACTGGAGAAGGGTGTGGATTTTGAGGATAGTTTGAATGGATAATAATAATTTAATAATAGAAAGTATGAAAAAGATTTTTTTGTGTAAGGGTTTTGTGTTGACCTTTTGTGTGTTGTTCAGTGGCGTGATCTCTTGCTTCGCGCAGGACAGTTATCGTCAGACAATTGAGCAGTTGGCAAAAGTTTCGGGAGGTGTGGTAGATAGTAAGGAAAAGATTGTCGCCTCTTTCTCTCCGATTTTGGTTCGCATGGGTTATGCCGATTCCACAGCGAAAAGGGTGGCGGCTGAATATTATGACGAGGTGTTCTACAAGGATGTCCTTGATTGGATGGAGTCTGTTTACAAACCGTTGACTTCCGAAACGGACTTGAAGAGCGCAATCGAGTTTTTCACCTCTCCAGCGGGAAAATTGGCGGAGTCACACTCTAAAATCTATGCGGACGAAAAGGCGCAACAGGGAATGATGACGAAGATGATGCCTGATATCACGAAGATCGCCATGGGCGAAAAGGCGGGAAAGGTGGAGTCTGACGCTCCTAAGGGTTACCAAAAGGTGTTCCATGAGTATTGCAAGTTGTCTGGCATGGAGAAATCCATGGATGTCATGGTCTCACAAATGCTCAATCTGATGGGTGGAAACAATGAGAAATTGACCAAGTCGCTTTCGGATTATTTCGCGACTAATTTGGAGACATTGATGATGGATTTGGGATATCCTACGATGACCGAGGAGGATTTGAACACCTACGTCAACTTTTTCAAGACGAATTCAGGCAAGAAGATTTCCGCAGCTAACTCGGAGATCATCAAGGGCGCTGTGAAGTTCGGTTTGTCCGAGGCCATTAAGTTCCAGATGATGGGCAAGGAGAAGCTAAAGAGCGCCGAATAAGATGTGCCGCAAATAAATTCACGTAATTTTTGTGATTTCAGGAATAATGTCTATATTCGCGTTCCCTTTTGTGGGGAATTATAAATTTTAATAATTAATTATATGTTAAATCAGTACGAGACCGTTTTCATCTTGACTCCCGTTTTGTCTGACAATCAGATGAAGGAAGCGGCAGAAAAATTCAAGAGCGTTTTGACAAACGCTGGCGCTGAGATTATCAGCGAGGAGCAATGGGGCCTCCGCCACTTGGCATACCCTATTGATGGTAAGACTACTGGATTCTACTGTTTGGTAGAGTTCAAGGCAGAACCTAACACTATCGATGTATTGGAAACCCAATATCGTCGTGACGAGAAAGTAATTCGCTTCCTTACAACCAAACTTGACAAGTACGCTGTTGAGTATGCGGCAAAGAGAAGAAGCTTGAAGTCTAACAAAGAAAAGGAGGCTTAATCATGGCAGCACAAAATTCATCAGAGATCAGATACTTAACCCCTCCAACTGTGGATGTTAAGAAGAAGAAATATTGCCGTTTCAAGAAGAGCGGTATCAAGTATATCGACTACAAGGATCCTGAGTTCTTGAAGAAATTCTTGAATGAGCAAGGTAAGATTTTGCCTCGTCGTCTCACCGGAACTTCTTTGAAATATCAAAGAAAGGTGGCTCAAGCAGTGAAAAGAGCACGTCACTTGGCGTTGCTTCCATTTGTAACCGATTTGATGAAATAAAAAAGGAGGACTGAATAATGGAAATCATTTTATTGCAAGACGTACAAAACTTGGGTTACAAGGATGATGTTGTAAAGGTAAAGAACGGTTATGGCCGTAACTACCTCATTCCTCAAGGTATGGCTGAGTTGGCAACTCCATCAGCTAAGAAACAATTGGCAGAGAATTTGAAGCAACGCGCACACAAGTTGGCTAAGATCAAGGCTGAGGCTGAGGAGTTGGCTGGCAAGTTGAACGGTGTTTCATTGACAATCGGCGCGAAGACAAGTGCTACTGGTACTATCTTCGGTTCTGTTAACAATATCCAAATCGCTGAGGCTTTGGCTAAGAAGGGATTTGAGATCGACAGAAAGACTATCATCATCAACGATGCTGTGAAGGAGCTTGGTTCTTACAAGGCTACCATCAAGCTTCACAAGGAGGTTTCTGCGGAGATCAACTTCGAGGTTGTTGCTGAATAATCTACGATTCGAAATAGATTAAGATGTACGGGGACGGTTTGACTGTCCCCGTATTTTTTTGTTTTTTTATCTTTCTAAATTGAAACCGAAAGCTTATATTTGTGCTAAACGAAATGCTTTGGAATATGAGGAAATACATAGCTTTTTTTATCATCGGAATGCTTTCGCTTTCCAATGTTTTCGCCATTAACGAGGTGGATAAGCGCGGCCGCAAACAGGGCCCGTGGAAGAAGGAGTATGGCAATGGTTATTACGTCTATGAGGGGCAGTTCAAGGATGATCAGCCGGTAGGGACCTTCAAAAGGTACTACGAAAATGGCGTACTCCATTCCATTCAGCAGTATGGAGAGAACGAGACCTCCGCGATAGTCATTTACGAACAGGATGGCCTGACCAAATCTGCAGAGGGTGCTTTTGTTGGTAAAGACAAGGAGGGCGAGTGGATCTACTATGTCGAGGGGAAAAAGTCGCTAGTTGAACACTATAAGCGCGGTGTGTTGAACGGTATGGTTCAATCTTACGCCAAAACTGGTGAACTGCTGGAAGAGTCGCCTTATGTGAACGGAAAGATCCACGGCGTTCAGCGCCGCTTGATGGAGGAGGGCAAAGTTTACTCTGAGGCGCACTTCAAAAATGGTGTGCAAGATGGCGCTTATAAGCTCTTCGAAGGACACGATTTCACCGTTGCGGAGGGTTTCTATGTGGATGGGAAACGTCATGGCCATTGGTTGGTGAAGGATGATGCGGGCAACATCAAGGATACATTGAAGTACGACATGGATGTTTTGCTGAACGCGAAGGAGTTGGACAAGAAGCATGCCGATCAGGCGGAGGAGTACAAGAAAAGCGAAGGCACGATCCCTGAGCCTGACAAAATGCTGGACGGTTCGAAGCAGGGTGGAAAATAACATTTAGAGCCCTTTCCTTCGCTTGGTGAGCGAGGTTAAAAATGGCAAAAATGTTGTTGTTGAAATACATATTTGTACGGAGAAGGCGCTTAATGAGCGCCTTTTTTCGTATCTTTGCGAAAATGAATAAATATATAGCATTATGAAAATTGCATTGATCGGTTATGGCAAGATGGGTAAGATCATCGGCCGTATTGCGGAGGAGAGAGGTCATAAGATCGTTTCTATCATAGATATTGACAACTTGCAGGATTTCGAATCAGAGGCGTTCAAGAGCGCTGATGTGGCGATTGAATTCACCAAGCCTGACACGGCTTTGGAGAACGTGCGGAAGTGTTTCGCCGCTAATGTCCCTGTTGTCAGTGGAACCACAGGTTGGAACGCGGCCGCATTGAAGGATGAGGTGGAGAAGAATGGCAAGACGCTGTTTTGGTCGTCCAACTACAGCATTGGTGTGTTCATCTTCAATGCGATCAGCAAGAAGTTGGCGCAAATTATGAATGGATTCTCCAACTACAATGTGGAGATGACGGAGGTTCACCACATCCACAAGTTGGATGCGCCAAGTGGCACCGCGATCACGTTGGCAGAGGGAATTTTGGAGAATTTGGATCGTAAGAACGCTTGGACCAAGGAGAAGGAGAATTCCGCTACCGATTTGGCTATCAAATCTATCCGCGAAGGTGAGGTGCCAGGCATCCACTCTATCCGTTACGAGTCTGAGGTGGATAGCATCACCATCACACACGATGCGAAGAGCCGTGAGGGATTCGCTTTGGGTGCTGTGGTTGCGGCTGAGTTCACAGCGGGAAAGAAGGGACTGCTCGGTATGTCCGATATGTTGAAATTTTAATTGAAAACGATATATGTCGTCTGAGAAGAAAACATTTAAGGAGCGTCTGCAGGCAGCGGATAAAAAGCAGTGGGCTAAATTCGCCTTCGCCGTGTTGATTATTTTAGGCTTCCTCATCTGGTCAGGAGCGTGGTGGCTTTTGCTGTTGATTCCATTGGCGTTGGATGTCTATGTCACGAAGTTCGTGCCTTGGGATGGTTGGAAAAACTCAAGCAACGAAACACTTCGGACAATTGCCGGTTGGGTGGATGCTATCCTATTCGCGTTGGTGGCGGTTTATGTCATCAACTTGTATTTCTTCCAGAACTATAAAATTCCTTCTCCCTCTTTGGAGAAGACGCTGAAGGTGGGTGATTTCTTGTTCGTCAGCAAGATGAGTTATGGACCTCGTTGTCCGATGACTCCACTCTCTTTCCCTTTGGCGCAGCATACGCTTCCTGTGTTGGAGACCAAGTCATACATCGATTGGCCGCAGTGGGAATACAAGCGTTTGAAGGGCTTTGGCTCGGTGAAGCGTAACGACATTGTGGTCTTCAACTTCCCGGCGGGCGATACAGTTGCCTTGAATGTGCAAAATCCGGATTACTATTCATTGGTGCGCGCGTATGGACGGGAGACGATTTGGAACCACCCCAAGGAGTTTGGCGAGATTGTCAGACGTCCAGTGGACCGTCGCGAAAACTATGTGAAGCGATGTGTCGGCTTGCCGGGTGATTCACTTAAGATCGTGGATGGCGTGGTGATTGTCAATGGCAATCAACCAGAGGATATTCCAGGTTTGCAATACAACTATTTCGTGGAGATGTCCGCTCCTATCTCAAACAGATTGTTTGAGAAGATGGAGGTTAGCCTCTCCGACCGTAGGTTGATCAATGATTTTAAGCGGGTGGATTTGTCCGCATGGGGATATCAGCAACGTGAAGACGGAAGCTGGCCGTATGTTTACAACATGCCACTTACGAAGCGGGCGGTCGAGATGATCAAAAAAGCGGACGGGTTCATCTCTATCCGCGAGGAGATGGCTCCAAGCAATGAAGCCTTCCCGTATATCAACAATGGTTGGACACGTGATAATTACGGTCCTATTTGGATTCCGAAGAAGGGCGCGACCACAAAACTTACGTTGGAGAACTTACCATTGTATGAGCAGATCATCTGCAACTATGAGCTCAACGATTTAAAGGTTTCGGATGGAAAGATCTTTATCAATGGCAAGGAGGCGGATGCTTATACCTTCAAGATGGATTATTACTGGATGATGGGCGATAACCGCCATAATTCAGCTGATTCCCGCTATTGGGGATTTGTTCCTGAGGATCATATCGTAGGAAAACCGATCTGCATCTGGTTATCTTTTGATGAGGACAAGAAGTTCCCTGGCAATATTCGTTGGGACCGAATGTTTACGAAAGTACACGCCGATTGATAGGAGTCGCGTTCGCGCGCCGCTCTCCTATCCGTAAGGGCGGAAGGTGATTGTTAACTTAAATCTAGTAGTGAACGATGAAAAGAGTAGTTTTATCCATATTTTTATTGTTGAGTGCAATTCCCCTCTTCTCTGCGGATGCTTTGTTTGGTGGTGAATTGGCATTTAAAGGAGGAGAGCGTGCCGTATATAGCATCTACTACAACTTGGGTCCCATTTGGTTGCATGCGGCCAATGTGGAGTTTTCTGCGGAGGAGCGCATGGTGGGGCAGACGGAATGCTTTGACCTCCAGGTGTCGGGAAACACGATCCGATCTTTCGATAGGTTGTACACCATTAGGGATACATTCGCCTCTACTGTGAAACGGGATGGACTTCAGACGCTCAATTACCGAGAGGGGAAGCATGAGAACACATATCATTGCGATAAGCGTTACCGTTACGAGTGGAACGAGACAGGAGAAAAGGCCAAGGTCTATTTTGTACAAAACAGAAAGGGTGTAATTACCAAGGATACGATGGATGCGCAGCGGGGTATCCGTGATCTAATCGCCACTTGTTACTATTTCCGTGGCGTGGATATGACTAAGGTGAAAAAGGGAGAGTCTATCCCTTTTAAGATGGTTTTGGACGATGAAATTTTCGAGTTGAAGCTTCAGTATTGTGGCACGGAAACCATCAAATTGAGAAATAAGAAAAAGTATAAAGCATTGAAATTCAAGCCTCAAGTGGTAACGGGCGATATCTTCGAAGACAATGACGCGTTGGCGGTTTATGTTTCCGACGATGAAAACCATGTGCCGCTCTACATAGAGGCGAAGATAAAGGTTGGCTACCTCAAGGTGCAGTTGGACAATGTGTCGGGCACGAAGACGCCGATGTCTTCGTTGGTGGCTAAATGATAAAAAGGGAGAGTATTTATGGATATTTTGGTAATTGACGACGAAAGAAGCATACGCAACACTTTAAAGGATATCCTTGAAACCGAGGGTTACTCGGTGGCGGTGGCGGAGGATGGAGCGAAGGCGCTTGACCTGTTGAAGGTCGAGAAGTTCGATTTGATCTTCTGCGACGTGAAGATGCCGAAGATGGATGGAATTGAGGTGTTGACTAATATAAAGAAAGAGAATCCGGAACAGACTGTGGTGATGATATCGGGCCATGGCACCATTGATACGGCGGTGGAGTCGTTGAAATTGGGTGCTTTCGATTTCATCGAAAAACCTTTGGATCTGAACCGCTTGTTGGTATGTGTCAGAAATGGTCTGGAGCGCAAATCTTTGGTGCAGGAGACCAAGACCTTGAAGAAGAAACTCTCCAAGGATGTGGTGATGGTGGGACACTCTCCCGCTATGGAGCATCTTCGCTCCGTGATTGAGCGTGTGGCCTCATCCAATGCCAAGGTGTTGATCACAGGAGAGAATGGAACCGGTAAGGAGGTGGTCGCTAAGATGTTGTTTAAATCCAGTAACCGTAGTAATTGCCCCTATGTGGAGGTCAATTGCGCCGCGATACCTTCCGAATTGATCGAAAGCGAGTTGTTTGGGCACGAAAAGGGATCCTTTACCTCCGCGGTGAAACAGCGCATCGGTAAATTTGAGCAAGCCAATGGCGGAACGCTCTTCTTGGATGAGATCGGCGATATGAGTTTAGCTGCCCAAACCAAAGTGCTTCGCGCTTTGCAGGAGGGGGAGATTACCCGTGTGGGAAGCGATAAAAGCGTGAAGGTGGATGTGCGTGTCTTCGCAGCGACCAACAAAGACCTCTTGGAGGAGATCAAGAAGGGAACCTTCCGTGAAGACCTATACCACCGATTGGGTGTGATATTGATCCATGTGCCCCCTTTGCGTGAGCGTCTGGAGGATATTCCGGATCTGGTGGAGCATTTCTTGGGCATCATCTGCGAGGAGCAGGGCGTCTCCAAGCGTTCTTTCACCAAGGATGCCTTGGAGGAGATGAAGAAATATCGTTGGACGGGTAATATCCGTGAGTTGAGGAATGCGGTGGAGCGTATGGTCATCTTGTGTGGTGAGGAGATCACCGTGGATGATGTGAAGCAGTTCGCCGCACCGACCTCTTTGTAGTGTCAGGCAGTATTATAGTACCATAGGTAAGAAATGGGGAGTGGATCCCTTTAATATAGCAGGTTTAGATGGCTAATGTAGTTGAGACCCCTTTGATGAAGCAATATTTGGAGTTTAAGGCGATGCATCCCGATGCGATCCTTTTATTCCGTGTGGGCGATTTTTATGAGACTTTCTTGGAGGATGCCGTGATGGCCTCCGAGATTTTGGGAATCACCTTGACCAAACGCGCCAATGGTTCCGCTCAGTCTGTGGAATTGGCGGGTTTCCCTCATCATGCCTTAGATACCTATCTGCCTAAACTGGTGCGTGCGGGAAAACGTGTGGCGATTTGCGACCAATTGGAGGATCCCAAACTGACGAAGAAGTTGGTGAAACGCGGCATCACGGAGTTGGTGACGCCAGGTGTCGCTGTCAACGACAATATATTAGATCACAAAGAGAATAACTTTTTGGCGGCTGTCCATTTCGAGAAGAAGAATGCGGGCGTCGCCTTCTTGGATATCTCCACAGGAGAGTTTCTCACAGCCGAGGGCTCTTGCGAATATGTGGACAAACTTTTGAATAGCATCATGCCGAAGGAGGTTTTGTTCGAAAGGACGAAGCGGGCTCTTTTTGAGGAGCACTTCGGAAAACGGTTCTTCACCTTCGAGATGGAGGATTGGGTATTCACTTCCGAATCGGCGCATGATCGCCTTTTGAAACATTTCGAGACCAAAAACCTGAAGGGATTCGGCGTGGAGAAGTTGCAATTGGGTATCATCGCTTCGGGTGCTATCCTCCACTATTTGGATATGACGCAACATACCCAGATCGGACACATTACCCACCTTTCCCGTATCGAGGAGGATAAGTATGTGTGGTTGGACCAATTCACCATCCGCAACCTGGAACTTTATGGCACCATGCACGGTGAGGGTAGAACCCTCGTCAATATCATCGACCGGACGGTGACGCCTATGGGTGCCCGTTTGTTAAAGCGTTGGGTGGCCTTCCCGTTGAAGGATGTGAAGCCGATCGAGGAACGACTGAATATCGTGGATGAGTTTTTCAAACAGCCAGCGTTGAAGGAGATATTCGATGAGAACATGTCCTTGATTGGCGATTTGGAGCGTATCATCTCGAAGGTTGCCGTAGGTCGCGTGACGCCGCGTGAGGTGGTGCAGTTGAAGGTGGCTTTGGGTGCGATTGCTCCTATCAAGGAGGCTTGCTTGGCGTTGGACGACAATGAGGCGTTGCGTCGCATGGGCGAGCAGATGAATCTGTGTCCGGAGATCAGGGAGAAGATAGCGCATACCATCACCAATGATCCGCCCAATATGGTGAATCGTGGAGGTGTTATCGCCAGGGGTGTCAATGCGGAGTTGGATGAGTTGCGTGAAATCGCTTTTTCCGGAAAGGATTATTTGCTACAATTGCAGCAGCGGGAGTCTGAGCGCACTGGAATTCCAAGTTTGAAGGTGAGTTACAACAATGTCTTCGGCTACTATATCGAGGTGCGCAACACCCATAAGGACAAGGTGCCTGAGGACTGGATCCGCAAGCAGACCTTAACGAATGCTGAGCGATATATCACCCAAGAGTTGAAGGAGTATGAAGGTAAAATATTGGGTGCCGAAGAGAAGATATTAACGATAGAGACCAGAATATTCAATGAGTTGGTGGAGGAGTTGGCTGGAAACATACCGGCCATTCAGGTCAACTCTAACTTGGTGGCGAAGTTGGATGTCTTGATGTCCTTCGCGAAGAGTTCCGCTGAGAATCGTTATGTGCGTCCGGTGGTGAACGACGGGGAGGTGATTGACATCAAACAGGGCCGTCATCCTGTGATCGAACGTCAATTGCCGGTAGGGGAGCAGTATGTGGCGAATGATTTGATGCTTGATTCGAATTCCCAACAGATCATTATGATCACAGGTCCTAATATGGCGGGTAAATCCGCCTTGTTGAGGCAGACCGCATTGATCGTTTTGATGGCTCAGATTGGCTGTTTTGTCCCTGCGGATGCCGCCAATATCGGTGTTGTGGATAAGATATTTACCCGTGTGGGCGCTTCCGACAACATCTCGATGGGTGAGTCCACCTTTATGGTGGAGATGAACGAGGCGGCCAGCATCATCAACAACCTTTCGCAACGCAGTCTTGTGCTCTTTGATGAGTTGGGCCGCGGAACCAGCACCTATGATGGTATCTCCATCGCATGGTCCATCGTGGAGTATATCCATGAACATCCGAAAGCGAAGGCGAAAACCCTTTTCGCCACCCATTACCATGAGTTGAACGAGATGGAGAAGTTGTTCTCCAGAATTCGGAATTTCAATGTCTCCGTGAAGGAGGTGGATGGTAAGGTGATCTTCTTGCGCAAGTTGGTAAGGGGAGGAAGCGAACATAGCTTCGGTATTCATGTGGCGAAACTGGCTGGACTGCCTAATAAAGTGGTGAACCGCGCCAATGAGATTTTGGAGCAGTTGGAGGTGGGCAATTCAAAGAATCCGATCTCTGACGGTGGAAAACCTGCCAAGAAAAAGCCTGAGGCAGTGCAACTTAGCCTCTTCCAGTTAGATGATCCTATCCTCGAAGCGGTTCGTGATGAGATCAATAATTTGGATGTCAACAATCTCACGCCTATCGAAGCGCTAAATAAATTGAATGAAATTAAAAGAATTGTTGGTGGAAAATAAAAAATAATTATTATCTTTGCATCGCAAAACGGAAGGGGAGAGCTCTTCTAAATGTTTTAAAATGATAAATTGCGAAAATAGCTCAGTTGGTAGAGCACAACCTTGCCCCAATTTATTGGAAAAAGGAAACAACCTTGGCAAGATTTCTTCTCTCGATTGAATGTTTAGCGAAAGACATAATGCGAAAATAGCTCAGTTGGTAGAGCACAACCTTGCCAAGGTTGGGGTCGCGGGTTCGAGTCCCGTTTTTCGCTCCAAGGATGCCGCAGTGGTGGAATGGTAGACACGAAGGACTTAAAATCCTTTGAACAGAAATGTTCGTGCGGGTTCAAGTCCCGCCTGCGGTACTTAAAAAAGACAGAAGACGTTTAACGGCGTCTTTTTTTGTTTGTGGAGGTTGCAAGGAGATCAAAGGGTTGCGAAATATATTTATAGATGATTAGAGGTATTATCGTTCTTTTGTGTTGCTTATGTATTAGAAAAGCACAGCCAAATGACCGTGCTTTTCTCTCTTGAACGCTTAGTTTATCTCTTCTAATGGAATTTGTAACGCTTGGGAAATTTCTTCTTTGCTCATGCCGTATGCTTTCAGCGAGGCAATGTTTTTAGCCCGTTCGGAGATTTCTCCCTCAGCTCTTCCTTCAGCTCTTCCCTCGACTCGTCCTTCGGCAATACCTTGGGCTCTACCTTCTGCCAGACCTCGTTTAATGCCTTGTTCGAATCCATAGCGCTCCACGGTGCCTCTGTTGGAGAGGACCTTTAGTTCAGCCTCGTATTGGGCATACTCCGCCTCGGAGAGGGCTGACACCTTCGCCTTTTCGATGAGTTTCAGTAAAGCCTCGTCGGCTATTTCGTAGATTTCGGGATCCAAGTTCTCCATATTGCCTAAGTTTTTAATCGTTTCCAGCCAGATGTCCTTGGGT
>JAZUDI010000078.1:0-7316 GCA_045639525.1 Paludibacteraceae bacterium | reverse complement strand
ACTGAAAATACTGATTTTCAGACCGTCTACGACAGTGTCAACAACTCGGACGGGATCATTCTCGTCTATGTCTTTATCCAGTCTCTCTGGAAAAAGTACCATTTGTTTGGGATTGTAATCCCGAAAGTGTAAATTTGTAGCCATTAATTGTTTGATTTTCATAAAGATACAAAATCTTTATGAGACTACAAAGCCTCAGCTTGTGAAAGTCGGGGCTTTTTTTCACTCTTTTCGGTGGCTTTTATACGAAAAGAGGGCATATCAATTTTGATACACCCTCATTGTTTTTCATGCCGTATCCCTATCGAGTTTCGCCCCAATAGTTACACTTCATACCCTTTACACCTGGTTTCACCACAAACATTTTTCCCGCTTGCGGATATTTCTCTTCGCCTCCCTCCGACATCCAGAGAGAGCAGGTTGTGATATAGAGTTCATCCAACGATTCGCCGCCAAAGGCCAAGGCGGAAACATTCTCCGCAGGGACCTCGATCTTTTGCAAAAGTTCGCCTGTTGCGGGATTCCAGCGCGTCACGCAGGCTGCTCCCCAGTTGGCCACCCACAGCATACCCTCCGCATCGATGGTGTTGCCGTCTGGCGTACCTAAATCAGGGGTCATTGTGATGATCTCCCTTCGATTGGAGACTTCTCCCTTCTCTTCGTCAAAATCAAAGGCGGAGACCTTCAAAGTGGGGGTATCTTGGTAGTACATCGTCTTGCCGTCGGGAGACCACGCCACACCGTTTGAAATGGTGACACCATCCAATATCTTTTTTCCCTTTCCATCAGGATCCACCCTGAAAAAATTGGCCTTTAAAGGGGTGCAATCCTTGTCCATGGTACCTATCCAGAGACGGCCTTGGGCATCACATTTACCATCATTATACCGATTGCCGGCCTCCCTACCCTCAGGATCCGCTATGAATTCCAATTGTTCGGTGGAAAGGGTCAATTTGTAGATACCATCCTCCAATCCGACCACAACACGATCCTCTTCATACGGAATTACGGTGCCAATCTGTTTGGATAACTTGATCTCCCGGTTTTTACCATTCTTCGGGGTATAAATCAAAAGACTTCCCTGTGTATCGATCCACAAAAGACGATTATACTTGTAGTCCCAAATCGGACCTTCTCCCACGCGCATCACAGTATCCACCGCCACAGCGCACTTCAAGTTCAAAGAATCATT
Organism: Paludibacteraceae bacterium; assembly: GCA_045639525.1. Classification (GTDB taxonomy): domain Bacteria; phylum Bacteroidota; class Bacteroidia; order Bacteroidales; family Paludibacteraceae; genus UBA1181. The sequence continues at coordinate 6,124 of JAZUDI010000078.1, read as the reverse complement.
CATACTTGTACCAATTTTTGGATGAGTTCCCTCTTTTGTATTACAAGAGGAAATGGCGCAACTTGCCATCAGCAAGGAGCCGATAATTAACGTTTTATTCATATTATTGAAACATCTATACTGCTATTGAACAGCACGGCAAAGATAGCCATAAATACGAAATCGAGACTCCCCTTCTATCCTTTTTTGCCTATTTCAATAAATAATCGTAACTTTGAACGAATTTTTAAGGAACTAGATAAACAATAATAACATACGCTTTATGGCTGAGAATTCTTTGTTGAGCAAGTTGGACGGATTGGAGCACAAATTCGAAGAGATCTCCACCCTCATAACCGACCCCGCAGTGATTGCGGACATGAAAAGATACGTGAAACTGAACAAGGAGTATCACGACTTGGAGTTGATTATGAATGCCAAGAAAGAATACCAAAACGCCCTTTCCAACATTCAGCAAGCCAAGGAGATCCTTGATACTGAATCGGATCCCGAAATGAGAGAAATGGCCAAGATGGAATTGGACGAGTTAGAGCCCCAACTACCAGACATGGAGGAGCGTATCAAGATCTTATTGATCCCTTCCGATCCAGAGGATTGCAAGAACGCCATCGTTGAAATCCGAGGAGGAACCGGTGGTGACGAGGCGGCGCTTTTCGCGGGCGACCTCTTTAAGATGTACGCAAAGTACTGCGAAATGAAGGGTTGGCAAGTAAGCGTCTCCAGCTTCAACGAAGGAACCGCTGGAGGTTACAAGGAGATTATTTTCAACGTATCGGGCGATAATGTCTACGGTACGCTAAAATATGAGTCAGGCGTTCACCGCGTGCAACGTGTCCCAGCCACTGAGACACAAGGACGTGTCCACACATCAGCCGCCACTGTGGCCGTATTGCCGGAGGCCGATGAGTTCGATGTTCAAATCAATGAGGGAGAGATCAAGTGGGATACCTTCCGTTCAGGTGGAGCCGGAGGACAGAACGTCAATAAGGTGGAGTCTGGCGTACGTCTGCGCTACATCTGGAAGAATCCTAATACAGGCGTTGCGGAGGAGATCCTCATCGAATGTACTGAGACACGTGACCAACCTAAGAACAAGGAGCGCGCATTGTCACGCTTGCGTACCATGATCTACGACCGTGAACACCAAAAATACATGGATGACATCGCGGCACGCAGAAAAACCATGGTCTCTACCGGAGACCGTTCAGCAAAAATCCGTACCTACAACTACCCTCAAGGTCGTGTCACCGATCACCGTATCAATTTGACACTCTATAACTTACAAGCGGTGGTAGGCGGTGAAATCCAAGAGATCATCGACAAATTGATTGTCGCCGAGAATGCGGAGCGTTTGAAAGAAAGCGAGTTATAACACGAAATTTTTACCATTATGATTTGCAACAATGTATTGGAGGCTATTGGTGAGACGCCGTTGATCCGCATCAACCGATTGAACCCCAATCCGAATGTGAACATCTACGCGAAGGTCGAGGGCTTTAATCCTACGGGAAGCATCAAAGACCGCATCGCGATCCAAATGATAGAACAAGCCGAGAAGGAGGGTAAACTCACCCCGGGCAAAGTGATTATTGAACCAACCTCAGGCAATACCGGTATTGGCTTGGCCATCGCAGGTATCGTGAAGGGCTACAAGGTGGAGATCGTCATGAGTTCCGCCGTATCGGTAGAGAGACGGAAGATCATCCGTTCATACGGAGGAAAAGTGATTTTGACAGCCGCTGATGAAGGTACCGACGGAGCGATCCGCATGGCCCACAAGTTGGTGGAGGAGAATCCAGACAAATACTTCATGCCAGACCAATTCTCCAACGCGGCCAATTACCAAGCCCACTACGAGGGCACCGCAACCGAGATCTGGAACCAAACCCAAGGTAATATCGACTATTTGGTCTGTGCCCTCGGAACATCGGGTACCATAATGGGTATTTCCAAGTTCCTGAAACAACACAAACCAGATATCAAAGTCGTCTGCGCCCACCCAATCAAAGGACACTACATTCAAGGGTTGAAGAACATGGAGGAGGCAATCGTTCCCGCCATCTACGATCCATCCAGAATCGATGTCCAAATTATGGTCGAGAGCGAGGAGGCGATTGAGATGGCCAGAAAGATCATCGCCAACGAGGGAATTTTCGCAGGTATGAGTAGTGGCGCCGCCCTACTGGCCGCCATCAAAACCGCAGAGAAGATTGAGAAAGGAAACATTGTTGTCGTCTTCCCAGACCGTGCGGAAAAATACTTGAGCACAAAGATGTTCGACCAATTTGGAGAGGAGTAAGAAACTCATAATTGACTTCGTCAAACTGACGTTTCTTAACTCCTAATTCTTAACTCTTAATTCTTAATTCTTATTACTCCGCCTCTTCATCAGGCTCTATATGAATCGAAATCAGCGTTTCAGCGCCATATTTGGAACGGACAGCGTTCTCAGCCAAGACCGAAATATGATGCGCCTCCGCCACTGTCATATCAGGATCCACCACCACATGGGCGCTCATAATGATCGTAGGACCATTCCGGCGCGTCTTTAGGTCATGTACATTATCCACACCAGGCACAGAGGTAATAATGGACACCACATCGTTCTCCACCTCCTCAGGCAACGAACCCTCTGTCAATTCATGAAGCGCGGGCTGCATCATCTTAACGGAGACAACTATAATACAAATACTGATCACGCAACCCACCAACGGATCTAGAATCGCCCACTCACCGCCTAACATCATAGCGCCGCCGATACCGATGGCCGAGCCAATAGAGGAAAGCGCATCACTTCTATGATGCCATGCGTTGGAGACCATGGCCGGACTATTCACCCGTTTTCCTACACGTGCCGTCCATTGATAGAGTCCCTCTTTAACCAGTATGGAGACAACAGCAGCCAGCAATGCGATAAAACTAGGAACAGCCAACTCGCCACCTTCCACCACCACATTGATTTTCCTTAAACCGGCGACCATCAACTGCACACCAACGATCAACAACAAAATAGAGACAACGACCGTCGCCAAAGTCTCATACTTACCATGACCATAATCATGCCCCTTGTCAGCCGCCTTACCGCTCACACGGACCATCACCAAGACCACGACATCACTCACCAAATCACTCAGTGAATGGATGGCATCCGCCATCATTGCCGAACTTTGGCCAAAAAGACCCGCCAAGAACTTAAAGACTGCCAACAACAAGTTTCCGACCGCACCACCCAATGTGACACGGGAAATCGTCTTCTCTCTATCCATCATCCGTAATTTACATATATATCAGACATAGGGGAATCCCCTACTCACTTCGCCATCTCCTTTTGTAGTCGTTCTAAAAAGCAGGAAGCTTCAGCGCCATCCATCTGCACATGGTGGAACTGAAAGGAGATGGGTAAAGTGGATTTGAAAAATCCCTTATGCAATTTTCCCCAAGCTAAAAATGGGTGGGTGAAACGTGCGGAATATTGATTCACAATGCTATCCAATTCCGTCTCCACCAATGCGGAGGTACCAATGATCATGTATCCATCCAACGAATAGTTTTCACAAGTTTCATAAACCTGCTCGGTCAGCAATCGATAATCATAATTGAACTGTTCGACACTCTCGTGGAAAGGGACGTCACAAGTGGAGATTCCGCCCTTTTTATTTTTCACGATCACATTTATCGCCAACAAATCATATTGGAACAGTTTACCCTCTTCCGGCACCACATAAAACTCCTCCATTTCGCAGGCCGCCTTTCCAATCGACCAACATAGGAGCATATTTAACTTGAATTTATCCCTCTTCGCCCTCTTCCTTAGTCGAGTGACATCCAGTGTTTTGGTCAGCGTCACCATGGGCATCGGAGAATCCATCCACTGTTCAAAGGCTTGGGCTCTATTGGTCTGACGAGGGTCCACCTCTTGTTTCATTGTCTTATACGATTAAAATGCAACCTAACATTAAGCAACACAACCGCGATCAACGAACATCCGTCTTGATGAAACGAACTTTCTTCCCGGAAATGACCGCAATGTATATTCTATTAGACTCAACATTAATTGGAGAAACCTGATGCCCCTCCATATCAAAGAAGAGGACATTCTCTATATTCTCCACATCACGAAAATTCAACACATCATTCACGTCGGTAAGGGTATGGTCTGTAAACTTCAACCAATCGATATTAACATAACTACCGACAATCTGAAGTTTCAACAGATGCTTGCCTTCCGACAAAGAGATCGTCGCGACGGGCACCTCCTCATAAAGGGACCAGTCTTCGGAGATTTTCGGAATCGAATAGGCTTTCGTCACCTCCTTACCATCCACAAAGAGAGAAAAACCATCCACCTTTCCACCGTTGGAGACATTGGCCGTCACATCGTATTCACCCCCTTTTTCCACCTCCACACTATACTCCAACCACTCGCCTTTTTCTGTATAGCCGATAGCATATCCATCACCGGCCTTGACAATATCCACACAATCATTGCGATAGTGCATTCCTCCTTTGTCATCGTCATCATTGTCATAATAGGAGAAGCCTTGACCGGCCACATCATAATTTTCCGCCTCTATGATTCCCGGAATAGTGGCTGCGCTACCGCCGAAAGGGGTTTGAGGCACCTCCAACGCAGTCAAGAAGATACGATAGGCATACAATTCACTCTCTATTTTCAAAGGAATCGTAAAGGTTCCACCCGAAACCGTCACCACCTTCTCTGAGACCAAATTGGTTCCTGTCACAGGAGTATCCTTGGATTTCCAGGTGACACGTTCAATCTTCACATTCACCTTTCCATTCAAGAAATAGGGAACCTTCGTAAAGACCACATTCACATCACCCACACTATTTCCGCCCACCACGATACTGGCTGTATTGCGTTTGCGGTCGACAGAGGCAAAGGCATCCACATGGTCGCTCTCGTCATTAGGAGGAGTCACCATCGCCATATAGCCGGTCATATCTCCATACCACTTATAGAGCCACCAACCGCCACCCTTTTCATTCTTATCGGTCAGCAAGCTGCCCAAACGGCCAGGGAGACCTGTATGCCACCAAGAGATGGTAGCGCTCTCCACATTATTTCTCTCGAATTTAGCGATGAAAGGTACGCAATAACCCGGGCAACCCTCATAAGGGCGCTCGTAATCATCCGATCCTCGGCTATATTCATTGATGCAATATTGACGCTCTTTAAGACCTAAATCAGACTGAAGCTTACGAGCAGCCCTGACAGCGTTGATGAATCCCTGCGAACCCCATTGATGCCAACAGATCAAATCAGGCATGCAGTTGTTCTTCTTACAGAAGGTCAGGAAGGGGGTCATCCATGCAGATTGGTAATAAGCGATAGCAGGCCCCACAATTGTCGCATTGGGCTCCAATTTACGGATCAAATCGTAGGTGGGTTTCCAAACCGTCTTGCAAAAATCATCCACTCCCGCTCCCCACGTTCCATCCGGCTCGTTCCATATCACATAACTATGGATATTGGTCAGACCAGAACTCTGTTTCTTCTTGATGAGACGCTCTATCTCACTCAACCATTTGGATTGACCCGGCCATTGATAAGGCCAATATGGTAAAAGGTCAGCAAAACTGATCTGCACCTTCGCCGTGGTACCTTTCAATCGGTCAGCCACAATGAAACCATCGCCAAAATCGTGTTGATTACCAGACTTTCCCTCTGGCGGTTGACAATACATATAGGGTTTTAGCGGGGCCACCAACGTGGTTATGTCCGCAGGAATCTTCTCCGTCACGCCATAGAGCGCTCCTGACGCGCAATGGGTTACAGGGCGGATGCTATCAGTCAGATCAACCTTCAAGACCTCCGCAGCTGAGACATTCCCCACAAACAAGTATAGGAAAAATGATAATATTGCGACAAATTTGTTCGAATAGTTCATGAACATCATATTTTACCAAACAAATATAGTTTTTAAATTTTAAATATCAAAAGAAGCGCTACAACTCTTTGATTTCCACGGTTCTTTCATTTGAAACAAAAATTTTCTTCTTTTATTTTTGCATACCTTGGGTATTATGCGATTTTTCCAAGGAAAATCTATACATTTGCACACAGCAGTGCCGAAGCACCGCTCGTTAGTGTTTCTCCTTTGAC
>JAZUDI010000077.1:0-165180 GCA_045639525.1 Paludibacteraceae bacterium | reverse complement strand
TTGTAAACGCAATCAATTACCTTCTCAAAACAGGGTGTCAGTGGAGGATGCTCCCAAAGGATTTCCCTCCTTACAACCTAGTTTACTACTATTTCTCCAAATGGAAGAACGAAGGTGTTTTTGAGGATTTGTTCATCAAACCAAAATATTTTAGTAAAATTAAAACAGCTTCTAAGAATTGAGAAATCCTGCTTATCTTTGAGCCATAAATTAATATTGTTTTTTATGCCTATTAAATTAATTATTGCGGGACCCATTATTTTGGCGCTCCTATGGATTGTTTCCGTCCATTTCATTTGGTTGATTGTCTGGTTGTTAGGAAAGTATTTTCAGTGGCATCTTACCTATGCGCCTTGGAAATGGGTGACCATCGGATTGGTGTTGACTACGTGGGCCATGTTTGCCTACGGTTATTTCGTTGGTAGATTCAAATTGGATGTCAATCAACTCCAATTTTCTCATAGTGACGTGCCTGCCTCTTTTGATGGTTATCGCATCGTTCATATTTCGGATTTTCATCTTTCCACTTTCCAGGATAGTCCGAAGCAGTTGCAACGCTTCGTGGATAGTGTCAATGCGCAGAAGCCGGATTTGATCTGTTTTACGGGCGATTTGGTCTCTTTGGGAATCGGTGAGGCGGCGCCTTGTACCGAGACGTTGAAACAGTTGAAGGCGAAGGATGGCGTCTGTTCCGTGTTGGGTAACCACGACTTCTTTATTTATAGCAGAGAGTTAAAAGATTGGAAAGCTCGAGAGGAACGGGTAGAGGAGTTGGCCAACTACCAGCGAAATGTGTTGGGATGGCACCTGTTGCGCAACGAAAATCTCTTGATCACAAGGGGTGACGACACACTTTCTGTACTGGGTGTCGATAATCAGTCGTGCAAGGAACAAGGATTCAAAACAGTGGCTTTTGGGGTGCTATCCAAAGCAATGTACGAGAGTAGTGGTTTTAGGGTGTTATTGAGCCACGATCCCTCTCATTGGCGATGTGAGGTGGTAGGGCAGGAGGATATCCCGCTGACGTTAAGTGGCCACACCCATGACGCACAGCTCAATTTCTTCGGATGGTCGCCAGCTTCGTTGATGTTCAAGGAGCATGCGGGATTATATACCATCGGAGATCAATCGTTGTATGTCAATGTGGGGCTGGGTTGTACCTTCCCGATCCGTATTGGCGCGAATGCGGAGATTACGGTAATAGAGTTGAAGAGGAGGTAGTTTGCTCCACAATATCCAAATCCACTCTGCAATTCTTGAGACGTCCCTCTTCTGTATCGTTGTCTGCGATAGGTTCGGTCTCGCCCTTACTTACGCATCCGATTCGGTCGCTTGGAATATTCTTCTTCACAAGTGCGGTCTTGAATGCCTCCGCTCTATGTTGACCATTGATGATGTTCTTGGCAGGGGTGCCGGAATTGTCGGTGTGGCCCGTGATGATGATCTTGGCGTCTGAATTGGACTCTAAGTACTTTCTCAAGGTGAGGAAGTGTTCGTCCACCGTCGCAGGGAAGAATGGCGTACCATTGGCGTTCGCGTATTTCGCGGATGCCTTGATGATCGCCAATGCCTCGTATGCCTCTTGTTTAGATGCCTCGCGTATGCCTTGAAGTTCCTTTCTGATGCGCTCTTGTTTAAGCCTTTCCAGTTCCGCTTTTTGATTCTTCTCCGCCTCTTTCGCCGCACGTTCCGCTGCAGCCTCGTCCGCATATTGTCGCTGGATATCCACATGGTCGGACAGGATCCTATTGGCTTCGTTGACCTCTCGTTCAACATCGTGGAAAGAGAAGTAAAGTCCCAATTTCACACCAACCTCCAAAGGCGTCACTTTCGAGACGATGTTGCTGGCCAATATACTCTGATAATTGAATCCGTCGAATACCACCTCGTCGCTCTTTTTGCATGCGTTAAAGATACCGTATTGCCCATACAGACCGATGTAGAATCCCGCCTCGTCTGTGACGTTGTGGACAAGTCCCAAATCTACGATGGCGCTTGCCTGTGGAATCGCGTATTTGATTTTGCTTTTAGGAAAATTATCGCCGTAGGTTGTCCCCACACCGTGACCTATCAATTTCTCGTACTCCACTTTGGTTTGTTCAAAATAGGCCTTGGTGTTGATTGTTCCATCAGAGGTTTGGTATCTACCGGAGAATGGAATGGATAGGGAGGCGCCAAGTCCTGCGATGAAGTTCCATGGCTTTTCCGTACCTGACGCAAACAATATTTGCACAGGGATATCCGCGCACCACATGCTCTCTTTCTCTTTCCATCCATCGAATTGGGAGGTGAGGGTACAGAGTTGCTTGTTATCCTTGTGGATGATGTCGTTCGTGTAGATGTTGTCAAGTGCCGTATAGGCTCTCCGTAAGGAAATTTTAGCACCTATACTGAAACCGACATGTTTGGGGAGAATTTGGTATTTCGCCTCGAATAATGCGTCAAAACCGATGCCGCTCTTTATATCGGAAGGATCAATCAGCATGGTGTGGATTCCCCCACCAATGTTTAGATTGAAATGGTGCGGTTTCATAAACTTGATCTGCGACTTCTGTTTCAGTAGGAGATTGTCGTTTATCATCTTTGTGGTGCTGTCGTTGGATAGGGTATCAACTGTAGCGGTGGCGACACTATCGATGACAGCCAAACTCTCCTCGCTTTGCGCATGAAGGTTTAGTACCGAAGTTAGGATGAAACCTGCAATGATGAATATCGTCCTTTTCATATATTCGTTCTACTATTTTTCAATGATTATTGCTTGATCATTTTGGCGGTTACGCCATCCACTTCAATCATATATTGTCCTCCGACCAATTGCCCGGTTGGCAGTTGGATTTCATCTCCCTCGAATTTAGTCTCGTAGAGTTTACTGCCGTATTCGTTAAGGACGGATAGCGCATGTTCGCCCTCCTCGAAATTGTGTAGTTTGAGGTGAGTGGATTCTGGAGCAGGGTTAGGATAGATGGAGATGACCCTTGTTTTGTTGAGCGGATTGTACCAGTCGTCGCGGGCGCAAGTCCTGAATTCATCCGCTGTTCCTTCGTTTACAACCACAAAGTAACTACCTGTCAGTCCGCCTATCTCTTGGTAGTAAGGTAGGGTAGCCTCTGCCAACTTTTCTCCGTTATGGTACCATTGGAAGGTGTTATAACTTCTCTGATCCTCCTTGATGATGCTCACCACGTCGGAGAAGATGGCGACGGTAAGATTTTGGCTGATGTTGACCGTGAAATCAATCGCAATGGCTGGCGACTCGATGGAGTCCGCGTTGCGGAAGGTGATGTATGCGTTGTATTTGCCGTCCGCACAGTTTTCCGGAATGGACAAGAGAATTTGTTCATCGGCCGGGGTAGCGATCCAATCCATGTTTTGGAATCCCTGCTTGATCGCATCTTCTGAGAAGGTCACTTTAAATTCGTAAGGCGTTCCTGCGTCGGCGTTGGTGGTATAACTTACCATCTCTTCCTCTCCATGACAATAACCTTCCGCTTGGATGTTGAAGAATTTTCCCTCTTCATTCGGAAGCAGAACCACCAACTTTTCCATCCTGATGGAGTCGTGCGAGGTACATCCTGTGTGGAGACAACCTCTTACTTTGTAACCCTCTGTTGTGTCGGTAGGGAGTAGGGCGATCTGGACGATGTCCCAAGCGTGTCCGATGGCGGCGATGGCTTGTTCGTCTGTTGTGGCGTCGCATCGTTCGCAGTGCTTGGTCATTACACCTTCGATTTCGCAAGTCGGTTCTTGATCAATTGCGTATATCTCGTTGAATTTATGTCCCAATGGCGCAGTGGTGTGCTCAATGTGTTTTGCGCAGATTTCGCAAGTCTTGGATGAGATGCCGCTCTCCTCACAAGTTGGTGCCTTCACTACGGTGACGGTCTCGGACAACAGGTGGCCGAATGCCGGAATGGTGACTATATCTTTCTGCTCATCGCATCGTTGGCAAATCTTACATGATTTACCCTCGGTCTCACAAGATGGTTGCGCTACAACTACATTGTTGGGTGTGAAATCGTGGCCGAGAGGCTCCATGGATGCGAGTCCTGTATGGCCACATATCTCGCAGGTGGAGAGGATCTCACCCTTCTCTGTGCAGGTAGGGACCTTGGTGGTATCGTCAATCATCTGGTGTCCCAATGCAGGAATGTCGGTCACCTCCGCTCTGTAATCGCAACGATGGCAATGCTTGGAACCTCTACCCATGGTGGTACAGGTTGGCGCCACATCGACATTCAAGTTGCCGAAGTCGTGGCCCAGTGCCTTTTGTACGGTCGTTTGGGTGAACATGCAGATTTTACAGGTCTTGGCCAATACACCATTTTCTGTGCAGTTCGGCTCCTTGGTCTCAATGGTTTCGTTCCATGTATGTCCTGTGGAGTCTACTGTCAAGGTCTCCCGTTTTAGTTCTGTCTTGCATATTGTGCAGTATTGTGCAAGGTCGTACGAACCGACCGTGGTACATTTCGGATCTACGATGTTCTCTTTTACTGGATCGCCGGCGGTGTGCGCCACCATAGGAATGATGGAGTCGTGCTCGTGGATATCGCAACGCTTACAGTGTTTGGAAATTTGTCCCTCCATGGTACATGTCGCTTGGATATCGACCGTGAATGTATCGGTGTATTCATGTCCCAATGGCGCTAAGTCTTTGATCTCGACAACGCCACATGCGGTGCAAATAAAGGTGTTCTTTCCACCATCGGTGCATGTAGGTGCGACATTGACAGTTCCTTCGTCCCACTGATGGCCCGTCGCTGGATCACCCTCTTGGGTGGTCTCCTCTAAATAAGTGCCGCATAACTGGCATGCGATCACCTCTTTGTAACTTCCGTTTTCCGTACAAGTGGCTGGATGGATATCCGCTACTTCGAGGACGCCTGGTACGTGAGCGATCAGAGGCAAGTATTCGATTTCGCTTCTCTCCTCGCATCGGCTGCAATGCTTGGACTTTTCTCCCGCTTTCAGACAGGTCGATTCAAAATCCAACACGAGATCTTTCGAGAAGTCGTGGCCCAATGAGTCAAGTTCGATTTCTTGAGCGATTTCGCATCGTTCGCAGTGCTTGGTGAGTATTCCGGTCGCGGTGCAAGTCGGTTCGGTGGTGATGGAACCCTTGTCCCAATTATGTCCTAACGCATCGATGCTCTTGCTGTCGGCTTTCGAATCACATCTTGAACAGTGTCTGGATTCAACGCCCAACTCGGTGCAGGTCGCCTTTTTGTCAATGGTGAAGTTCTCCGCATAGTCGTGTCCCAAGGCTGCAACGGTCTCTGTCTTCACGTTGCCACAGTGGATGCAGGTGCTGTGTAGCAGTCCTTCCGATTCACATTCTGGCTTTCTGAGGTATTCTCTCGACTTCTCGTATTGGTGGCCGATCGGTTCGATGCTCTTCTCCTCCTTGCTCATTACCTTGTCGCATCGTTCGCAATAAACGACGTCGTTGTAGTGTCCAGGGTCTGTGCAGGAGGCCTCTACGATGTTTTCTCGTTTGCTCTTTCCCTCTATATGTCCGAGAGCGGGAATGAATGAGGTTTGTATCTTGCTGCTGCATCGACTGCAATGTTTTGATTTGCTACCGATCTTTTCGCATGTCGCCTCCACGTCAACCGTAAACTCCTCCGCATAGTCATGTCCCAACATGTCGACGGTATACTCCTCTATGGTACCGCAAGCGGAACATTTGTGGTTGCTCTTTCCCTCCGTGGTGCAGGTAGGCGCCTTGACCACCTCTTCCACTCCCCAGACGTGAGATTCTTGCTCGATCACTCGCTCATCAGTAGTTTCCCCACAATTTTCGTGGGTACAATGTCTTGATTCGAGTCCACTCTCCAAGCAAGTCGCCTTTTTGTCGATGGTGTACTCCAACGAGAATTCGTGTCCCGTCGGTTCGATGGTTCTGGTCTCCGAGGAGGTGCATCTGGTACAGCCGAAAATCTCTTCGCCAGTCAAAGTACAGGTTGGTTTTAACTTGATGGATTGGCTCACCATGTCGTGACCCAACGCAGCGATAGGCGTCACCTCTCTCTTCTCGGTGCATCCCTCGTGTTTGCAATGTTTGGATTTTTGTCCGGAGGCGAGGCATTTAGGTTCAGCATCTATCGTGAATTCCTCTTCGAAATCATGGCCAATGGCGGCGATCACCTCGGTTCTTGTTACTTGACATACTGTGCAGGTGTATCTCTCCGTACCATCCATGGTACAGGTTGGTGCGGAGACTAATACGCTCTCGCCGTATTGGTGACCAGGAGTTGGAATCGGGGTGATATCCGTTCTCTCCGTACATCCTTCTCTTTTGCAGTGGTGGGATTGCTCGCCCTCTTGGGTGCATGTCATCTCTACATCGGTGGTGAATTGCGTGTCGAAATCGTGTCCTAACGGGGCGATGACGCTTGTTTGGGTAGTCTCACACCTTCCGCAGGTGAATAGTCGAATACCCTCTTCCGTGCATGTCGGAGCGGTCTGGATGACGCCTTCGTCCCATGTGTGGCCCAATGCAGGGATGATAACTTCGCTGTCTTCCTTTTTGATGGAACAATTTACGCATCGAATTGACTTTTCGCCATCTTCTGTGCAGGTTGCCTCTTTGTCGATGGTATATTCCTCTTCGTCGAATACATGCCCGGTTGCAGGTGATATGGTCTCTTTGATGTTTCCGCATACGGTGCATACCTTATGGCTTACGCCATCTTCGGTGCAAGACCGCTCTTTGATAGTGATTGTCTGCCCATAGTTATGGCCATTCGCAGAGATCTCTTCCTCCTCGTCGTAGACCTCACATCCCTCCACAAGACACATCTTTGCTCTTAGTCCTGGCTCTTCGCAAGTAGCCTCTTGGATGATTGTGAATGTTTCACTGAATTGATGGGTATGAACCTCTTCTATTGGATTTTCCTCTACCTCCGTATTCTCGTTGGTTTGGGAAAATGATGACGGTGTATAAAGACACAAACCAGCAACTATTAAGGCTGAAATATTGAACAGTCTTTTCATAAATGTCTCACATTCTAAAGTACAACTTTCTATCCATACGGTTGCAAAATTACTCTTTTTCCGTTATAAATATGTGGTTTTTTGCTATGAAAGTGAGTATGAATGTGAATTATCTTAAAAAAAGTTTAGAATATTGTGCGTTAAGGTGTTTATTTATGTAAAAGCGGGGAAGCAGATTGATTCCGTTTCCCCGCTCTATGAATAATAGCAATGATTACAATGGAATATTTCCGTGCTTCTTTGCTGGGTTTGAACGAATTTTGGTGTGAGTCATATCCAATGCTTGAATCAACTTCTCTCTGGTTTGAGATGGAAGAATGATCTCATCAACATAACCCAACTCGGCTGCTCTGTAAGGGTTGGAGAATTTCTCCGCATATTCTGCCTTTACCTTGGCCTTCTCCTCGTCGCTCACCTTTCTGTAAAGAATGTTTACCGCACCATCTGCGCCCATTACGGCGATTTCTGCATTAGGGTAGGCGAAGTTCACGTCAGCGCCAGTGTGCTTGCTGGACATAACGATGTATGCACCTCCGTAAGCCTTACGGGTAATGACGGTGATCTTAGGAACGGTTGCCTCCACGTATGCGTAAACGATCTTCGCACCATGACGGATGATACCGTTGTGCTCTTGTGTGCAACCTGGCAAGAAGCCTGGTACGTCGACGAATGATACGATAGGAATACTGAAGCAATCGCAGAAACGGATGAATCTTGCTGCCTTGTCGGAAGCGTCGATATCCAATACGCCGGCTTGGAACTCAGGTTGGTTCGCTACGATACCAACCACCTTGCCCTCGATTCTGGCGAAACCGATCAAGATATTTGGTGCGAATTGCTCTTGGATCTCGAAGAAATAGTTGTTGTCGACGATGTTCTCGATCAACTCTTTCATGTTGTATGGCTTGCTTGGGTCCTCTGGAATGAACTCATCCAAGTTTTTAACCTCAGGCTCGCTGCCTGATGCCGCCATTGGTACATCATCCACGTTGTTGGAAGGCAAGAAGGAGAGTAACTCACGAACCATGATGAGGGTTTGCTCCTCGTCCTCGCCCATAAAGTGAGCCACACCGCTGGTTCCATTGTGAACTGCGGCACCACCCAATTGCTCTTTATCCACATCCTCATGTGTAACGGTCTTCACAACATCCGGACCTGTTACGAACATGTGGCTCTTCTCCTTTACCATGAAGATGAAGTCGGTCAAAGCGGGAGAGTAGCATGCGCCACCTGCGCAAGGTCCGAGGATTACTGAGATTTGAGGAACCACGCCGGATGCGATGGTGTTTTGGTAGAAGATGTCGCCATATCCCGCCAAACTTGAGATACCCTCTTGAATACGTGCACCTCCTGAATCATTCAATGCGATGATTGGAGCACCCATCTTAAGCGCCAATTTTTGCAACTTGACGATCTTGTTGGCGTTGGTTCTACTAAGGGATCCACCGAAAGCGGTGAAGTCGTATGCATATACATAGACCAATCTACCGTCGATTTTACCGTAACCACCTACGATACCATCGCCAGGAATTTGTTGGTTCTCCAAACCGAAGTTGTGACACTGATGGATGACAAACTTGTCGATCTCCACGAAAGTTCCCTTGTCAAGCAAGGTTGCGATACGCTCTCTAGCGGTCATCTTGCCAGCTTGGTGTTGCTTCTCGATACGCGCTGCGTTACCAGCCTCGGCCAAGCGGTCTAATTCTTTAAATTTATCGTTAGCAGATGCCATTCTTATCCTTTCTTTTATTTGTTATCTTCTGCTGTCTCAGGCGCCTCCTCAAGCTCAATCAAAGATTGGTTGCCTGCGATGTTGTCGCCCTCGTTCACTAAAATCTTCTTTACGATGCAGTCGTCCTTCACCTTGTATTCGCTCTGCATTTTCATTGCCTCGATTACGATGACTGGTGCGCCTGCCGCTACGAAATCTCCCTCTTTCACCAAGATACGGATGACCTTTCCTGGCATTGGAGAGAAAATCTTGTCTTGCTTTTCGTTGGATTTAGCCTTCTTGCCGCCATATTGATATGGGCTGATGATTTCCACAGGGAAAGTGTTGAAGGCTACACTGACAGTGTAATTTTGGTTGTTGTTGCTAGGCTTCAACTCTGCGTTGTAGGAGTGCCCATCCTCTGTGATGATGGAGCAGAGTCCGTTCTCTGCCATTACAATGTCTAAGTTGTATGTTTTATCGTCCACCAAGATCTCCACCTTGTTATCCTCTTTTTTAACAAGCGAAATCTCTTTGATGTTGTTTCCGACTTTAACTTTCATACTATTTATGTTAGTTGTTGTTATTCTCTGGAATTACCATCTCATGTTGTTACGCTTTCCGAACTCTTTCCAACGGCTGATAGGACGGTTGTCGTTAGCGCTACCCGCATTTGGTCTCTCTTCGTTCAACAAGTAGTCGAAGTATGCTGCGATCGCTGCGATATCCTCGGCTGCGTGTGTCTCTTCGAAATCCTCCTTCAAGGTAATCTTCGCCAAAACATCCTTGTTCTCCTCCAAGAAAGCGGTGGTGTAGTGTCCCTTTACGAAGTCAGGCACCTCCAAAATCTTACGTAGGTAGGATAGGTTGGTCTTGGTACCGGTGATCTTGTACTCGTAAAGCACGCGGCGCATGCGCTCGATCGCATAGGTTCTGTTAGCGGCCCAAACGACCAACTTACTCAACATGGAGTCGTAATATATAGGAATTTCATAACCTTCATAGCAGAAACTGTCCACACGGACACCGATACCGGAAGGCTCTGTCATCAATTTGATGATACCTGGGGTAGGGGTGAAGTTGTTTTCCGCATCCTCGGCGCAGATACGACACTCGATCGCATGTCCTCTTTGGGAGAGGTCCTCTTGTTTGAAACGGAGAGGTTCTCCTGCCGCCACCTTGATTTGCTCCTTCACCAAGTCGATACCCAACACCTCTTCGGTAATAGGGTGCTCCACTTGCAGACGTGTGTTCATCTCAAGGAAATAGAAGTTTTGGTCTTTGTCCACCATGAATTCGATGGTACCCGCACCTTCGTACTTAACGGCTGCTGCCGCACGAACAGCGATTTCTCCCATCGCCTTTCTGGTCTTCTCTGAAATGAATGGAGATGGAGTCTCCTCGATTACCTTTTGGTGCTTTCTTTGAATAGAGCACTCTCTCTCGAACAAGTGTACCACATTTCCGTGTTTGTCAGCCAAAATTTGGAATTCGATGTGATGTGGACGCTCGATCAACTTCTCCATATAGATGGTGCCGTTCGCAAAAGAGGATACAGCCTCTGAAATGGCGCTGTCGTAAGCGTTTTTGAGTTCGCTCATCTCTCGGATGATACGGATTCCCTTACCACCACCACCTGCGGATGCCTTGATCATGACTGGCAAACCGATTTGTTTTGCAGTCTCGACCGCCTCGTCATAGCTTTGAAGTGGTTGTTCTGTTCCAGGAACGACAGGGACACCAGCCGCAATCATCAATTTGCGGGCAGTGATCTTGTCACCCATGTCACAAATGGCTTTATATGGTGCACCAATGAAGATGATGCCCTCTTTTTCGCAACGTTTCGCGAAATCAGCGTTCTCTGATAGAAATCCGTAACCCGGGTGAATGGCGTCCGCTTTGGTGCGTTTTGCCGCTTCAATGATTTTATCCACGCACAAATAACTCTCCGCGGATGGTGCAGGTCCTATGCAGACAGCTTCGTCCGCAAAAAAGACATGTCTTGATGTTCTGTCGGCCTCAGAGTAAACTGCCACGGTTTTGATGGACATCTCCTTGCAGGAGCGCATCACTCTCATGGCGATCTCACCTCTGTTTGCCACTAGAATTTTTGTTATCATAACTTCACAAACATTTTGGACTTCTCCGTTGCATAAACCAATAACGGCGTAGTCCTATTGAAATTGGTTGGTTAAATCTTAATTATATAATAAGGTATTCACCTCTGTGACTCCCTATGGTCTGGCCCTAATATACCAAATCCGTGCAAAGGTAGGTTTTTTTTTCTTATAAACTTCAAAAAAAATGGCAATCTATGGTGCAAAATGGTGGTTTTTATGTTAAATATTTCAGATTCATGTATGTAGAATATAGTTTTTGATACTTGTTGAAAAAAAACTCTCTTTTAAAGAGAATTGTGGTTTGAATTTTTATACATTTGCGGAGTTTTTTCGGCAGTGGCTTATCGCTGTTTTATTAGAAAAGGTAATATTTATTTAATTTAGTTTTAATAAGATTTTTTATGGGTAGTTTGAAAATCGATACTTCTTCTTTGGATATGAAGAAGGTTATCGGATTGGCGGCCTCCGTCATTTTGACATTGCTGGTGTGGCTAATGCCAACTTCAGCTTTCGGCGTTCCTGGTTTGACCGTAGTGGAACAAAGAATTATCGCGATTTTTGTTCTGGCGGCAGTGATGTGGATCATGGAACCTATTCCAATCTGGGGAACTTCCGTCGTGATTATGGTCTTAATGTTGCTTACCACATCGGATAGCATGTTGAGCTTCTTCCACGACTCTATCTCCGCTGATACAGCGAAGGAGTTGGGCAAGGGTGTTACATTGATTGGCGGTCAAGCTACGCCTATTTTGAGCGCGAAATCCATTATGGCAGCCTTCGCGGATCCTACTGTAATGCTCTTTATGGGTGGATTCGTTTTGGCTATCGCCGCTACCAAATATAAATTGGACGCTACATTGGCAAGCGCGATTTTGAAGCCATTCGGTACGAAGCCTAAATTTGTCATGTTAGGTTTCATCGTGGTTACTGCGCTTCTCTCCATGTTTATGAGTAATACCGCGACTGCTGCGATGATGATCGCTATCTTGACGCCAGTTTTGGCTACGATGCCTGAGTCTGATAAGGGCCGTGTCGGTTTGGCGTTGTCTATTCCTGTTGCCGCTAATATTGGTGGTATCGGTTCGCCTATCGGTACACCTCCAAATGTTGTGGCTGTGGGATGGTTGGAGAAGGCTGGTGTGAACATCAGTTTCGGAACCTGGATGATGGTCATGGTGCCAGTTGCCATGTTGATTCTTTGTATCGCCTGGTTGTTTTTGTGCAAGATTTTCCCTACACAAAAAGATGAGATCAAGGTGAAGTTGGAAGGTGAAGTGGATAAGAGCCCTAAAGCGATTGTCGTTTATGTCACTTTCGCCCTTACAATTTTCTTGTGGGTATTCGGAAAGGATTTGTTTGGCGTGAACGCGAATGTCGTTGCATTGATTCCTTTCGCTGTATTCTGTATCACAGGTGTATTCGAAAAGAAGGATCTTGGTAAGATCGACTGGGATGTGCTCTGGCTTGTGGCTGGAGGTTTCGCTCTCGGTGTTGGTTTGGAGGGTAAACTTGGTCCTGACGGAATGACCATGTCTAAACATATTGTTGGTTCTATTCCGTTTGACACATGGCCAACACTCATGTTGATCCTTGGTTCTGGTGTCTTGTGTTTGGTGATGTCAACCTTTATGTCCAACTCCGCAACTGCGGCGCTTTTGATTCCTATCTTCATCGCTTTGGCGCAAGCCTCTGGAATGTCGGAGAAATTGGAGCCTTATGGAGGTGTTGTGACTTTGATCGTAGGTTTGGCGTTGTCCGCATCGTTCGCGATGTCTTTGCCTATCTCAACACCGCCAAATGCGATCGCCTACTCAAAGGGATTCATCAAGCAAAAGGAGATGGTGATGGTCGGCATTTTTGTTGGCATTGTCAGCTTGATTATCGGTTACTTCGTCCTCTTCAATTTTAGTGGATTGTTGAAGTAGTGTGATTTGTGAAAATACTAACGAACTGCGAGTGGCGGATTATTCCAATACTCGTAGTTTTTTTTAATAACTAATCAATGAAACGTTTTTTCTTATTGGCAGCGACTTTGTTGTCGCTTAACGCAGTAGCCCAAGATACGATTGTGGCGAAGGTGGTATCGGAGGATATTATCAGTGACAAACCCAAGAGTGGGGGAAAACCTAATTTGAAGCCTTACGGATTTGTCCGTAACTATTTCTACTATGATTCGCGTCAGAATTACAGTAGCAATATGGGGCTTTTCGGCCAGATCCCGAAGGATGAGGTGTATGATAAGAGCAATCCCGACTATGATTTGAACAGTGAGTCGGAGATGAATTATTTGGCGATCACTACTCGTCTTGGATTGAATGTTTCCGGCGTACGTGCCTTAAACGCTGATTTGGCGGCCAAGATCGAGATGGACTTCTGCGGATTCTCCGGCAATAACTTTATGATCCGTCTGCGTCAAGCCTACTTTAATATGAAGTGGAGAGAGGGCAAACATACACTCTTGATGGGACAGACTTGGCATCCGGTATCGGGTGATTTGCCTGATGTCTTGGGATTGGCTTCCGGTTCGCCATTCCATCCGTTCAACCGTTCTCCTCAAATCCGTTATGATTTCAAAACCGCCGGCTTGGATTTCACTGCTGCCGCATTGTGGCAGTTCCAATACAAGTCTGTCGGTCCATCTGGATATGATTCTAAATACAACAAGATCCCAGAGTGTTACTTGGGCGTGGATTATTCCAATGGCGGATTCAAGATCGGTTATGGCGTGGACATCATCTCCATCGTCCCTCGTACCTCCGCTACGATCGAACAGCAGGTGGTGGGAGAGGCTGAACCTGTTAAAAAGCTTGTGAAGGTGGATGAGCGGTTGACTACATGCTCTCCTGTCCTTTACCTCAGCTATACTAAGAAGGATTTCTCTTTGAAGGCAAAGGGTATCTTGGCTGAGAACACACCTCACTTGAGTATGTTCAACGGTTACGGTGTCTCTGAGATCTATGAGGATGGATCGCAAGCTTATACGCCGATCCGTTCATTGACAGGATATGTGAACATGTGTTACGGAAAGAAGTTCAAGGGTAACCTTTTTGTCGGTTTCTCCAAGAACTTGGGTTCAAAGGATGAATTAGTGGACCTTTCCAAGGTTTACACCCGTAGCTCTGTGAAGAATATCGACTTCATGTGGCGTGTTTGTCCTGCCTTCTCTTACAATGTCAGCGGGTTCACCATCGGTTTGGAGTATGAGTTGACCAATGTGGGATATGGCGATGAGGTAGATAATTGGGGTGACGTGAAGTCTGATCGTAATGTGATGAACAATCGTCTCTGCATGATGCTGAAATACGCTTGGTAAATTTCGTGAAATAGTCATTTTTGAGGATCGGTTCACACAGGTGGACCGATCCTCTTGTTTTTATGCGTAAGTCTCTTGTTTTGTGTAACTTCGTTTGCCGATGAATTTTTCGTTTTGGGAAACTTTTTGTGTTGGTTGATGGGATGATATTTAGTTAATGTGCAGATTGTCAAATATTTATAAATTGATATTTTTCAATTATGGGAAAAGTTTCACTAGAAATCGTCTGTTTGTGTTGCCTAAAATCGTAAAACTAAGTGTTTATCGGAGTTGCAGATATGTTAATAACTTTTTCTCTGATTTTGCTATATATTTCTTTTTTTATTGCCTAATTTTGTTTCGCCGAAAGAGATAAGTCGGCGACACTATTTTGACTTATTGTAGAGGGGAAAGCAAGCATACACTTTTGTTGTTTCGTACAGTGTTAATTTCCCGCAGTGTTAATTTCATAGTGTTAATGTCTCAAGTGCGATAGAGGATATCTATCGCGGGTTGTATGTGTCCTTCGGATATACGGTATGTTTGTTCTGTAATTAGAACCATAAAGCCCAGCGTGTGTATATAATTAAATAAAATATAAAATATAAAATGAGCGGTAATATTTTCATCGTTAAGCGTGATGGCGCGGTAGAAGCGTTTTCCATCGACAAGATCAAGAATGCCATTGCTCGGGCGTTCCTTTCTGTAGGTAGTTTCGCTACACAAGAGATTCTTACCCAAATTTTGAGTAGGGTGAGCATCCACAATGGAATGAGTGTGGAGGAGATCCAAAACCAGGTGGAGGTGGCATTGATGTCGGAGAAGTACTTTATGGTGGCTAAATCCTACATCTTGTATCGTCAACAACACCTCGAGGATCGTGAGGTTCGTAACAAGTTGAAGTTCTTGATCGACTATTGTAACGCGACCAATTCCGCTACAGGAAGTAAGTACGATGCCAACGCGAACGTTGAGAACAAGAATATCGCCACATTGATCGGTGAGCTTCCTAAATCAAACTTCATCCGTTTGAACCGTCGTCTTTTGACCGATCGTTTGAAGGAGATGTACGGCAAGGAGATTTCCGACAAATATCTTAATTTGTTGAGCACCCACTTCATCTACAAGAATGATGAGACCAGTTTGGCCAACTACTGCGCAAGTATCACTATGTACCCATGGTTGATCGGTGGTACGCTTTCAATTGGCGGTAACTCGAAGGCTCCTACCAATTTGAAGTCCTTCTGCGGTGGTTTTGTGAATATGGTGTTCATGGTTTCCAGTATGTTGAGCGGCGCCTGCGCGACACCAGAGTTCTTGATGTATATGAACTACTTCATCGGTAAGGAGTATGGTCAAGATTATTACAAGGATGCCGACCGCGTGGTGGATCTCTCTGTACGTCAACGTTCGTTGGATAAGGTGATCACCGATTGCTTCGAGCAGATCGTTTATTCCATCAACCAACCAACCGGAGCCCGTAACTTCCAAGCTGTATTCTGGAATATCTCATACTACGATAAGTACTATTTCAATAGTTTGTTCGAGAACTTCGTCTTCCCTGATGGTTCTCAACCGCATTGGGAGTCTCTCAGCTGGTTGCAGAAGCGTTTCATGAAGTGGTTCAACAAGGAGCGTACCAAGACGCCGTTGACCTTCCCTGTGGAGACCATGGCTCTGCTTACCGAGAATGGCGAGGTGAAGGACGAAGAGTGGGGTGATTTCACTGCGGAGATGTATGCCGAGGGACACTCATTCTTTACCTACATCAGCGACAACGCCGATTCGTTGAGTAGCTGCTGTCGTTTGAGAAACGAGATCCAAGACAATGGATTTAGCTACACATTGGGTGCGGGTGGTGTCTCTACCGGTTCCAAGAGTGTATTGACCGTCAACTTGAACCGTTGTATCCAATATGCGGTGAAGAACGGTATGCCATACCTCTCATATTTGGAGGAGGTGGTTGACCTTGTTCACAAGGTGCAACTCTCTTACAACGAGAATTTGAAGGATTTCCAAAAACGTGGATTGCTTCCATTGTTCGATGCCGGTTACATCAACTTGGGCAGACAATACCTCACAATCGGTGTGAACGGTTTGGTAGAGGCAGCCGAGTTCTTGGGGATCGAGATCAAGGATAGTCCGGACTATGTGAAGTTCGTTCAAGATGTGTTGGGCTTGGTTGAGAAGTACAATAAGAAGTATAGAACCAAGGAGGTGATGTTCAACTGCGAGATGATTCCTGCCGAGAATGTGGGTGTTAAGCATGCGAAGTGGGACCGTGAGGATGGTTATGTCGTTCCTCGTGACTGCTACAATAGCTACTTCTACATTGTGGAGGATACCTCTTTGAACGTGGCTGATAAGTTTAAGTTGCACGGTAAGAAGTACATCGAACATTTGACGGGTGGTTCCGCACTTCACTTGAACTTGGAGGAGCACTTATCAAAGCAACAATACAGACAGATCTTGCGTATGGCGGCTGACGAGGGTTGTAACTATTTCACCTTCAACATTCCTAACACCATCTGTAACGATTGTGGATGCATCGATAAGCGTTATTTGAAGGAGTGTCCTTCATGCCATAGCAACAATGTCGATTATTTGACTCGTGTCATCGGATATATGAAGCGCGTCAGCAACTTCTCAGAGCCTCGTCAAGAGGAGGCGGCACGTCGTTTCTACGCTAAGTTCTAAGAGTAGGTTGTATGCTGAAGTACGCCGATTATGATATTGTCTTCCAGGAGATACCCGATGAGGTGACCTTGGCGATCAATATCTCCAACTGCCCCAATCACTGCGAGGGTTGCCACAGTCCCTATTTGATGAAGGATGTGGGCGAGGTGTTGGATGAAGTGGCGTTAGACGCCTTGCTGGAGAAATATGGCAGAACCATCACTTGCGTCTGTTTTATGGGTGGTGATGCGGAGCCTTTCAGTGTGGCTGCTTTGGCGAAATATTTGAAAAATCGAAATTCGGGTAAAATCAAAGTGGGCTGGTATTCAGGTAAGAATCAGTTGCCTGAATCCTTCCCGCTGATAGATTTTGACTTTGTGAAAATAGGCCGTTATATGGCTGAGTTTGGACCGTTGAAGTCCACAACTACCAATCAACGATTGTATCGGATCGAAGGAGGGGAGATGGTGAATATCACGGATCGTTTCTGGAAAAAATAATAATTGATGTGTTTTGTAAAAAGAATCGGACAGGGGAGTGATTCCGCTGTCCGATTCTTCTTTTTCTGTTATGTTTTGAACTCCAAGGTGTCGGATTTATCGATCCGCCTTCTCACATTTCACGATGATGTGGTCGTTTTGAATCGTGGTGGCGAATAGATAGGTGTCGCCTCCCTCTTTGAGCTTCAACCTGCTACGTAATTCATTGGTGTTTAATGGGAAATTTCTGACAGCGATGTTGGCTTTGTCGATCCCTTTTAGCTGTTCCTTGCACTCTTTTTTGTTTAGGGTGAATGGTGCGATGACACGGAATGATCTGCCGGGAAAATCGCTGACATATTCGTCTGATGTATATAGGTGGCTGCTTGTGTCCAGTTTCTTTACCCCCAGGCGCTTACAAAGAATTTTGTAGGCGCCCGCCTTAAGAAGTGAGCTGTTGGGCTCGTAGAGGTATTGACCTATTGAGGTGGCTAACGAGGCGGGACAAATCTTCTCCTCCTCGGCGGTGAAGGTGAAGTGGCTGTCGCCCTTTTTGCTTAGATTCACGCAGGTGAATGGAATCTGTTCCGCGACACTACTCCCTAAGAGGAAGAGCAACTCTTTACACTCGTTCTCCACTGAGACGATGTGTACAGCTTCTACACCCTTCAACTCCTTAATAGCCAAAGAGATGTCTAACATGGGGGAGTATTTGACCAATACTTGTTTTCCCTTCTCCAATAATAGATCGTTATAGTCCAACAGATTGGGCTCGCAATCCGCGATGGAGACTGTTTTTCTCCCTTGTCCGTCTCGTCGGGCGGGGTCGATAAAGATCACATCGACAGGCGCCATTTCTTGTAGATACGCCATACCGTCGCCCTGCACCACTTGGGCTTGCGGAAGTGATAGAAGAGGCATATTGTGTGTGGCGATGCGGCAGAGCTCTTCGTTTCGCTCCACCATGGTGGCGTCCTTGAATCGTGCGCCAATGAAGGAGAAGTCCACACCGAAACCTCCTGTCAGGTCGGTGAATGAGACTCCCTTCACCAATGAGGATTTATAGGTGGCAGTAGTCTCCGATGAACACTGTTCCATTGAGAGCTGGATAGGGTAGATGAGACCCTCTATTTGGCTCCATGTGGGAATTTTCGCCTTCGCCTTCTGCCATCCGTTGATTTGATTCAATACAAAGGGTGCCTCCTCTCCCAATTTCTTTTGGTCGCGGAGTGCCAACTTCTGTACATCTTCGTTGCGATGTGCTTGGATATAGGCGGAAAGTGCAGGAGTAAGTTCCATAAGAAAAAAGAAGAGATGGAAGTTCGTTCCATCTCTTATGTGATTTAACTGAATGTGTGAATTAACTGAATACCACAGTTCGGTTTTTATAGACCAACACCTTTCTGTCGATATGCTTTTCAACCGCTCTTGATAAGACGATTTTCTCCAAATCCTGTCCCTTGTGGATGAAGGACTGAACGGTGTCTTTGTGTGTCACGCGTGCCACATCCTGTTCGATGATAGGACCTGCGTCCAGTTCGGAGGTGACATAGTGGCTCGTCGCGCCAATG
Organism: Paludibacteraceae bacterium; assembly: GCA_045639525.1. Classification (GTDB taxonomy): domain Bacteria; phylum Bacteroidota; class Bacteroidia; order Bacteroidales; family Paludibacteraceae; genus UBA1181. The sequence continues at coordinate 146,338 of JAZUDI010000077.1, read as the reverse complement.
ATCTTCACACCACGCTCGTAAGCCGCATGGTACGGTTTAGCACCCACGAAAGCGGGAAGGAAGGAGTGGTGAATGTTGATGATCTTGTTAGGGTACTCTTGGATCATCTCTTCTGAAATGATTTGCATATAACGAGCCAAAACGATGAAATCGACATGGTTCTCTTTCAAAAGTTGCATCTCCTTGGCCTCTTGCTCGGCTTTGTTCTCCTTGTTGATAGGGAAGACGTGGTATGGAATGCCGAATTTCTCACCGATCCAAGCCAAGTCAGGATGGTTGCTGATGATGAACGGAATCTCCACGTTCAAATCTCCATTGTAATATCTGGAAAGAATATCGAACAAACAGTGGGACATCTTAGAGACGAAGATCGCCATCTTTGGTTTCACATCCGAGAAATAGAGCTTGAAATCCATTTCGTATTTGCTGGCGAAAAGGGTATGGAAATACTCTTCGATTTTATCTCTTGGAATGATGAAATTGGCAAGGTCGAACTCGATACGGGTGAAGAATGTGTTTTGTACATAGTCCACGTGTTGGTCCAAATATACGATGTTTCCTTTGTTGACATTGATGAAGTCGGTTACCGCCGCCAAGATACCTTGCTTGTCGGGGCAGTGAACCAAAAGGATTGCAGTTTGTTTATTTTCCATTTCTTTCTTAAAATACTTCGGCGCAAAATTAGGCATTTTGTTTGGTTTGACCAATAAAACGGAAGTGAAATGCCTGTTTTTATACTATTTTAGTGACATAATAGTATAGGAAAACACAACATACTATCAGCTTGAAGCCTGTGGTGACGAGGAATCCGATGAAGGATCCCAACCCTGATTTGATCGCTCGATTCGCATCTTTGTCGTTGATGAGTTCTCCTCCTACCGCTCCGAGAAAAGGGCCGACGATAATACCCAACGGCCCAAAGAATAGACCTATGATCAATCCGATGATGCTGCCTACGACGCCCCATTTGCTGCCGCCGAACTTCTTGGTCATCAGCGGTCCCATCACATAGTCGAGAACGATGGACGCAACCGTGGCAATGGCGAGTATGACCAATTCTTTCGTCTCGAATTCAACCCGTTGCGTCAGATGCAACACGATGATGCCCGCATAACCGAGGATAGGACCTGGCAAGGCGGGAAGCACGCATCCTACGATAGAGACGAGGATCAAAATGCCACTGACGATTGACAAAAATATTTCCATGACGCAAAGATATGTGTTTTGGCGGAATTTTGGAGTGGGGAAGGAACTGTGATTTTTTATTTACATTGAAATGGGGGATTGATAATATCGATGGAGGACAAAAACCGAATGATCCATCCTCCCTTCCCCCCCCCCCAAAAAAAAATTCCCCCTCCCAAACCCCTTCCGTTCCTTATACCTGATAACCTTCAAAAATTATGAGTATGGAAATTAGTTTGCGTAAAAAAGTCTATGGATTCTTCTTGGATCGTGATGCCAATCTTTACGAGTGTGCCTACCTGGATAATCGAAACAAACTGTGTACAAGTACCGGGGAAAGATTGAAGGACAAGACGAGGCTGGTGGAAAAGAGTGTGGCGAAAATGCCCGATGGCCGATATGTCATTTGTGATCAAGGTCATAAGGGGAGTGGTCTCTATCTTCTCTCCGAGATGCCTATCTCATTGGCCAGCATGAAACTGATGTATGGCAATGCCTTGTGTGGTGCGATCCGTAAAAGTGTATATAAGAATAGAGGAGGGGAATGCGTTTGGGAATTCTGCGAAGAGGAGGAGGCCTCTCACTTCTTATTGCGTGAGAAATGGTGCTCGAACGATGATGCTTTGGCAAAAGAACGAATCGTGGCCAAGAACAACGCAAAGGCATGTTACCTGCACGAGGCAAACAGTAAATCAGGGAATACAGGAATCGTATGGGCGATTTTGGATAAGCGGGATGTCGTTGCAGACCTTCTGTTTTAGGGAATGCCTACCCATTTGAACCCATTCCTCACATTTCCCTAAAAATTATTTTGTCTCCTTGTAAATGTTTTGTTACATTTGCGTATGTGCTGTTTTTCGCGACACAGTAGTGAATAATAGCCTCCCGTAGTGGGGGCGAATAAAAGTTTAATCGGGGAGTATATTCCCTTAAATTGGTAGCCATGGATGAAAAGGAACAAAACGTGCAAAACGTTACTGAAAGCGTAGCTTCAATGGAGGAGGTTTCATTGGAAGCTATTGAGACTGCGGATGTTGTAGAGACTCCTGAATACGAGGATTTCGGAAATATGACAGAGGGTGAATTGGTGGAGAAAGCCAAGGATTTGATGAAGAGCAATCCCGAATCGTACACCTCGTTAAGGGGGAAAATGGATGCCATCAAGTATAACTTTTATAAGAAATTAAGAGCGAAAAACGATGAGTTGAAGCAGCGTTTTGTGGATGAAGGCGGACTTCCTGAGGATTTCAAGCCAGCAGAAAATCCATTGGATACCGAATTGAAGGCCATCCTCCAAAATTACAAGGAGAAGCGCGCCGCCGAGTTCCAACGCGCCGAAGCCGAAAAGTTGAATAACTTGGCCGAAAAGAAGCGTATATTAGAGGATTTGAAACGCCTGTTGGAGAACACCGAGGAGGATTTCGGCAAGAAGGTGCCTCAATTCCAGAAACTGCAACAAGAGTGGAAATCCGTTGGTGCCGTGCCTCAAAGCGAAGTTAATGCTTTGTGGAGCGCATATCAGCTGTGTGTGGAGAATTTCTATGACAATCTGAAAATCAACAATGAACTTCGAGACTATGATTTCCGCAAAAATTTGGAGCAAAAGGTGGCTTTGTGCGAGCAAGCCGAGGCTTTGGCTGACGAGAAGGATGTAATCGCCGCATTCCGTAAATTGCAAGTGTTGCACGAGGAGTGGAGAGAGATTGGCCCTGTGTCAAGGGAGAATCGAGAATCCATCTGGAATAGATTTAAGGAGGCTAGCACTATCATCAATAAGCGCCATCACGATTTCTTCGATAAATTGCGCTCCAACGAGTTGGAGAATCTTCAAAAGAAGAGCGCGCTCTGCGAGAAGATCGAGTCGATTGATTTGACGGCTATCCATTCGTTCAAGGAGTGGCAGGAGCAATCCGCCAATATCTTAGCTATTCAAGAGGAGTGGAAAAAGATCGGTTTCGCGCCTAAAAAGGATAATGTGGCCATTTATGAGCGTTTTCGCGCCACTTGCGATAAGTTCTTTAAGACCAAAAATGAATATTTCCGCAGCGTGAAGGATCAGTTGTCCGAGAATTTGGCGAAGAAGATCGAATTGTGCGAGAAGGCGGAGGCCAATATGGACAATACTGATTGGAAAGCCACATCCGATCTCTTCGTGAAACTGCAACAAGATTGGAAAAAGATTGGCGCTGTGCCGAAAAAACAATCCGATGTGGTCTGGAAGCGTTTCCTTGCCGCATGCGACCACTTCTTCGCGAAGAAGGGTGAACAGTTCAAATCACAACGCCAAGAGCAGGACGAGAACCTAAAACAGAAGAAGGCGCTTGTCGAAAAGATCAAGGCTTTGGTGATTGGAGAGGACCACGAGGCCTCATTCAACGAGCTCAAGTCGTTGATTGCGGAGTGGAATGCGGTAGGCCATGTACCATTTAAAGATAAGGATAAGGTTTATAATGCGTACAAGGCTGCGATCGACGAGAAGTTCGAAAAGTTGAACGTGGATAAGTCCAACCGCCGAATGGATGCTTTCAAAGCCAATGTGCAGGATATGGCTCAAAAGGGCGAACAGAAGTTGAGCGCAGAGCGGAAGAAATTGGTTCGCCAATACGAGGCTTTGTGCGCGGACATCACCAATTATGAGAATAATATCGGATTCTTCTCAGCCTCTTCCAAGAATGCGGAGAGTTTGATAAAGGATATGGCCAATAAGATCCAAAAATTGAAGAAGGAGCGGGATATGATCGTCGAGAAGGTGAAGCTTTTGGATAAGGCGGCAAAGAAGGAATAATCAGCGTCCTGGTAAAGAAATTGAACGGATTTTTGCGTGGATACTTGACTGATAAGGACGGAGAGCCGGGGTTTGGTCTGGAAAATGGCGGATTTCGTCGATGTTATTTTAAGAGCGAATCAGATGGCGATATCTTTACAGTGTAATCGATGACGAAATGGTTACGTCAACGGTTTGAATGAGTACAAAAATAGGTTTTATAATTAATGTTATTTAATTAAATGAAGAGATTATTTTTATCCGTAATTGCCGCTATGGCAATGTGTGGTGCGGCTTGGGCGCAAGAGGTAGATACAACTGTTGAAGATAATAGCCAAGAAGAGACCATGGAGAAGAAGTTGGCTAGAGAAAGAGTGGTGAAGGGATATGTGATCACCCTAAAAGGGGATACATTGAAGGGATATATGCGTAAGATGTATATGCCTACCATGAAATCGATGGGCTTCACACCAGAAGATAAGCATGTATGCACCCGACCTGATGTTCAGTTCGGTGATGAGGTTAAGTTTATTCCAGAGGCTGAATTCCTCGCAAAGAAGCATGTCCATGAAAATGACTATACAAAGGTGAGACCTAACAAGTATAAGGGATATGTTTATGATCCTGAGGAGTTGAACATGCGTTTTGAGTCCATGAAGGTGAAGAACGGATATGCGAAGGCTGACATGTACTTCGTGCAAATCGTGGGTGAATTGGCCACTGGCGAGCAAGTTATTGAGTTCTACATGCCTATTCCTCCTAATAACCCAATAGTTGGACCTGTCACAGAGGAAGAGGCTCCTGACTACCTCCAAACTCATCCGGCGGTATTTGTGAAGGAGAAGGGATATGCGATGTTGGCGCGTGACCTTAAAGAGGATTATTACAAGACAAGATGTCCTGAGGTTTACAAGAAGTGGAAAAATAACGACTACACGGATGTTTCCGAAAAGAAGGGCGGTTTTATGAATAAGCTTTCTAAATTCACTGCCGCTGTTGATGATTCAGTGGGTGATAAAGTCCGTTTGAGAGCGTTTAACGACTATTTGGAGACTTGCGCTTACAAAAAATAATAGATATAACTAACTAGGGAAGGCGGTTCTTTAGGAATCGCCTTTTTTCGTTTTGAATTTGAACCGTTCGTTTGCTATTAATCTAAAAACTTCCTATCTTTGCGGCATAAAATTCGGTGGATAGATTTGACTGCTTGCAACCACAGTAAAAAATGCTAAAAACACTATGTCGGTGTGTGCTATCTGTCAAATCCCCCGTGAAATTTGAATTCATTATTAATTAACTATAAGTAATGGGATATTTTTTTTCATCGGAATCCGTTTCCGAAGGACATCCAGATAAAGTAGCGGATCAGATTTCTGACGCTATTCTGGACAACATTTTGGCTCAAGATCCAGAGTCGAAGGTTGCTTGCGAAACATTGGTTACGACCGGTCAGGTTATTTTGGCCGGTGAGTTAAAAACATCCGCCGTCATCAACGAGCAGGATATCGCCCGTCGTGTGATCAAGAAGATCGGTTACACCAAGAGCGATTACAAGTTCGACAGTGAGTCGTGTGGTATTTTGAATGCGTTGCATGGACAATCCCCCGATATCAATCGTGGTGTGGAGCGCTCTAATCCCTATGATCAAGGTGCGGGTGACCAAGGTATGATGTTCGGTTATGCCTGCAATGAGACAAAGAGTCTGATGCCCATCTCTTTGGACATGTCCCATAATCTGCTTTTGGAGTTGGCGGAGATTCGCCGAGAGGGAAAAGAGATGACCTATCTGCGTCCCGACTCGAAGTCGCAGGTGACCATTGAGTATGGTGACAACAATAAACCCAAACGTGTCGATACCATCGTCATTTCCACCCAACACGATGAATTCATCCAAGATGAGAAGAATCAGTTGAAGGCGGACGAGGAGATGGTGGCTCAAATCAAGAAGGATGTCGAGACCATTTTGATTCCAAGATTGCTTAGCAAACACGCTGAATACAAAGCTTTGTTGGCTGACGGCTACAAATTATTGGTGAATCCAACCGGTAAGTTTGTGATCGGAGGCCCTTATGGTGATACGGGTTTGACGGGCCGCAAGATCATCGTGGACACTTATGGCGGCAAGGGTGCGCACGGTGGAGGCGCCTTCTCAGGAAAGGATCCTTCCAAAGTGGACCGTTCCGCAGCTTACGCCGCAAGGCACTTGGCGAAGAACATGGTGGCTGCCGGTTTGGCGGATGAGGTGTTGGTTCAGGTAGCCTATGCGATTGGTGTGGCGGAGCCTATGAACCTCTTTATCAACACCTATGGCACCTCCAAGGTGAAGATGAGCGATGGCGAGATGGCGAAGAAAATTTCCGACAGCAAGATTTTCGATATGCGTCCGAAGGCGATCGAGGATCGTTTGAAGTTGCGTAACCCGATTTATGAGGAGACAGCCTCTTACGGACACATGGGAAGAACGCCTATGGTTGTAACTAAGTCATTCTCTGATCGTTACGGAAAATGTTTCTCCAAAGAGGTGGAACTCTTCACCTGGGAGAAAACCGACAAAACAGATGATTTGAAAAAATTGTTTGGATTGTAGGAAATATAGTGCGATATAAACGATAATAATTTGTATATTCGCGGTTACAGAATCTAATAAAGGATACTTTTAAAAATATTATAGTATGAGTTTCTTAACAAACAAAAAATTGCTTATCGTTGGTGCTGGTGGCGCTATCGGTTCTAACATGGTTCAGTCAGTCCTAATGCTTGGGCTTACTCCTAACATTTGTCTTTACGATATTTTTGAGCCAGGTGTACATGGTGTTGCTGACGAGATGGCACATTGTGCTTTCCCTGGAGCTAACATTTCTTGGACCACAGATCCTGTTGAGGCTTTCACTGGTGCTGAGTATATTATCTCTTCTGGTGGTGCTCCTCGTAAGGAGGGTATGACCCGTGAGGATCTTTTGAAAGGAAACTGCCAAATCGCTGCTGAGTTCGGTGACAACATCAAGAAGTATTGTCCAAATGTAAATCACGTGGTTGTTATTTTCAACCCAGCTGATGTAACTGCATTGACTGCTCTTATCCACTCTGGTTTGAAGCCAAATCAATTGACTTCTTTGGCAGCTCTTGATTCAACTCGTCTTCAACAACAACTTGCAATGCAATGTGGTGTTCAACAAGACAAGGTGACAGATTGCTACACTTACGGTGGACACGGTGAGCAAATGGCTGTATTCGCTTCAAAGGCTAAGGTAAACGGTAAGCCGCTTTCTGAGTACAATATCCCTGCAGATCGTTGGGCAGAGATCAAGCAAGCTACTATCCAAGGTGGTTCCGCTATCATCAAGCTTCGTGGACGTTCTTCTTTCCAAAGCCCAGCTTACCAAGCTGTTAAGATGATCGAGGGTGCTATGGGTGGTGCTCCTTTCACATGGCCTGCTGGTTGCTATGTAAACTGCGACAAGTGTGGTTACAAGAACGTTATGATGGCTATGCCTACTACAATCGACAAGGATGGTGTTCACTTCACAGCTCCAGAGGGAACTGCTGAGGAGATGAAAGACCTTGCAGCTTCTTACGCACATCTTCAAAAGATGCGTGATGAGCTTGTAACTCTTGGCATCATTCCTCCAGTAGAGGATTGGAAGAAGGTTAATCCAAACTTGTAATCGAATCATCCAATTCGGATTTCCGATATGAGAGTGGTTCCCGATTGGGAACCACTCTTTTTTTGTGTGGTTAGAGTTGCGTTTTACATTAAAATTTGCGAACTTTGCGGAATTAGAGATAATGTCTTTTATTAATTAATTAAAATAGATAAACAATGGCAAAAAGTGCATTGCAAATCGCAAGAGCTGCTTACCAACCAAAGTTGCCTAAGGCATTCAAGGGTGGAGTAGTTTTGAAGGAAGGTAAGGCAACTCAATCTGTTGCAGACCAAGAAGAAATCAAGAAGTTGTTCCCTAACACTTACGGAATGCCAGTCGTAACTTTCGAAGAGGCTTCTTCAAAGTTGTCAATGGGTGACTTCAATGTAGGTGTTATCCTTTCTGGTGGTCAAGCTCCTGGTGGTCACAACGTGATCTCTGGTTTGTTCGACGGTATCAAGGCTTTGAACCCTAACGGAAAGTTGTATGGTTTCTTGGGTGGTCCTAGCGGATTGATCGATCACAAGTATGTTGAGTTGACCTCTGCTATCATCGACGAGTACCGTAACACGGGTGGTTTCGATATCATCGGTTCAGGTCGTACCAAGTTGGAGGAGACTGCTCAATTCGACAAGGGTATCGAGATTTGCAACAAGTTGGGTATTAAGCCTTTGGTTATCATCGGTGGTGATGACTCTAACACCAACGCTTGCGTTTTGGCTGAGTACTATTTGCAAAAGAATACTGGTATCCAAGTAATTGGTTGCCCTAAGACTATCGATGGTGACTTGAAGAACGATCAAATCGAGACTTCATTCGGTTTCGATACCGCATGTAAGGTTTACTCTGAGGTAATCGGTAACATCATGCGTGACGCTAACTCCGCTAAGAAGTATTGGCACTTCATCAAGTTGATGGGTCGTTCAGCTTCTCACATCGCTTTGGAGTGCGGTTTGCAAACTCAACCAAACATCTGTATCGTATCTGAGGAGGTTGAGATCAAGAAGATGACTTTGTCTCAAATCGTTAACAATATCGCTGACACTGTAGCTGCTCGTGCCGCTCAAGGTAACAACTTCGGTGTATGTTTGATCCCTGAGGGATTGATCGAGTTCATCCCTGAGATGAAGGTGTTGATCAAGGAGTTGAATGACCTCTTGGCTGAGACCAACGGTGATGTCGCTGCTGCTGTGAAGAAGCTTTCCGCTAACTCAGCTTCAGTTTACGCATCTCTTCCAGATTTCGTACAAAAGCAATTGACTCTTGAGCGTGACCCTCACGGAAACGTACAAGTATCTTTGATCGAGACTGAGAAGTTGCTCATCGAGATGGTTAAGACTGAGTTGTCTAAGAGAAAAGCTGCAGGTTCTTACGCTGGTAAGTTCTCTGGTTTGGGTCACTTCTTCGGATATGAGGGACGTTGCGCCGCTCCTTCTAACTTCGATGCTGACTACTGCTACTCTTTGGGTTACAACGCAGCTAACTTGATCGCTTCTGGCAAGTCTGGTTACATGTCATTGATCAAGAACACCACTAAGACTGCTGATCAATGGATCGCTGCTGGTGTGCCTATCACTATGATGATGAACATGGAGAAGCGTCACGGTGCAATGAAGCCAGTTATCCGCAAGGCATTGGTTGAGTTGGATGGCGCGCCATTCAAGGCATTGGCTGCTAACCGTGAGAAGTGGGCTGTCGAGACCGCTTACGTTTACCCAGGCCCAATCCAATACTTTGGCCCAGCTGAGGTTTGCGACCAACCAACTAAGACTTTGGCTTTGGAGCAAAAATAATGTGATGATTCACACATTATAATAGAAAAGCCGAATCCGTTTGGGTTCGGCTTTTTTTATGATTTTGTTTGCACCTGTTAGTGTTTTTTTTACTTACGAAAAAATGTATCTTTGCGGTGCTTAATAATTCAATTATATGCAAATACCCGCTCAATTCGAGGAGATGATGAGGGCACAAATGGGTGCCGAGTACGATGCTTTCCGCACTGCATTGGAGAATGATCCGCAGGTGAGTATCCGATTGAATCGTAGAAAGATGGATACAACAGTACTGGAGGATTGTGTCCCTTGGTGTGGGAGTGGACGCTATTTGGCGGAGCGCCCCTCGTTTACGTTAGACCCCTTGTTGCATGCGGGCTGTTACTATGTGCAAGAGGCGAGTTCTATGTTTGTAGAGCAGGTTTTCCGTCAATTCGTCGAGAGCGAAAATCCTGTCGTCTTGGACTTGTGTGCCGCCCCTGGGGGTAAATCAACACATTTGGCCTCCCTTTTAGATGGTCGTGGATGGTTGGTCTCCAATGAGGTGATGCGAGGCAGAGTAGGGGTGCTGCAGGAAAACCTGACCAAGTGGGGAGCTCCCAATGTGACGGTAACCAATAGCGATCCATCTGATTTTACCGATTTGTCGGGCCTTTTTGATGTGATTTTGGTGGATGCCCCATGTTCCGGTGAAGGTATGTTCCGCAAGGATGACCAGGCTGTGGCGGAGTGGAGTCCCGAAAATGTGCGTTTCTGCGCGGAGCGTCAACGTAGAATTTTAGCGGATGTATTCCCTGCATTGGCGGAGGATGGCATCTTGATATACAGTACCTGTACCTTCAATAAGGAGGAGGATGAGGAGAATGTGAAATGGATCGCCGAGGAGTTAGGGGCTGAAGTTTTAGCGATCCAATTGGATGATTCATGGCAAGTCTCAACGGTAGGCGCTGGCTACCATTTCTATCCACATAAGACACGAGGAGAGGGATTTTTCTTGGCGGCTCTTCGCAAGACTACGGAGGCTTCATTGTCTCGTAGAAAGAGAAAGAACGATGCTAAGAATGTATTGCCTCCGCAAGCGAAATCTTTGGTGGATTGGTTGTCCGAACCCGTGAAATTGATGGCTCGCAACGATGTGGTCTATGCGGTGTTGAGTGACTATGCGGATTTGACCGCGCAACTTGCCGACCATCTACGCGTCGTGCAGTCAGGTGTAGAGGTGGCGACGGTGAAGGGAAAAGACTTGATACCTTCGCAAAACCTTGCCTTCTCTTGGCTCTTGAAGGAGGGTGTCTTCCCTGTGGTTGAACTCTCTTGGGAAGATGCGGTGGCCTATTTGCATAAGGATAATATCCTTTTGGATCCGTCCGCTCCCAAGGGCATCTTGTTGTTGACCTATCGTGGAGCGGCGCTTGGATGGGCAAAGAATTTGGGTAATCGATGCAATAATCTCTATCCGTCTGAATGGCGTATCCGTATGCAGGTGGCTGGAACTGAATTTAATGATTTTGTGAAGTGATGAAACTGACATTCTTAGGTACGGGTACCTCTACGGGTGTTCCCTATATTGGTTGTGATTGCGAAGTATGCCGTTCCTCGAATCCGAAGGATAAGCGTTTGCGTTGCTCCGCATTATTGGAAGTGGATGGAATACAGATTCTTTTGGATTGCGGTCCAGATTTCCGTCAGCAGGCTTTGCGGGCGAATATCCGCCATTTGGATGCCGTGTTGTTGACTCATAAACACACCGACCATGTGGGTGGGTTGGATGACTTGCGTCCTTTTGGCAGTGTTCCGATTTATGCCAATGAATCTACTGTGGCGCATATACATGAAGCTTACTCTTACTGCTTCGGCAATGATTATAAGGGCATTCCGACCTTTGTGCTCCATCAGATAGAGAACGAACCTTTTGAGGTGGCGGGAATTAAGGTCTTGCCGATTTTCGCCCTCCATTACCAATTGCCGAACTTTGGCTATAGGGTAGGGAACTTCGCCTATTTGACCGATTACAAGACGATACCTGAAGAGGAGATGGGCAAATTGGAAGGATTGGATGTGTTGGTGCTGGATGCGTTGCGTTTCACGGAACATTTCTCCCATGCTTCTGTGGGTGAGTCTTTGGCTTTGGTGGAAAGGGTGAAGCCTAAACGTGCCTATTTTGTCCATGCCTGCCATGATATAGGTCTGCACGACGAGGTGGACCGTTCGTTGCCCGACCATGTCCATTTGGCTTACGATGGACTCTCGATAGAAATCTGAAAATGAGTTGCTTTTTTATTTTCATTTCAGAAAACAAAAATTTATTTTTGCGGAAACAAAGTGGAAAAGAATGGATAAAACGCAAATCAAAAACATATTGAAAATCATCTTGACTTATGCGAAAAAGGTATTCTTCAGCAAGGTGCTGATCGCGGCTAGCCTTGGAGCTGTTTGGCTCATTTTCCTTTGCGATAACAGCGTGATGGATTATTTGCAGTACCAGATGAAGGTCCGACAACTGACCAGCGAGGTGAACTACTACAAACGTCAGATCGCCGACTGCAACGCTAAGATGGAGAGTATGCGTAGTGATTGGGCCAGTTTGGAGAAGTATGCCAGAGAGCAATATTACATGAAAAGAAAGAATGAGGATATCTTTATCATTAAGAAATAGATATTTGCCTTTGTTTATTCCGTTTATTTTTATAACTTTGCACCGCTTTTTAGGGATTCGAGCAATCCCGAGGAGTGTGATGGGGAATTAAGCCATTACGATTTTTAATGTATAACTTAATTTTGAGTAACACAAAATGAAAACTTTTGAGTTGAAAGCCGCTAACAGAACAGCTGTTGGCAAGAAAGAGGTAAAGGCGCTTCGCGCATCAGGTGTAATCCCTTGTAACCTTTATGGTACTGGTGAGAACACAAACTTCCAAGTAAAGGTTGAGGATGTTCGTAAGTTGATCTACTCTCCGGAGATCTTCGTTGTGAACTTGAACATCGATGGTAAGGAGTGCAAGGCTATCTTGAAGGAGCTCCAATTCCACCCAGTAACTGATAAGGTGTTGCACATCGATTTCTTGCAAGTATCAGACAACAAGGAGATCGTGATGAACGTTCCTGTTAAGTTGCAAGGTTTGGCAGAGGGTGTACGTCTTGGTGGTAAGTTGAACCAAGAGATGCGCTATTTGAAGGTTAAGGGTCTTTACACTAATATCCCTGAGTTCTTGACTGTAAATGTTGAGAAGTTGGGTCTTGGTAAGACTATCCAAGTTCGTGAGCTTTCTTATGACAATTTGACTATCTTGAGTGGTCAAGTTAACGTTGTTGCTGGTGTTAAGGCAACAAGAGCTTCTAAGAACAACGGATAATTGATTTTATGAAGTATCTGATTGTAGGGTTGGGTAATATCGGTGACGAGTACGCTGAGACCCGCCATAACATAGGATTTAAGGTATTGGACGCTTTTGCTAAGGCGTCCAATATTGTTTTTGATGAAGGTAATCGTTATGGCGCTACCGCATCATGTCGGGTGAAAAACGCCGAACTCTTCTTGTTGAAACCATCCACTTACATGAACGAAAGCGGTAAGGCTGTCCGTTATTGGCTCGACAAGGAGAAGATCGATGTGAACAATCTTCTGATCATCGTTGATGATCTCTCTATCCCTTTCGGCGCATTGCGGCTCAAGGGAAACGGAAGCGCTGGAGGCCACAATGGTTTGAAAAGCGTCGAGGCGATGACCGGAACCAATGCCTATTCACGACTTCGCTTCGGCATCGGCAACGATTTCCCTAAGGGAATGCAGATCGAATATGTGTTGGGAGAGTGGACGGCCGAGCAAAAAGTGGCGTTAGAGAAACGCATTGAGGTCGCTTGTGAAATCATTAAAAGTTTTTGCTTGTCAGGCCTTCAAAATACCATGAATCAATTCAACAATAAGTGATTGGTTCACTTGCGTCCGACTATCGTTGTGGACGAAACTTTTATTTCTTACATTTGCGAATAAATAATTATTAGATGGATTTTGTGAAGATAATTCTTAAACCCAAGAAGGAGGAGTCTCTACGACGTTTTCATCCATGGGTATTTTCCGGTGCGATTCAAAAGATAGTCGGAAAACCACAGGAGGGCGATATAGTGGATGTGTATACCTCCCAAAATGAGTATTGCGCCACTGGCCATTATCAAATTGGTTCCATTGCGGTGCGTGTTCTCTCTTTTGAGGGCGAACACCCTTCCGAGTCTTTCTGGGAAAAACGCATCTCGGAGGCCTATTTGCTTCGTAAGACATTGGGTGTGGCCGAGAATCCAACTAATAATACCTATCGTTTGGTGCATGGCGAGGGTGATAGTTTGCCGGGACTTATCGTGGATATTTACGATAAGACTGCGGTGCTTCAGGCCCATTCGGTCGGCATGCACATGGTGAGGGAGGAGATTGCCCGCGCCATTGTGAAGGTGATGCAAGGTAAGGTGAGCAATGTCTATTACAAGTCTGAGACCACATTGCCTTTCAAGGCGAATGTTGAGTCTGAAAATGGATACCTTATCGGACAGTGCGATAACGAATGTCTGGCGATGGAGTATGGCTTGAAATTCTATGTCGATTGGTTGCGTGGACAAAAGACTGGCTTTTTCGTCGATCAACGCGAAAACCGCTCCCTTTTGGAGAAGTACGCCAAGGGACGTTCCGTGTTGAACATGTTCTGCTATACGGGAGGATTCTCCTTCTATGCGATGCGTGGTGACGCCAAATTGGTCCACTCCGTGGATAGTTCCGCAAAGGCGATCGATTTGACCAATAAGAACGTGGAACTCAATTTCCCCGGTGATCCTCGCCACGAGGCTTTCGCTACGGATGCCTTTAAGTTTTTGGACGATATGGAGAAGGACAAGTACGATTTGATCGTGTTGGATCCTCCTGCCTTCGCAAAGCACCGTGAAGTGTTGCGGAATGCGTTGCAAGGCTATAAAAAATTGAATGCCAAGGCTTTTGAAAAGATCAAGAAGGGTGGTATTCTTTTCACCTTCTCCTGTTCCCAGGCTGTGAACAAGGAGCAGTTCCGTTTGGCGGTCTTTAGTGCGGCTGCGATGAGCGGACGAAATGTCCGTATCCTCCATCAGTTGACACAGCCAGCCGACCATCCGATAAATATCTACCACCCGGAGGGCGAGTACCTCAAGGGATTGGTTTTATATGTTGAATAAAACACTCATCTATGTATACCACACTTTTCTGGGTTATTATAGCCATTCTGGTCTTGGATTTCGCTTTGGGCGCCTATCTGGATTACTTGAACAATAGTCAAGTGAGCGAGGCTTTGCCGGAGGAGGTAAAGGACCTTTATGACGCGGAGGCCTATAAAAAGCAGCAACAATACTTCTTGGCGAATAAAAAATTCGGCATGGTTTCAGGACTTTTCTCTATGGCCGTGATGTTGTTGATGTTCTTTTTGTTCGGTTTTGCCTTTGTGGACAATATAGCCCGCGGTTGTATGGAGAATGCGATCGGGGTAGCGTTGGTATTCTTCGGGATCCTCTACTTCGGCAACGAGATCATCTCTGTGCCATTCTCGCTTTACCATACCTTTAAGATTGAGGAGCGTTTTGGCTTTAATAAGATGACGCCCGCTCTTTTTGCGGCCGACACGGTAAAGGGGTGGTTGTTAACCCTCGTTTTGGGTGGCGCTTTGATCGCTCTCTTGATGGTGATATACCAACATACGGGTGGCTACTTTTGGCTGATCGCTTGGGGTGTGATGTCCTTTATATCCCTCTTTATGATGATGTTCTATTCTAACTTGATCGTCCCTATTTTCAATAAACAGACAAAATTGGAGGATGGCGAATTGAGACGTGCCATCCAAGCGTTTTGTTCTAAGGTGGGGTTCCAGTTGGATGACCTCTATGTGATAGATGGCTCGAAGCGAACCACCAAGGCGAATGCCTATTTTACTGGATTAGGCTCAAAGAAACGGATCGTTTTGTATGATACGTTGATGAATACGCTCTCCACGGAGGAGATTGTCGCCGTATTGTCCCATGAAATTGGTCATTACAAGCACAAACATACTTTGATGATGCTTTTGATATCCATCCTTAATTCGGGTGTGATGCTCTATTTGCTCTCGTTGGCGCTCGGTACGCCAGAACAGGGTAATGTGGCTTTGGCGGAGGCTTTGGGTAGTTCCTATCCATCATTCCATCTAGGTGTCATAGTCTTTGGTATCTTATATACGCCGATCTCCACGCTTTTGAGTGTTGGTTTGAACTGTATTTCTCGCCGTAATGAGTACCAAGCGGATCGATTCGCGAAGGAGAACGGTTTGGCCGTTCCTTTGAGTGAGGCTTTAAAGAAACTCTCAGTGAGCACGCTGACGAACTTGAATCCTCACAAGGCCTACGTCTTCTTCCACCATTCGCATCCTACATTGATTCAGAGACTCAGAAATCTAAAATAGTGCCATGATTTGTTAAAAATTCGACCTTCTCTTCTCTTTAAGTTTTAAAGAAAGTTAATGTTGAAAAATATTTTAAAATTATGTTGCACAACATAAAAATATGCGATACATTTGCATCGTGTTTTTCATGGTATTAGATTTAAGGTTTTATGAAGCTGGGATGTCGAGATGACATCCTTGTTTGTTTTTATAAAGTTCCATTTTAGATTAAGTAATAATATCGCGATATGATAGACACTTCTGTTTTTAAGGATAAAAAGGTGGCGTTCCATACGCTTGGCTGTAAATTGAATTTCGCAGAAACCACCACCATCGGCAAAATGTTGGTTGAAAATGGTTTCAAAGTGGCAGAAAAGGATGAGGTGGCCGATGTATGTGTGATCAACACCTGTTCGGTGACGGAAGTGGCTGATCGTAAGGATCGTCAAGCGATCAAACAGATGATTGCGAAGCATCCAGGCGCCTATATCGTTGTGACCGGTTGTTATGCGCAGTTGCAACCAGAGACGATCGCGAAAATAGAGGGTGTTGATTTGGTTTTGGGTGCCCAAGATAAATTTGACATTGTCCAGCACCTCTCCCAGATCGGAAAGTGTGAACCTACCCGAATTTGTCATACGAAAAGAGGTGAGATATCCACCTTCTTCCCCTCTTGTACCAGAGGTGACCGTACCCGTTATTGGTTGAAGGTGCAGGATGGTTGCGATAATTTCTGTTCCTATTGTACGGTACCTATCGCACGAGGTAAGAGCCGTAATGCCAGTATTGCCGAGACGGTGAAGCAAGCGGAGTTCGCCGCCAGCGAGGGTGCGAAGGAGGTTGTGATCTCTGGTGTGAACATCGGTGATTTCGGAAAGAGCACGGGCGAGAACTTCTACGATTTGATCCAGGCATTGGATCGGGTAGAGGGTATCGAGCGTTACCGTATCTCCTCCATTGAACCCGATTTGTTGACCGATGAGATCATTGCGTTTACCGCTCAATCCAAACGTTTTTTGCCTCATTTCCACATCCCTTTGCAATCGGGCTGTGACGAGGTGTTGGCTTTGATGAAGCGCCATTATCAGCGTGAACTCTTTGCGGAGAAGATCCGTAAGGTGAAGTCGTTGATGCCAGACGCGTTCATTGGTGTGGATGTCATTGTCGGCACGAATGGTGAGACGCCAGACTATTTTAACTCCTCATACGAATTCCTGAAGTCGTTGGATGTGACGCAACTTCACGTTTTCTCCTATTCGGAACGCCCCAATACGCAAGCTTTGAAGATTGAGGGACGTGTCCATCCTGATGAGAAGAAACGTCGCAGTGAATTGTTGCACCAATTGTCGGAAGAGAAGCGTTTGGCCTTCTATCGTTCCCAAATTGGAAAGAGTGCCAAGGTGCTTTGGGAAGAGAAACGCACCAAGGGAACAATGCGCGGTTTTACGGAGAACTATATCGTAGTGGAGCGAAAATATGATAAGGATTTGGTCAATTGTGTGACGGAGGTGGTTCTGGGTGATTTGAACAGTGACGGATCTGCTTTGACAGTTCGATGACCTTGCGTGATTGTCCGTTATGAACAGTGTGAACTCTTTGTTGGTTGTCGCTTTCCTTCTCTTTTTCGCCCTTCTGATTTACCTTTTTTTCGCCATGCGGAGTCGGCGTTACGGAAAGTCGGCGGAGGGAAGGCTGAAGGTGAATATCATTGCGCTCTTCTCCATGGTGATGCGCCTGAACGACCGTGTGGACAAGGAGGAGATCGATTTGGCCCGTAAGTACTTTATCCACCATTTCAAGGGACACTATTTGTGGGCGCTCAATGTCTTGGATGAGTTGAACAAAAGGACATTGAAGGATTACCGGACCTATTGTCTCAATATTTTACAATACTCCGGCATGAAGTATGCCGAGCGTTTTGAACTGCTTGATGTCCTATTTGAGATTGGATATGCCTATAATGGGATAGATTGGAAGAAATTGGATCTGTTGCGCAACATCGCGAAGTTTTTAAGAATACAAGATTGGGATCTTGCCTCTTTGGAGTATCGTTACGAGTGTGACCATTACAGAGACCGCGACAATCAGGAGGAGGCGATAGATTCAGCTAAGAAGTATAAAATGGCGGTTGCCTATACCATTCTGGGACTGGAAGCAGGTAGCTCGGAGAGGGAGGTGAAGAGCGCCTATCGTAACATGGCGATGAAATACCATCCAGACCATTTGCCGGTCGGCGTGGAGGAGGATATGAGGGATATGTCCGCAGCGCTTTTTAGACAAATTAACGAGGCTTATCAGTATTTGATGGATGAGTTTGGAAAATAAGTTTATCTATCATAAATAATGGTAATATGGTGAAAGAAAGAACGGTTGGCATTACGATTCTGTTTCGTAAATTACCGACTGTGTGAAGATATATAAAAAATAAAGTATGATGTGGTATAATTACTTGTTTCCTCCGTTGCTTGGCGCGGTCATCGGTTATTTGACCAATGATCTGGCTATTCGAATGCTTTTTCGTCCCCACCAGCCTAAGTATATATGGGGCCATAGAATTCCCTTCACGCCTGGCATCATACCAAAGGAGAAGTCTCGTTTGGCTCACTCCATAGGGGAGATGGTGAGCATACATCTGATGGACAAGGATACCCTTTCCAAGAACCTTCTATCTGATGAAATGGTAGAGAAGATTGAGGCGAGTGTGGATGGATTTGTGGAGCAGTTAAAAACGAATCCGTCAACCTTAAGAGCTACGCTGCCCGCTATGGTGACGAATGTGGATCACACTGTGGATGACATCTCCGAGAGATTATCTAAGGTGATCGCACAACGTTTGCGAAATTCCCATGTCAGCGAAGATATCTCCGAAAAGGTAGTACAATATGCTATCGAACGGACCTCTAAGGGTGCGTTGAAACTCATAGGCGTCGGTAATGTCGTGGAGTTGTTGTCTAATCGTTTGCAGGAATCGATCTCAACCCATCTTGATGTCATCCTTCAGGAAAATGCCGAAGAGATGGTTCGGAATATGTCAAAGACGGAGATGAATCAGCTGTTGGATACACCCGTCTCTGAATTGATGGCCGGTAAGGATGAATGGGTAGAAAAGGGTAGGGCGATGCTCCTGAACCTCTATCGTTCCGTGATTTCCGAGCAGTTGCCGAAGGTGTTGGCGGCGATCGATGTTCAGAAGATGGTCGAGGAACGTATCAATGAGATGGATGTCGCCGAGGTGGAGAAGATCACAAAGGAGGTGCTCGATAGGGAGTTGAAATCCATTGTCTGGTTGGGAGCCGTATTAGGTGGCTTGATCGGGTTGTTTAATTTGTTCGTTATGCTTGGACAGTAGATTTTGTTTGTAGGTTCTTATCAATATCCCCATTCATAATCTATGGTAAAATTATATTCATATTCTACTTATTTAAAGCAAATATAAGAAACTGTTTAAATTTAATTCAAAACTAATTTGATAGACCTGAAAAAACCCTCTTTAAAATACGCTTAAATATTGATTAACAGTTTGGTAAGTGGATAAAAATTCGTAACTTTAAAGGTACCAAACATTAAAGGAATGAACAGTTATCCAACAAATCTCACCGATAATCAGTGGCAAGTTATAGAAAAGTTTTTAAATGTGCAAGAGAGAAAGCGCAAGTACCCTCTCAGAAACATTGTAAACGCAATCAATTACCTTCTCAAAACAGGGTGTCAGTGGAGGATGCTCCCCAAGGTTTTCCCACCTTGATTTTATGTAGTCGTCCAAAAAATGTGATATAAATGTGATTTTGCCCTTCAGAAAATGTGATAAAATGAGCAAAAACTCCTTCGGAAAATGTGAAAATTTAGTATATTTGTGGTCGAAAAAACGTGATGGTTTGATATGTATAGAGTTGTATTAGAGAAACTTAAAGAGTGGAAAGAAAGAAGTGACAGATTGCCACTTATTCTTTTGGGTGCTAGACAGGTAGGAAAGACTTGGCTTTTGAAGGAATTTGGCAAACAATATTTCAATGATGTTTGCTATATAAACTTCGAACAACCGAATGATTTGGAACAATTGTTTGATGGTAGTATCAATGTGGAGCGTATTCTTGATTACCTCAGCACAATACATGGAAAAAAGATTGAGAAACAAAAAACGCTTGTCATTTTTGATGAGGTGCAGGAAGTGCCTCGCGCATTGACGTCGCTCAAATATTTTGCAGAAGAAGCTCCTGAATATGCTATTTGTTGTGCTGGTTCATTACTAGGAATCACATTACACGAAGGTACGTCATTCCCTGTCGGCAAAGTCGAATTTATGACTTTGCAACCTCTTTCGTTTTATGAATTTTTGCTAGCAAACGAAGAAGAACAAACCATCGAATATATAAAGAAGTATTACAAGGATGGATTGCCAGCGACGATTGTCGAGAAGATGAACGACTATTTGAAACAATATTTCATTGTTGGAGGTATGCCTAAGTGTGTGGATTCATTTATAAAAACACGTGATTATCAAAAAATTTCGAATATACAGAAAGATATAATAGCGTCGTATCAAAATGATTTTTCAAAGCATGCTCCCAAAGGAATTGTCCCAAAAATTCATCATGTATGGGAATCAATACCGAGTCAGCTTGCAAAGGAGAACAAAAAATTTATTTATGGAGTTGTGCGAGAGGGTGCAAGGGCAAGAGAGTATGAGGACGCTTTGATGTGGCTTAAGGATTGCAGTGCGGTGCGACGTGTGGGACATGTGGCTGGAGGTCGACTGCCGTTGAAGGCATACGAAGATTTGAAATCATTCAAAATATATCATTTGGATATTGGATTGTTGCGTACGATGTGTGATATTGATCCATCCGTCATTGTAAACAAGGAAAAACTATTTATGGAGTTTAATGGGTCTCTGACAGAACAATTCGTATTACAGGAACTGCAAAGCTTGGATATACTCAATAATATATATTATTGGTCGGAAGGGGCAATGTCTGAAGTCGATTTCTTATTCTCATATAAAAACAATGTTATCCCTTGTGAAGCAAAAGCAGGATTGAATGTACATGCCAAGAGCCTTAAGGTATTTATGGAGAAATATAAACCAGAAATGGCGATACGAACCTCGCTCAAGGATTATCGAAAAGAAGACGGACTTCTCAACTTGCCATTGTATGAGATATGGCTGTTGCCTGAGATTATGTTGTAGATCAGCAATTTTTGCACAAAAAAAGAAGAAAAACTTCCTTTTCTTTGCAGAAAATAGTAGTTTTCCATCGATTTATGAGTGGTTGGATTATCCTTTGTAAAATACAAAAAAGAAAATCCAAGTTGTTCACTCCTGAAATAAGCTATTTCAGTGTAAATAACGCACACAAAAATTCAAGGAGTAGATAGCTGTCCATTCCTTTCTTTGCTTTTCAGAAATTTCCCTACCTAAAATTTTGCAAAACACATCAAATCCATTACTTTTGCTTTCGTACTTTGGGGAGAAATCCAGAGACCGAGAAGGCATTTTTTGCATGTAGTCCCAAATCTATAAAATTCGCCAAATTTTACTACAGGGATTAGTGTAGAAGCATGCCCTGTCTATTTTTGTTTATGTTGAGGATAACCAAACCTATATACATATTCAAAATGGACGTGGGGTGTTCTATTCTATGTTCATTTGTAGTATGGTGTTTGGCGATACCGATAGATTGGTGGACGTAAGGCGGAACAAGTCTCACGTCCTTTTCGTTTTTAATGGTATGAATGTTCCTAGTTTGGAGGCTTGGGGAATGATCTTTTTATGTTTAATTAAATATGGGATTTTTTGGAGCATTAATTGGTGGTATTGGAGGTTTCCTAGTCGGTGGACCATTTGGTGCAGCCGCTGGAGCAGCTGCTGGTTATGGAACAGGGGAAGCCGTAAGTGATTTGTGGGATTATATCAATGCTGATCCTGTCATTGGTAAATCAATTTGCGTTTTAGGAATGCAGGAATCTGGGAAAACACAACTTTATGCAACAATGAAAGGTGTCAGTTATAGTGAGTACACTGCCACAAGTTATGATGAGTATGACTCTTTTAAATTTTCGTTGAAAGGCAGAACTATTGAGGTTGCGAAAGGAACTGATATAGGCGGAGGTCCTGAATATGTCAAAGCAAATTATAGAAAAATGATTTCGGAGAATGATATAATTTTCTTCGTCTTTGATGTTAATCGATTTCTTAATGATGACCAGTATTTTACAGACACCTGCACTAGACTGGATTTTTTAAATGAAAATCTAATTTCGTTAGGGAAAAATCAAAGTTCTCATTATGCTGTATTTGGATCCCATCTAGATGTTTCTGGATTGAGTTCTGCTGAAGCAGCCACTAAAGTCAGACAAAAATTACAATATAAATATTATGCAAGTCTTGTGCAAAATAATTTTGTTACAATAGATTTAAGAAGTAAATCTGAAGTATTCAAGTTTTTAGACATGATTATTAAATAGTATGAAGATCTTTTGGACACAAAATCAGAATCCAAATGTGCCAAGCACAATCATAATTGATGGTGTGATGGATTCATTTAAGGATTTGCCTGAACAGAATAAGGCAATGACAAAGTTTAATGAGCTTAGGTCATGGGGGTGTGATCCCGCTGTTTCAGAAAATAGAGGAGATAATAAGAAGTTTAAAAATTGGTTTTCATTAGCGATAAGACAAAATGAGGGTATATTTATTCGATCATGCTTTAGAACAAAAGATGATGCCGGAAGATTGATGCCTTATATGTTTTATTCATCTAGTCCATCCATAGAAGAAGCCATTGAAGACTTGAAAAGGTACTCTTCTTTGGTGCAAAAAGAGTTGGATATAGAAGAAATTGTTATGGGTTATGATGAGATTTTGAAATATCCTAAAAATAAAATGATGAACAAAGGCCTTATGATAATCATAGGTCTAATAGCATTTTTTCTGCTATATTTTCTTGGAGGAAATAATCATGCCTCCAGTTCAAATTCTATTCACGAGGTAAAAGATAATGTTTGTCACACTAAATAACTATCTTTATGAAAGAACTTACAGGCGAAGTTGTTTTAATTGCAGACGATGAAAGAAGCCGAAATTACATGTGGTTTGATAATTCAGAGAAACTTAGTTCCAATTTACAAATAGTACCTGTCTCTGAAGCAAGAAATTATCAGAACCAATTATGTTTAACATCACAACCTGAATCGGGAATGATGTTGATTAGACATCCTTACGAAAGCAGATACATCAGTGCAAATAATTATCAAGATGAAATTATTAAGCATAAGATGAGAGCCATTAGAAGGGTTTCTCAATGCTTGGGTGCAAAGAAAGTTGAATATAGTTGGCTATTTAATCAAGAAGGAACAAGAGAATTTGACACAGAAGGAAACTTGAAGATTAAGGTCGTAGAGATTGAAGGTTCATATAAAGAGCGTCAAGAAACTAAGTATCGAGATTCTTACCAGCGTTTTGATACCTTTGAAGGAGTTTATAGTGAAACTGATTGGAGTGAAGCAAGAAGGGAGGCTTCAAAGATGGGGTTAGACAGAGATCCCGATATAGTTGACTTGATAGAATCAAGGAAACCAGGATTAACAAACAAACAGACCTCCTTTAGGGTCGAAATCAATAGTACAAGAGAGACCAATGAAAGGATGGACATTGCCTTTAGTGTTAATATATTAAAAGGTGTATTTAAACTCGGTGGTGGTGTGCATGAGGTAATAACATCTAGTAAGGAAATCTCACTAATATGTGATGTCCAATTTTAGGCAATTCAGGGAGTGGATAGCAGTTCATCACTCCCTTTTCTGTCCTATCACCTTGCGAGTAAGGTGTTATTTATAATCAAAAGATCGTTTTAACACCAAGCGTCTGCGAAGATGCTACACCCGTAACCCTGTATATGGAACGAAGAGACATGTGCTGGGTTGAAACATAGTAAGTGGAACACTCGTCTGTAAGACGATATAAGTCCCTCAATTTTAATTCATGCAATTCATACACAACAATTCAGGGAGCAACCATCAGTTCGCTCCCTGAATTCATTTTGTAAATAAATCATCCTGGACTACTACATTTTGAATCCTATCAGAATCCAGTATTTATTTTTGCAGTAGTACTAAAAATTCACATAAATGGAATACGTAGAAAGAGATATTTGATTGATGAACGGCTGACTTCGACTTCGTTCAGACAGCGGGTGACTATGCTCATTTAGTGCTCAAATAAAAGAAAACGAATTAGTTCATCTCTTTTTTAATGTATTACTTTGCGAAGTAGAATAATTGCATTGCATTTGCAATCAAAGTGATGTCATATATATATATATATCATTATGGAATCGACAATTAAAGTAACAACCACATTTCGTTTGGACAAAGAATTGTTGGAGATTATAAGATTAAAAGCGAAGGCTGCGAATCGAAGTCTTAACAATTATGTTGAGTGCCTTTTGATGGAGAAGGCACAAGAAGAGCCCAATGAACTTACAAAGAAGGCAATGCATGACGCAGAAAACAATGTAGACTTAGAGAAAGTCGAACGGGCTAGTGATTTGATGAAGTTATAAATCTACAAGAACCATATGGAATGTCATGTAGAGAATGACGTTTTGTTAATATGGTTTGACAAAGATGAAAATATAATCAAAGCAGTCAGAACAGGTTCTCACTCGGAACTTTTTGGGAAGAGTAAATAGTACACTATTTTGCCCCAAAAGCCATTTTTACCCATTCGTGGCAGAATAGTAACTATTTTAGAAGATAGTTGCTAGTAAACTCTAGTGCCTTCTGGAAAGCTGAAGGTTGCCCATCTACTGTGATGAAAAGATGAACCGACGAAGGTATAAGATGGTATTCTACTTGATTACCAAGACGTTCCAATCGGCTAGCAAACTCATGTCCTTGGTCTCGTAGTATGTCTCGATCGGCTGCTACAAATAGGCAAGGCGGCAGGTTCGTTAGCATAGAATCTGTTGCATGAGCAGGTGAGATAAGAGGGTTTTGCTCATCTCCCATAGTATAGGCCTCGTTGAAAGCATCCATCAACTCTGCATCCAGTCCATAGCCTTGTCCGTATTCTTGCAAAGAAGAGGTGTTGTCTGCGTATGAACGAACCACAGGATAGAATAAAACTAAACTTCTGAGCGAATCTGTTTTACCCAATTTAAGAGCCGCTGCAAGACTCAAGTTACCACCAGCACTATCGCCACCCATGGATATACGCTTTGGGTCTATACCCCAAGCTTCGGCCATCAAGTAGGAGAGTCTCAAAGCTTCTATCACATCTTCAATAGCTGCAGGATAAGGATTTTCGGGTGCCAAACGATATTCAACATCGAGGACTGCAATCCCCATTTGTGCTAGACTCATACAGAAGCGTGCACAACTATTTCTGCTACCGAAAGCCCATCCACCTCCATGAAGATAAATAAGCAGAGGAAGAGCTTGAGACGAACTAGCATAATCTTCAGGTCGGAATAGGGTACAAGATGAATTTACTTCGTCAGCTACAACCCCATCAAGCAACGTGGGTTTTGTGTTGCGAGCATTGCGAACCTCATTAAGCAACTGTGAATCACCCGTTATGGCACTCCTTACTGCTACACTTTGACGGTGTTGAAGATCACTCGGTATACCTCTACGAAAGGAGTCTGCCTCTGCAAGGTATTTATTCGTATCTTCCGAGCAGGAAATGCTAAAAACAGCAATAAGAAGCAAAGCCCACAACCGACGAGAAAGCTTATTGCAAACCAGTAAATCCATCCAGAACCTATTTTTAAATATTCTCTAATATTTTAATCGTTTATAAATAGAATGATCACGCCGATACTTTGAATAATGACCTTTGGGTGTTGCCTGAATGAAAAGTAAAAAAGTGCCTCCGACATCGCGTCGAAGGCACTTTTTAAGTTAGTCAGGAAGAACTACAATTTCACGATTTTCGTGGTGTAACGCTCTTCTCCGACACTGATGATAACCATATAAATATTACGTTCGAAATCATTGATATTGAGGCAATCACCGTTCTTCACGGTTTGGTTTAGGATGACACGACCCGTCATATCGGTGATTGTCACAACGCCATTCTCTTCAGATGGGAAAGAGAACCAGAGATAATCAGAGACTGGATTCGGATATACCTGAGGAGCGATAAGGCTCTCTGTTGCCTCTGCCATAGGCTCTTGGATCTCCGAAGTGCTGGACTTCAATAGAGGGAAATATGCATTCTTCTTATTGAAGGTTGGGCGTGATGTGATGCTCCATGCGCCATTGCCCGTGTAGGAGAAGCGGCTGTATGACTCTCCGTCGGTGTGTGGTTGGTAACGAACAGAGTCTATCACTTGGATATTTCCATTCTCCATTCTTGACAAAGAGATGGTTTGGCTCTTGTCCTTTGACAATTCGAAATTGGTGTGTCGTGGTCCTTGCGCAGAAGAGTCTGCGTCTGCCCAGAACACGATATAACCCTTGGCTGGAACTGTCGTCGCGGATGGGTTGCCCGTAGGAATTTGGAATCGGTCCAAAGTCTTTCTCTTGTCGGAGAGGTAAAGTCCTCCTAAATCGACAGGAGATTCGCCATCATTGTAGATTTCGATCCAGTCTTCGTCTTGTCTGAACTCGTCAACATATTGCTTGTTGGCGGCGCAAATCTCGTTGATATACAACTTGTCGTATGGCGTGGAATTGTTGTCCTTCTCGAATATAGCCTTCAATACAAGCGCTCCGTTCACATTGGCTGAATACTCGTCATTGGATGATGTTTGGATGGTGCTGACGCCTGTATTCTCGTCTAGCAGGTTCATGTCGAACGCAAGCGATCCGCTTCCCTTCGCACAGTGCAACTCTACGGCGATCACATTCTTTCCTTCGTTGAGGTAGCTGCGTTGAATGTTGAATTTCACTGTTGCGTAAGAGTCCATGGATAGAAGCGCCATGGTGGTGTCTTGTACATTGTAGTTTGGCAGATTATATCTGAACACCTCTCTGCCATTGAGATAGATGATCGCTCCATCATTGATGTGAGCCAAGCATTGAAGCTCGTTGCTCATCGAATTCAATGAGTTGACGTTGAACTCTTTTCTGAGAAGGGTTGTCTTGGCGGATACTGTAGCGCCACCGAATCCAGGAATGCCTCCACCGAATCCACCGCCACCGATGCCACCCCAGTCGCCGCCACCGATGCCGCCGCCCCAGTCGCCACCGCCGATGCCACCCCAGCCACCATTGTTGTCGCCAGGGGCAGGGAACATACCTCCGTTCCAACCGCCGTTGTTGCTGTTTCCTGAAACGCTTGTCTTCACATAGTAAGAGACGCCAGAACCAAGTGGTGCTTGGCCCGATTGCCAACTATCGTCCTCAAAGGAGTTGTCTTTCCAATTGGAAGGAACGTTCACGCCGTCGCTGAGGTATAGGTACTTCCATGAGTCGTTGGTATTGATCAAGTACTCCTCTTTGCGCACCTCCCAATTCTTAAATTTATAGCCTGTTGGCGCGTTTGCCTTCACTTGGATGGCTGATCCGGTGAAGTATTGGCTTCTGAAGTCGCTCTTGCGGATATTCTCCAAACCGTTTAAGGTGTAAGAGCCGCCAGGAATGTTGGCGTAGATACGCAAAGGAACTGGGTTGCCCAATTGCATGTTGCTGGCCACATGGCCCATCACCACGTTTTGTCTGGCAACAATGAAGTTGCGAACCTTCATCGCCTCGTCTTTCCATGAGAGGGAAGACTCCTTGATATTCTTTCTTGCCAAGAAATCCCTGAAATAATCCGCCTCTTTGCTGAGGATGTTCATCATACTGTCCAAGACACGCTCCGCATTATCCTCTCCGAAAGTGGTGCCGGCGTGTGTGACGAACTTGGTCATCAAACGTCTCTTCATTTCTGGGTTTTGGATGATGTTGTTGTAGTAGTTGACCTTGTTGAGGTTTGAGAATCCGTTGCCGGTCATATTCTCCTCGTACAAGGAGGTAGAGTACTCCGTATCGTAGAGGATCCAGCGCCACTTGCCGTTTTCGGTGCGTTTCCAAGCCTTGTTGTTGTTGTCGGCCCAGTCTTTGTTGAAGACGTAAATCTCTGTCAGCAAGTAGTTGAGGAACTCGTCCACGTCAATGTTCTCATCGATTCTGTTGAAGTCGCCATTGCCAAGGCTCTTGACAATCTGGTAATCGTCGCACTCTGTGGAACCTGTCTTGGAGATGGTTTGGATGCAGAAGTCCTCCTCCTTCAAACCATAGTTGGAATAGACGAAATCCTTGTTGGTGCGCTCTCGCATACCCAACATCGCATAGTATTCACCATTCATGAAGACCACTACTGGTTCGTAAGCTTGGTGGTCGAGATCCATGCCCGAAGCGGCCAATGTTTGAATGTAACCATCGCGGAAGAGCATTCTTCCAAAATCATTTCCGGAGTTACGCAATACGAGGCTCTTCCACTTCAATGCGGGTTTCTCGCGGAAAAGGTTGTAGTCTATTTTGTTATTACCGTGCGCCTTATTAGCCTTGACAGCGATAGACTTGATCGCCTTGGTTCTTGAACATGCGCCGAAAGCGCTGATCTTCACCTCTTGATTCACTTGGGAACTCTTTTTCTCATCGAAGAGCTCGAAGTTGCAAGGACGGTCCCAATCGTTCATATAGTTGGCGGTACGGTCCATGGAACCGCAAGTAGAAGGCACTTGAGAACCGTTTCTACCCACAACGAACGCACCCAACTCATCTCCATATACATAATCGCGGTCTGTTACCAAGGAGATCACCTTCACATTCATCGGAATGTTGTTCACGCCGATGAAGTAGGTGGCGGTGGTCACCTCACTGGTCACCTCGCCATTGACAACCGCGATGGCGCGGAGTGGGGTGGTGTTGTTGATGTTGATCGGTGAATTGTATTGGTTGGAGTGGATAGTTGGCTCCTTACCATCTGTGGTGTAATAAATTTTGGCGTCACCATCTTCCGCATAGATGCTGATGGTTTGGTTGCCAGAGTAGAAACCTCCCTCTTTGCTGAAGGTAGGAGCCGCTGTTTGCGAACGTGCGGCCGTCGAGTTGTTGTTGGTGGCGTTCATGGAAGGCTCCGTAAAGAAGGCCAAAGTGTTACCGCCATCCTCTGTTCTACCGTATGAGGTATTTCTAAATGGTTTTGGGTAGGTTACCTTATCCAACACTCTTCCTGATTCGTCCGATAAGATGAGGGTGCCTCCGTCGCTGTCCAACTTGAAATTGGCGTGGTTGTTTTTGTTCAACTCATCGAAATAGAAGATGTAGTAACCTTTCGGTTGGATCCTACAGTCGTTGGATTGGTTTTGCCACAAATATATGTTGGATTCCGTATTCGAGAAGAAACAATTCCTTAAATCCACTGCTTCCGCTCCTGAGTTGTATAACTCCACCCAACCCTCAAAATTGTAATTCTCATTGACTTTGTATGAAGTATTGCGCACCATCATCTCATTGATGTGTACGGAAGCGAACGCTTGACTCGTCATCAAAGCCCCAATTAATAAAATGTTGTTCCTTTTTTTCATGATACTATATATTCTTTACTTTGTGTAAAATGGTTTCACCAATACAAATGTAGTCTAATGGTTGTTTTTAGTCAAAAACAATCAATCAAACTCCTTTTTTACCTTTTAAAGTTTGTTTTTCTTTCAAGAAAGTGTCGTTTCATCTCTGTTCTCCCGTTTAATGCTAAAAGGGGAGAGTCGCCTCTTCCCCTTTGTCGCTTTCCAAACTCCCCAAGACCGTTCTATATTGTTCATATATATATGGGGACCATAAAATCTAAAGTTAATAATAGAGCCTTCGTCATCGGGATAGCCTTTGTGAAAATCCCTTTATGCAATTTTAACGATTCTTTTCCTAATTTGCAACGGATGTGATCGCTTTTTTCTAAAAAGATTGGGGCGGAATATTTTCAATTCAAAAATAGATTTCTAATAGAACTTTAATGGATAACATGCATTGACAAAAAAAAGGCATCCGATTACTCGAATGCCTTTTGTCTTTGATTGAGAAACTATTACTCTGCAGCGTTCTCAGCAGCAGGAGCCTCAGCCTCAGCAATTGCAGCCTCAGCCTCAGCGGCAGCTTCCTTAGCAGCAGCCTCAAGCGCAGCAGCAGCCTCAGCTCTCTTTTGTGCAAGAGCCTCAGATTTTGCCTTGTTGATAGCTTTCTCTTCCTCAAGACGCTTCTTTGCGTTAGCGATCTTGTCGGTCTTCTCCTTAGCGGAAACAGCCTCGTTCTTCTTGTTCTTTGCATCCAACCAGCTTTGGAATTTCTTGTCAGCCTCAGCCTCAGAGAATGCGCCCTTCTTAACACCACCCATCAAGTGCTTCTTCAAGTATACGCCTTGCTCGCTCAAGATGTTTCTTGTAGTGTCAGTTGGTTGAGCACCCTTCAATACCCAGTCCAATGCTTTCTCGAAGTCAACATTTACTGTAGCGGGATTTGTGTTAGGATTGTAAGTACCAATCCTGTCAATGTACTTTCCATCACGTGGAGCCCTGCTATCTGCTACGACGATGTGGTAAAACGCGTACCCCTTGCGGCCGTGTCTTTGCAATCTAATTTTGGTTGCCATTTGATTTTAATTAATTTGTTAAACTTCTATTTGCTTTAAAAGCACCGCGAATTTAGTGATTATTTCCGAAATATGAAACATTTTCGTATTTTTGCGAAGAAATAATTTCGTTTTGCGTCATTATTAAGTGGATTTAATGTTTTTATAACAGAAATAAGGATGTTTTCATTATTCAAAAAAGAGTTTTGCAACTTCTTCGCCTCTCCGATGGGTTATATCGTGATCGGAGTATTCCTCTGTTTGACAGGTCTTTTCTTGTGGGTATTCCCCGGAGAATATAATATTTTGGACAATGGTTACGCCAATATGGATGGCCTTTTCAATTTTGCGCCTTGGCTCTATCTTTTCTTGGTGCCCGCTGTTACCATGCGTCTCTTTGCGGAGGAGCGTCGTACGGGTACCATCGAATTGTTGAAGACCAGACCTATTTCCAGTTTGAGCATCGTCTTGTCGAAGTATCTCGCGGGAGTCGCCTTGGTGCTTTTTTCTCTCTTGCCGACATTGCTTTTCTTTTTTTCCGTGTGGATGTTGGGCGATCCGATCGGTAACATCGACATGGGTGGCACTTGGGGATCTTACATCGGATTGTTCTTCTTGGCGACGGTCTATACCGCCATTGGACTTTTCTCCTCTTCGTTGACCGATAACCAAATCATCTCCTTTATCGTGGCGGCTGTGCTCTGCTTCTTCTCCTACATCGGTTTTGATATCATTTCAGGAATGGCAAGCAATGGTTCGACGGAGAGTTTCATCGCATCCTTGGGTATCAGCGCCCACTATGACTCCATGAGCCGCGGTGTGATTGATAGCCGCGATGTCATCTACTACATTATTTTGATAGTTATTTTCCTGTTCTTCACCAAGCAAATGGTGGATAAGAAGGCATAATCGTTGAACGATGCTTTATAGGGACGAGACATTGGCGAATGGCGATCGCTTGCTTCTTTGGAAAATGGAGGAGCCTGCCGATGAGTTGTTGTCGCGTTTCTCTGCTTTGAGGGAGGCTTACGCCGCGGAGATCTCCTCTTATAAATCACCCAAGAGGGTGCAGGAGTATCTTTCGGTCCGTATGTTGCTTCGAATTGCGCTGGGCTATGAGGCGAAAATCGATCATGACCAGCAAGGAAAGCCCTTCTTGCCAGATGAGCCGAATGTGCGTATCTCCATTTCCCATACAAAAAACTATGCGGCACTCTATGTGAGCCACCATCGTGAGGTAGGGGTGGATATCGAACAGATGTCCGACCGGATCCTTCGGGTGAAGAGTAAGTTTTTGTGCGAGCAGGAACTCTCCTTGATCGATGAGATGGATAAGGTGCAGCTTCTGCTCTGTTGGTCGGCCAAGGAGGCTCTTTACAAGTTGATTCCGGGGCTCCGTCCCGAATATTGGGAGCAACTATTCTTGACGGGAATCGATTTTTCCTTGCGGACGATGACGTTCGATACGAGTATAGGAAGTGTCAGCCTCGCATTTCGGGTGGAGGATGACTTCGTATTGGTTTATAACTAAAAACCTATGATCTACCACTATTTCAATCCTGAAAACGATTTGGCCTTGGGGCAGGGTGGAGCAGGGTATAATCCACCTCGTTCGGCAATCGCTTTGGCGACTGATCTCTCCACGCTTCCGATATGGTTTGCGAACCCAGGGGAGTCTGTCCTGACTCGTAAGCAGGTACCCCAAGATTGGAATGCCGATATCTTCGCCCAATTGGGTATCTCCATTGAATGGTCTCTTTTTGACGAGCAAAAGAGTCGGTTCGCTATGTCGGACCGTTTGAAACCTTGGGGATGGAATGGCTCGTTGTTGCGGGAATGGAATAAATATGCTCCTTGTAAAATGGAGGTGGATGTTGAGCGGTTGCGTTTGCTTTCCCATCGTCGTTTCGCCATAGAGACGGCTGAAGCCCTCCGACAACATGGACTCATCCCTATGATGTGTGAATTGCCTATTGAGGAATTTGATGTGAATGGAATCCGCACTTTTGTGGAGGCACATTCTCGGGCTGTCTTGAAATCCCCGTGGTCGTGCAGCGGAAAGGGACTTCGTTGGTGCGAAGGGACGTGGGACGCCCAAACGGAGGCTTGGTGCGCCAATATATTGAAACGTCAGGGTAGTTTGGTCTGCGAGGTGGCGCATCGAAAGGTAGTGGATTTCGCTATGGAGTTCCTCTCTGACGAATCGGGTGTCCGTTTTGCTGGCTATTCGCTCTTTTCCGCAGATGATATGGGAACTTACCGCAGTAATTTGTTGTGGTCGAACGATAAGATAGCGGCCTATTTGGAAACGTATGTGGAGAAAATATCTCTTTTGAAAGTGCGTCAATTCTTGGAACAATATTTCGCCCCAAGGATCCAACCCTACTACAAAGGCTATTTCGGTGTGGATATGTTGGTGGCGGAGCAAGAGGGGGAGTCTTGGCTCTATCCCTGTGTGGAGGTGAATCTAAGGATGAATATGGGGGTGTGCGCCCGCGTCATCACCGATCGTTATATCCATCCCGATTCTGTCGGTGAATATATGATCTATGCGAATCGTTCCGCTGAGGAGTTGGGTCGTCTGTTCGATACATTGTCGAATGACCATCCGTTGGAGATTACGCAAGGAAAAATAGTGTCTGGATTTCTTCCGCTGACCTATGTGGATAAGGAGAGTAGTTACGCTGCAGGCGCATTGATCCGTAGGGGCGTATAGCATACGCCCTAATTGCATACGCCCATAACAAGGAAAGGGCACAATTTTTATTCCGCCATCAAGTTGATTTCCGTTAGTCCGCATAGAAGGAAGTCTGAAAACGCCTTCTTGTTTTCAGGTGATGAGAGTTGGCTGAGCTCGCCTCTGATAAAGGGGACTTCCCATCCTTTGAGCGAACATTGTAGGATGGCTGCGGCAAACTTGGTGTTCTTCACGTTGAACATATTCCGGGCGTTGCCCTCAATGAGGATCTTCTCCAACATTTTACGCTCCTGAAGGTCCAACTTGTGTCTGACCTTCTCCACCAAGTGGATATTGCTGAAAAAACTGGCGTTAAGGTTACCGTTTCGTTGCACCACCTCTTGGATATAATCCATTCGGACATAGATGTAGTTGATGAGTTTCTCCGCTGGGTTTTGGCTCTTTTGTAACTCCTCTTGGAGCTTGTGGGCCAATTGGAACAACTCGGTTTCGATTACGGCGGAGTAGACCTCGTCTTTCGATTTGAAATAGGTATAAAGGGTCCTGCGTCCCTTTTGGGCGGCCACGGCGATATCGTTCATCGTCGTATTCTCCACGCCTTTGGCGGCGAAGAGTCTGCGGGCGACGTCTATCAATATGCTTCTGGTTTTAATTGTTCCCATCCTAATATACAATCGATTTTTTTTCTTAATGCAAAATTATATCATTTTAATAAATTCTGCAACAAACGCAATTTTTTTTAATTTTGTGATATGTTTAGATGTAGAGTTCGGTCGGCATTTTGGCTGATAAGTATAACGCTTGTGTCGTTATCGGTATGGGGTTGTCGTAAACCCGTGAATGAAGAGAAGTTGGACTCGCGTGATTTGGATTTGCGTTATGCTACCCATTTTTCCGCCTCGGAGACCGATTTCGGCTATCTGGTCTCTCTCTTTCCTGCGGGAGAGAAGGAGGCGTGTCGCTTCTATGCCTTGACCAGAAACGACACTTGTCGAGTGCCAGAAAGTGCTACCAAAATCCATATACCTGTTGGTCGTGTGGCAACCAATTCAGGTTCTATTTTCGAGTTCTTGCGGCTTTTAGGTGGTTTGGATGGCCTGGTGGCGACATGCGACGCCAAGTTCGTCTATTCAGACACGATCCGTCAGCGGATTGAGTCGGGGACGATTCTC
Organism: Paludibacteraceae bacterium; assembly: GCA_045639525.1. Classification (GTDB taxonomy): domain Bacteria; phylum Bacteroidota; class Bacteroidia; order Bacteroidales; family Paludibacteraceae; genus UBA1181. Next base: position 112,124 of record JAZUDI010000077.1, on the reverse strand, counting down.
TCTTTGGGCAGTTCCTATGATATCAATGTGGAGCAGCTGCTACTGTCGAAGCCCGATATCCTTCTGTTGTCTGATTTGCGGGATGACCCTCATGCCCATGTTTGTCCGGTTGTCCATAATTTTGAATGGAAAGAATCTTCTGCCTTGGGACGTGCGGAGTGGATCAAATTTATAGGACTTTTGTTGGATAAAAGAGATTTGGCGGATTCCATTTTTTCGGACTTGGAACATCGTTATGAGGCTTTGGTTCGGTTGACCGATACGGTTCAATATCGTCCTACGGTCTTTGCGGCAGGGTGTTTCGGGGATACTTGGTATATGACGGCTGGTCAAGGGTATATGGCCGACATGTATCAGGCGGCCGGCGGTGACTATCTACTAAAGGCGATGGATATGCCGACCTTTACTTGCGGGACCGAGTGGCTGTTGGCCCATTATGCGGAGGCGGATTTTTGGATGAATTGCCACCTTCATGAGTTGAGGGATATGGATAGCCGATTGCGGGATATGGAATCGTTTAAAAGGGGCGATGTTTACCATTTTAACAAACGTTCTCTTCCGGGAGAAGGGTATAGCGTCTCGGATTTTTATGAGTCCGCGGTGGCCCATCCAGATGTGTTGTTAGCGGATCTGATATCCATTTTCCATCCGGAAATTCTCCCAATGCATGAGCCCCGATATGTGGGACGTTGTGAACCGATGACAAAAAAATAGAGAAGAAATGAGACGGCTGATGATATGGATGGCGGGCGTGGTGATGCTGCTGCTTTTGTTTGCGGTGGACATCGTGACGGGCAGTGTGTCGATTCCGTTGGCTTCGATTGCGGAGGCTTTGACGGACGGATCCGACTCGCTTTACCGTACCATTATCTTCGACATCCGGTTGCCCAAAGCGCTGACGGCGATCTGTGTGGGTAGTGCCTTGTCGCTGTCTGGATTGTGGATGCAGACACTCTTCCGCAATCCATTGGTCGGCCCTTATGTGTTGGGTATTAGTTCGGGTGCCACTTTGGGCGTTTCGCTATATCTTTTCGCCTTTTCATTGTTGGGTATCTCCTCGGTGTTGGTCTCTTCATGGGGAATGGCCCTCTCCGCCATGGTGGGCGCCGCCTCTCTCTTCCTGATCGTCTTATTGGTCTCCTTCCGTCTGCCCAATTCTATTTCGCTGTTGATTGCGGGTGTGATGTTGGGAAGTGTGGCGACTGCCATTGTCTCCTTGTTGCAGCATATCAGCGATCCGGACTCCGTTAAACTATTCGTGAATTGGACCTTGGGGTCGCTTTCTGGCGTGACATGGGATAAACTGTGGGTAATGATCCCTTTGGTGGCGATCGGTTGGTTGATGACGCCTATGTTGTGCAAACCTTTGGATGCGATGCTTTTGGGCGATGATTATGCCTGGACGGTAGGTGTGAAGGTGAAGATGGTTCGCTTCTTGACCATTCTCTCCGCTACCATTCTGACGGGTGCGACCACTGCCTTCACAGGGCCGATTGGCTTTGTGGGTATTGCGGTGCCTCATTTGGTGAAAGGCCTGCTGAAAAGTTCTTCGCATCACCTTCTGGCGCCTGCCTGTATGATGTGTGGCGCTTCGTTGATGCTCCTCTGTGATGTGATTTCCCAGTTTCCGAACAATGGTTATGTCTTGCCGATGAACGCGTTGACCGCCTTGATTGGTGCCCCCGTCGTATTGTGGATTATCATCCGGAATCGATGATGAGGACGGACTCTTGTCGCATCTGAGTTTTGATTGAAAGAATATGTCTGTTGGTTGAAAAGGAAGAAAAAAATCTCAATAAATCGGTGTTGTTAAGGAATTTATCTTCATCTTTGTGGAAGAAATGGAAGATGACGATAGTTGATGTTCGGTTTTCTATGGTTAAGGGGTGAGAAGTTTTCGATAGTAGTTTTTAGGACCATTATACACGACCATTGCTAGTACTTCAGCCTCGTCTTCTTTTTGAATATAAATGTTAGAATTATGTGCTTAAATCTAAAGTTCATCCATAAGATGAGCGTGAAACACAATTTGTTGGCATTGATGTCATTGGGTATTCCTATGCATATTTATGCTCAAGAGACGAATATCGATACACCAAACCTCAGTTTTGAAAATGGTAACTTCGAGAATTGGAAACTCTCGTTGGGCGGTATCTACGCTGAGGTGAACGGTAGCGATACCACCTACCATTATGATGATTGGAATGTTGTGAACACGACGAACCAGATCCGTTTGGTCAACGGTAGCGTGGATAGCAATGATCCGACTGTCAGTTGTTGGGATTTTAAGACCAATCCTGATGGTATCATGCCTGTCCGTATCGGAGATTGTGGAACTCAAGCCAACTCAAACGCCGAGAAACATTCGGGAGGCGTGGGACAACGAAAAGATGCCGCTATGGCCGAACGTTTGGAGTATCGTTTTAAAATCACGGAAAACACCTCGTTGCTTACCTATCGCTATGCGGCGGTTCTCCACTGTCCGGACTTGTTGAAACAGACCACTACGCAGACCTCGGTCCATACTTGTGGAAGCCAGTTGCCGACTTTTAGTATGTCGGTGAAGGTCTATGATGCGGATGGAAAGGAGAAGCGTATTCTCCCTTGCGGTGAGGTGGTGGTCAATGCGGAGGGTGATAATGCCGATAACCTTCTTTTGGTGAAGGATTTACCTGGAAACTGCGCCCGTTCTGTAGCGGGAAATAAGGTGACGGAGTATGCTTATTGCCCATGGACCTATGGTAACTTTGACCTGTCAGATCCGAAATTGTTGGGTTGTGAGGTGGTGATCCAGTTGGATGTCCACGATTGCTTGAAGGTGAATTTGGTGAATGGGGAGCCTGTCGGAGAGTTGGGCCCTGGAAACCATAAAGCCTATGCCTATTTCTGGGCGGAGACCAAGAAGTTGGAGTTGAAGGTAAAGGATTGTATTGGCGAAGATGCCCGTATCATGGCCCCTAAGGGATTCTCTTACGAATGGAAGCGTTCCGATGATAAACCGGTAGAGGTGGATCCAAATGATCCTTCCGTAGCCATTGTGCCGAACGAGGAGAAGGATCCCAATGTCAAGATCATCTGTACGATGACCGATGAGATGAGGAAGGGTTGCGCAAAAATTAATTTGGAAACCCAACTCAAGAAGATGGGTGCCTCCCTGGATTTTGATTACGAAAATGATTGTGGCGGAATGGTCACTTTCAAGGATGTGAAGTGTGATATAGTAGGAGATAGGGTAGATAAGGTGAGTTGGGACTTTGGTGAGGAGAACGAAGAGATCCTCAATCCGGGAGAAGATCCCAAGGCGCGCTTTATGACCTATGGCAAACACGATGTCACGATGTCGATTCATACGGCTAACGGATGTACGCAAAATTTCTCCAAACCGATTAATGTCCGTTATTTCCCCACACTCTCCATCGATTCCAAGTCGGAGGTTTGTTTTGGTGACTCTGTGGATTTGCGTGCCATCGGTGCGGCCTCAGGAAGCACCTATGAATGGAGTAACGGAGCCACGACTCCAGCAATTCGTGTGAAGGTGGATGGCTATAAGAAATATACCGTCACCGCAAAGGACGAATTCTCTTGCGGCTATGACGCGACCTTTGAAATATTTGTCAAGGAGAGCCCGTCCGTCGCTATTTTAGGCGACGAGGAGGTCTGCTTGAATGATACGGCTACCTTGTTGGCTTCTGTCTATTCCAAACCGGACGAGGTGGCCACCTATGCTTGGAGCGTTGGTGCGATGACCCCGCAAGTAAAGGTGAGCCCGTTGAAGGATGAGACGGAATATCGGGTGACGGTCACCAATAAAGAGGGCTGTTCGACGACCGTCTCTAAGGTGATCAGGGTGAACCAATTGCCGGAAGTGAGCGTATCGGGCGATGTGGTAATTTGTAAAGGCGACGCCTCCAATTTGGTGGCTGACGCCAAGTCCTACAATGGGGAGGTGACCTATATCTGGGGAGATGTCTTTGATGGAAAAGAGCGCACCGTCTATCCAGACGAGACCACGGTCTATTCCGTTCATTGCGTCGATGCAAAGAAGTGTAAGTCGCGACCTCAAGAGATTAAGGTGAAGGTGACGCCTCTTCCAGATATCAAAATTACGGGTGATTCCGTCATTTGTGAAGGTGCTAGCACGAAACTTACGGTGACAGGCGTCGGTACCAACGTGACATGGTACGATGGTACGGAGGGACAGACGACCATCACCCGTGTGCCAACACAGGATACTGTTTATTGGGTGAAGGGTATCTCCAACAATTGCGAAAGCCGTGCGGAATATTCGGTGAAGTTGTTGGATGTTCCCAATGTTTGGATCGAAGGAAAGGATGTGATTTGCCAGGGTGACACCACGGAACTTGTGGCAAGAGGTGCTGACTCGTATGTGTGGAGTTCGTCGGAGCAGGAAGAGCGTATTAAGGTGAATCCTTATACCGAATCGGAATATTCGGTTATCGGAACCTCTAAAAATGGTGGATGTACGGGTACGGGATCCATTATTGTCCGTGTGAATGAGCCTCCAATGATAGAGTTGTCGGGTGATAAGGAGGTGTGTGATGGCGCGGAGGCGAAAATAGTGGCCTCAGGTGCTTCCCAATATTATTGGAGCAATAACGCCTTCGGACCGAAAGTCTCCGTTAGGGTGACGGCGGATGATACCTTGACGGTTCGTTGTGTGGATGATAATCAGTGTGAGGCCTATGCGACATGGACCATTAAGAAGAAGGATTTGCCGGTGTTGACCTATGAGGGTGATACGGCGGTATGTTCGGGCCATATTCTCACCATTACCGCATCCGGCGCACATACTTATGAGTGGCAGGATGGATCGGGAACCTCCGTTTTCAGCAAGGTGTTGGAGAATGATATGGAGTTAAAGGTAAAGGGATATGTCAATGGCTGTTCATCCTCTTTGATCATCCCTGTCAGTGTGTTGCCTGTTCCGGCCCTATGGGTGTCGGGATCAGGTGTGACGGGAGTCTGTGCGGGGGATAGTGCCTCATTGATCGGTCATGGTGCCGACTCATATCGTTGGAGTAATGGCTTGACGAGTGACACCATTGCCATCTATCCGAACAATTCCACCAATTATACCCTTTATGGATATTCAGCCAAGGGTTGTGAGGTGATGGTGGAGGTACCTGTGAAGGTAAATCCTAATCCGATGGTCTTCACCAAGGGAGATAACAAGGCCTGCCGCGAATCCATCGTTACGATTGAGGCGGCTGACGCCAATGGAGAGACGGCAAGTTTCTCTTGGAGCAATGGCATCCTCGGATCCACCATTACGCCTCAAATCATACAAGATCAAGTATTCACCGTGACTGCGGAGAATCAATATGGATGTAAATCGACGGCTACCCATGAGGTATTCTTGACAGAACCGCCTGTACTCTCGTTTGAAGGAAATACGCAGGTATGCTACGGCGAAAAGACCACACTGAAGGGAAATGGTGCGTTGAACTATACTTGGACCGATGGCGTGAAGGAGTACAATGGCTCTTCCATTGAGATTAAGCCGGAAAATAATACATTGATCCGTATGACGGGTAGCAATGTGGCGAATTGTCCGGCCTCCATCGATATTGATATTATCGTGCTCTCCTTGCCGACCATCTCCATTTCGGGAGATACGGCGGTCTGCAAAGGTGAAGCGTTTAATTTGTACGCCTCGGGTGCGAAAACATACAGATGGAACACCAATGATGAGACGGACCATATCTCCTATACCATGGGATCCACGACGGAGTTTAAGGTGACGGGAACCAATGAAAATGGGTGCGTCTCATCCGCAAGCAAAGTGGTCAGTGTTCGCCCTGCTCCGTTGATCAATATCGAGAAGGGACACCAGACTGGTTGTCCAGGATTGCCAGACACCATCCATTTGACCGCTAAGGGTGCGGAGCTATACAAATGGTCGAGTGAACCATACTCCGCAAGTGTGGAGATGAATGGATATACCTCTGATTTGGCGGCTACTATCGAAGGCCCGACACTTGTTACCGTTGAGGGTAAAGATGCCTTTGGATGCACAGGATATGCGAAGATTGAGGTTGATCTGATTCCTCGTCATGAGATTGAGTTCTCCGTTTCTCCTGATTTCATAGAGGAGGGTAGTTCCAATGTACGTTTCTCTGGCGTATTCCCGAAGAATGCGAAGTGGTATTGGGAGACGGGTGACAATAGCCGTGACTTGACCGGTGTCAACACCTCACATTTCTATCAACCTAATGATGCCGACTCCTTCTTGGTAAAGGTGCGTGCGGTGGATCAGTATGGATGTGAATATACAGGACGTGCGCCGATCTATACTTGGATCGACTTTTGGGCACCAGAGGGCTTTACGCCGAATGGCGACGACAAGAACGATACGTTCAAGTTCTATGGTGGAGATTATATGGATAGTTTCAAATATATCATCTATAACCGTTTGGGAGAGATTGTCTTCGAAGGCCACGCCATTACCGACGAGTGGGATGGTATCCTGGATGGCGCACCTTGTCCACAGGGCGTTTACGGTTGGTATTGTGAATATGAAAGCCACTATATGGGCATAGAAAAGAAGGGAGAAAGAAAGGGATTCATATCCCTCATCAGATAAAAACAGACACTTAGGAACAATGGCAATGAGGAAATTATTATTCATACTAATGCTTGGTTTATGTGGAATGGTATCCGCGCAGGATTACTCGTTCGTCAACCATAACCTGACACCTTTCAGTTTGAACCCCTCTTTGGCGGGTAACGCGAAGGATATTCGTTTGGGATTGAATTATAGACAACAATGGATGGCGCTGGGAAACCGTTACCATACGATCCGCTCATCCTTTGATATGAGTTTCCACCAACAGGCGTGCAACGTCGGTTTCGCCTATTCCTTCGATAATATGGCGGGCGGTGTGTTCAACCAAAATGAGTTCGATTTCGTCTATGCGCAACGATTGCTTTTGAAGGAGGGCATGACCATCCGCTTGGGTGTCCAGGGAAGTTTTTTCCTCAATCGTTTGGTTTGGGATAAAATAAAGTATGGCGACCAGTACGATGATAACTCGAAGCGTCCGACATTGGAGACCATGGAGGATTTCGAGAATGACACACGCACCTTCTTCGACGTCTCAGTCGGCGCCTCCTTTAACATAGAGAATAAATTAACCTTGGGCGCAGCCCTGTACCATATTGCGGAACCGAATAATGGATTCAATGATCTGAAGGAGAACACGCTCCATCGCAAACTTGTTTTCCATGTCAATTATTTGAAGGATTTGCAGAATAAAAATGGCTTATGGGGCAGATCGGCCCTCTCCGACAACTACCTTTTCATCAACGGATCCTATCAAAAGCAGGATGAATTCCAGATGGCTAACTTAGGTGTCGGTGTGGCGTGGGATCCGATAATTTTCGGTGTGAGCGACAAGAATACCCTGACCACCAAGGTGAATGTGGTAGGTTTTATGGCGGGTGTCCATTTCAAGGGACTGCAGGTCTTCTATGTGTTCGATCTCTTTACCTCAAAGAAGCACAATGGTTCATGGTCGCATGAACTTGATTTAATTTACATCATCAGTAAGAAAGATAAATATCCTTGTCCTGCCACCTATTGGTGATTTTAAAGAGTTCTCCTTTGTGGGCGGTTATGGTTCATCCACTTTTTTGTATCTTCGCGTAGAAAAAAGGGAAGTATATGTTGAAGAATTTCTTTATAGTGGGATTGGGAGGTGCATTGGGCAGTATGATGCGCTATGGCGTAACGTTATTGGGCGGTTATCTTTCGCTCTTCGGTCCATTCTCCACATTGTGCGTCAATGGTGTTGGATCTTTTCTGATCACCCTTTTCGCCGCTTTGGTCTCGAAAGAGACGACACTACTTCTCCTCACTGTTGGTTTTTGCGGTGGATTCACCACCTATTCGACCTTCTCCTCCCAGTCACTTCAATTGATTCAAGCGGGAAAGTATCAAACTGCAATGATGTATATCTTAGCGACACTATTGGTCTGCCTTTTTTTCTCGTGGTTAGGCTTCCTGGTCGGCGGACGCTTAAAGTAGTTTGAGTTATTTCAATAAAAATTATTTGCATTTGAAAATATAAAGGAATTGTGTGGGATTATCTATGTCTCAAACCTTTTTTGTACCTTTGTCTTAGAACTAAGCTATTTTAGGTATGAACAAGGCGATTATTACACTTGCGTCGTTGCTTTTTTTTACTATTTCCGTCCATGCGCAGGAGCTCTCTTTCTTGCGTGATATCCAAATTGGCGGTTCCATGTATAGTTGCACCAATACTTTGAAACGTGCGGGTGCTGTCGTGAGAGATATAGAAAAACCATCGAATGGTGGCATTTATATGGTTTTCAAATCAGGGGATGAGGATTTGAGGAATTCTCTTGTCCGTCTGTCATCTCAAAAAGGTCGTAGCGTCTCTTGTGTGGAGATTCTTTATGCCTATAGATTTGACTCGTGGGATTCCCTCTATCGTTACTATATGGACCAGGTGGGCAAGTTGACGGCGGAGTTTGGTGAACCTGAATCGGTACGCGAGGAATTTGTGGGAGATCAGGAGCCTGGATCCGATTATGAGAAACTCAATGAGGTGGTCAATGGACAGTGTGAATATATGACGCAGTACAGTGTGAAAGATGCTACTTTGAAAATATTAATCACAAAAAACAAATCGCTGATGATTCAATATGCGAAGGATTGATCGAGTCACACGATTATTGTTCATTCTCTTGCTTGCGGTTCCTCTGTTCCTTTCATGTAAAAAGAGGGGCAATGGAGCAGGTAATGAATCATCTACCCCTTCTTCTATCGCGGAAGTGCAAACGGAGGAGAATACCTATTATGGCATTGTGAAACGTGTATGCGACGGCGATACCTACGATTTACTGATTGATGGTGCGGGACGTGAAGCCCAAAGGGTAAGAATGGCTGCCATCGATGCGCCTGAAAAGGGGCAGGACTATAGCCGAAGGGCGAGGCAATTCTTGGATTCGCTTATCGGACGGAAGCGTGTGAAATTGGTGCTGACGCAGAAGGATTCTTTTGGCCGTTTGTTGGGGCTGACCTATTTGGAGGATGGAACCGAGGTGAGCCATGAAATGGTCAAAGCGGGTTATGCGTGGCATTACACCCATTATGATAAGGAGATTGAGTTTGATCGCCTGGAAGAGGAGGCAAGGAGCGCTAAGAAGGGTTTGTGGGCGGATCCTCATCCAGTTGAACCTTGGATTGAGAAGAAGTTGCGGAAAAGGGGCTACTCAAGTAGTGAAATCAAACAGATGAAGATTCAAGGTTTGATCGATGATATTGAAGCGGCGAATAAAATAGAGTCAAAAAAAGCTGGCCAATGATGACCAGCTTTTGGGGTTTGTTGAATCTATCCCACTATTTCTTTGGCATGATCTCGTCCCCTCCAATCGTTATATAGGAAGGGAATTTGATGGTCTTATCCATGATGGTGAAAAAGGGCTTGATAGATACCTTTACACGGCTATTGTCTGCTTTGTTGGTAGCCAATCCCATTGCGAATTCAGCTATGGCATTAATCTTTTTGTCCTTGATGGACTCGTATAGGTTCATCGAGATAGGGAGTGAAACTAACGCATCTTCGCCTGCCGCTATCTTCACTTTCTGATTCATGGTTCCATCCAACATCTTCTCGTCATCTATCCAAAGGATAAAGTCCATGCCATCCAATTGTGCGGCTTGTTCATTGGGGTTGTTCACCACCATGTTTACGTTCATATCGAGCATCAACTCTTTCTTTGCGTAGGCCACGCCTAGGGTGGCAAGGTCTGTCAGTTTAAAGTTACTATACGTTTTTTTGTTGGTAAGGTCTATGTCGGCCAATCTAACATTAGAAACGCTATTGAACTGAAACTTACAATCCGCGAAATTCTTTAGTCCTGTTATGGAATTGCATCCGACAAGCGCTATCGCCATTACTGCGGCGATGATTAATTTGAGTGACTTCATATACTTGGGTTTTAAAAGTAATTAATCTAGGTAATCATTAAAAAAGGCTTTCCGTGTTTGCAGAAAGCCTTTCCTATAGGTTGTTTGAATTGTATTAGTTACCCATTTCAGAGATGAACTTGATTCTGATAAGTCGGATCTCCTCCTCTGTGTAATCATTCTCTCCTAATTCCTTGAGCGCATCGTTGATGTCGTCTGATTCAGCCTCCTTGAAATATTCAAAGGCATCCTCGATACGGTCATCATCCATGATTTGAACCAAGAAGTAATCGATGTTGATCTTTGTTCCTGAATTTACGATTGCCTCGATTTCATCCAACAATTCGTCGAAGTCAAGACCCTTTGATTCCGCGATGTCGTCCAAAGCGATCTTTCTATCGATGGCTTGGATGATGGAGACCTTCAATTTAGATTTATTCGCTACAGAACGTACGCGCAAATCCTCTGGACGCTCAATCTCGTTCTCTGTAACGTGTTTCTTGATCAACTTCACGAACTCTTCGCCAAATCGTTTCGCCTTTCCTGCGCCTACACCTGGAATGTTTTGCAATTCATCGATGGTGATAGGGTAGGTAGTGGCCATCGCCTCCAATGATGGGTCTTGGAAGATGACGAATGGCGGTAACTCCAATTTTTTGGAGAGGTTCTTCCTTAAATCCTTCAACATGGAGAATAGGGCAGGATCGGCCACGCAAGATGCGCCACCCTTCAATTGTATATCTACCTCTTCCTCCTCGTCTTCATCTTCGCTAACGATCTCAAATGATTTTGGCTTCTTCATAAAGGCCTTACCTTCGTTGGTGACCTTCAAGATGCCATAGTTCTCGATGTCTTTGGTGATGTAGCCGCAAATCATGGCCTTTTGGATCACATTTTGCCATGTTCTTTCGCTTTCGTCCTTTCCTTCGCCAAAGGTATCGATCTCCTCATCATGGCCATAAGACTTCACTTCGGAGGTCTCGTTACCCATGATGACATCAATTACATGTTCCGTCTTAAACTTTTCATTCAACGCTATGATCGTCTCTAGTACGGTACATAGCAACTCTTTCGCTTCCACTTGTTTCTTCGGATTTAAACAATTATCACAATTTCCACAATTATCTTCACCATATTCCTCACCGAAGTAATGTAGCAATACTTTTCGTCTGCACACTACGGATTCGGCGTAGGCGGCTGTCTCTAACAGCAATTGTTTGCCAATCTCCTGTTCCGCAATGGGTTTACCCTGCATGAACTTTTCGAGTTTCTGCAAATCGCTGTTGGAGTAGAAGGCGATGCATCGTCCTTCACCTCCGTCTCTACCTGCTCTACCGGTCTCCTGGTAATAGCCTTCCAAACTCTTCGGAATGTCGTAATGGATCACGAATCTGACATCTGGTTTGTCGATTCCCATACCGAAGGCGATGGTCGCTACAATCACCTGCACCTTCTCCATTAAGAATCCGTCTTGGTTGCCTGAGCGTGTTGCGCTATCCATTCCCGCATGGTATGCCAATGCGTTGATACCGTTCACACGTAGTTTTTCGGCTAACTCCTCCACCTTTTTCCTGCTAAGGCAGTAGATAATGCCCGATTGACCATTTTGTCCAAGAATGAACTTGATGATCTCCTTGTCGATGTCATCCTTTTTAGGCCTTACCTCGTAATAGAGGTTGGATCTGTTGAAAGAGGATTTGAAGACGGTAGCGTCCATAATGCCAAGGCTCTTCTGGATATCGTGTTGCACCTTGGGTGTCGCCGTCGCTGTTAGCGCGATGACCGCCACGTCTTGTCCTATTTCGTTGATGATCGGACGTATCTTTCTATATTCAGGTCTGAAATCATGTCCCCATTCGGAGATACAGTGCGCTTCGTCGATTGCGAAGAACGATATCTTCACCTGTCTGAGAAACTCCACATTCTCCTCCTTGGTCAATGATTCAGGAGCCACGTAAAGCAATTTAGTCTTTCCTGAGAGGATGTCTGCCTTCACATTGTCAATGGCCGCTTTGTTGAGCGACGAATTGATAAAATGGGCGATGCCGTCCTCTTCACTGAAATTTCTCATCGCGTCCACTTGATTCTTCATCAAGGCGATCAACGGAGAAATTACGATAGCCGTGCCTTCCATCATTAACGATGGCAATTGATAACATAGTGACTTTCCACCGCCTGTCGGCATCAAGACAAAGGTGTCTTTGCCCGCCAATAGGTTGGTGATGATCTCCTCTTGGTTTCCTTTGAAGGTATCAAAGCCAAAATGCAATTTCAGTTGTTTTGCCAATTCATTGTCTTTCATAATCGGAACACAATTTATCGTTTATAAGTACCGGTTATCACTTTTTCCGGTATTTCTGGCATGGCACGGAATTGCAGACGCGAATGTATATACTGTCCGTTAATTAGCAACATAAAATTTGCTAATTTTTCTATGCCACACGAAATTTTTCTAAGTTGGCGCTCTGAATCTTGGATTCCGCATACGCTTTGGTCATGCGAATCTGCTTTTTATCAGAGGATGGGGTCTCAAACATCACATCCAACATAATGGTCTCCACGATGGAACGAAGTCCTCTGGCGCCCAATTTGAATTCGATCGCTTTGTCGACGATATACTCCAACAATTCGTCGTCGAATGTGAGTTTCACTTTGTCCATCTCAAACATTTTGATGTATTGCTTGATGATGGAGTTCTTTGGTTCAGTAAGGATAGAGCGCAATGCGTTTCTGTCCAACTGGTTTAAGTGGCAAAGGAGTGGCAAACGACCGATGATCTCTGGAATGAGTCCGAATGATTTGAGGTCTTGTGGCGTGATGTATTGGAGAATGTTCTCCATATCCACTACGCCCTGCTTCTTAGCAGCTGCATATCCTACCACTTTGGTGTTCAATCGGTGGGCGATCTTGTGCTCGATGCCGTCGAACGCGCCGCCGCAGATGAACAATATGTTTTTTGTGTCGACCGGAATCATCTTCTGGTCTGGATGTTTTCTTCCTCCTTGTGGTGGAACGTTTACGATGGAACCCTCCAATAATTTGAGCAATCCTTGCTGAACGCCCTCTCCGCTGACATCGCGGGTGATGGAAGGATTGTCGCCTTTACGGGCGATTTTGTCGATCTCGTCGATAAATACGATGCCTCGTTCCGCCGCCTTCACATCGTAGTCAGATGCTTGGAGTAGGCGAGTGAGGATACTCTCGATATCCTCTCCGACATATCCCGCTTCTGTTAGGACGGTGGCGTCCACGATAGCGAATGGCACTTTCAGAAGTTTTGCCACTGTCTTCGCTAAGAGCGTTTTTCCTGTACCGGTGGAACCTACCATGATGATGTTGGATTTCTCGATCTCCACATCGTCGTCTCCCTTCTTTTGCGAGAGCCTTTTGTAATGGTTATAGACCGCTACGGAGAGCGTTTTCTTCGCTTGGTCTTGTCCAATCACATATTGATCAAGGAACTCTTTAATCTCCAATGGCTTAGGAAGATCCTTCGTGTCGAAGTCGGATGGAGCGTTCTTTTTGTTGCTCTCGACGATTTCATAAGCCATCTTGACGCATTCGTCGCAGATGTTGACGGAAGGGCCCGTAATGAGCATATTGACTTCGTTTTGGCTTCTGCCGCAGAAGTTACATCTGTTTGTGGTTTTCGTTGCCATCTTCCGCCTTATTTATTTCTCACCAATACTTCGTCGATCATGCCATAAGCTTTGGCCTCCTCGGCTGTCATCCAATAGTCTCTGTCGGAGTCTTTATAAATCTTGTCATAATCATTGCCTGAGTGGTCGGCGATGATAGTGTATAGCTCTTGTTTCAACTTTTGGATCTCTCTTGCTGTGATTTCTATGTCGGAAGCTTGTCCTTGCGCACCACCCATAGGTTGGTGGATCATCACGCGTGAGTGCTTTAGAGCTGAACGTTTTCCCTTGGCACCTGCCACCAAAAGGACTGCGCCCATAGAGGCTGCCATTCCTGTGCAGATGGTGGCCACATCGCAACCAATGTATTGCATGGTGTCGTAGATGCCCAACCCGGCGTAAACGGAGCCTCCAGGAGTGTTCAAATAGATGGAGATGTCCTTGCCTGGATCTGCCGAATCCAAATAGAGCAACTGCGCTTGGATAACATTGGCGGTGTAGTCGTCCACCTGAGTGCCCAAGAAGATGATGCGGTCCATCATCAATCTTGAAAACACATCCATTTGAGTCACGTTTAATTGACGCTCTTCTAGGATGCTGGGTGAAATATAATTGTCTGATATGGTAGAGGTATATTGGTCTAAAGCTAATCCGTTCATGCCAAGATGCCCTACAGCATATTTCCTAAAGTCGTTTTTGTTCATCATTTTTCTAACAATTTAGTCCGTCTAATTTTCTATTCAATTTTTACTTCTATAAAGATAATATAAATTCTTCATATAAATCCAAAAAAAATCCCGACAATTTTCATTGCCGGGATTCAATTTATGGAAATTTTAAATTATTGAGCTTGCTCTTGGAACAATTTGTTGAACTCCTCGATGCTAACCTTTTTAACGTCTAATTTAATCTTAGACTTCACAACCTCAAGAACTTTCTCGTCCAAAACACGCTCTACGATTTGTTGAGCGGATTCTTTCTTCTTCAACATCTCCTTCGCATAGTTCTCCAAAACGTCTGTAGGAACAGTTGACATACCGTATTGAGCGAATTGTACTTGAGCGGTCTTCTTCGCGAACTCCATCATGTCGCCCTCTTCGATCTTCACGTTGTTGTCGGTAGCGATCTTGTTCTTGGTCAATTGCCACTTCAAATCCTCCAACATCATTGGATATTGAGCATCAAGATCCTCTGCGCTGATCTTCTCGTTGGTCTCTGATACCCAACGCTTCAAGAATGCGTCTGGGAACGCAACCTCGCCGAATGCCTCTTTCGCCAATACCTTTTGAGCGTCCAACATCAACTTGTAGTCGCTATCCATGACAAGTGACTTCTTGATGTTTTCTGACAAACTGTTTTTGAATTCAGCCTCGTTCTTTGCTACGCCTTCGCCCAAAGTCTTGTCGAACAACTCTTGGTTCAACTCTGCAGCCTTGAAACGGGTAACGCTCTTGATGGTGAACTTGAAATCAGCGTCAACGTTAGCAGCCTCTTCCTTCTTGATCTTCAAAAGGGAAGCGATCTCAGCCTCGTTGCCATATGCCTTCTTAGGATTGAAAGATACGGAAGCACCAACCTTTGCTCCTACGAACAATGCCTTTTGAGCCTCATCCTTCATGTATTTAGGGCAAAGGATTGCATCCTCAGCCTTGATACCGTCCTCTTTCTCCTTTGTCTTTGTGCGCATCTCGACGATCTCACCCTTTACAACGTCAGACTCAACAACTTCTTGAGCCTCCTCGTATGAACCACAACGGTCTTGGGCAGCCTTGATCTCTTTCTCTACCATCTCGTCGCTTACTTGGATCTCGTAGTAAGGGATAGTGATCTTATCGCTCAAGTTCAACTTGTTCTCAGGAGCGATGGCGATATCGAATTTGAACTCAAATTCCTCTTCTTTGTCGAAATTTACCTCTTTTTGCTCTGTCTTATTAGGAAGTGGCTCACCCAAAATTTGGATGTTGTTCTCCTTGATGTAGGCCAACAACTTCTCAGAGATGATGTTGTTGATCTCGTCAGCCATCGCAGCTTTACCGAACATCTTCTTAACCATTCCCATTGGTACGTTACCTGGACGGAAACCTGGTACGTTAGCTCTTTGTTTGTATTTGCGAAGAGTCTTCTCTACTGCCTCCTCGTAATCTGCTTTCACAATGTTCATTGTGATGATCGCACTCGTTGCGTCGATGTCTTTTCTAGCAATATTCATATTGTTATGTATAATTTATAAATCTTTCAAAAATGGTGTGCAAAGTTAATCTTTTTTTTGATAACGACAAAACTTTGCTTTTAACGGATCTTAGCGTTCAACTTAGATTCGAAGTTCTTCATCAATTTGTTCATGATGGCGTCGATTTGTGCGTCCGTCATGGTCTTCGTTTCGTCTTGTAGAATGAAGCTGACCGCATATGATTTCTTTCCGAAATCCAAGTTCTTTCCCTCGTAAACATCGAACAAATAGATGTTCTTGATGAGTTTCTTCTCTGATTCCATGGCTACCTTCTCGATGTCTGCGAAAGTTACCTTCTTGTCGATCAAGAGGGCAAGGTCTCTCTTTGCCTCTGGGAATTTTGAGATGTCGGAGTAGGTAACCTTATGGTTCTTCAACTCGGAAAGGATCGCGTTCCAGTTCAAATCGGCGAAGTAAACGTTGTTGTCCAATCCGAATAGGTTCAAAGTGCTCTTTGAGACGATACCCATGGTGGCGAGTTGTTTGCCTGTGTTGGTAAGGATTCCCAAACCGTCGGAGATCAAATCGTCCTCGTAGATGCCATAAACCAATTTCTTCAAGTTGAAACCGAGACGTGCCAAGATGTTGTCCACATAGGCTCTCAATTGGAAGAAGGAGCTTTTTTCTTGCTTAGCCACCCAACTTTGAGCGGTCTTGTTTCCTGTCAACCAGATACCCAAGTGGAAATCCTCGCTGTATGGCTTCAAAGGGGCCTCCGCTGTGGAACTCTTACTAGGATCTAAGTGGTAGCAGTTACCGAACTCGTAGAACTTGATGTCGCCGTTCTTTCTGTTGACATTGTAAGAGACACTCTCCAAACCTCCGAAGAGAAGGGTTTGACGCATACAGCCCAAATCGGTACTCAATGGATTCATGACCATCACAGCCTTCTCGGCAGGGTAGGTCTCGCCGTGGGTGTAGTAGGAAACCTTGGTGAGTGAGTTGTTCAATATTTCGTTGAAGCCACATCCCGTCAATTGCTCGGAGATGAGGTTCTGTAATTTCAAACTGTTTGGATTAGGCGAGTAGGAGATTGAAGAGGAAAGTGACAATCCCTCCTCTACATTATCGTAACCATATATACGAAGAATATCTTCGATGACATCCACGTCTCTGGTAACATCCACTCTGTATGTAGGAACCGCTAAGGACAATTGATCCTCCTTCTCGTTCTTGATCTCGATCTCCAATCCGTTCAAGATGGTCTTCACCTCCTCTTTCTTGATCTCTTTACCGATCAAGGAGTTGACCTTGCTGTATGACAATTCCACAGGGAATGGTGCCACTGGCGTAGGGTAGTTATCGAAAATCTCGCTGGAGATCTTTCCTCCCGCTACCTCTTGGATCAAGAGTGCGGCGCACTTCAAGATGTAGAGGGTGTTGTTCGGATCGCATCCTCTTTCGTAACGGAAAGAGGCATCGGTGTTCAAACCGAAACGACGTGCGGTCTTTCTGACATATACTGGGTTGAAGTATGCGCTCTCCAAGAAGATGTTTTGGGTGGTGTCGGAAACACCAGAATCAAGACCGCCGAAAACGCCGGCGATACATGCGCCGCCCTTCTCATCGCAAATCATCAAGTCGTTGGCGTTCAAACTTCTCTCCACACCGTCGAGGGTGGTGAATTTTGTGCCTTCTGGCAAGGTTTTCACGATGATGTGTTGTCCGGCCATCTTATCCAAGTCGAATGCGTGGAGGGGTTGTCCCAACGCGTGCAACATATAGTTGGTGGCGTCCACAACATTGTTGATTGGTCTTAACCCGATCACTCTCAATGCGTTTTGCATCCACTCAGGAGACTCCTTGATGGTGACGCCTGTAATGGCTACTCCGGTGTAACGGGGGCATGCGGTGGTATTCTCCACGGTCACCTTTACCGGACAGTCGTGGTTGTCCACCTTGAATGCGCTTACGTCTGGCTTGGTCAATTTGTATTTGCCGTTCGCATGGAACTGGAAGTAGGCTGCCAAGTCGCGGGCTACACCGTAGTGGGAAGTGGCGTCTATTCTGTTTGGTGTGATGTCCACCTCAATGATGTAATCGCTCTCGATGCCATAGTATTCTTTGGCTGGTGTACCCACCTTTGCGTCTGTTGGCAATTCGATGATACCTGCATGGCTATTGCCGATGCCGATCTCATCCTCCGCACAGAGCATACCGAATGACTCCACGCCGCGAAGTTTTGAACGCTTGATGGTGAAACACTCGTCTCCGCTGTAAAGTTTAGTCCCGATGGTAGCCACGATGGTCTTCAATCCGGTACGGCAGTTGGCCGCTCCACAGACGATTTGCAATGGCTCGCCCTCTCCAACATTGACTTTGGTAACGTGTAGATGGTCGGAATCAGGATGCGCTACGCAGTCCAAAACCTCGCCGATTACCAAACCCTCCAATCCTCCTTTGATGGATTGAACTTCTTCAACACCTCCGACTTCGAGACCGATAGAGGTCAATACCTTAGAGACTTCTTCTGGCTCGATATCCAAATTGATATACTTTTTAAGCCAATTGTATGAAATATTCATTACTACTTTACTTTTTTTGGTGACGATTACGCCTCCTATCATTTTTCAAACCGCAAAATTAAGAAAAATATCCATATAATTGCCCAAAATTCAAAAATCTTACCTACATTTGTATAGTGTTGAGTAATGAGGTAAATAGATGTGAAGATTTGATGTGAATTTGTAAGGCTCGACTCTATGATGGCATGGTCTGTTAATGGTTGTTTTTTTAGGGAACTACATTGACATTACTATTTTGATTGATTTATCTATGGATGGCAGTAACCAACAAAATCTCTTGCCCGGTGTCTCGGGTATGATGCGTGTCAAGAACGACGGGCAATCCATCGAGGCATGTGTCGAATCGTGCATCGATGCGTTGGATGAGTTGGTCATCGTGTGGAACGATTGCTCGGACAATAGCGCCGAGGAGATCGAAAAGATGCGTCAGCGTTATCCTGATAAAATCAAGACATACGAATACAAACATAAGGTCTATTCCGTTAATTTGACCAAAGAGGAGTATGAATATGCCAAGAGCCTGCCTGCCGATTCTCCGAACTTGTTGTGTAATTACTATAATTTCTGCTTGTCCAAGGTGACACGTCGTTACGCTTTGAAAATCGACGCGGATCAAATCTATTTTACGGACCAGTTGAAATTTTGGTGCGATGTCGCCAGAAGCGAGGAGGAGATTCGGTTCCAAATAAATGACATATACTATTATTTCAGACACCGTTTCTTCGGTATGTTATGTTGGCTATCCAACTCAAACATCCAATTCCTCCGTAGGTTGTATGGCAATTCAATGAGACAGGAGGCGAAGTCCCGATTTGTCCATTTCGCGAAATATATGTTCAAGCGAAAAGGGTGGAATTTGATGATATCAGGAGTGAATGTTGTCAATATCGATGGTAAATGGTACACCACTTTAGGCGAAAAGGGTGACGATTTTAATCTGTTGCCGCCCTTCAATGGAATAGGAGACCACTTGATTTTTGAGGTGACGCCCCAATGTCATTATGAGGTGGCTGATATGCCAAGTTACTCTTTGTCCAGAAGCGATTCCTATACTTTGATAGAGTTGTTTGTCTGCAAACCTAAATTGATTCCGGTTGGTTTTTCGTGGTGGCATGTCAATATGATGCGTCCGGATTCTTGGGCGAAGGTGAAGAGTTGTTTTGACCAAAATCCCGCCCGTTTTGAAGAGGTGGGCGCATTTTTGGAGCGGAGCGTGTCGCAAATGGAGAAGAGCATTGATGACGAGATGTTTAATGGCGAGGCCATGGCCGTGCTACGCTACATTTATCCATTCAGTGTTGATGCGTTGAAGCGGAATCTAGAAAGTTTGAAAAGACTTCGACTATAAAGGTTTATACCATATTATTGTGAATATAAAAAAAGTTCTGTTATGGTGAAATTTCGGATTGTGTTGGTTGCTCTCTTGGCTGCTTTGGGTATGAACTTATACGCCCAGACGGAAGATATCATTCCAGAAAAGTATTATGGTAGAGAATACCGTTATCAGGGAGAGCGTTTGCAATACCGTGTCATGTATCCCAAGGGATATGGTGTGGAGGGATTGCGCTTTCCGCTCCTTATCTTCCTTCATGGCGAGGAGGAGAGAGGCGATGATAATTTGATGCAACTCAAATATGGATCGGCCCTTTATATGAGCGAATTGGCTAGAAATTACCAATCGGCTGTCGTGATTATGCCGCAATGCCCAGAGGACGATTCGTGGGCGATATATGATAGAATGGCGGATGGTTCCATTGTCGTGAGGGAGAATCCCGAGCAGACAACCAGCAGTAAGATTGTCGAGCAGATCATTCAATTCTATTTGAAGAAACAGGATAAGATAGATATCTCCCGCGTCTATTTGGTTGGAAAAGATATGGGCGCATTCGGTGTTTTGGATTTGGTGGCGCGCAACCCTAAATTGTATGCGGGTGTTTGTGCTGTTTCCGGTTACATCGATCCTGTCCGTATGAAGAAGAAAAAGGTTCCTTGCCGCGTGTTTAACGGTGTGGAGGACCCTATTGTACCGATCCAAAGTGTCCGTGAGTTGGGCGTGGTCTTGAAGGCCAACGGTAACGATTCCGATGTAATCGAATACCAAGACACCAAACATGACGATGCTTGGGATATGGCGACCAGTTCCACCGATTTGATGGATTGGTTGTTTGAAAAGGTGAAGAAGTAGTCTACTTGTGTCTCGCCTCGAATATCTTCTCCGCACAGATTTGTCCATCCATGGCGGAAGAGGTGATGCCTCCCGCATAGCCAGCCCCTTCACCGCAAGGGTAGAGTCCTTTGATTTGCGGGTGTTGGAAACTCTCCGGATCGCGCGGAACGCGTACAGGTGATGAGGTGCGCGACTCTACACCCACGATGATCGCGTCGTTGGTAAGAAATCCTCGCATTTTTTTGTCGAAATCCTTAAATCCCTCCTGCATTCTTTCCCGAATGAAATTCGGCATCCATTTGTGGATGTCTGATGGAATGATTCCTGGTAGATAGGAGGTCTTGGGTAAATCTTTTGAACTACAGTTATTGACGAAGTCAACCAACCTTTGGGCGGGTGCTACTGCGTTGCCTCCTCCGTTTTGAAAGGAGAGACGTTCGTATTCCTCTTGGAATCGAAGTCCTGCGAGGGCTCCGTATTGTTCGTAATCCTTTAGGTCTTCCGGACGTATCTCGACCACTATGGCGGCGTTCGCCAAAGGTGAATTGCGCTGCGAAGGGGACATTCCGTTCACCACGCATTCGCCTTCGCCTGTGGAGGCGGGTACAATGAACCCTCCTGGACACATACAGAAGGAGTAAACTCCTCTCTCCTTCACCTGCGTCACCACGTTGTAGGCGGCTGCGGGAAGGTATTTGCCGCGATTCTTGCAGTGGTATTGGATAGAGTCGATCAACGCTTGCGGATGCTCAACCCGGACGCCCATGGCAAATCCCTTGCACTCCAATTGTACGCCTGCTTCGTGCAGCATGGCATAGACATCTCGCGAAGAGTGACCTGTAGCAAGGATCAGATGGCGGGCGAGGAAGGTATCTCCCTTCTCTGTTCGAATTCCCTCCACTTGATTCTCTTTGACCAAAAGTTCGGTCATTTTTGTCTCGAAATGGATCTCCCCGCCATATTGGA
The DNA here is from genome assembly GCA_045639525.1 of Paludibacteraceae bacterium. GTDB lineage: Bacteria > Bacteroidota > Bacteroidia > Bacteroidales > Paludibacteraceae > UBA1181. The sequence goes on along the minus strand of JAZUDI010000077.1, from coordinate 90,643 downwards.
GAATGGTCTCTCTCATGTTTTTGATGACGGTCGGTAGTCGGTCGGTACCGATGTGGGGATGTGCCTCGTAGAGAATCTCATCTTGTGCCCCATGTTGGTGGAAGGTAAGCAGAATACGGCTACAGTCGCCCCTCTTTTTAGAGCGAGTGAAGAGTTTTCCATCGGAAAATGTACCTGCACCACCTTCACCGAAGCAGTAGTTCGATTCGGTGTTCAATCCATTGTTTCGGTTGAGTTGAGCGATGTCCTTCTTTCGGTTGCTTACCTCTTTGCCTCGTTCAATGATGATGGGTTTGAAACCCAACTCGATCAGACGCAAGGCTCCGAAGAGTCCGGCGGGTCCCGCACCAATGACAAGGACGGGTTCCCCTTTTGTGACATCTTGGTATTGAAAAGGATAGGAGATAGGTTGTGGCTTAGTTCCCTTCGTGTATACATCCACACAGAGGTTGATCTTTACTTGCGATCTGGAACGGGCGTCGATGGATTTGCGGATGATCCGCACATCCGTCACCTCTTCCCTTTTTACGCGGATCTTCTTCGCCACCTCCTCCTTTAAAAGGGAGCTCTCTCCCGCCTGTTCGGGAAGTAGTGTGAGTTGTATGTTCTGTAGGAAAGCCATGCTCCTTGCGATTTATTATTGGTTAGACAACATCCTTTTGTCGATGAACTCCTGGAATACATCCTTGTAGGAGTCTGAAACCGGGATATAGGTCTTGCCAAAAACGATACGGTTTCTCTCCACCTCTTTGATCTTGCTGGATTGCACGATGTAGGAGCGGTGTACCCTCATGAAGCGGCTTGCAGGAAGAGTTCCCTCCAAGGCTTTCATACTCATCAGGGAGAGGATAGGGAATTGTTGATCCTCCAAATGGATCTTCACATAATCCTTCATACCCTCCACATAGAGGATCTTGTCCAATTCAATTTGAACAAGTTTGTAGTCTGTCTTTACGAAAATGCTCTTTGGTTCCTCCTCTTCCGCCTTGGCGGTTGTGGCCTCTCCGGAGTGTCCGGATGTCATTTTAAACCAGTTGAGCGCCTTGTTGGCTGCTTGGAGGAAATCTGTGTAGCTGATTGGTTTTAGCAGATAATCCAACGCATTCACTTTGAATCCGTCCAATGCGTATTGTCCAAAGGCGGTTGTGAAGATGACTTTGGTCTTATCTCCCACGAGTTTAGAGAACTCCAAACCGTTCATTTCCGGCATTTGGATGTCAAGAAACATCAAATCAGGTGGGTTGGTCGATAATACACTGGAGGCCTCGACGGCGCTGGAATAACTACCTACCAGGTTGAGGAAAGGAGTTTTTTTTACATAAGACTCAATAAGTCCCAATGCCAATGGCTCGTCGTCCACTACGATGCATTTCAATTCCATCATGTCAGCTTTGTTTTGTATGGATGATTAATAATGAATAATACTCTTTCTCTTTTACGCCGAACTCAAATTGGTGGGCGTCGGGGTAGAGGAGTTCCAGTCTACGTCTGGTATTCTCAATACCGATGCCCGAACCGCTTTTGTCGTGCTCTTCCGTTTTTGGGAAGTAACTATTTCTCAGTTCGCAGCGTACTGTATCCTTATCAATGGTCTCGATAGAGAAGTTGATGTACGATGGTTCCGTGTTGGAAACGCCATGCTTGAAGGCGTTTTCGATGAACGAGATAAATAGGAGCGGCGCGATCGGAAGTTCCGGATTCTTGTCGATGTTAGTCTCCACATTGACCTCCACGTTTCGGGAGAGTCGTAACTTCATCAATTGGATGTAGTTGTTGATGAAATCCACCTCCTTGCTGATCGGAACGAATGTTTTGTCGTCGTCGTAAAGCACGTAACGGAGCATGTGGCTGAGGTTCATCACCGCCTCTTGCGCCTTGTCTTGGCTAATGGCGATCAGCGCATAGATGTTGTTCAGCGTGTTGAATAGGAAGTGAGGATTGATTTGGCTCTTCAAATTTTTGAGTTCCACCTCGTATTTCTGCTTCTCCGCCTCTTGTCTTTTCTCTTCGTTCTGGAACCAACTGATGGTGGATTTGAAGGCTACCGCGATACCTGTGATGAGGATAAACGTGAAGATATCTGTGAAGATATGCCACCATCTGAGTTTCAAACGTGCTTGGTACGCCTTGCTCTCTTTCTTGTCGATAGGCTTAAGTTTGATCTCCTCTTGCTGGTTGTCGATGATTGTGTCGTTGCCCCTCTTCAGAATGGCGATCTCCTGTTGCAGTTCCTCCACCTTTTCAATGAGTTTCACGGTAGGCGGTGGCGTGTCGGGGATGATTACCCTAAACCATAGGAAATGCATGCCGCATATGATCGCATAGGTGATAAGATTGGCAATGATAAAATGCTTGACCTTGTTTTGAAAGATGTATTTCTCCACAAAACAGAGAAAGTTCAAATAGAATATGATGCTGAACGATACGGGGGAGATCAATTGCTTGATGTATTGTCCCCATGGCGCATCGCCGTCTTCTCTACCGAATACGATTAACGGCATGATCAACAGAATGATCCAAGGTATCGTGTGTCCGAGGATCTTAATGAGTTTAATTTGTTTTTGGGAAAGTGAACTAACGACGTTATTCATGATTCTTTAAGATTATATCCAAATAAATAGGGAGGTGGTCGCTATAACCATAGGCGTAGAAGGTGCCACGAAAGGCTCGCTTCGGCGCTTTGCCTGTTTTGTCCTCCTTCAATAGAAAATCCTCCTGACAGATCTTCACCTTGTCAAGCGAGGTGTATGTCTTACCCTTGTTGTTTAGTAGGGCGCCAGATACGATGAATTGGTCTAAAACGCCCCATTCGCCACCGAATTTATGGGTGCCCATCTCTCCTAATCCCACAAACTGCGAACTGAGGTTATAGAGTTGGTTGGACACTATGTTCTTTTGTGGTTGCGTTGCGCCAAGGTGCTCTTTTATGCTGCTGTTATAAGGATAATCGTTGAAGTCGCCCATAATGATGATCTTGGGCGCTTGATAGATCCTCATCAGACTATCCGTTGCTTGACGAAGCGTTTGAGCCGCCTCGATGCGTTTGTGTTCCGACTCCAGTTCTCCTCCATATCGGGAGGGCCAGTGGTTGACGAAGACATGGAGGGTATCCTTGTTGGGCAATATGCCGGAGGCGAGCAGAATGTCGCGTGTCGGTTTGTCTCCTACAATCTCCACCTTCAGAAACTGTGTGTTGAATACTTTGAATTTTTCGGGAAGGTAGGCCAATGCCACATCGACTCCTCTCAAATCTGGCGAGTCTTTGTGAACGAATTGATAGCCATGCATCCTCAGTTGGGTATGGTGGAATAGGTCGGTAAGTACCCGCTTGTTTTCTATTTCGCATAGCCCGATAAGTATCGGTGTCTCCCAACCTCCAGCCGCCGTGATGGCGCGTGAAAGGTTGTTCACCTTGTTTTTGTATTTCTTCTCAATCCATTGGTGGTCGCCTTCGGGTGTGAAGGAATCGTCGTCAGTGAGCGGGTCGTTTTCAGTGTCGAATAGATTCTCCACATTATAACTGACTATTCTCACACACTCCTCCTTCTCTGCGGCAAGGAGCGCCGGAGAGGTGATGAGCAGCGATGCCCATAGAATAGACTGTCTGAAAATGCGGGATCCTATCATCTTTCCCTTATTGTTTTTGCGACTCTTCTTCCTCCTCTTCAGTTTTGGCCACGAACTGAAGGGCGCCCATCTCTGGCGCACGCTCTATCTCTCTTATGACGCCATCGAAATCGGTTTGGCATCTCTCTCTCTTCAAAACGACACCTAAGTCGCCTGCCTCTATGCATGGTGAATCCTCTTTCAGGTGGAAGTCAAAGGTTACCTTCGACTGGTCGACGATCTGGAATTGAGGATCTTCGTTAAAAATCGTGCTGACGAAGTGGATGGTGTCCACTATCAACTGATTTTTTTTGTCCAAGTGGACCAGGCAATGGTTGAAGCGGTAGTGTAGGGTAGTCGTGTCGGTTATATCTTCCGATTGAAGAATCATCAAGTCATCCTTGTTGGTACCCACTACGATGCAGTTGTGGAATTGAGCGTCGATCGGGTTGTTCATCTCGCTTTTACTCTCCACAAAACCTATGGTCGAAAGTGTCACGCCACTTTTGTAGAAGCCCATTCCTTGGTTGAAGGAGGTGATGGTGCAGTGGTCGAACCAGTAAGATCCGCATGCTAGGATGACGCTACCGTTTTTGCCGTTGGATAAGATGCTGTTCGCCGCATAGATCTTGGCGTAGGAGGCCTTCAGACACGATGTGCCGACATTGTGGATTTGACTATTGAGTAGCGTTAGGCGATACTCACTATCATTGATTTCAGCGGAATCCACCTCTATACCGAATGATCCGCCCCGTATAAGGGTGTTGTTGAATACATTACCTGTGCTGGTTGCCGTGATACGGATGCCTCCCCATTGGTCAACCATCTGATCGTAAGATTTGTTTTGGGTATATTTGTCTTTGCGATAGGTGCGGAAAACAATGCGTTTGTCTGTCGTTCCCTCCGTTTTGATGGTGCCATCGATGACGAAGGTGGCTCTGTTTTTTAGATAGAGTGTAGCTCCCTCCGCGATGGTCCAAGTCACCCCTGGATCCACAATGATGGAATCGTAGATGAGGTAGGGTTTGTCGGCTGCCCATTTCGTGTCCGTTTGGATATGGAAGGGTTGTCTGAAATGGTAGGCGTCCTGTCCGTAGGTGGAGAGCACCACCTCTTGGCTGTTGCCGTTGTAAAGGAACTTGATTTTGTCCTCGATGAGCAGTGGCTCCTCTTTGCCCAATTCGTCTCCACTGATCTGTACGAAAATGAAGAGGCTGTCCTTGGCGGAAATCTTTACATCCGAGAATAGTTCCCCTGCTTTCCCGTTGACATTGATTTTGAAAAATCTCTTTTCCGTCTCCAGTTGGATGACGGAGATCTTGATGTCCTCCTCATTGTTGTTATAGACCATGATCACCTCAGTCGGGCTGGTTGTGTTGGTGAGGAAGGTGTCTATTTTCAGCGTATCAACTGAAAAGGATAGTTTGTATTTGCCGTCATTGGTGAAATCATCTTTGCATCCGCTTGTTAACCATGTTAGCGAGCAAAGGAGGATTGAAATCATCCAATAAGCTATATTTCTTGTCAATTTTCTTCCCATTTATTTTATATGTATATAAACGCTTCAAAGTTAAGACGAATAAATGAATTTTCAATGTATAATTATTCGATATTAGCTTTTGTAACCCTTGAATAATCAATTTTTTTGAACCCTATTGTGTTGCCTTTGCAACAAAATGTTAGTAAATAATGGATGAATTTTTGCTTAAATTGTCAATAATTTGCATTTATTTCATTATTTTTGCATCGTGAATTTAAGCAGGTATGTCTTAAAATTCCCAACAAGGTAACGGCTTTGAGAGTGTGCGTGGTCGTGCATCTGCCGAATTTCGGATTATTTAATTGTTTAAATATAAGCGAAATACCTTGAAGTGGCTGCATAAGTGTTGTGTGTGCAGGGAGAAGAAATTGTATGTCATTGTTTATCCCTATGAATGAATATTAATAGAATAACATTCTTTTTTTTCAGTATACATGAAATCAAAAATTTTCTTTATTTGCGCCTTCTGCGCTTTCTTGTGTTCTTGTAATTCCTACAAGATGGTACCTTATTTTCAGGACGCCGATAGTGTAAAGGGAATTAACATTTCCGCCGTTCAGGAGATTATCCTTCGTCCGAAAGATAGAATATCCATTGTTGTCAATTGTAAGGAACCTCAACTCTCCACTTTGTTTAATTTACCCTATGTGACGCCTCGTATCGTCAATGTAAGCAGTGGAATGGGTGTGTATGGCGATGATGTTAATTCGGTTTCAGGTTATACGGTGGATGGTGATGGAAATATAGATTTCCCTACTATCGGAAAACTTCATGTGGCTGGACTTACCCGAAATGAGTTGGCTACATTGATCAAGGATGAGATCGAGGCACGCAACCAGGCGAAGGATCCTGTTGTGACGGTTGATTTCTTGAATTTAAGTGTCACGGTGATGGGCGAGGTGGCCAATCCAGGCATATATCGCATATCAAGGGACAATGTCACTTTGTTGGAAGCGATTGGTGGTGCGGGTGATATCACGATTGAGGGAAAGAGAGAAAACGTTTTGGTATTACGTATGGAGGATGGAAAGCAGAAGTCCTATCGCGTGAACATGACCTCTTTGCAAAATGTGGTGCAATCACCGGTATTCTATTTGCAACAAGATGATATTGTCTATGTGGAGCCTAATAAGATGAAGGCGAAGAAATCTACCGTGAATGGTAATGAAATCCGTTCCGCATCTTTCTGGATTTCCTTGTCCTCACTTGGAACCACAGCGGCCGCTTTGATTCTTAACAACAGAAAATAGCAAGTAATTATTGATTGGAATAATATAGAGATATCTTATGGAAGAGACGAAAAATTTGAAAAACGGACAATCGGATGATTTCATAGAGTTTAGCGAACTGATTCTGATGTGTGTGAAGCATTGGCGTTGGTTTGTTCTCTCCTTTTTTATCATGATGAGTTTCGCTGCCTTCTATATTTTAAGGACACCAGCGACTTACAAACGGACTGCTGAGGTACAGATCAAATCGGAGACCTCCGGAGGTCCTACGCTAAGCATTCAGAGGGCGTTCAGTGATATGGGTGGTATGTTGGGTATGAAGCCGATGGTTACCAATGAGTTGCGTGCTTTGCTCTCCGCCGATGTCATGTTTGATGTGGTAAGACGTCTGAACTTGGATAAAAACTATTATATGGATGGCACCTTCCATGATGCTGTTCTATATGGCAAGACACTTCCCGTCACGATCTCTTTCCTTGACTTGTCGGATGATGATAATGTCGCATGTGATATCATGGTTGATTCCTCCAAGACCGTGCAATTGAATGCTTTCCTTCGCTATGTGAAAGGGAAAAAGGTGGAGATTAACGAGTGCGTCACAGGTCATTTCGGTGATACGTTATCGACTCCGCTCGGAAAGGTCATTGTGGTAGGGAACAGTGAGTACGAAGGAGGTCAGTTGCCAGTAATCCACATGTTCCGTTCTGACCTCTCCTCATCTCAGGAGAACTGGTCCCTCTGTTTGAAGGTGACACAGGAGGAGGAGAAGGCGGATATCATCACTTTGGAGGTGACGGATGTCTCTCCTGAACGTGGCGACGACATTTTGGATATGGTCATCAAGGTCTATAATGAGAACTGGATCAAAGATAAGAACACCATCGCCGATGGTACCTCCATGTTTATCAATGAACGTTTGAAAATCATCGAGAGTGAGTTGTCCACGGTGGATAATGACATCTCCTCCTACAAGAGTAAGAACCTTTTGCCGGATGTGAAGGCGGTTGCCGATATGTATATGCAGGAGAATGCCAATATCTCCAACCAATTGCGTGACCTGAATGCGCAATTGTACATGACGAACTACATCCGCGATTACCTCTCTGTGCAAAAGAACCAAACCAGTACATTGCCTGCCAGTTCCGGTTTGAATAACACGAACATCGAGCGTCAGATCTCTGAGTACAATGAAAAGATGATGCAGAGAAACCGTTTGGAGGAGAGTAGTAGTTCCGAGAACGTATGGGTTGTGCAGTACGACAAGGAGTTGGGTACGATGCGTAAGGCGATTCTCGTCTCTATCGACAACCAAATTGCGGCGATTGACAACCAGGTCCGTAATTTGAAAAAGAGCGAACAGAAGGCGTTGTCGCATATCTCATCCAATCCTAAACAGGCTGAAATGTTGCTTTCCGCTGAGCGTCAACAGGCCGTTAAGGAGGCGTTGTACCTATTCTTGCTCCAAAAACGTGAGGAAAATGAGCTCTCACAATCCTTTAACGCATACAATACCCGTATGATCAAACGTCCAGGTGGTAGCTCGCGTCCCGATGGCCCTAGCAAAAGGAATATCGTTTTGCTCACCTTCGCTTTGGCGCTCTTCCTTCCGATTTCCATCATTTATCTGAAGGAGACATTCAATACGACACTTCGCGGTAAGAAGGATTTGGAGAATGTGCCCGTTCCGTTGTTCGGCGAGATTCCGATGGCGAAACAACCCAAGAAATGGTGGCAAATCTGGCGTAAAGATCCGAAGGAATTGGATACAGTGGTGGAAGATGGAAACCGCAATACCATTAACGAGGCCTTCCGTCTATTGCGAACCAATTTGGACTTTACGATGGAGAAGGGGAAGAATGTGGTGATGTTCACCTCGTTTAATGCCGAAAGCGGAAAGAGTTTCCTTTGTCTGAACACCGCTTTGAGCATCGCTTTCAAAAACCAGAGGATTTTGGTGATCGACGGTGACATGAGACATGCCTCTATGTCGAAGTGGGCAGGTTCCCCAGAGAAGGGATTGAGCGCATATTTGAGCGGCAAAGAGAATAATATCGCCAATATTATCGTTAAATCCGTGAATGATAAAGCAGGTTTGGACCTCATTCCTGTGGGTAATATTCCTAATAATCCATCCGAATTGATCGGTAGCGAGAAGTTGGGCGAACTGATAGACAAAATGAAGGGGGAGTATGATTATGTCTTTATCGATTGTCCTCCGATTGATGTGGTGGCTGATGCGCGAATAATCGAGAAATATGTTGACATCACTATGTTCTCAATCCGTGTCGGTTTGTTGGATCGCTCTTTGTTAGACGATTTGGCTGAACTTTACAACGAGAACAAAATCAAGAATATGCATTTGATTCTCAATGGTACGCCATTGGATAAGGGCAAGTACTCTTATCGCAACCGATACCATAGCAGTACCTATTTTTCTAGAGATAATCAAGTGCAATAGATTCGTATGTCATTATTACTTTTTCTCAGCAGAAATGTGACTTTGGAGCAGTCTGGAGTCTGTCAGGGAATGGTCGATACCCATTCTCACTTGATTCCTGGTGTGGATGATGGCATCAAACGGATGGAAGATGCGCTTGCCGTGTTGAGCCTATACGAGGAGTTGGGGGTGAAAAAGTTATATTGCACGCCTCACATCATGGAGGATTTACCCAATAAGACTGCCATGTTGCAGGCTCAATTCGATCAATTAAAGGAGAACTATAAGGGGTCGATTGAGCTGAAGTTGGCGGCTGAATATATGATCGACAATTTGTTGCTTACCCGTCTGTCGGAAAAAGATCTTTTGCCTCATGGGGAAAAGGGGGATCACTTGTTGATCGAGACCTCCTATTACTCCTCACCTGGCTGTTTCGATGAAGCGGTCGATAAGGTCCGTTCTATGGGGTTATGGCCGATGTTGGCTCATCCGGAGCGTTATAGTTACATGGAGATTCGGCAATACGAGTCGTTGAAGGCGCAGGGCGTCAAATTTCAACTGAATATCACCTCTTTGCTGGGCAAATATGGCGAGGAGGCGAGAGATAAGGCCCGCATTCTTCTTGAAAAGAACCTATATGATTTTGTGGGGACGGATGTCCATCGTCTGGACCCCCAATTTCCTTCCAGGAAGATCCGGAAATCGGATGTGAAATTGTTGGGTCGTGTTATATAGTTTTCTTAAAAAGTATTTACCAATAGCGTCAATTGATTAATAGATGATCGTATGGACAACAATATGATTACAGTAACCTCTCCGCTATTACCGGATTTGGAGGAGTTCCACGGTTTATTGAAGGAGATTTGGAATTCGAAGTGGATTACCAACAATGGCTCTTTCCATCAGCAGTTAGAGAAAGAATTGGCTGAATACCTAAAAGTTCCTTACGTAAGTCTCTTCACCAATGGTACATTGCCGCTGATCACAGCGTTACAGGCGTTGCGTATTACTGGCGAGGTGATTACGACACCTTACAGTTTTGTGGCCACCACCCACGCTTTGTGGTGGAATGGTATAAAACCTGTCTTTGTCGATATTGATATGCGGACAGGAAACCTTGATCCGGACAAGATTGAGGCGGCGATCACCCCTAGAACAACCGCTATTATGCCTGTCCATGTCTATGGAAAGCCATGTGACACGAAAAGAATCCAAGAGATCGCCGATCGCTATGGCTTAAAGGTGATATACGATGCGGCGCATGCCTTTGGCGTGGAGGTGAATGGAGAGAGTATTCTGAATGCTGGTGATATGTCCACGCTCTCATTCCATGCTACTAAGGTCTATAATACCATTGAAGGAGGTGCCATGGTGATGCGGGACGAAAAGACCAAGCAGCGCATCGACTATTTGAAGAATTTCGGTTTCGCCGGCGAAACAACCGTGGTGGGGCCAGGTATCAATTCAAAAATGGATGAGATTCGCGCCGCATACGGCATTTTGAACTTGCGTCAAGTGGATGGTTGCATTGCGGCTCGACAGAGGGCAGCCAACTATTACAGAGAGGCGTTAAAGGATGTGGAAGGCATTACTTTCTTTACGGATATGCCAGGGGTGAAGCATAATTACTCTTATTTCCCTATTTTTGTCGATGAGAAGAGTTATGGCATCTCCCGTGATGAATTATATGCAAGAATGAAGGTGGCAAACGTTTTGGGAAGACGCTATTTTTATCCGTTGATTTCGGATTTCTCTACCTATAGAGGTTTAGAGTCTTCTGATCCTGCCAATTTGCCGAACGCTCATCATATGGCAAATACGGTGTTGTGTCTTCCTATGCACCATGCTTTGTCGAATTCGGATCTTGAAAGGGTCGTAGATTTAATCAAACAGTAATTTTTAGAATAGGATATGGAGAACGGAAAAGATATATATTTCGCACCGGTGATCATACCGACTTTAGCACGGGCGGACCATTTTGTCCGTTTGGTGGAGAGTTTGAAGCGGAATGGATGGGCGAAATATACGGATGTTTATATCTCTGTCGATTTCCCTCCTGCGGATAAGTACAAGCAAGGCTGGCAAGAGATTTGTGATTATCTTGACCATGGCGACTTTTCCGCATTTCATGCGTTTCATGTTTCAAAACAGTCCGTAAATCTGGGATGTTTTAATAATTTCGCCTTCTTGTTGGATCAAGTCAGGGATCGTTACGAATGTTGGATTTCGAGTGATGACGATGTTTGTTTTTCTCCCAACTTTTTGGAGTATATGGATAAGACGCTTTGGCATTATCGTAACGATGATAAGGTCTTGTTCGTTTCCGGTTATTCCCACCCATTGCCATGGCGTGTGAAAGAGGGTTCCACTTGTTTTAGGGAGAATTTCATTGTCCATACTTGGGGATTGGGTGGTTGGATAAGAAAGCAACCTATATACTTAGATTATTTCCAGTCCGGACAATTCCTAAAAGATGCCGGAAAATTCGTTAAAGAGGGTAAAGACAAAAATATGACGGTGTCTGCATTCCGCAACTATTTCGCCGCATCATTGTCTTGGGGCGATCAAACGCGACTATTCCGTATGGATTCAGATGTGGCGATGACAGCCTATATCTCTTGCAAAGAGTCCTTTTGTGTGTTGCCGGTACTCTCCAAGGTCAGAAACTTAGGCTTTGACGGTACGGGAGAATATTGTCCTAACATAACCCAATTTGGTCAACACTCCGGTGATTACAATTATACGACACAACCCATAGATGAAGCTACGACTTTTGAATTTGTCCCGGATGAATCGGAAGAGTCGTTACGGCAGAATTTCCTTTTGGAGAATGAGTTTGATAATGATTTAAGTCCGGAATCTCAAATGAAACTTGATCTGGCTAAGCACAATTTCCAATTGATCAAACGTTACGGAAGAAGTCTGGCTATGATTGTCCACCTTTTTGATTTTGTTGTCAGAAAGTTGCGGAATCTGTGATTGTCGAATAGAAGATAGTATTTTTATAGCATGTTTCTCGCCTATTATATTTACATATTGCTTATTGTTGTATTGACGTTTTTAGCCTATCAATATAGCAAGACCAATAAACGAGCTTTCCTCTATGCGCTTGTGATTATCTTCACATTGGTGATTGGATTGCGCTACGATGTTGGAGACGATTACATGTCTTATAAGAATTACTTTTACAATAATTCGCTCTTCCCGAAGATGGAAAAGGGATATGCGCTTATTAATATCCTTTTTAAATCATTGGATTTCCATTATTGTACCGTCTTCTTGTTATGCGCCTTTTTGATGATTTTCCTGTTTTCAAAGGCGCAGGATAAGTTCAAGTTCGTTTTGCCGTGGTCCCTCTATTTCCTTTTTACGACGTTGGAACTATTTATCTGGGACAATGTGCTGCGTCAGAGCCTCGCTTTTTGCTTTTTCCTCTTTTCCGTTCGCTTTGTCCAGGAACGAAAAATGGTACCCTATATGATTTGTATTGTATTGGCGATTCTGTTTCATAAAACGGCCTTCCCGTTGATCGCATTCTACTTCCTTCTTCCGTTGAATGTGAAGGATGACAGAAAATACCAGTATGTCATTTTGTTCGCTTCGTTCCTATTGGGTACCGTGATTAAGATGTTCCTTTTCTCGCAGATCGCCTTTTTGGCGGATCTTATTGGTTCAGAAACCAGTGAAGGTAACAACACGGTTTTGCAAAAGCTCGATTTTGCCAACTCCAAGAATTCTTTGGGTATCGCTACCTTCATTTGGTTAGCGATCGATTCCATCTGCATCTATTTTTATCCCAAGATGAAAAAGTTGCATGAAAATGTCGGTTATGAATATTATTATAAATTGTATTTCATAGGTATTGTCCTCAACAATAGTATCGGTGGAACCTATTTCGACCGTGTGAATATGTATTTCCTTCCCTTCAGAATCGTGATATATGCTTTCTTGATGTATGAATTCTCCAAAATGAAGGGAATGAATTACAAGGTGCCGATGTTGATGGTCTCCGGGTTGACGTTCCTTCTGTTCCTTTGGGCTATTAACAATAAAGCCTCTCGGTGCGCACCATATCAGTTTGTGGAATTCGAGACTTTCCCGACTACATCATCGTTTAAGTAAAGTTAAGCTCTATGTTGATTTCGATCGTAATCCCTTGCTACAATGTTGAACAATTTGTGGAGGAGTGCCTGGAGAGTTGTATAGGACAATCCTTCTCGAAGGATGATTATGAAATCATTGTCATCAATGATGGTGCGACGGATGGTACGCTTGATAAAATCAATGGTTTCATCGCCACGCATGATTGTCCGAATCTTCATCTTTACAACCAAGAGAATAGGGGGTTGAGCGCCACTCGAAACCGCGGATTGTCGATGGCCCAAGGTGATTATGTCTGGTTTGTGGACAGCGATGATTTTATCGAAAGGGATGCTCTCAATAAAATAGGGGAGATGATCCGCACCTACAACCAACCGAATTTGGTTGTGCTAAATACAGTAATGGTGGAGATCGATGGCAAAAGGAGTGTCGTGGATCGTCAATTGGGCCAAGTGGAGTCGGATGGACGTTTCGTATTCGTCAACTCCTATATCTACCCCTACAGTGCGGTCCAGTTTTATGTCTATAATCGACAGTTCCTACAAGAGAACGGTTTCGCCTTCAAGGAGGGAATCTATTTCGAGGATTGCCTCTTTACACCTATGGTTTTGAGTAGGGCGACACGATGCGTCTATTTGTCTGACCCCGCCTATATTTACCGTTTAAGGGCCAATTCCATTACCACCTCATCCATTTCAGAGAAGAAACTCCATGATATGAAGTGTGTGGCTGAGGAGTTGAACCGACAGATTGATGATTCCCGTGCGTCGTATAAGGATATCCTAAATGATGCCGCTTGCCGCAGTTTTGAGGTGCTCTTCCGTTATTACATACTTAAGTCGGATCACCCGACGCAGAAGAGATATCTGGCTCGCATTCAAGCGGATGGAGTTTGGAAATCCCTCTTGCGGGGTTCGCGGCTGAAGCACAAGATTTATTATTGCATCATGAGTGTTTATGCCCTTTTCAGAGGATAGGAATTTTTAGATAGATATGAAAGTCGTAGCGTTTCATTTATTCAATGACTACTCTGGAAGTCCGAAGGTGCTGAAAATGGTACTGGATGGATTCTTGAAGCGGGGATGCCAGGTGGATGTCGTCTCCTCCAAAGGTGGTGTGTTGGATGAATTGTCTTCCGATAGATTGAGGATGTTTTATTACAGTTACAAATTCTCGATCAATCCGATTGTGACTATGTTGCGCTATACCTATGCGCAGTTATATACGTTCTTCTTCTCCTGGCGCTATCTATTTCGTAAGAATGTCGTGTTTTACATCAATACCATTCTGCCAATCGGAGGCGCCTTGGCCGGAAAATTGATGGGGAAACGGGTGGTTTACCATTATCACGAGGATGCCACGACGAAGAGCCGATTTTATGTCGGTTTGGCGAAGATGATGCAGTGGATCGCCGATGATATTATCTGTGTCTCCGCATATCAACGCTCCTTTTTGAAGCGAGAAACGCAGGTATGTGTTGTGCCCAATGCCCTTCCGGAGAGTTATACGCGATCTACGGAGCTGGACGCTTATAGCGCCTTCTCTCTGAAAACTGTGCTTTTCGTAGCCTCTTTGAAAAAGTACAAGGGAATCATGCAGTTCATCACTTTGGCCAGTGAGATGCCTGCATATCGTTTTGTGGCCGTATTGAATGATGAATCTGAGACGATAGCGCGTTTTATGAAGAGTGAAGGCGTGGTTCTTCCGGATAACTTAACGATATATCCGCGTCAGTATCAAGTGCAACCCTTCTATCAAAAGGCTTCCATCTTGCTGAATCTTTCCAATCCAAAGGAGTTTGTCGAGACATTCGGGCTTACCGTTTTGGAGGCAATGTCCTATGGATTGCCGGTTATTGTTCCTACCAAGGGTGGAGTGGCCGAATTGGTGGAGAGTGGCGAGAATGGTTATAAGATCGATGTGAGTGAGTTGGCGGAGATTAAAAAGCGGATTGCGTCGATATTGGGAGATTATGCCGTTTATGAGCCGATGTCGGCTGCCTCATTCCGAAAATCGAGAGATTATTCCGAGGAAAGTGTGTTGACAAGACTCGTTGAGATATTGGAAAAGAAAAGTTAAAGTTATTTATTCAATGAAAAATGTAGCGATTGTCGGTTGTCAAGGAATTCCGGCAAAGTATGGCGGTTTCGAATCTTTGGTGGAGAATATTGTAGGCGAAAACGCCTCTTCGGATATTCATTACACTGTGTTTTGCAGTGGATTGGATATGCCCGATAAGATTCACGAATACAAGGGTTGTACCTTGAAATATGTGGATGTGAAAGCCAATGGATTTCAAAGCATTATTTATGATATATTCTGCATGATGCGTACCTTCCGAGGCTACGATACCGTTTTGGTATTGGGTGTTTCTGGATGTATGTTTTTGCCCATTTTGAAATTGTTCAGCAAAAACAGATTGGTGGTGAACATCGATGGATTGGAGCATCGCCGCGCCAAGTGGGGTAAGGTGGCCCGCTGGATTCTCCGCACCTCGGAGAAGATGGCGGTGAAGTTCGCCGATGTGGTCATTGCCGATAATAAGGGAATTCAGGATTATGTCACAGAGACCTACCAGAAACCATCGCAGTTGATCGCCTATGGTGGCGATCATGTCATCCGTTCCATCGCCGACGAGAAGGTGGATCAGGTATTGGCTTCGTATGGTTTGAAAAAGCGGAATTATGCTGTGTGTGTCTGTCGTATTGAGCCTGAAAACAACTGCCACATCACCTTGGAAGCCTTCTCCAAGAGCGATAAAGAGTTGGTGTTCATCGGTAATTGGGGCCATAGCGACTATGCGAAACATCTGAAAAAGCAGTATGCGCAATATCCGAACATCCATATCTTGGATGCCATCTACGATTTGGATATCCTCTATATCATCCGTTCCAATGCCTCCATCTATGTCCATGGTCATAGCGCGGGTGGAACCAATCCATCCTTGGTAGAGGCGATGTTCTTCGGAATGCCTATTTTGGCGTTCGACTGTGTTTATAACCGTGCCTCGACGCAAGAGAAGGCAAGCTACTTCAAAAATGCGGAGGAGATGCTCGTTCTCTTGAATCAGGATTATGACGGTTCCGAGATGCGCGTCATAGCCGAAAGGGAGTACACCTGGAAAAAGATCGCCCAGCAATACGAAGCGACATATTAGAGCTACAGCCGATTTGTGCCACAAATGGCTATTGGGAGTGTATGTGATTTTGGAATATATATAGATGATAAAAATCAATTAATATATTCGATATTATTATTGTTGATAAATTCTTGAGATGGAAAGATTCATAAATGTTATTTTTTTTTAATTTTGCCGGACAGAAGCGTATATAGCTTCGGGTAATGTAAGGAAAATACTTTATGACGCTGGACAAAAGTTTCGGTTGGTATGCATTGAATGTTTTCTTTAATCGAGTGGCGAAATTATCGACGTTGCTTGATGAGGAACAGGTCGAGCACTACATACCGATGCGTACAGTCGAAGTATTTAAGAATGGTGAGAAGGTATACGAAAAGAGGCAATTGATCGCCTCGTTACTCTTTATCAAGTGTCCCTCTTCCTATTTTTCTCGGTTAAAGGAACGGTTTGGCGACTCCTTTTATGTGTATTCCGACCGAGAAACATCCCTTCCGAGAAGGATTCCCGATTTGGAAATGAACTCATTTCAACTGGTGACGTCGGCGGAGGATAGAGGAATGGAACTTCTTCCTGATGGTAGCGTGGATTTTAGTGTGGGAGGCCATGTCAGGGTAGTGGATGGTGTTTTCAAAGGTGCGGAAGGTTATGTGAAGCGAATTCAGGGAAGAAAGAGATTGGTTGTATCCATTGAGGGTATTGCGGTGGTGGCGACTTCCTACATTCCTAAGTCTTTTTTGGAAATAATAGAAGATTGAAAAGAATATAAATTTTGTTGTATGTCAGATTTTTTTATAACCATGTCGGAACCTGTTTATTGGCGTTTCCTCATGATCTCAGTATTGGTGATGGCGGTTGTGGCTGCGGGTATTTTGATCCCGCAAATCTTATTGATCGCCTTCCGTAAAAATCTTTTTGACGAGCCGGATGAGCGAAAAATTCACCGCAGTTCCGTCCCTCGTTTGGGTGGTTTGGCATTCGAACCGGTCATCCTATTCACCATGTTCATCATGTTGGTGTTCGATGTCCATGCGGGAAGAAACCAATTGATGGTTGTCTTGGGTAATAATGTATTGCCATTGTCGATCTGTCTCTGCTCGTTGATTCTCTTGTATTTGGTGGGTATCGCGGACGATTTGATCGGTGTGAAATATAGTGCGAAGTTCCTGGTTCAAGTGGTCTGCGGACTTCTCTTCCTTTTCGGTGGACTCTATGTGGACAACTTGTATGGACTTCTCTTCCTAAACTACTTGCCACAGATTGTCTTCTGGGTGCTTACCATTCTTCTTGTGGTCTTCATCATCAATGCGCTGAACCTCATTGATGGAATCGACGGTTTGGCCTCTGGTTTAAGTGGTGTGGCGCTCACATTCTATGGCTTCGTATTCTTCTCAATGAAGGAGTATGCCTATGCGATGGTGGCCTTCTCCACGTTAGGTACTGTTATTCCGTTCTTCTATTACAATGTGTTTGGAAAGGCTGAGAAGCAGCGTAAGATATTCATGGGAGATACAGGTTCCCTCACCATCGGTTTGATCCTTTGTTTCTTGAGTTTCCGCATGTCAAGAATCGATATTGAAGGTGGTTCTTGCCTCGATGATGTTCATCCGCTCTTTTTGGCGTTTAGTCCATTGGTGATTCCATGTATGGATGTGGTGCGTGTCTTTATCCATCGTATTAGAAAGGGAAGCAGTCCTTTCTTGCCTGATAAGAGCCATATCCACCATAAGTTGTTGAACCTCGGTATGTCACAGCACGCCGCAATGATCACGATCCTTTTCATCTCAGCATTCACGACCGCTATGTGCATTATCTTGTCAACAATGGTGAATCCGACACTCCTCTTCTTGGGTGTGATTCTGCTATTCATTTTGATGAACATATTGATGACCAAGAAGATAAAGCAACGGGGAATTGAATACTAATGGTCGGATTCGGTCATTGGTTTGATTAATAGAATTTATGAAGCAAATATTAATTGTTGGGGCGAGAGGGTTTGGCAGAGAAGCGTATGAATTGTTCGCCCATAAAAAGTGGCATAGGTTCAAATATAGGATAAAGGGGTTCTTGGACGACAAAGAAGATGCCTTGGATGGGTTGAGTGGTTATCCTCCCATCGTAGATAGCGTTGAGAACTACCAGATACAGAAGAACGATGTATTCTTTTGCGCTTTGGGAGATCCTGTGCAAAGGAAAAAATATTGTGATATCATTTCCTCGAAAGGCGGAAAATTCATATCTTGCATCAGCGATTATGCGGTGATCAATAATACAGCCCAATTGGGAGAGGGGTTGTTCATAGGTGCTTATGCGATTATTTCCGCCAATGTGAAGGTGGAGGATTTTTCTGTCATACATCCTTTTTGTAATATAGGTCATGACGCGATCGTTGGTAAATACAGCGAAGTGGAGGCCTATGTGGCGATAGGAGGGGCTTCGCGGGTTGGCGAAAGGTCAATTATCCATCCCCATGCGACCATTCTGCCCAAAGTTAAGTTGGGAGAGGGTGGCGTTGTCGGTGCAGGAAGTGTAGTGATAAAAAACGTAAAAGAGGGAACCACCGTATTCGGTGTTCCTGCCAAAATAGTTGAATTTTGAAAAATAAAGATGAGTATGAAAACGTTAGATGAATTTGTAGCATTATTTGCAGAACAATTGGACGATACCGATCCATCCACAGTGACAGCGCAGACTAAATTCCGTGATTTGGAGGAGTGGTCATCTCTTTTGGCATTGTCCTTGATCTCCATGGTAGATGAAGAGTTTGATGTGGCTTTGAAGGGAGACGATGTGAAGAACTCTGAGACCATTGAGGATGTTTACAATGTGATTAAGTCAAGAATCTAATGGCTTTTTTCGAATTTAAGAATGTTAGAATAGCGGGGATCTCCGCCGCCGTTCCCAGTTTTGTGGCCAATAACCTTCATCCTTTGCCGGAGGATGCCGTATCGTCGGATTACTCGCCAGAGGATTTTGTGAAGACCACAGGCGTATTGGAGCGTCGCATCACCTTCACGCAAACCACATCTGACCTCTGTTTCCACGCGGCTGAAAAATTGATCGCCGATTTGAATTGGAAATGCGAGGAGATCGATGCGGTCATTTTTGTGTCACAATCCCGCGACTACACCGTTCCGGCCACTTCTGGCATCATGCAGGAGCGCTTGGGTTTGAGTCACGAAACCTATTGTATCGATTTGACTTTGGGATGTTCCGGTTGGGTATATGGATTGCATACCGTCGCGTCGTTGCTCTCCACGGGATGCATGAAGCGTGCGCTATTGATGGCGGGCGATTCCAAGGCGGTCCGTCCGATGACCATCTCTCCGCTCTTCGGCCATGCCGGTACGGTTACAGCCGTTGAGTTCAGCGAAGGTGAGCAGGGATTCCAATTCCATTGCGGTGCGGATGGCAGCGGTTACGACGCTATCATTATTCCGGATGGAGGCACAAGGAACCTCACGACGCCCAAGTCCTTCCAATTGGAGGCTTGTGAGGATGGTATGAAGACGCGTCTTCAACCCCGAATGAAGGGAATGGATGTCTTTTCGTTCGGTATCACCACAGCTCCGAAATCCGTAAAGAAATTGGCCGAACACTTCGGCTTCGACTATTTGACCTACGACTATTTGGTGTTGCATCAGGCCAATATGGCCATGAATTCGATGATCGCAAAAAAATTGAAATTGCCGGTTGAGAAGGTGCCATCCTGTATGCACCATTATGGCAATACATCTTCCGCATCCATTCCGCTCACCATTGTGACGGAGTTGAAAGGAGTGGCTGACAAAGAACCAAAGCAGTTCATCTGTTGCGGATTTGGTGTCGGCCTTTCTTGGGCGACCGTCGCGTTACAAACTGACCACTTGGTTCTTTCCGATATTGTGGAGGTGGACGAAGCGGGAAATGTGGTGAACTAATTGTTGTAGGTAAACCATAATATTTAGGCTTAGAGAATATGTCATTTTTAGATGTTAAGGATGTACGAATTGCGGGAATCGCCACGGCTCTTCCGAAGACTGTGGTCCGTAATGCCGATCTCCTTGCCGCAGAAGGGAAAAAAAAGGAGGAGATTGACGGCTTCATTGATCAGGTGGGCATTATTGAACGCAGGGAGAGTGTCCGACTCACCGCTACCGATCTGGGATGTGAGGCGGGTGAGAAGTTGATCGCCGACCTTGGTTGGGAGAAATCCTCCATTGACGCGGTCATCATGGTTACCATCTCTCCCGATTATACATTGCCGGTCAACGCTTGTATCCTTCAGGATCGATTAGGGCTCAGCAGAGAGTGCTATGCACAAGATCTCTGTATGGCCTGTTCCGGTTGGGTGTATGGCCTTAGTGTGATTGCCTCGCTTGTCTCTTCGGGTAATGCGCACCGTGCGTTGCTCTTCACAGGAGATGCGCGCATTCACTGGGGAACAGGTAACGACGATTTGCTATTCGGTCATGCCATTAGTGTCACCGCCGTGGAGTTCGCGGAGGGGGCAGATGGCTTCAAGTTCCATTTTGGAACCGATGGTAGCGGCTACGATGCTGTGATTATGCCAAACAGCGGAATGAGAAATATCTCCTATGAAGCCGATTACGAGCGCAAGTTTAGCGATGTTCGTAACCAATGCTCCAAAGAGGGCGTTATGAAGGGTATGGATGTGTTTGCGTTCAGCATTACGCAGGTGCCTAAATCATTCCAGGCGTTGGAGAATAAATTTGGCTTGAAACGTGAGGATTTCGACTATGTGGTGCTGCACCAGGCCAATATGGCGATCAACCAAAGGGTGGTGAGAAAACTTGGCATAGATCCAGCCAAAGCACCGACCTCTTTGCCTTACTATGGCAATACTGAGGCCTCCTCCATACCTGCCACCATTACCTCTCAGTTGAAGGGGAAGATCGAACAGGGAAAGAAGAAGTTGCTATGTTGTGGTTTCGGAACAGGTCTCTCTTGGGGAACCGTCGCCTTGACGACCGACAACATCGTGATTTCGGAGACAATTGAAGTGGAAGAAAATAAATTTGATGATATAAAATGGGTATAGTGAATAACCCCTTCTCGTTGGAGGGAAAGACGATATTGGTGACTGGCGCCTCTTCTGGCATCGGTCAAGGTTGTGCGGTGATGGCCGCTCAGATGGGTGCGAAGGTGATCGTATGTGGAAGAAACGAGGATCGTCTTCAGCAGACTTTGTCGCAATTGTCAGGTGATGGACACACCACCTTTGTCGGTGATTTGACCGATGCCTCTGTAATCGAAAAGATGGTGGCAGAGGTCCCAGTATTGGATGGAGCTGTGTTCTCTGCCGGTATCTCGATGACAGCTCCTTTCACCTTCTCCACAAGGGAGAAGCTCGATAAGGTGTTCAATGTCAATTTCTTCTCTCCTGTGGAGTTGCTTCGCCTTTTGGTGAAAAAGAAAAAATTGGCGCAAGGATCCTCTGTCGTATTCATCTCGTCGGTAGGCGGAAATTTCGTTTTCACTGTCGGAAACGGTGTCTATGGCGCATCGAAAGCGGCACTTAACTCTATTTCCAGACTTTGCAGCCTCGAGTTGGCGCCAAAGAAGATTCGTGTCAATGCCATCTGTCCGGGAATGGTAGATACCCCATTGGTGGCAGTTTTTTCCGAGAATGTTACGGAAGAGGAACGAAAGCGAGACATCGATTTCTACCCATTGAAAAGATATGGTAAACCAGAGGATATAGCGGGTGGAGTAGTCTACTTGCTCTCAGAAGCGGCCTCCTGGGTGACCGGACAGGCCATCTGTATCGATGGTGGTATTACCGCTTACTAACTAATAAAGATTTGTTGATCACAGCAACGCTAAGCAACTCTCTGTCGGATGGGAGAAGAATCATTACAAAATAAGACCAAGAAAGGTTTGTTCTGGAGCGCCTTCGAACGCTTCGGTACACAGGGTATATCAGCGTTGTTCACGATCTTTTTGGCAAGATTGCTTACGCCGGAAGATTACGGATTGGTGGCGATGCCTGTGGTCTTTATGACCTTAGCGCAATGTTTCATCGATAGCGGTTTCGCTTCCGCCTTGGTGCGAAAGAGTGATTTGAAGGAGGACGACATCGTCACCGCCTTCTATTTCAATGTCGCGATGGGTGTGATTTGTTACTTGTTGCTATTCTTTCTCTCCCCCTTCATTGCCGATTTTTACAATGCGCCCATTCTGACCGATTTGTTGAAAGTCTCGGCGCTCACACTTTTGATCGGCTCCTTCGGAAGCGTCCAACAAGCGTTGTTGACCAAGGAGATTGATTTCAAGAGACAGGCGAAGATCTCGATGTTCGCATCCCTCATCAGTGGATCTGTGGGTATTACCTTGGCGCTTTTTGGGTGCGGTGTTTGGTCGTTGGTGATCCAGTATGTCTGTGCGCAGATTATTCGCACGGCGTTGCTTTGGCGTACCAGTAAATGGCGTCCGGCTGGTCATTGGTCATCCCAATCATTCCACTATTTGTGGAATTTCGGAAGTAAGATGTTGGTATCCAGTGTGCTGGACACGATTTATAACAACATCTATCCCATCGTTATCGGAAAATTCTTTTCCAAGGCCGATTTGGGAAATTTTATGACAGCCAACCAGATTGGTTCTTTGCCATCCAGCAATCTGACGGGTGTGTTGCAGCGTGTTACCTATCCGGTATTAAGCACCATCCAGAACGATGATGAGCGATTGTCGCACAGTTATCGGAAATTGCTTCGGCTCTCCGCATTTTTGGTATTCCCTTTGATGTTGGGCCTTTCGGCAGCAGCTCGTCCCTTCGTCATCACTCTGTTGAGCGAAAAGTGGGAGGGGTGCATTATTCTGTTACAGTTGGCTTGCTTCTATTTGATGTTCTATCCGGTCCATGCCATTAATTTGGATCTGTTGGTGGTGAAGGGGCGTAGCGACCTTTTCCTTCGTTTGGAGATCATCAAAAAGGTGTTGGGTGTAGTTGTGATGGCAATAGCCATTCCCCACGGTATTATATGGATGATGGCCAGTGGTATCGTCTCCTCGGTGTTGGCATTGGTGATCAACACCTACTATACGGGCGTCTTGATCAAGGTGGGATTTTTCAAGCAGATGCGGGATATCCTTCCTATTTTCATGGTGGGCATGTCCATGTGGGCGTTGATCATGGGATTCAACCTTTTCTCGGGGATTGAGGTTATGTGGTTGCAGTTGATTATCGATATTATCATGGGTATCTTCTGTTACTTCTTGCTCTCCCGAATCCTCTTGAAGCGGGAAATGAGCGAACTGGTGGAGATGTTACCCGCAAAGATCAAGGATAAGTGTGCCGCATATCTATTGTAAATAGGCTATTTCGATTTTCGGGAAAATTATTTCCAAAACCAAATTATTTTGTATTTTTGCATTTGTAAATTAAGTCTGAAAGTTTGTTGTTTATTTGAACGGTGAATCCTGACTAGAAGTCTTATATGATGTATATTATGAATAAACTCATTTACGGAAAATTGTATTTTGTCCTCCTGATGATGGTGGCGCTTTTCTCCTCTTGTAATACGCAAAAGAAGATTGTGTATATCCAAGATACGGAGAATATGATGAAGTTGAAAACTGCTTACGAGGAGAATATCACCTTGAAACCCGAGGATCAAATCTTCATCATTGTCTCATGTCGGGATCCCCAGATTTCCGCTATGTTCAACTTGCCTTATTTCACCAACCGTATAGGTGGCGTTGAATCTTATAGTTCCTCTGGTTTCGTGGCGGGAAGTTATACTTCGGCCAACAATGTGATGGGTTACACCGTTGATGAGCAGGGTGAGATCGATTTCCCTATCTTGGGCAAACTCAAAGTGGGTGGCTTGAAACGCCTTGAAGTGGTGGATTTGGTGAAGCAGAAACTGATCGAAAGCAATCAGATCAAGGACCCTGTGGTCTCTGTGGAATATATGAATTTGGGTGTTTCTGTTTTGGGTGAGGTGGTACGTCCAGGCCGTTTTAGAATCGACCGCGACCATTTTTCTTTCTTCGATGCGCTCGGTATGGCGGGCGACTTGACCATCAATGGCCAACGTAAGGATGTCACTTTGATCCGACACACTGTCGATGGTGACCAGGTGTTCAAATTGGATTTGACCAAGGCTAGTAGCATCTACGGCTCACAAGCATACTATTTGCAGCAAGGCGACGTCATCTATGTGGCGCCAACCTCTAAAAGAGCGAGAGAATCATCTGTCAATGGTAATACGGTCCGTTCCGCGGGATTCTGGGTATCCATTGCCTCTGCCGCTACGTCAGTGGCGGTATTGGTCACCAATTTAACGGTAAAGAAAAAGTAAATAGTCGATGCCATTGGTAGAACTTATTTAATTGAATTTAGATGAATAACGCGAATACTACAAGAAATAACAATATCCAACGTCCGAAAGATGATATTCTTTTGCAGGACATTTTTAGTATCTATATTTCCAAGTGGAAGTGGATCCTGTTATCGGTTTTCCTCTGCTTATCCGCAGGAGTTTACCATATTCTGACCACCTCGCCGCTTTACAAGTGCACCTCTTCCTTGTTGTTGAAGTTGGATGCCTCCACCATGAGCATGATGGGTGGTATGGCGATGTCTGTCACTGATATCGGTATCGCGCAGATGAATGTCAACACCTCCAATGTGATTATGACTTTCCAGACGCCGGATGTCACCCATACGGTGATCCAACGTCTCCATTTGAACGATAAGTACACGGTCAAGGGAACCTTCCGTGACGAATTACTCTATGGTTCTACTTTGCCTTTCACCATTTCATTCATTGATAATGTGAACCAAGGCAAGTGCTCCTTGGTGGCGAAAATGGAGGAGGGTGGTGTTGTGCGCCTCTCCGATTTTGTAGTGGAGAATGAGCCAGTGGAGGGAGAGTTTACCCTCTCCATGGGTGATACAATCGATTCTCCGTTTGGAAAGTTGGCGCTTCTCCGTAACAGTTTCTACAAGGGAGAGGAGATGAACGAACCAATCTATGTGAACCACATTAGTTCGTATGCCGCCATTGGAGAATTCCAAGGTAAATTGAACGTGGCGCTCCGTGATAAGATGGGTACTGTCTTTGATTTGACCTTTACCGATCAGAGCCGTGAACGCGCCATTGACGCTTTGAAGATGGTCATCAATGTCTATAACGAGTTTTGGATGATGGACAAGAATGAGATCACCCTCAGCACGGTGGATTTCATCACCCAACGTCTGAAATTGATTGAGGAGGATTTGAACGATGTCGATAGCGAGATCGCTACCTATAAGAGCACTCAGCGTATTCCCGATATCCGCGCTACCGCCACATACGATTTGACGATGGCAGGAGAGAACGAGCGTAAGTTGCAACAATCCAACAACGAATTGTCTGTTGCCCGTTTCTTGTTGAACTATCTTCGCAACAGCAAGGATAAGTTGTTGCCTGCCAATGTGGGAATCACCGAGTCAAGCATTCAATCTCAAATCGCCGAGTACAATAAATTGACGCTTCAACGCGGCCGTTTGGTGGAGAGCAGTAGCGAGGATAACCTCTTGGTGAAGGATCTCGATAACCAGTTGAACGCTATGCGAGGCGCAATTGTCAGTTCCGTTGAGAATTATATCTCCGCTTTGCAGTTGCATTTGGATTCCTACGAGTCTAACAAGCACGAGATAAACTCCCGTATCAGTTCCAACCCTAAGCAAGCTGGTCACCTCCTTTCCGCGGAGAGACAACAGAAGGTGAAGGAGGGACTCTACCTCTTCCTTTTGCAGAAGAAAGAGGAGTTTGAGATGACACAGGCCTTTACCGCTTATGATAACCGTGTCATTATGGAGCCAGAGTATGGTGGCGGTGATGCGCCTTTCTCTCCGAACAATCGCAATGTGATCATTTTGGCGATACTTTTGGGTTTGGTGATTCCGTTCGCCGCCTTGTATGTCAAGGAGTTGATGAATACCAGAATCCGCGGACGCAAGGATTTGGAGGTGCTTTCCATTCCTTATATGGGTGAGATTCCATTGTATTCTCAAAAGAACAGACTCAACTTCTTCTCCTTTATGCGTAAGGAGGATACCAACGCTCCTGTGGAGTTGGTTGTGAAGGCGCAGAGTCGTGATATCATCAACGAGGCCTTCCGTGTGATCCGTACCAATACGGAGTTCATGTGTAAGGATGGTGGTGCCACCACCATTATGATTACCTCCGCCAATGTGAATAGTGGAAAGACCTTTATATCCAGTAACTTGGCGTACTCATTTGCCATCAACGGCAAGCGAGTGGTGGCGATCGACTTAGACCTCCGTAAGGAGACGCTCTCCAAGACCTTTGATTGTCCGAAGAACAAGGGTGTTGTCGATTATTTGAGTGGTACTGAGAAGGATTTCCATAAGTTGCTCAACCATTACGACTCATTGGATCTTTTGTCTGCTGGCAAACTGCCGCCAAATCCTGCGGAGTTGTTGACCTCTGATCGTTTGAACCAACTCATCGATGAACTCCGCAAAGAGTATGATTACATCTTCATTGACTGTCCACCGGTTGAGATTGTGACGGATGCGGATATCATCAAGAAAGTCGCTGATTTGACGCTCTTCGTTGTGAGGGCTAACCTCTTGGAGAAGAGCATTCTTCCAGATATTGAGAAGTATTATACCGACAAACGCTTTGAACGACTTGCTATTGTGCTGAATGGAACAGAAGCAGTCGGACACTACGGATATAAATACGGTTATTACAAGAGCAAATACGGGTATTACGAGTAATATGAATGATGTAGAGACGCAAATTTTTGCGTCTCTATGTTTTTATGGCTTTATTCCTTCGAGTAACCCGCGCATATCTTCCCTATAAAATGAATCACATTTTCCGTAACGCCATCTTCCTATACATCAGGATGTTGGTGGTGATGGTAATCTCCATCTATACCACACGACTGGTGTTGGATGTGTTAGGGTTGGAGGATTATGGCCTTTTCGGAACGGTGGCTGGTGTCGTTTCATTGCTCTCTTTCGTGACGGCCTCAATGAGCAGCGCCACCTCCCGTTTCATTGCCTATGAATTAGGCAAAGGCGATCCCGTGCGTTTGCAAGAGGTTTTTACCTCCGCTTGGTCGATCCATCTTCTCATTGCGGTCATCTTCCTCCTTATGGCGGAGACGGTGGGCGTTTGGTTCCTTAACTACCATCTGGTGATTTCGGCGGATCGACTCTATGCCGCCAATGTCTTGTTTCAACTCACTATCCTCATCTCCATATTGGCCATCCTGCAAGTCCCCTTCACCGCTTCGGTGATGGCATACGAGAAGATGAATGTCTTCGCTACCGTGGAGATTGTTGCGGTGATGCTTAAATTTTTAATCCTTTTCTTGTTGAAGGTGGTTCTCTTCGACAAACTGATTTTCTACGGATTTCTCTTGTTGCTCATCTCGCTTTTGGTGTTTATTGCCTATGTGTTTTATTGCCGAATTCGTTTGGGCCATTGCCGAATGAGACTCTCCTTTCGGGGAGAATATGTGGGAAAAATGCTCGCCTTTTCAGGGTGGGATCTCTATGGAAATGCCAGTGTGGTTGCCCGTACGCAGGGTGTTTTGGTGATCTTGGAGATTTTTTTCGGGGTGGTGATGGTCTCTGCGGCTTCGATTGCCGCCAGTGTCCAAAACGCTGTGATGTCTTTCGCCAGTAATGTCCTCTCCGCCTTTCGTCCGCAGATTGTGAAGTCGTATGCGTCGGCTGACTACGCCATGGTGGAACATTTGGTCGGAAAGGCGGCGGTCTATACCACCATGTTGCTGTTGTTGGTGACCATACCAGTCTTTTCCGAGATGGATTTTCTCCTCTCCAAGTGGTTGGTGCAAGTCCCGCCTCATGCCGTTGAATTTTGTCAGCTCACATTGCTTTTCAACCTCTTCGCCAACCTCTCCGGTGTGGTGGTCAGCGCCATTCATGCCAATGGTAATATCTGGCGCCCAAGTATCATCAATGGTACGCTCTATCTCTTGGTGATCCCTGTCTCTCTTCTTCTTTTCAGACAAGGGTTTCCTCCCGAAGTGGCTTACCTTTACAATGTGGCCGCTGTCAGTCTCGGAATGATCTCTAATATCTGGACATTGCGGTTGTTGATGCCATCTTTCCACGTGAAGACATTTCTCTATCAAGTCCTCTTTAAGAGTGTTTTAGTGGGGGTGGGTACCTATCTTGTCGTACGTTACCTTCAATATAGTATGGGTCCTTCATGGGTACGATTGGCATTTGTTGGGATCCTTTCCGTATTGTTCATTAGCAACGCTACGTTCTTCTATCTATTTGACCATCAAGAACGGATGTCGCTTCTCTCTAAAATAAAGAAATATGTCTCCTAAATTGGTCTCGTTGTTGACTCCCTGCTTCAATACAGGTGGTTACATCCATAGACTTCTCGATTCGGTCCTCGCTCAGAGCTATCCCGCCATTGAGATGGTGGTAGTGGATGACGGTTCGTCCGATAATAGTCGTGAGGTGGTCTCTTCCTACATCGATCGGTTCGCCGCGAGAGGTTACTCCCTTCAGTTGGTTTCGCAACCCAACCAAGGTCAATCGGTGGCTATCAACAATGGACTGAAGTTAATTCATGGTGACTACCTCGCTTGGCCCGATTCTGATGACTATTACGCCTCGAATCTTGCCATTGAGAAGATGGTCACCGCCCTTGAAAATGAGGGTGTTCCCTTTCGTATGGTGCGTACAAGAGAGGTTTTGGTAAGCGATCCTGAACTCAAGCCGCTCACGGTGGTGGGCGTTGGTCGTCCCTATAAGGAGGCAACGTCGCTTTTTGAGGATTGTCTGCTCCATCTGAACGATTACTATTTTTACCCAGGTGCTTATATGGTTGATGTGGAAGCCTTGCGTGAGGTGACCGATATGGAGATATATACCAACAGGGAGGCTGGACAAAATTGGCAGTTGATGTTGCCGATGCTCCACCGTTATCGATGTCTTACTCTCCCCGAAGAGCTCTATCATGTATTGACCAGAGCCTCTTCTCATAGCCGTGGCGCCTATGTCGGTCTGGAACGTGAAATGTTGAAGAATGACGCTTACGAAGATGTCCTCATCCATACCGTAATGCGTCTGAAGGGGATGTCGGATTCGGATAAAGAGGAGACGATTAGGCGCGTGAGGCGGAAGTACGACATGTGTCGACTCTCTTTGGCATTGACCTATAAAAGCAGTCCTGTTCTCAAAAAGGCGATGGCAGATCTAAAAAGACACGGGTTTCCACTACCTTTGATACTTGATTTAAAATGTCGTCTGATTGCTACCCGTTTGGGAGGGTGGATTTACCGTTTTAATGATTAATGTTTTAAAGATAAAGAATGAGTACTACACCTCAGATTTCAGTAATTTGCCCGGTATATCAGGCGGAGAGTTATATCCGTCGGTGCATCGATTCTGTATTGAATCAGCGCCATACCGATTTCGAGTTGATTTTGGTGGATGATGGCAGTACCGACCAAAGTGGTGCCATTTGTGATGAGTATGCCGCAAAAGATAGCCGTGTACATGTGATTCATCAGCCGAATGGTGGTGTCTGCAGAGCCCGCAATCGAGGC
Organism: Paludibacteraceae bacterium; assembly: GCA_045639525.1. Classification (GTDB taxonomy): domain Bacteria; phylum Bacteroidota; class Bacteroidia; order Bacteroidales; family Paludibacteraceae; genus UBA1181. Next base: position 61,031 of record JAZUDI010000077.1, on the reverse strand, counting down.
ATCGATGAGGCGAGGGGTGAATATTCCATCCACGTTGATCCTGACGATTGGGTGGAGCCCGATTTCCTCTCGGCGCTCTATGAGAAGGCGGTAAGCGAAGGAGCCGATGTGGTATTCTCCGATTATTACTTACAGTACCGTGAACGGCAGTTTCTCCAAAAACAGCAGCCCACCGCTTTGTCGCATGAAGTGGTGTTGGATGATCTTTTGCATCGTCTGCATGGTAGTTGCTGGAATAAATTGTTGAGACGATCGGTCTACACGGAGCACAATATCCGTTTCCCTAAGGATTTGACCATTTGGGAGGATCTCTATTTCAATGTTTTGGTCTGTTCGCATGAGGTGAAGGTGGCCTATGTGGACCGCGCGCTTTACCACTACGATTTCTCCACCAATACCAACTCTTTGGTGCGCCGCGGCAATCGAAAGACACTCGATTCCCAGTGTTGGGTGGTGGCGCATTTGAAGGATGTAGTCAAGGATCCGTCTCAACTTGATGAATTGAAAATCATGACCAAGGAGCGTGCCTTCTTCACGGAGGGAACCACAGCCAATGAATTGGTCGAACTATATCGGGAGGTCAATCCGCTTTATCTCTCCCGTCGCGACTTTAAGCGTATGCAGTGGGTGGCGTTAGCCCTCACATTGCGGGCTCCCAAACTCTTCCCGTTGGCCAAGTTTTTGATGCTTTGCGATCGTTGTAAGATGGCGATTTTACGACGTTTGGCGGAAATGTTGGGAAGAGCATGACAAATATGGGTTTTATTACTATATTTGTAGCCAAATTATAGGAGTATGGATAGGGTTGATCCTAAAGTATCAGTGGTTGTTCCAATTTATAACGTGGAGAAATACATAGAGCGGTGTGTTCGCTCTTTGTTCGGGCAAACGTTCAAAGATATGGAGTATATCTTTGTGGATGATTGCACGAAGGATGGCTCTGTTGCCATTTTGGAGCGTTTATTGGGAGAATACCCGTCCATCTCAGCCACCATTATCCGAAAAGAGCGGAATGAGGGACTTCCTCAAGCGCGTAAAACGGGTGTGGAGAACGCGAAGGGTGAATTTATCCTACATGTCGATTCCGACGATTGGGTAGAGCCCGATATGGTGGAGTTGCTTTACAACAAGGCGATTTCCGATGGTGCCGATATGGTCTGTTGCAATTGGGTGGAGGAGTACGACGACCATACCAAAGAGATCATCCTACCTCCCAAACCCTACAACGAGCATTATGAGAGCCTTCTTGCCTTCGAGATGCCGGCCTATGTCTGGTGCCGAATGGTGAGGCGTTCGCTATTCGATCAGGATTTCACTTTCCCGACCAATAATATGTGGGAGGATTATGTGATCACCTGCCAACTTATGAAGCGTTGCAAACAGGTCTCCTTTATTCCTCGTTCGCTTTACCACTACCTTCGTTCGAATGGCAAGAGCATCTGTAATTCAGAGGATGTCAAGAATATTCTGCGGCAAGAGATCAACAATATCTTCTTCATCTATCAATCGATTCTTCCTGAACGCGACTTGAAGGTGAAGTCTCTTACATTGGGCCGTATGCTTTTCGCTATGGGCTGGCATGCTGTCCGTCGCAATCTCTTTAAAAATTTCTCTCCCGCCGAAAAGCGGATGTTAGTGGAGGGAATCACCCACCAGTTGCCACAGCGTAACTTGGGGTTCACTATTTTCAAACAGATCGCCTTGCGCCTTCATATGCAGTGTCTCTTGTGGCTTCCTCATAAAGAATAGCCAATGGCACTTTGGTGTTGTCTATCCTGGTTCGAATGTTTTGAGAATTCGTTCAATATATGAAGATTTGTATTGTCACGCTTCCGTTACACACCAATTATGGCGGTATTTTGCAGGCCTACGCCTTGCAGACCATATTGGAGCGTTCGGGGCATCGTGTCGAATTGCTGAATAAGCCGCTTCATAGTGGCGCTTCGCCATTGTCGTTGCTCTATGTGACACTGAAGCGTGTGGCCGAGAAGTGCTGTGGAAAAAAGGACGAACTCTCGATGGCTTGGTGGAGAAAGATGCGTGTGGATGCAAAAATCTGCCGCAATACCAACCGTTTTATCACTCAATATATCCATTGTCGTTTTGTGAATCGGGTGGAGGAGTTGTCTGCCGACGACTACGATATTTTGGTTGTGGGAAGTGACCAGGTTTGGCGCCGTATTTATCCTTTTTGGGGAACGATCGAGCATGCCTTTCTTGATTTTACGGAAGGATGGCGTGTAAAGCGTGTCGCGTATGCCGCATCCTTTGGGAAAGACGATGTTTCGGAGTATTCCGAAGCGGAACGAATGCGTTGCGCAACCTCTTTACGCAGGTTCGATGCTGTCTCTGTGCGGGAAGATTCCGGTGTGGAAATATGTGCCGATTGGGGAGTGAATGCTTCTTGTGTGTTGGATCCTACCTTACTATTGGACCGTGACGATTACCTCTCATTGATTGATCGAGCTTCGGTGAAATTGCATGAGGGGGAATTATTCCACTATTTTTTGGACATTGACGTGGATAAGCTACATATGGTTGGCGCCATTGCCGAACTTTTCCAGTGGCGGGCCTTTAAAGTGAATGGTGAGGTGGAGAGCGAGAGTACCTCTATTGATGATCGTATTCAACCTCCGGTAGAGGAGTGGCTCAATGCTTTCCGTTCGGCTCGTGCGGTGGTGACGGATAGTTTCCACGCTTGTGTATTTTCCATTATTTTCGATAAACCATTTTTGGTCTGTATCAACGAGATGCGTGGCATCAATCGTCTGGAGTCTTTGCTCGCGAAGTTTGGGTTGGAAGATCGTATGGTTACGCCTTCTCAGTGGCAAGAGAAGGCTGAATTGTTGTGTGTCGCACCGGGTGTTGGAGAAAAATGGAACCATTTTAAGGAAGAATCCTTGACTTTTTTGACGGATGTTTTGGGTTTAGTATAATTTTTTTACACTTTATAGCACTGAATTCGTCATTATTGTTTAATTTTGTTGTGAATTATTTATCGAAGATATATTTCAAATTTCTAATAGTATGATACTTTCTGGAAATCAACCCTATTTTATTCCGTACATCGGATATTGGCAATTGATTAACAATGCTGATATTTTCATTATTTGTGATGATTACAACTATATCAAGGGAGGTTGGATCAACCGTAACCGTATTTTGAATGGTGCGGAACCTATCTATTGCAACCTCTCTTTGGATAAGGCGAGCCAAAACAAGCTGATCAATGAGACATTCATCAAGGAGATGGATTTCGACAAGCAACTTCGTGGCATTGAGTGTTCTTATCGCAAGAGTCCTAATTTTGAAGAGGGTTATCGCTTGATGAAGGAGATTTTCTCTTGCCAGAATAATAACTTGGCAGATTTCTTAGCCAATTCGATTCAGTTGATCGCTGATTATTTGGATATGAACACAAAGTTTGTGAAGTCCTCATCTTTGGAGGGAAATGCGCTTTTGAAGCGTGAATACCGTATTTATGATTTCTGCGAGCGATTGGGTGCCGATACCTATGTCAATGCGATTGGTGGTATGGAACTTTACAATTTCGAGGAGTTTAAGAGCCGTGGCTTGGAACTTCAGTTCCTCAAGACGCGTGACATCACCTATAAGCAGTTTGATAACGCCTTCATCGAGAACCTCTCTATCCTTGACGTGATTATGTTCAATTCGAAAGAGGAGGTGAAGCGTATGTTGGGTGAGTTTGATTTAGTGAAAGGGTAATTCATCAATAGCTTTGGGCAAGAAAACCGATCCATTGGGTCGGTTTTTTTTTATACAGTCACGATTAGTGGCTGTGGCTACTATTGTTTTATAGAATAGCGGTTGACATTTTCATCCTTTTGTGTATCTTTGAAGAAAAAACGGATATGCGGGTATTGGTCACTGGAGCAGCTGGATTCATTGGTTTCCACCTCACCAAACGTTTGTTGGAGATGGAAAACGAGGTGGTCGGTCTGGACAACCTCAATGAATACTACTCCGTCTCGTTGAAAGAGGCGAGATTGTCCGAATTGGGCCTATCCGTCCATCATCTACCTAAAAATCATCAAGCGACTAGTGAACGCTATCCAACCTTCTCCTTTGTGCGCATGGATCTGCATGACAGGGAGGCGTTGCCTTACTTTTTGAGAATAACGATTTTGACGTTGTTGTCAATTTGGCGGCACAAGGAGGAGTTAGATACTCCTCCGAGAATCCGTTTGCCTATATCGACAGCAATTTGGTCGGTTTCGCCAACCTTTTGGAGTGTTGCAGGCACCATAATATACGACACCTCGTCTATGCTTCGTCCAGCAGCGTCTATGGCGGGAACAGTAAAATACCGTTCGAAGAAGAGGATCGGGTGGATATGCCCGAGAGCCTCTATGCCGCCACGAAAAAGGCGGATGAACTGATGGCTAGTTGCTATACGAAACTTTATGGTATGGCCGCTACAGGACTTCGTTTCTTTACTGTATATGGTCCTTGGGGCAGACCTGATATGGCTCCTATGCTCTTCGCCGATGCTATTCTTGACGGCAAGGAGATCAAGGTGTTCAATAATGGCGATCTCTATCGGGATTTTACCTATGTGGATGACATTGTGGAGGGAATCGTTCGGGTGATAGGCAAAGCGCCTGCTCCACAAGGTGACGGCAGAAGGCACAAAATCTACAACATTGGCTGTTCTCATCCGGTCCATCTTATGGATTTCATCTCCGAGATGGAACGAGCCTTTGGACGGGAGGCGAAAAAAATCTATCTTCCGATGCAACCTGGCGACGTCTATCAAACCTACGCCGACACAACGGCTTTGGAGCGGGATTTTGGCTATAAACCGAATGTTGGAATCGAGGAGGGTATTGCCAAGTTCGCTGAGTGGCGTAAATCTTATGCGAAATGGTTATAGACTTGGTGACGACTGATTAGTTAGGTTCTATACTTAGGCGTAAATACCTGTTTCAGTTTCCCTTTTGATGGGTATAAACACAAAAAAAACGCATCAGTTGTACTGATACGTTGTGCTTTCAGCGGAGAGAGAGGGATTCGAACCCCCGGTACCCTTACGAGTACACCGGTTTTCAAGACCGGCTCATTCGACCACTCTGACATCTCTCCAAGTCTAATGACTTTTTTGTTTTCGAGTTCTCCGTCGATTGGTGACCCAGCAGGGGATCGAACCCTGGACCCACAGATTAAGAGTCTGTTGCTCTACCAGCTGAGCTACTGAGTCATTGTCCTTTTGTTTTGACGATGCAAAAGTAGTGCTTTTACTTATTTCCACCAAATTTTAAGGACATTTTTTACCTATATTTTTAAATTTATTTTTGGAAACACTCTATCTTTTTCATTATCAAAGAGATAATGAAGTCTGGAAGGTGTTTGCAGAATGGCAAGAAGAGGTAATTGATCGCTCCCGGAATGTATTTACGTTTCTTCTTGAACATCTTTGCGATAGCTTTTTTCGCCAATTTCTCAGGCGGAATGGAGACGCCGATTCTGACAGCCAACTTTCTGAGGTTCATGCTGAGGTTGTATAGTCCTGTATCGACGGCACCTGGACAAATGGCGGTAACGCCCACATTGTATTTCTCCAACTCGTAGGATAACGCCACGGAGAAGGAGAGGATGTAGGCTTTGGACGACTCGTAAACTGAGATGCCTGGGAACATCATCCAAGCCGAAAGGGAGGACATGTTGAGAATGTATCCACCTCCGTTTTGTTTCATTGCCTCGCCGAAGAGACGACACATTTTGCTGACGGTATTGATGTGCAATTGGAGCATCAATTCGATGCGGCGCATATCAGTTTTGGTGAATTCGTTGAAGAAGAAAACGCCTGCGTTGTTGACCAATATCTCCACCTTTTTTCCCGATGCTTGGCAGTGGGCGAATAGTTCGTCGGCCGCCTCGTTTCTGGCCAAATCCATGAAGATAGGTTCCACTTCGACGTGGTACTGTGCTGAAAGACGGTCGGCCACTTGCGCGATCTCCTTTTCTTGGTTACTGACGATAATTAAATTATGTCCCAATCTCGCCAATTCGGTGGCGTATTGCTCGCCAATTCCAGAACTGGCTCCTGTTACTAGTGCTAACATATTATTTTATTCATTACTTTCTAAACGAAGATCAAAGATACACTATTTCACTGTATATTCGTAAAAAAAACGTGTCGTTTGCGTTCGAATGGATGGATAATCGATTCTGTGTCAATTCTTTACTTTCCACAATTTTTCTCCGATAATCCGCAAATCGCTCTCCACGTTGTTGGTGTAGAGTCCTCCCGTACCCAAACCTTGTGGCATTTCAATCTTTAAAGTCGCCGCCCATTGGGCAATGGCGTTCAGACCGATGTTTGATTCCAAAGCGGAGGTGATCCAGTAGCCGATATTTCGTTCTTGGGCCAATTCGATCCACTCCTCCGATCCCCGGATCGCTCCATGCAAGGTGGGCTTGAGGATGATGTATTGGGGGTGTATGCTATTCAGCAGCTCGATTTTACGCATGCGGTCGTTGATGCCGATCAACTCCTCGTCCAAGGCGATGGGAAGGGGCGTTTGGGCGCACAGACGAGCCATCTCTTCCCATTGTCCTGCCATAATGGGCTGCTCGATGGAGTGAATGTCCAGTTGGGCCAAACGATCCAGTTTCTCCATGGCGTCGGCCGGTTTGAATCCGCCGTTGGCGTCCACACGCAGCGTGATGCTCTCTGGGGAGAATCTGCCTCGTATCTTTTTTAGCAAAGCTATCTCATCTTCGAATCCGATGGCGCCGATCTTCAATTTGATGCACGAGAAGCCCGCTTTCAACTTCTCTTCGATGCGGGTAGACATCTCCTCGAAGGTGCCCATCCAGATCAGCCCGTTGATGGTGATGCCTGCTTTGCCCCGTGCGAAATCGCTCTCCCAAAGGGTGCCGTCTTGACTATGTAGATCCCTTAATGCAGTTTCGAATCCGAATAGCATAGAGGGATAATCTTGGAGTCCCTCGTAGTCGATTGTTCCATTGAATTGATCGCAGAATCTTTGCAGAATCTGCTCATAATCAGGCATGTCGTCGCAACTTAGCTGGACCAGAGGCGCACACTCTCCCCATCCGGTTTTGCCAGGCATATCGTCGTTGGTCAAACGGATATACCAAACCTGATGATCGGTATAGACGCCACGAGAAGTGCCGGCTGGTTGTTTGAAGAGCAGCTTTTTCGGAATGATGGTTGCGTGGTACATGATCTGTGGATATTAAGGGAATTTTGGATAGTCCTTAAAATTAGGTTTCCGCTTCTCCAAAAAGGCTTTTCCGCCCTCTTGCGCCTCGTCGAGGCAGTAGTAGAGCATGGTCATGTCGCCCGCGAACTCTTGGATACCGGTCTGTCCATCGAGCTCGGCGTTCAAACCTCGTTTGATCATACGGAGCGCAAGAGGAGAGTGTTCCATCATCTTCTCCGACCAGGCTACGTATTCATCCTCCAATTGGTCGAAAGGAACCACCTTGTTGATCAAGCCCATCTCCAATGCCTCTTGTGCCGTGTATTGGCGGCAAAGGAACCATATTTCGCGAGCCTTCTTTTGACCTACGATGCTAGCTAAGTAAGAGGAGCCGAATCCGGCGTCGAAACTACCAACCTTCGGTCCTGTCTGGCCGAACTTCGCATTCTCGGAAGCGATGGTTAGGTCGCAAACCACATGCAAGACATGTCCGCCACCGATGGCGTAACCGTTGACCGCCGCGATGACTGGTTTAGGAAGGGAACGGATCTGCTTCTGCACATCCAATACGGAGAGGCGCGGTACGCCACCCTCGTCAATGTAACCACCTCGTCCCTTGACGTGCATATCTCCACCGCTGCAGAATGCCATGTCGCCGGCGCCTGTGAAGACCACTACGCTGATGTCTTGTCTTTCACGGCAGATAACAAGCGCGTCGCTCATCTCCGCCGTGGTGGTGGGGGTGAAGGCATTGCGGTAGCGCGGGCGGTTGATGGTGATACGGGCGATGCCGTTGTAGAAGTCGAAGAGTATCTCTTTGTACTCTTTGATGGTTTCCCAATTTCTTTTCTCCATATTTGTAGTATTTATTATTATGCTAATTATTCAAATTGACAATAGAGGCTCTTTTGCACCTCCTCATCTTGGATCGGATCAGTGAACACCTCCATTACGATAGGGTGATCTCCTTGATATTGAATGAATTGACTCAAATTCTGTTGGTACTCTTCTTCGCTTTTCACCGCCATGTAGCGACACTGCATGGATTCCACCCAACCCTTGGCGGTAGCGGCATGTGATGCCATGACAAAGGTTCTTGTCGATGTATTGTCGGGCAGACCAGGGAGCGTTCTAAAGATCTCGCCGCCACCATTGTTTATCAATAGAATGTGTAGGTTCTGTGGCAAATGGGTGTTCCAGAGGCCATTCATGTCGTAGAAGAAGCTGAGATCGCCGATCAGTAGATAGACAGGACGGCTTGTGTCGGCCGCCGCGATGCCTACAGCGGACGAGAGCGAACCGTCGATGCCATTGACACCCCGGTTGCAATAGGTGTCGATGTGCGGTTGGGTTCTGACCAATTGCGCATATCGGACGGAGGAGCTATTGGCCAAGACCAATGTGGATCCTTGCGGTATCTCTTCGCAAAATTTGTAGGCGACGCTCAGTGCGGCGTATGCCTTCGGACAACTTAATTTTCGTCGCACCGAATCCTCTTCAGAATGCCATATATCGAGATAAGTGCGATGATCACCTTGGATATGCGATTCTAAGGAGGTTAAAAAATGGAGGGGAGTTGCCTTGATGACATGGGTAAGCGCTTGGAATGTGTCTTGGACAGCTCCTTCTGGGGATATCCGCCAGAGATTCTTGGGCGGCTGGCTTCGTAGCCATCGCTTCAACCGTTTCGAAACAATATGACCTCCTAAATAAATGACCAAGTCCGAAACGAGGTGGGAGAGATCCTTTTTCGCCACAAGTGTGAGGTCGAAAAGATGGATGGCTGTGGATGTGTGCAGATTCGAGAGCGACTCGCAAAGTACCGGAACGCCTATCCGTTCCAAAAGAGGTTCGATCTCCTTGGCTGATTTGGGGGATAGCTGTCCGACGATGATCATTGGCGAATGAGCGGCTCTCCATGCTTCAAAAAGTGCTGTTTCGTTGCCCGTCATGCACTGGATGGTGCGCTCTTGGGGTAGTTCCTCGGCGGAACAGTCGAAGAAGGGCTCCGTAATGGGAACATTAATGTGAACAGGACCCGGGTGATGAAGTTGAAGCGCCAACAAGGCTTCGTTGATCATTCTATTGTTGTGCCAGCGGTCGGTGTCGTTGTTAGGCTCGTTTAGGCAGACGCTCGATTTGATGAGACTTCCGAAAGAACCCATTTGTGGAATTGTCTGGCCGTCCAACTGCCCGATCCACGCCTCGGGACGATCGGCGGAAATGACGAGTAGCGGAAGCTGTTGGTAGTAGGCTTCCGAAACTGCGGAGGCCAAGTTCAGAAGTGCGGAACCCGATGTGACACAGACTGCGACGGGCGATTCGATCTGTTGGGCAAGTCCCAACGCATAGAAACCTGCGCTTCGTTCGTCGGTAATGGGGTGGCAATGCATCTTTTCGCAGTGGGCGAAGGTCTCCGCTAAAGGCATGTTGCGGGAACCTGGTGAGATTACCACCTCCGTCACACCATGTGCGACCATCAAGGAGGTCAGTTGCCTAATGTTCTCTTTGGTGGAATACATATCTATTAGAATAGGATTCGTTTCAGTGTGTTCATCTTCTCCTCCGTCTCTATCCATTCGGATGCGAGGTCGGAGGTCGATAAAATTCCTCCACCCGCATAGAGTGTAGCGCTCTTTTCATCGAAGCGCATACAGCGGAGGTTGACATAGAGTTCCATTTGGGAGGAGTCCTCCACCATACCCAAAAAGCCAGCGTAATAACTTCTATCATACCCCTCATGTTGTTGGATGAAGGCGATGGATTCCTCTTTGGGTAGTCCGCAGACCGCAGGTGTCGGGTGGATGGCGGAGATAAAATCCGCTCGCCGCGACTCGTCCACTTGAAAATAGAAATCTGTCCGAAGGTGGGAGAGGTGGCCCGCATTGATGCTGTAAGGGCCCCATTCATCCTTGCAAGTGCCGAATCCTGCGATGCGATCTCGGATGTAGTCGGCCACGATGCGTTGTTCCAAACGCTCCTTTTCGCCCCAATTCTCAAGGGGGATGGTGCCTCCGTTGTTGCGTTGGGTACCTGCCAAGGCGATGGTGCGTAACTGTATGTCGTCACCAGCGATGAGCAGTTCGGGTGAGACGCCTAACCAGTGGCCTGTCAAAGGCGTATGGAAAAGGTAAACCATTGCGTTGGGATAGGCGAGGGCTGCCTTCTCGAACAGGTCGACAGGGTTTTGTGTCGGTATGGCTATGTCGCATGAACGGGAGAGTACCAGTTTTTGAAACTTTTGTCTCCGTATGGCGGCGGAAAAGGCCTCGAATGCTTGGGTGTACTCGCCTGAAGGGGTGCTCTCAGTCGGGAGAGACTCCTTGGGTTCCTGCGGCTTTCTCTCTATTTCAATTAGATGAGATTTCTCCGATGGAATCGCTAAAAAACGCTCTCTCTCGGTGGAGAAAGGGGCGAAAACGAAGCTGTTTCTGAGTTGCGACCAGTCGGAAGGAAGTGTGTCGTAGGCATGGATATGGTTGGCTGCAACGAGACGTGCTGCTTTCTCGTTTGGTAATCGGAAAAGTACATAATGCTTTTCGCTGATTAATAGTTTTTTTGCCTCTGATATCGTCACGACGTTAATATTTACTATGCAAAGATAGTTTATTATTTAAAAATATTTGTTAACTTTGTTATAATATGAAAATATAAGTCGCACATGAAAAGCACGAATATTGTGTGAAGAGATCTATGTATATGAGGTATGACGTGACGTGTTTTGACGCCAATGACCGCCTGTAGATGCTCTCTCATTGTGGACAAAAGTATATATATGATGAAGCGACACCTATTCATATTGTTCTTGGTGCCTGCGCTTCTGGCTTGCATAGGCAGAAACGATAATGGCGAGAACCTCTCCGATTTGGAACGAATCGAGGAGGCGGGCAAGTTGCGTGTCGTGACGCTATCCCGATCGACCTCCTATTTCGACTACAAAGGGGAGGAGATGGGCTTTGAATATGAGTTGGCGCAGCGCTTCGCCCAGTCGTTGGGCGTGGAGTTGGAGGTGGTGACGGCAAAGGATGAGCCGGGTATGATCCAGATGCTTGAGGCGAAGGATGTGGATTTAATCGCCTATCCAGTAGTAATCTCCAATGATTTGAAAGAGAAGGTAGCCTTTTCCTCCCACACTTTTACCTCCAATCAGGTGTTGGTGCAGAGAAAGCGGAAGAATAAGTTCGAGCAGGTGAAGGATGTGGTCGAACTGATCGATAAGGAGATTGTGGTGGTGGAGAATTCCAAATACCATAAACGGTTGCTAAACTTGGATGACGAGTTGGGTGGCGGCATCCAGATCTCGACGGTCTCCAACGAGGAGAATGAGGAGTCGTTGATTGAGCAGGTGTCGAAAGGGGAGATCGACTATACGATCGCCGACGAAAACATCGCCTCCGTGAACAAGACTTACTTCAAAAACATCGACATCTCTATGCGAACGAGCTTTACGCAACGTTCGGCTTGGGTTGTTCGCAAACATTCAAAGGAGTTGGAAGATGCTGTGAATAAGTGGTTTGACGGGTCGAAAAGCGATTATACCTGTAAATACCTTTACCATAAGTATTTCGAGCAAAGCAAGTTGGTGAATTCGAAGGAGAGGCCCCGTTATCTGAGCAAGAAAAAGATTTCGGAGTATGATCAGATTTTTCGTAAGTATGCCAAGGAGCTTGACTGGGACTGGAAATTGTTGGCCTCCATCGCCTATCAGGAGTCAAAGTTTAATCCCAACGCAAAGTCGTGGGCGGGAGCCGTGGGCTTGATGCAACTGATGCCAGGTACGGCCATGAAACTGGGTGCGGACAGCACCGATATGACACATCCTGATGTGAGTGTCAAGGTGGCGGCCAACTATTTGAAAAGGGTGGATAACATCTATAATTACATAGAGGACCGTAGTGAGCGTACAAAGTTTGTCTTGGCGAGCTATAATGCGGGCGTGGGACATGTGCGCGACGCGATGGCCTTGGCCGAAAAGAATGGCAAGAATCCCCAGAAGTGGGAGGATGTGAAGATATTTGCCCTTTTAAAGTCCAAACCGGAGTTCTTTAACGACCCTGTCGTACGCCATGGATACCTGCGTGGCGAGGAGGTGTATAAATTTGTTGAAGAAATTATGGTCAGATATCAGGAGTATGTGGATGTGATAACCGATTAGTTTTGCTACCTTTGCAGTCGTTTTTGGACAAGTTTTACGGATGAACGATTTTATCTTCTATAGTATGGCCTCTGGAAGTAGTGGTAATTGCTACTACTTCGGAGATGCGGAGTGCGGTTTCCTGGTGGATGTCGGCATCCCTTTCCGTACTATACGCAAACATTTGGAACAAGTAGGATTGTCCGTCTCGAAGGTAAAGGCGGTGTTGGTGACACATGACCATTACGATCATGTGCGTTCGGTGGGCTATTTCAGTGAAAAACAGCATATTCCGATTTATGCGACACAAGCTTCCCACGATGGCATCAATGCCAATTATGGTATCACGGAGAAGGTCTCTCCTATCAATCAGCGGATCTTGAGCCGAAATGTCCCTTTGCAATTGGGCCAATTCTCCATTACCCCCTTCTTTGTGCCGCATGACAGCAAGGATAACAATGGTTTTTTCATTAAACATGGTAATGTCCGCTTCACTTTGGCGACCGATATTGGTTATGTGACAGATGAGTTGAAAAATTACATCTCCATCTCGGATTATTTGGTGATAGAGGCGAACCATGATGAAAATATGTTGGTAACTGGCCCATATGCGCCTCAGTTGAAGGCTCGTATCCTCAGTAAGGGCGGCCATTTGAACAATCAGCAGACTGCGGCCGTCTTGGCGGAGTCGGCCCAGCCATTTCTCCAAAAAATCTTCCTTTGCCACCTCAGTAAGACCAACAACACGCCGGAATTGGCCTTGGAAACCGTGAAGAAAGGGGTGAAATATGATACGGAGGTCATTGTACTGAAGCGTAATGAGGGGATGCTTTTTAATTTATGACCGCAGATGAAGGGCTGAGGATGGGCTAATTTCCATTGAAAATTATCCATAGATTTAATTATATGGCAACAAACAACATTGTCCTCCTGACGGGAGGTAGCGCTGGCTTGGGAAAAGCTACCGCTGAGTTATTGATGAAGAGTGGTTATATCGTCTATTCAGGTTCCCGTAGATTATCGGATCCTCAAACGGATACTCTTTCAAAGGGTGAAATCATTCCGCTTCAGATGGATGTGACCGATGCGAAGAGTGTCCAGTCGGGCGTGGATCGCATTGTGGCGGAGCGTGGACGGATCGATGTGGTGATCTGCAACGCGGGAAACGGTATCGCTGGCTCCATCGAAGATACTGCGGAGGAGGAGGCTCGTTTTCAAATGGAGACCAATTTCTTCGGTACGGTCAATGTATTGCATGCTGTTCTGCCTGTGATGAGGAGCCAAAAGGGGGGTAAGATCATCACTACCTCTTCGGTGGCGGGTTTTATTCCGATCCCTTATCAAGGCTATTACTCTGCTAGTAAGGCCGCAGTGAAGATTTTGACGCAGACGTTGGCCATTGAGATGAAACAATTCGGGGTGCAGTGTTGTTGCGTGCTGCCAGGCGACGCCAAGACTGAATTCACGGCCGCAAGGAGATTTACGGCGGCTGCCCAATCCCCTCAATCGGCCTATACGGAGAGGATGAAAAAGGCGGTGGATACCATGGCTCATGATGAACAGAATGGTATGGAACCCGTTGGGATTTCCCGTGCCATTTTAAAGCAAATAAAGAAGAAAAAGATGTCGTTGGTGGTCGTGCCAGGCATCAGTTATAAGTTGATATCATTCATTTTCAGACTTGTCCCCAATCGCTTTTTGTTATTTGTCGTAGATAAGTTGTATTCATAGTTCGTGCGTTTTAATGTGTTGATATATAGTTTGTTGTGAATTTTATCCATGCGGATTGTCCATGTATTTTGTAAAAATTGTCCATATAAATAGGAGGATTTTACATAGTCAAACACGCTATTAAGGATAACTTTGCAAGTGTGATGAGGGAGATAAGTAATCCCAACATTCATTTCGGTTTACGAATTTTATGAAAACTATATATTGAATAACTTTTAGAAAACCACGTAACTAAACATTGATGAATGATTAATTACCGTTTGCAAAAAAAAGAGGGGTGTTCAACTCCTTTTTTTTTGTCCCTACCTGAGGGTTTTGTGTTGGTTGATTTTAAATTTTGAGAAATTAACGAAAAATTCACAAAAAAAGAGTGTCAGGTAAAAATAAAAGTAGTATTTTTGCGAGGCTTGTGGGTAGAAATGCCGATAGGTTTTATTTATAACTGATGAAAAATAAACCGGCGATGTTTCGTGGAAAATTAAGCCGGCGATTTAGAATAGAAGTTGTAATTGTTTTTTTTTTTTAATAAGTAATTTTTAAAATTATGTATCCTTACGAAGAAGAGTGGCAGAAAGATTCCGGGAGGAACTACGGTGCCGAGAACAACGACGGAGAAAATCCAAGAGAAAGAAAAAGTTTCAATCCTAACTTCAATAATGAAAATAGGGTGATCCGCAACAACGCAGATCCTGCGGCAAAGCGTCCAAGAAGAAGAATAGGCGATTCGTCAACTCGTTTCAACATGGAGAACGACAGCGAATACCAAAATAACCGTCCATACCGTCCTAACAACCGCTATAATAACAATGGTGGTGGCTACGACAACAATGGAGGTGGATATAATAACCGTGGTTATAACAACAATCGCGGCTACAACAACGACAACCAAAACAATGGTGAGTCGGAGGGCGGCTACAACAACCGCGGTGGTTACAACAACAACCGTGGCGGCTACAACAACCGCGGTGGTTACAACAACAACCGTGGTGGTTACAACAACAACCGCGGTGGTTACAACAACAACCGTGGCGGCTACAATAACAATGGTGGCTACAACAATAACGGTGGTTATAACAACAACGGCGGCGGTTATGACAACAACAATGGTGGCGGTTACAACAATCGTGGTGGTTACAATAACAACCGTGGCGGTTTCAACAACCGTGGTGGCCAACAACGCCCTAACAACAACCGTGGCGGTTTCAAGAAGGGTGGTAACAACAATAACAGACAATTTAAGAACATTACTCGTCCTATCGAGTATCGCTCGATTGTCGAGGATCCAAACGAGCAGATTCGTTTGAACAAGTTCTTGGCCAATGCGGGAATCTGTTCTCGTCGTGAGGCTGATGAGTTGATCCAAGCTGGTGTGGTTACCGTAAATGGTGTGACCGTTTCTGAGTTGGGTACGAAGATTCTTCGTGGCGACAAGGTGATGATCCACGACCAATTGGTATCTCCTGATAAGAGAATTTATCTCTTGTTGAACAAACCAAAGGATTGCGTCACTTCTAACGACGATCCATACGCAAAGTTGACCGTTTTGGACATCGTGAAGAACGCTTGTCACGAGCGTATCTACCCAGTAGGTCGTTTGGATAGAAACACGACAGGTGTATTGCTTCTTACTAACGATGGTGACTTGGCTGCTAAGTTGACTCACCCTAAGTACAATAAGAAGAAGATTTACCAAGTGACTTTGGATAAGGCGCTTGAGCAAGAGGATTACGAGAAGATCATGGCTGGAATCATGTTGGAGGATGGCGAGATCAAGGCAGACGAAGTTAGCTTCTTGGATGATGAGGAGCACAGAAAGATCGGTATTGAGATCCACTCCGGAAGAAACCGTATCGTTCGTCGTATCTTCGAGCACTTGGGCTACAAGGTAATGCGTTTGGATAGAGTTTACTTCGCAGGTTTGACCAAGAAGAACCTCAAACGCGGTCAATGGAGATTCCTCTCAGAGAAGGAAGTGAATATGTTGCGCATGGGCGCATTCGAGTAACATAAAATGTATATCAAATGAAAGTTGACGTATTGTTAGGTCTCCAATGGGGAGATGAAGGTAAAGGTAAAGTGGTAGACGTATTGACGCCTAGCTACGATGTAGTTACCCGTTTCCAAGGAGGACCAAACGCTGGACATACTCTTGAATTTGAAGGACAAAAGTATGTGTTGCGCTCCATTCCATCTGGAATTTTCCAAGGTGGCAAAGTGAATGTAATCGGTAATGGTGTTGTGCTTGATCCTGCTCTCTTCAAGAAAGAGGTGGAGGAGTTGGAGAAGTCTGGTCACGATTTGAAGAGCAGATTGTACATCTCTAAAAAGGCGCACTTGATTTTGCCTACCCACCGTTTGTTGGATGCCGCTTACGAGTCTGCGAAGGGTTCTTCTAAGATCGGTACCACAGGAAAGGGTATTGGTCCTACTTACACGGATAAGATCAGCCGTAATGGTCTTCGTGTGGGTGATTTGATCAACAATTTCGAGGAGAAATACGCGAAGGCGATCGCTCGTCACAAAGAGATATTGAGCCACTACGATTTCCAGTATGACTTGGCGCCAATCGAGAAGGATTGGATGGAAGGCGTGAAGAAATTGAAGGAGTTCAAGTTCATCGATAGCGAATATGAGTTGAACGGTTTGCTCGCTGAGGGCAAGACCATCTTGGCGGAGGGTGCGCAAGGTACCATGTTGGATGTGGACTTCGGTTCTTATCCATTTGTGACCTCTTCCAATACCATCTGCGCAGGTGCATGTACCGGTTTGGGTGTTGCTCCTAACAAGATTGGTGATGTGTTCGGTATCTTCAAGGCATATTGTACTCGTGTAGGTTCTGGTCCTTTCCCAACAGAGTTGTTCGACGAGACTGGCAAGACCATCCGTGACCTTGGTCATGAGTATGGTGCGGTGACAGGTCGTGAGCGCCGTTGTGGATGGATTGACCTTGTGGCTTTGAAATATGCGGTGATGATCAATGGTGTTACCAAGTTGATCATGATGAAGAGCGATGTGTTGGATGGATTCGATAAGATCAAGGCGTGCGTTGCCTACAAGGTAAATGGCGAGGAGACAGACGAATTCCCATTCGATGTGACAGAGGGTTCCGTTGAGCCAATCTACCAAGAGATGGATGGTTGGAAGACTGATATGACCTCTATGAAGAGCGAGAATGAATTCCCTGAGGAGTTCAACGCCTACATCGATTTCTTGGAGGATTACCTTGAGGTGCCTATCAAGATTGTCTCAGTTGGTCCAGACCGTGAGCAAACTATTGTTAGATACCAAGAATTCATGTAATTGAAAGGTTCTATAAAGCAAGAGCGGAACGTGAGAGCGTTCCGCTTTTTTTTTCGTCCGAAGGACGATACCTCAGTAACCATGTACGTCGTAGCGAAGCGCAGACGTGCATGGCGAGTAGCGAAGCACAAGCATGGGTGATAGATGAGGGTGCGTAGATACATAGTGGGGCCGCGGCTCTCTATAGGGTAGAGCGTATATGCAGCATACGGGTTGTCTCCCTGTACCGTTGCTCTTCCACCTTGGTGTCATGTCATCCCTTGTTGCATATCGCGTTTCGTGGCAGGCTACCCCGCACATCTCGCTGCGCTCTGATGTACGGGGTTATAGAGGTAGCGTCCTACGGACGCCTTAGTTGCTAGTCTTCATCTTTGGATACCTCAGCAATATCGCCACCAATGCGATGATTCCGACGAGGATAGGGTAATACATGTAGCGGGCGATTTCATTGGGTTGTAGCGATGCTAAACCCGCAGCGATCAACATCTGTGCGCCATATGGGATGATGCCTTGCGCAAAGCAGGAGAAGGTATCCAAGATACTGGCGGCACGGCGCGGATCCACTTCGTATTTCTCCGCTAAACTCTTGGCGATAGGGCCTACCGTAATGATTGCCACCGTGTTGTTCGCGGTGCATAGGTCGCTTAAAACGACAAGTAGGGCGATGCAGAGTTCGCATCCTCGTTTCCCCTTCACCCGTTTGGTAAGTTTCTCTGTAAGGAAGGCTAATCCTCCGTTGTGACGGATTAGTTCCAGCATGCCACCTGCCAATAGGGTGACGATGATCAATTCACTCATACCCATGATGCCTTCGCCCATGGCGGCTAACCATCCGAAGAAATCATAGGAACCAGTCGCGATGCCTATCGCACCGCAAAGAAGGAGTCCGATGGTAAGCACCACCATGACATTGATGCCTAATATCGCGGTCACCAGCACCACGATGTAGGGGGTGATCTTTATCCATTCGACATTTTTAGCCTCAGAAACAACGCAAACATCCTGGCCCAGCATAAGATAGTAGATTAACATTATGATGGCCGCTGGGGCCACAATAAAGATATTCACTTTGAATTTGTCGCTCATCTTGCATCCTTGGCTCTTGGTGGCGATGATGGTGGTGTCGGATATGAAGGAGAGGTTGTCTCCTAAATAGGCGCCACCTATGATGATGGCAACCATCAAAGCGGTTGAGAGGTTCAAGTCTTGCGCCATGCCTACGGCTACTGGGGTGAGTGCCGCGATGGTACCCACAGAGGTTCCGATGGAGAGTGAGATGAAACATGCCGCTAAAAAGAGTCCAGGCAACAGAAAATTAGATGGAAGAATGTTAAGTGTTAGATTGACAGTGGATTCCACAGCACCCATCTCTTTGGCGCTCTTTGCGAATGCCCCTGCTAAGATAAAAATCCAGATCATTAGCAGCAGGGTTTTGTCGCCAGCCCCTTGGCTGAATAGATTGACTCTATCTTCGAGTTTGATTTTGCGGGTGATGACGATGGCGTAGAGCGAGGAGATTGCGAAGGCCACCGTGATAGGCACTTTATAGAAGTCATTGAGTAGGAGAGAGGTGCCTAAATAGAGGCATAGGAATAGTATCAGTGGGGTGAGCGCCAGAAAACTGGGCGTTCCATTAAACTCTTTGTTGCTCATAAGGAATTATTTTTTTGCAAAGATACGATGAAAGAGCCATAGAGAAGAAACAATGGTAGGGTATATTGCGTAACTTTGCATGGAAATTTTGTGGTAGAAATAGATTAGCATCATGAACTTGATCAATGCGTTGCAGAAGATGAGCCGTTGGCTCTCCACCTATACCTCGCCGTTTATCATCGCGACGGCAATCATCACCTTTCTTTTCCCTTCACTATTCACTTGGGTGACGGGTTACAGACAGACCGCTATCTTGGGTTTTATCATGCTTTCGATGGGATTAACTCTCTCCACGAAGGATTTTAAGATCTTAGCCTCACGTCCCACGGATATTCTGATTGGTACCCTTGCGCAATACACCATCATGCCGTGCATCGCTTGGAGCTTGTGCAAAATCTTCCAGTTGGACGAAGCGCTCTCCATTGGTATCATCCTGGTGGGCTGTTGCCCTGGTGGTGTTTCGAGCAACATCATGAGTTATCTATGCAAGGGAGATGTCGCCTTCTCTATTGGCATGACAACGGTCTCCACACTCCTTGCCCCCTTCGTGACACCGCTATTGGTGTTGCTATTGGCCAATAAAACGGTGAATGTCGATGCGGTGGGAATGTTTATTAATATATTGATTGTCACCATCATACCAATTTCGATAGGCTTTTTACTCAATTATAAGTTTGGCAGCAAACCTTCATTTCCCGTGGTGCAAAGCATAATGCCCGGTTTTGGCGTGATTTGTTTGGCCTGTATCGTAGGCGGTGTGATCAGCAGTGTCCACGGATATTTGGTGGACAATGGCCTCATCCTCTTCTTGTGGACCTTCTGCGTCGTCTTCTGCCACAATAGTTTGGGCTATTTCATCGGCTATATGGCAGGGAAATTAGCCCATTTCGGTGTGGCGCAAAACCGTACCATCAGCATAGAGGTAGGTATGCAAAATGCAGGGTTGGCGACCAATCTATCTTCCAATTTCTTTATGGCCACGCTTCCTTTGGCTGTGGTTCCTTGCGCAATTTCCTGCGTTTGGCACTCTATTTCAGGCACACTCTTGGCGGCGCTCTTTATGTGGAGGGAGAAGCGTGGTTCTTCTCCCGTGAAATAATCGGTTAAGCTCGCTTCTCCGCTAAAAATTTGATCATTGTATTGGCCACTAAGATGCTTTGAGGCTCCTCTTTGCTCATGGTTTGCAATGCTTCCCGTTTTATATCTTCCGACTCTCCGTCATTGGGGAAGTCTGTGAGTAGATGGGTTTCGTACTGCTCGGAAAACTCAGGATGACCTTGGAGGGAGATGATGTTTGTTCCGATGCGGTAGGCTTCGTTCGGACAGAAATCGCTTGTGGCGATGAGTGTGGCGTCGGACGGAAGTTTCGTTACCTGATCGTGGTGATTATAGAGCAGACGCATTTTAGCGTTAGGGAAACTTGTGGCGAACATTTTGTCAACCACCTTGGATGTGCGTATTCCCACACCCCATCCATTCGCGGCCTTCTCGACTTTTCCGCCCAAGGCCTCCGCGATGATTTGATGGCCAAAACAGATGCCCATTAATTTGACGTTTTGCTGTTTCGCCTCTACGATCCACTTTTTTAATCCTTCTACCCACGCTATATTGTCGTATGCGCTGACATTGGAACCTGTGATGAGATAGATGTCGTCCTTGGAAAATTCCGAAGGTAATTGCTCGTTAAATACTTCGAATATACGGTAGTTTATATCACCTCTGACTTTGTTGAATAGGGAAGTGAACATCCATTCGTAAGATGGAATATTTTCAGGCAATAATCCTGGAAAAGTGTCGCAAAGTAAAATGTTTAATTTCATAGGCTTGTTTCTTTTTGTGCAAAATTAGCCTATGTTTAGATGTATTTGATGTGTTTTTGGTTGTTTTTGTGTTAAAAAGATAATTGAATTATAATTTCGTTTTGCAAAATGATAGTTGCTTACTGTTTTTGTTTTATTGTATGCTTTTTGTAAGAGATTGGTAGCGGGAATGACGAGTCATCCCTTATTCTAC
Source organism: Paludibacteraceae bacterium (assembly GCA_045639525.1). Lineage (GTDB taxonomy): Bacteria > Bacteroidota > Bacteroidia > Bacteroidales > Paludibacteraceae > UBA1181. The sequence goes on along the minus strand of JAZUDI010000077.1, from coordinate 40,010 downwards.
CAATACCTTCTCCCCATTTACCAAATAGATGCCAGGTGCGAGTGTTTGGGTGGATGAGAGGTGGGGTTGTTGGTAAAATTGGCTCACCAACTCTCCCTTTACAGTATGGATGGTCATCCATTGTCCCTTGTCGAATGTTTGGATGGTGAGGCCATTCTCCACACTATATACCATGAAATGGTGGTTGTTGGCTTGGGTTTGGTCGATGGCGGTATAATCGCCGGATAGTGCCCTCACCTCTGCCTTTGAGAGGATCACCCATCGCTGTTGCGATGCACTGTTCTGATGGTTGAAACGGCTGACAGAGGCCGCATTGCCATTGGCGGTCAATGACATGGGCTGGTTGGAACCATCCGCAAATACCATCCAGTAGGATTTGAGGTTGAAATAGCTGTTGGAGACATTTTGACGGGAGCCCATCAGTTGGATCTGGAAATTCTCGGAATCTACCAAGGCTAATTTCCCATTGTGCGATAGTGCCTTCTCTGTTGCCTCGTTGCGGATCTCGTATAGCTGCGTCATCGGATTGAACTTAACCTTCCAACCATATCCATCCTCTTTTAGCGCATCTCGCCAGTCACACGATTTCAGACTGAAGTTGCCATTCTCCATTCGCAACATCGTCGGCATGGAGAGCGCGTCGCTTGCTGACAGAATGTAGTAGGTTTCGTAATCCTCTTGCACGAAGGTATAGGCAGGGGAGGCAAAAGCTCCCGCCACTGGAGGCAAATTGTCTTCTCCCAAGGATTGGACAATCAATGCGTTGGCGTAGTAGAGCATGCGTGATCCGTCATCCTCATGGGCGCCATTGATGCCATAAGGCCAAAAGTGTGTCTTGTCGCCCTTCAATTGCGCTGTATTGTTGTTCTCCAAAAAGTGGAGAACTTGATCGGTACGTTCTCCCAACCAAAATCCGGAGCTTGTCGATTGTCTGTAGATGTCGGAGTTGTACCATGTATCAGTCGTACCCACACCGATGGCATGCGCCATCTCGTGTTGGATGGTTCCTGTTCGTTGGTAGCTGGCGTTCGGTCCGACCCTCATCCATCCGCCGTAACTACAATCGGCGGTAGGGGTGTTTGCCCCATAATTGACGGTTAGGTGTAACCCCTTGATGCTGGTGATATCGTTCCAAATATCGCAGGCGTCGCCCACAGCGCTATTGATGCGTCTGTTCTCCTCGTCCGATCCTCCGTTGTTGTAGCTCCACGTCACCTCGCCCTTGGGAAGGGTACAGATTTTGATGCGCTCGCCGTAGCCTACCGTGTTGGATCGGGAGATGGCGTAGGGGCGTATGTAGTAAATGGTGGCGGGGGATAAGTCTTTGATGACATAGATATCTCCATTGTTGCTGTAGGATAGGGTGGAACGGCTATCCAAAATGGATGGGTTGGCGTGGGTTGCCCAGCAGAAACCCTTCTCTACGATATCGTTTCCGGTAAATGTGGCACGGCCGAAAGCCATGGTGGCACCTCGCGCATGGCGAGGATCGGTCGTCACTTTAGGCGCATTTCCAGAGGTGTTCTCTATCTGGAAAGTGAAGGTGGCGTCCTCCAACTTTCGTGTGTAAAAATTTACCTCGTCGGGGCTGTATGACTCTCTGGTAACAACATATTTTGCCTGAAGCAGGAGCGAATGGAGCGCGTCGCTGCCTTTTTTGCGCTCTTCGTAAACTTTCTCTCCTTGTTCGATCGCTTTCTCGAGGCGAAGGAAGGCCTCTGCGGATATCTTCGCGGCGGTGTAGGCGCTATTGAGTCGGCCGATCACCTCTATTTGCGACAGATCGGGTTGCTCGATCCAACCCTGCGCGTCCGAGATGGCGGATTGTAGTTCGTTTCGATGTGCTTCATATAGGGTCTGTTCCAACAATGATTGGGCTGCGCTCACTGTTTTTTGCAGCTGAGATTGCATATTGGACAAGATGGTCTGATTGTCGCCAACTAAAATCAGTCTGACATAATCAACCACCACTTTCGCTGAATTGGCCGATCCATTGGGTGCCCCTTTGAAACCGATTTGTATCTTTCCCTCTTGTGAGGAGGAAAGGGTAAAGGTGACCTCGTCAAGTGTCCAATTCATGGGAAACTCAGAGAGTCGGGATAGGGAGGCGTTTCCGCTGTTGGGAATCCATCCCAAAAGACTGTATCCATTGGTTGAATTACTTCCGTTGAAGAAGGGCGCTTGTAGCTTATAAGTACCAGCGGGTAGGGTTACTTGCTGATAGAGTTTCAGACTTTGGTCCCATCCTGTACTGAGGGCGAGGCAACCGCCTTTTGAGCCTTGATAACCTGCGGAAGGAACCGTACCGCTTGTGTTGAATGTCTTTTTTGTGCCGTATTCATAGATACCGGTGATGGTATAGTCGACACTGATATCCTTGCTCCAACCATAGATGGGGAGAATCTCTTGCGCCACATTGCCGGATTCGCCCGCTTTGTAGTCGAAGTGGTCCGCATCGTCAAAACCACCGTTTTGAAGGTATAGATGGGTAACGTCCATATCCGCCAGTGAGGAGGCGATATTTGCGAATATAAGTGTGGTTAGTAGGAGAATTCTCTTCTTCATGGTATGATATTGATTAGGTAATAGTGGTACAAAGAAAGTAAAAAAGCGCCATAACCTCTGTTACAACGCTTATTTTATGATATTTAATGGTTGTTTAAATAAACATACCTTGTTTTGACTTGATACGGCAAAGCGTCTCTTGTGTCACGCCAATGTAGGAGGCGATGTTGATCGCGCTTACACGGGAGGTCAAACCTGGGATTCTATGCTCAAGGTTGGCGTATTTTTGCTCCGCAGTCTCGTGGAGAATGGAGTTTAGACGTTCGCTGGATGTTTTTACGGCGTGCCTCATGATCTTTCTATGAAGCGAGTCTATCTTCAAGTCAGAGTCTGCCAATTCCACGAATTTTGATTTCGGAATTTTAGCATAGACCGTTGGCTCTAAAGCCTCGATGAATGATTGGCTAGGTTCCCCTGTGATGAAACTATTCACCTCGAAGAATCCGTATCCCTCTGAAGCGAAATAGTCGGTGGTCAATTTGTTGTTCTTATAGTAATAGGTCTGCACCATACCCTTCAATACGAATCCGAAGAAATCGCTCACTTCTCCCGCATCAAGGATGATCTCATGTTTCTTCGCCTTCTCAATGGTGGCGTATTGCATGATTTGACCTATAACCTCTTCGTTGATGTCAATGCTACCATAGACACGTTGTGCCTCGCTTAAAACCAAAGGTTTGTTGATAACAATTCTTTTCATACTGTGTCGTTTGGGTTGTTATTTCACATTAGAACGAATTCTACTCAATGTTTCCGGTGTGACGCCTAGGAAAGAGGCGATGTAAACGGATGGTACGCGAAGGATTAAATCTGGCTTCCTTGCGATCAGGTCGTCATAGCGTTCCTTGGCGGATTTGAAGATGGATTGTTGGGTCTTTCTCTTCACATAGAGAAGTTTACACTCCATCATTCTTCTGAATAGACGTCTCAACTCAAGATTGTTCGCACTCGCTTCTTCGCACTCAAGGCGGGAGATAAGGAATAGGGTAGTCGGTTCGATCATCTGAATGAAACGACGGCTTGGTGTTTGATCCAAGAAACTGTCATAATCCATGAAGTCCTCGTTCTCTCGAATCAACTGTTCTGTGATCTCCTCTTCACCTTCCATGTAATAGATGCGTACTAAACCTTCGGCTACGATTCCCCAATGCTTGCTGACATTGCCTTCCAACTGAAGATATTCACCTTTGCTTAATTTGACCACTCTGACAATGGAATCCAAAATACCGATGGCCTCAGGAGACAAGACATTTAGAGGTGATTCACCCAATATCTTCTCCACAAATTTACAAAAAGCTTCTTTACCGATTAGATCCATATCACATTAGACTTAAAATACACTACAAAAATATGTATATTTATTATGCTTTCCAACTATTTACGATTGATTTTTGTTAAATAATTAAATTTTATTCTTGGTATATAGTTGTTTTTGTAATCAATATATTGATATTTGATAAATATAATCTTGTATGAAGAGATTATGAGACTTGTTATTTGAGAAACTTTAATATAGAGTCTCTGCACGCATTGAAACGCTCTTTCAGGGCGGCTTCGACCGGTTCGACGGGGGGCGATTTCAGCTTGAGCGGGTCGATTGGCTTCCCGTTTTCATATACGCGGAAATCTAGATGTGGGCCAGTCGAGGTGCCTGTGCTTCCCACCAGTCCGATCACTTCGCCTTGCTTCACAAAACTGCCGACATTGATCTTGCCAAATTTTGACAAGTGCATATATACGGTGGTGTAGGTGCTATTGTGTTGTATTTTCACGGTGTTTCCACCGCCACCGGAATAGCCTTTGTAGATGACCTTACCGTCTCCGATCGTAGAGACAGGTGTGCCGCTCGGTGCGGCGTAGTCGACGCCATGGTGTGGCCTGTAATATTTCAGTACAGGGTGGAACCTACTGTGGGAAAAGTGCGAACTGATGCGTGAGTAACTGAGCGGAGCCTTTAGAAAAGCCTTGCGAAGACTGTTGCCATCGTAGTCGAAGTAGTCGCAACGGTTGTTCTGCACGAAAGGAATGGCGTGGAAATCGACGCCGCAATGGTTGAATTTGGCTCCGTAGATCGTGTCGATCCTGATAAAGGTGGAGTCGCACCATATCTCGTCGTACTTGACTGTGAAGTGATCCCCCTTTTGTAGTCCGAAGAAATCGATGTTCCAGGCGTAAATGTTCGAGAGTTCCAATGCCAACGCGAAAGGAATGCCTTGACCGACCACTGCATTCCAAAGTGAGGTTTCGATCTCTCCCTTCACCAATCGACTTTTGCGTTGTAAAGGACGCTCGCACCTCTTTGCCGTTATCTCGCCTCCCCGTAAGTCGTACACCACATATTCTGAGGCGTTGATCTCGTAGATGAAATGGGCGATGACGGGCAGGCTATCCTTGCTTTGGATGATGTGGTATCGATTGCCGGGACGAATCTTCCTGACGTCGAAAACGGGGGCGGAGGTATGGTCCAGTTGATTGATGGTCGCTTGATTCAGACCGTATTGGATCAGCACATTGCTGAGCGTCTTGTTCTTTGGGATGAAATCCTCTATATGGACTTGTGTGGTGGTGTCGAACGGAGCGCCCCATATCGAGTCGTAGCGCACCTCCGGTTCGTGAGTCGTGACACATGCCGCAGTGGTGTCTGGGGGCGTCGGAGTGGGACGTGCGTCGCTTCCCTTGTCGCAGGAGACGAACAATGATCCCATCAAGGCGAGGGTGGCTATGGCGCTCTTTATCCGCATCGTAATCAATTGAATAGTTTGTCCAATTTGTGGAAACTGGAAGATAGACAGAATACGATTACGTCGTCGCCTTCGCATATCTGCGTGTTACCGTTGGCGATGAATCCCTTTCCGTTGCGGATGACACCTCCGATGAAGATGTCGCGCGGAATCTTTAAGTTTTTAATCTCCGATTTGGTGATGTAGGCGTTCTCTTTGGGTGTTAATTCCACCACTTGGGCGTCCACATGCGTAAGACCCTTCACGTTGCGTACATCCGCATCCAATGTGTATTGGTAGATGTAGCTTGCCGCGATCAGTTTCTTGTTGATAACTGTACCGATATCCAAATTCTCCGCCAATGGAATATAGTCGATGTTCTCCACCTCGGAGATCGTCTTGCGTAGGCCGAAACGTTTTGCGGAGATACATGCCAAAATGTTGGCCTCGGAGTTGTCCGTTAGGGCCACAAAGGCGTCCGCATTTTCGATTCCCTCTTCACGAAGCATGTCCAAATCGGTTGCGTCCACTTGAAGCACCAAGGCGTTGTCCATCTTGTTGGAGAGCTCGGATGTCTTGGTGCGAACCTTCTCCAATACCTTCACATGAATATCGTCGGGTAGGGAGAGAACAGTACGCTCCGTAATGTTTCCGCCACCCATGATCATCAGGTCTTTCACTTGGATCACCTCTTTACCCGCCTGTTCGCGTACGTCGGATACGGAATCACGGGTGGTGATGAAGTAAACGATATCGTTGGCGTGAATTTCGTCGTCTCCTTTCGGGATGATGGTCTCCAAATCCCTTCGGATGGCTACGATACGATAAGACTCACTATGTGTCAGGTTTTTCAACTGTTGGTTGATGATAGGGGCGTTGCTCCTCACCTTCATACCGATCAAGGTCAATTCACCTTCGTTGAACTCCATCCATTGTCTCACCCAATTCATACGCAGCGAGTTGACGATCTCTTTGGCCGCCAATACTTCCGGGTAGATCAGGGAGTCTATGCCAAGCGAACGGAATCGCGCTTGGTTTTCTGGCTTTAAATACTCGTAGTTGTTGATTCGGGCCACCGTTTTCTTAGCACCCATGCTATGGGCGAGAATGCAAGAGGTGATATTCAAACTCTCGTGCGGTGTGACGCCGATAAAAAGGTCCGCGGAAGGGACATTCGCCTCTTCCAAATCTTTTATGGAGGTTGTGCGACCTTCAACAGTCAAAAGGTCATAGTTGGTTTCCAACTTTTGCAGTTTCTCACGGTCATCATCCAATAGGATAATATCGTGGTTCTCCCTTGACAACATTTTCGCCAAGTGGGTGCCGACTTCTCCTGCTCCTGCAATAATAATTTTCATACACTTATATTTACTCGAAGGCAAAAATAACTAAAAAAACGATATAAGGGTGCGACAATTTTCCACAATCGGGCAGAAGCCTATATTTCTATTGACAAAAGTGGGTAGCAAACCTCTTTCAAATTGTTGCAACGGGCGACATTGTAGAGTGTCATGCCATTCCATTTTACCCTTTTGTGGTTACCGTTGTGGATATGGCCGCAGAAAACATAGCGGATCTTACGGGATTTCAACGCTGCTGTCAGTTCTGGTGAGCCGACGTCCAGACCATCTTCCACGCCTGCCAATCTTCCCACCTCGTGAGGAGCGGCGTGAGCGATTAGAATGTCCAGACGCTCCGGTATCCGTTCGAAGGTCTCTTTCAGGGCATCCGATTCCTGACAGAAGGCAAAGTTGTGTTTGGGCGGTAGGGTGTTAGGGGTGCCATAAATGGTCAGTCCCTCCAATTTCATTGCGTTATTGCAGAGGATTTTCAGTTTTTGGTTGGCTAGGTTTTGTAGATGTCTCTCCTGATAGAGCTTCTCGAAGAAGTAGTCGTGGTTGCCGGGGACCATAACCATATAGCGGCAAGGAAGCTGTTCCATCCAAGGCTCGAACACCTCGTGATACCATCGCTCTTGCGCCTCCGCGTCGCGGTCCATCTCTTTGGGGAATAGGTCTCCTCCGTGAATGAAGATATCGCAACTGCTGATATGTGGTAAATGGCCGTGTATGTCTGATGTTACAATAAGTTTCATAATGCATCTTTTATGCAAAATTAGCCATTTTCAAGCTCAAATCACTTTATTCGAGGCTATAAGTGCGTCAACTTTGCCTTTTTCTCTCTTTTGTCATGTTAAAATCTGTTAAATATTAATTTAACTATTGCGTAATTATGTTTTATAACATACTTTTGCAGCGTAAAAATTAAAGCAAATAGTTAAACATAAAAAATAAAAACAACATGGTCTGTTTGAATATGATCCTTATCGCTTTGATCAAGAAGTGTGCTTCAAAGCTCTAATTAAGGGAAGAGAAAAACTCTTTATTTAAGGTTATTAAATTGCTTACGCATCCTCGTCTAAACTCATTAGGGATGCGTTTCGCATTTTAGATAGGTAAGTTTTTTATAGTGTTGTACAATGAAAAAGGCATCCCATGTAGGATGCCTTTTTGCATATAATCGTATCTATACTAGTGGATTAGAACACATCTGCCTGTAGGGTTGGTCCAGGAACGATAGAGCCCGACTTTCCTGTCTTGAAGTGGCCGATAGCTGGCACCTCTCCTTCGTTTTTCACAGGTTCGGTAACGGTATACACCACATATTCGGTCTCTGGCTTCAATCTGCCGTAATAGTAGAAGCCCGCATCATCCACACGGCAATCGTCCGAAGAGATTTGGTTGACTTCGCGGATAAATACCCTGCGGTCAACACCTGGCATATATTCAGTTCCCTTTGCTGGAAAAACCTCCATTCTTCCTACGACACCGCACATGCCTGCGTTCTTACCATCTTTGATGAAGAAGTCCCCGCCATAAGTTTGGCCGCCATCCACCTTCACGTCAAAGACAATAGCCTCCTTGCTGTTGGCATTGTCGCTGCAAGCATACACTTTGTAATTACCGTCGTTCAGGTATTTGAAACTGTAAGTTCCATTGTACGAAGTCTTCACCTTGTCGTCGCAGCCATATTCGTGGTCGCCATAGATGATATAAACATCTTCGTTGATTCCGACTACCGTGTCCATACCGAAGTAGAAGAGTTGATTCATCTGCCATGAATAGTCATCTCTGTCGGCATTGTAGCTTTCCATATCGCTTTCGCTTGCCTTGCCACTGTAAATTTTGGAGAGAATCTTGTTGTTCTTGTTGAGGATATCTTGAACGCTCTTCGCCTCATCCGAACCCTCTTGGTAAATCTCTGGTACCCCAAATATGTCGCCGTCATCAATGACAGTGTACACTTTGCCGACGATGCTTCCTTTGCCGCCTTCGCCCTCTGTCTTCTCGCAAGAGACCAATAGGGAAGAGGCCAATAATAGGTTCGCCGCAAAAATTAAACTCTTTTTCATTTTTCTATAAATTAATTTATACTCAAAAATAGATATAGTTACACATTCCTACAAAATTTATTCAGTAAAAATACATTCTATCGAGAGAAAAAAAATGGTCGCGTCTCTTTTCTGGGTTTGTGTGTCCCGATTATTTCTCGATCATACGGTCGTGGAAAAGAAGGTAACCGATGTTAAGTCCCATGTTGAATTTGCCTGGATAGGTATATCGGTTCACATATACCGCCGCTGTGATGAATTTCAGATTAGCCACAAAAGATAGTTCGTTAAAAAAATAGATGTCCGAGAATTTCTTCTTTCTATACTCCGAATGGTAACTGCCCGTATTCATGATTGGTTTGTAGGATACGAAAGCATAGTTCTCGAAGCGCAACTGTAGGATTTTGTTGAACTTATAGATCGGCGCGATTCCGGCGGCCAAGTAGGTGTGGGCGCAAAAAGCCGAGTTGAATAATAGATGGTTGTGTACCGAAGGGGTATAACTAGGGGAGATCAAGAGACTCTCCATGTAGTTGTCCATCAAAGGTACGGTGGAGTAGACGCCATCTATATATGTGCCCAAGGAGAAGTGCTTCGCGATGTTGAAGTAGTAGTCCATATTGGCGGAGAACTGCAACCAATTTATCTTTTGATGTGGCGACTTCACCCTTACCAAAATATTCTCTTCGTTCATTTCATACTTGTTGGACCAATATCTACCAAAAACATATTGTCCTGTGAGGCTGAATCGGGATCCGTCCACCGCATATTGCTTGTGCGAAAGTGAATTGTGCTTGTACTGGATAGAGGCGATACCTAGATTGTATTTGGTCTGGTTCCAAGTGTTGGTCTCTCCTGGGAAGCGGTGGTAATGGTCGTTTTTGTGGCCATAACACATGCCTATATCCAACTTTCCTTTCAGGAAGAGGGGTGTCATGATTTTGATCTTTCCGAATGCTTCCGAGGAGTAGGCTTGTGTTGACACGTTGTTCTTGATGTCCAATTCATAGAAGGGCTCCTGCTCGTTCAGGGTGTTGAGGTAACAATAGTCCGCGATCAGTTTGACGCTCAATGGAAGCTTGCCTGGTTTGTCGATACGCGTCTGCATGTGGACGTTGCGGTAGAGTGTGCCGATTTGTCCGTCTAAGGTGACGTTGTAACCCAACTTCGCGACACCTCGTTTTTGGATACCCAAAAAGAGGACATTGGCAGCCGTGGAGGAGAAGTTTCCACCGAAGCTCATGCAGAAATCGCTGTTCATCTCAACGTCCAAATGGAGGTCGTAGCCTTGCAACGAGTCGTTGTAATAGGCGTGGGGAACGATTTCGGAGATCTTCTCGTCGGATAGCAGTTTGAAGTAGGCCCTTTGGAACCCTTTCATATCCAATGTGGTGTTCTTTTTGCCTGAAAACAGACTGTTCATCAAGTATTTACGTTGAGAGGCGTTGACCCCGCTAATGGTGACCGACTGGAATACCAAATCCTTCTCTTTCTCTAAATATTCGGTGCGACGAGCTTGTAGTTGTGCGGTGTCCACTTTCCGTTTCACTCGCTCCTTGATCTTGGCGATCATGGCTTTTGTGGAGTCGTAGCCCATCTGCTCCAACTCCCTTACCTTATGGAAATCGAGCAGTCCAATGTCAGTGAAATGGAAATCGATGACAATTCCCTTGTCGCTAGGAATCTCGTAATTGGTCTCATCCATGATGAGACGTTCCAGTAGTGGGATAGGGTTGTTTTTGCTGTCGGAGGTTAAGGTTGGATTGTCGCTGACCGTACTTCCGATGATGTAATCGGGGTTGAAGTCCTTCTCCATCACATCAACGGGGAAGTTGTTGTAGATGCCTCCGTCCATCATCAAGCGGTGGTCCACCTCTATGGGTTTAAATACGAAAGGGAAGGACATGGAGGTGCGTACGGCATCACCCAAATCACCTTTTCGGTGGATATATGCGCACTTGTGTGTGATATCGGATGCTACACACCTGAATGGCACGAACAAACTGTCGAAGTTGCCTTTGCAGGCCGCGTTGGCTTTCGAAAAGAGGTCCATCATCGCGATGTTGATCTGGTCGGAAGCCATTACACTGTTGGGAATCAGTAGGTTGGCTTTGTTGGTGGAGGAATCGCGTAGGTTCACTTTAAAGGTGACAAATTCAGGTGATGGATCGTCTCTTTTAAAGAAAAAGAGGTTGTGCTCATCGATATCACCGTTTTTCCAGCGTACAAACTGGTCGGATGTGATCAGTTCAGTCATCTGATTGGGCGTGTAGCCCATGGCGTAGAGTGAACTGACGATAGCGCCCATTGAGGTTCCTGCCACGTAGTCGATCGGAATTCCTTCCTCCTCAAGGGCTCGGATGACACCAATGTGGGCGCAACCCTTCGCACCACCTCCGCTCAACACCAATCCTACGCTTTGCGCTTGCGCCGTGCTGATGGCGAAAAACGTCATCAGCAAGAAGAGTAGGCATCTATAGGTTTGGCGGAGGTGCATATATTCTCACTTTTTATTTTGGTTCCACAATATCGCAGTAGGTCTCTTTCTTCTCTTTATCGAATCGGATGACCAATGCCTCTCCCTTCTGCGGCGCTTTGCCTAGAATGGTCTCCGCTACAGGATCTTCCACATGCTTCTGAAGCGCGCGTTTCATCGGACGGGCTCCATATTGCGGATCATAGCCCTGCTCGGCGATGAATGATTTCGCCTCCTCCTCAATGGTGAGCGGATGTTCCAATTCGTTCATCCGTTTGTAGATGTGGGCCAATTCCAAATCAATGATTTTAAATATGGAACCTTTGCTCAATTGGTCGAAGAAGATGACATCGTCCACACGGTTGAGGAACTCTGGCGAGAAGGTCTTGTTCAATGCCTTCATGATGACGCCTTGGGCCATCTTTTTCTCCACCACATCGCTAGACATGGAGAATCCGATGCCCTTTCCAAACTCTTTCAGTTGACGTGTTCCCGCATTGGAGGTCATGATGATGACGGTGTTGCGGAAATCGACATGTCTGCCCGTGCTGTCTGTTAATCTTCCTTCGTCCAAAACTTGTAACAATAGGTTGAAGACATCAGGATGCGCCTTCTCTATCTCATCGAAAAGAACAATGGAGTAGGGTTTTCTCCTGACTTGTTCGGTCAGTTGTCCGCCCTCTTCGTAGCCAACGTATCCCGGAGGGGCTCCATTGAGGCGGGAGACCGAATATTTGTCCATGTATTCGCTCATGTCCACGCGAATGAGTGCGTCTGCGCTTCCGAACATCTCCTTCGCAAGCGTTTTCGCCAAGTAGGTCTTGCCGACACCTGTTGGTCCAAGGAAGATAAAGGAGCCGACTGGCCTGTTGGGATCTTTGAGTCCGATCCTATTTCTTTGGATCGCCTTGACTGTCTTGTCGACAGCTTCATCTTGTCCGATCACCATTGATTTCAAAAGTCCGTTCATTCTTACGAGTTGTTCCCCTTCGGAACGGGCCATTCGCTGAACTGGAACGCCTGACATCTTGGATATTACCTTCGTCACATCCTCTTCAGAAACCGTCTGTCTGCTCTCCTTGCACTCCTCCAGCCATTTTTTACGCTCTTCGGCCAATTCGACGATCAGGCTCTTCTCTTTGTCCCTGAAATCTGATGCCAATTCGAAATCCTGAGAGGCGACGGCCTGCATCTTACGCTCTTTGACCCGTTCGATTTCCGCCTCAATTTCGGAGATGGAGTTGGGAACGTTGATGTTGGCGAGGTGCGTGGCGGCGCCCGCCTCGTCCAAGGCGTCGATGGCTTTGTCTGGGAAACAACGGTCGGAAATATACCTGCCGGTCAATCTTACGCAAGCCTCCAACGCTTCGTCGGAGTAGATCACATTGTGGTGCTCCTCGTAACGATCCTTCACATTCTTTAGAATCTGGAGCGTGTCTTCCGCTGAGGTAGGCTCCACGATGATCTTTTGGAAACGACGCTCCAAGGCGCCATCTTTCTCGATTTTTGTACGGTATTCGTCTAATGTGGTGGATCCGATGCATTGGATCTCGCCTCTAGCCAGGGCTGGCTTCAACATATTGGCGGCGTCCAAGGAGCCTTGTGTTCCACCGGCGCCCACCATGGTGTGGATCTCGTCGATGAACAAGATAATGTTCGGATTTTGGGCTAACTCATTCAGAATCGCCTTGATGCGCTCTTCGAATTGTCCGCGGTATTTCGTTCCGGCCACCACTGAACCTAAATCCAATGACACAAGTCGCTTGTCTAATAGGATTCTGGAGACTTGTTTGTTAACGATACGGAGGGCGAGCCCCTCCACGATAGCGGTCTTTCCGACGCCTGGTTCTCCGATCAGGATTGGATTGTTCTTCTTTCTTCTGCAAAGGATTTGTGCCAATCGTTCCATTTCGGTGTCTCTTCCCACCACAGGGTCCAATCTGCCCTCCGCGGCCGCTTTGGTCAAATCCACACCGAAATTATTTAAAACCGGGGTGTCGTTGTCGCCGCTGGCGTCAGCCGTCTGCGTTGTGGTGTTGGATGGGCGTTTTCCGCTGTTATAATCCGGGTTTTCTCCATCCAAAATGGCGCCATCCTCATCATCGTTGTTATAATCTCTGTATCCGAACTTAGGCTCTTCTGGATTGGCCAGTTTGAAAACCTGTTCGTATGTGACGTTCTGCTTGCGGAGCGAATCGGCCGCAAGACTGGTATTTTCACGCATAATCGCAAGTAATAGATGTTCGGTCTCTAACTCGTCTTTTCTCAAAAGGCGAGCCTCAAGATCGGCGTATTTTAATATTTTTTCCGTTGATTTGAGTAGGGGGAGGTCTGTGTCGAAGGCTATCTCGTTTGTTTGACGAAGCCTCTCCTCGATATATTCCTTCACCGCTTTGGAGTCGACATTCATCTTGTCGAGCAACTGGTTGGCAGTGCCATTCCCATCTCTCAATATGCCTAATAGCAGATGTTCGGGTCCGATGCAGGAATTCCCCAATCTTTGCGCCTCCTCTCTGCTGTATGAAATCACATCTCTAACGCCCTGTGAATATTTGTATAGAGCCATATATTATTACATTTATAATATGCAAATATAATATATAGGCGGTTCAATTCCTACATATGTAAAATCAAAGACTTGAAAAAAAGTTAGGCCACTATGAATTTTTAACAAAAAAACGCAATTTTAGAGCTGTGGTTTTGTGGTATAACTTTTTTTTCGTACCTTTACGGATAATTTTTAGACTAAAAAGTAGAGCTTAAAATAATGGTTGATCAAGACAGAATTATCCAAATCGATATTGACAAGGAGATGCGTTCATCGTACATCGACTACTCAATGTCAGTGATTGTGTCCCGTGCGTTACCGGACGTCAGGGATGGCTTCAAGCCAGTTCATAGACGTGTGTTGTATGGTATGAGCGAATTGGGCTTGGTTTCTAACAAGCCAACGAAGAAATCCGCCAGAATCGTAGGAGAGGTGTTAGGAAAGTATCACCCACACGGTGATTCATCCGTATATGGTACCCTTGTGCGTTTGGCGCAGGATTGGACGCTTCGTTATCCGCTTGTATATGGACAGGGTAACTTCGGTTCCATCGATGGTGACTCCGCTGCGGCTATGCGTTATACCGAGGCCCGTCTCCAGAAGATCACCGAGGATATTTTGATCGACTTGGATAAGGATACCGTTGATTTCCAAGATAATTTCGATGGTGAGCACCAAGAACCTACCGTTTTGCCTACCCGTATCCCACAATTGTTGGTGAACGGAGCATCCGGTATCGCCGTAGGTATGGCGACCAATATGCCACCTCACAACCTATCCGACACTATCGACGCCTGCGTCGCTTATGTGGATAACAAGGATGTCGATATCGAGGAGTTGATCAAATTGATCAAGGCTCCTGATTTCCCGACAGGAGGTATCATTTATGGATATTCTGGCGTGCGTGACGCCTACTTGACAGGCCGTGGACGCGTGGTGATCCGCTCTAAGGTGGAGATCGAGAACGAGAATGGCCGTGAGAAGATCGTTGTGCGTGAAATTCCATATTTGGTGAACCGCGCCGAGATGATTAAGGCGATCGCCGATATGGCCGCCGACAAGAAGATCGAAGGTATCGCCAACATCAATGATGAGTCGGACCGCGAGGGTATGCGTATCGTGATCGATGTGAAGCGCGACGCCAACTCCAATGTCCTTTTGAATAAATTATACAAATATTCAGCGTTACAATCCTCTTTCAGCGTAAACAATATCGCATTGGTACACGGAAGGCCTAAGTTGTTGAACTTGAAGGATTTGATCGCTGAGTTTATCGACCATCGCCACGAGGTTGTTGTTCGTAGAACAAGATTCGAATTGGCGGAGGCTGAGAAGAAGGCGCATATCTTGGAGGCCTTGATCGTCGCTGTCGATAACATCGATGAGGTGATCCGCATCATCCGTTCTTCTAAGACGGTACAAGAGGCGAGAGAGGGCTTGATGAACCGTTTCAACTTCGACGAGGAGCAAGCGAGAGCGATTGTCGAGATGCGTCTCCGTCAGTTGACTGGACTCGCAATCGAGGATTTGCGTGCCGAGTACGAGGAGTTGATGAAGTTGATCAACCATTTGAAGGCTATCTTGGCGAGCGAAGAGCTCCAAATGCAAGTGGTGAAAGAGGAGTTGCTCGACGTGAAGAACAAATATGGTGACGCAAGACGCACCGAAATCAAATATACTTCTGAGGAGTTCAATCCAGAGGATTTCTACTCAGATGATGAGATGGTTATCACGATCTCTCACTTGGGTTACATCAAGCGTACTCCGCTCGCTGAGTTCAAGGCACAAGGCCGTGGTGGTGTCGGTTCGAAGGGTAGCAGTTCCCGCGATGAGGATTTCATCGAGTACATCTATCCTGCCTCTATGCACAACACGATGTTGTTCTTTACCCAAAAGGGCCGTTGTTACTGGTTGAAGGTTTACGATATCCCAGAGGGAAGCAAGACCACGAAGGGCCGTGCGATCCAAAATATGTTGAACATCGATTCGGACGATGCGGTGAACGCATTCATCAAGATCAAGTCATTGAATGATGAGGAGTTCTGCAAGAACCACTATTTGATGTTCTGTACCAAGAACGGTGTGGTGAAGAAGACCTCTCTCGAAGCATATTCACGTCCTCGTACCAATGGTGTGAACGCAATCACCATTAGAGAGGACGATAAGGTGATCCAAGTAAGATTGACCACTGGAAACAGTGAGATCATTATGGCTAACCGCAATGGACGTGCTATCCGCTTCAATGAGACTAAGGTACGCGAAATGGGTCGAACCGCGACTGGTGTTCGTGGTATGACCTTGGATGGACCAGAGGATGAGGTTGTCGGCATGATCGCTGTCAACGATCCTCAGACAGAGACTGTTATGGTGGTATCCGAGCAAGGTTACGGAAAACGTAGCGACTTGGAGGATTATCGTATCACCAACCGTGGTGGTAAGGGTGTGAAGACCATGAACATTACGGATAAGACAGGTCTTTTGGTGGCTATCAAGAGCGTTACCGATGAGAATGACCTCATGATTATCAACAAGTCTGGAATCACCATCCGTTTGAAGGTGACAGATGTCCGTGTCATGGGCCGTGCGACACAAGGTGTCCGTTTGATCAATTTGACCAAGAAGAATGACCAAATCGCTTCTGTCTGCAAGGTATTGTCCGAGCAAGAAGAGGAGGAACTTGAGGGCGAGTCTGAATTGCTCGAGGGTGATGAGACAAACATTGGCACGGAAATTGAAGGAGAGAATAATGAAGAGAGTAATAACTAAGATTTTAATTTAGAAATTATAACATCATGAAAAAGATTACAGTAACAGCATTGGCGTTGACCATGGCTATGGGCGGATTCGCTCAAAAGAAGAATGTTTCTTTGGCGGAGGGTTGTTTGTACGAGCAACCAGCAAACTTTGCTGAGGGTAAGACTTTGATCGAGGCAGCCATGAAGAATCCTGAGACTGCTAATTGGTCAAAGACATACTTTATCGCAGGACAAGTATATGATAAGCAATATTTGGATGGTGCGGCAAAGAGACAAACAGGTATGCAATACTCTCAAGATGAGATGAGCGAGGCACTTATTAATGCGGTGGACGCTTACTTGAAGTGTGGTGATTTGGATCAAAAGCCAGACGCTAAGGGTAAGGTGAAGCCAAAATACAACAAGGATGTTGTGAAGAACTTGAAAACCTATGCCGATTATTTGATCGCAGAGGGACAAGAGCACCAAAAGAAGGGAGAGAAAGAGAAGGCTGTCAAGATGATGGAGAAGTACTTGAGTTTGGCTGACCAAGATATCATGAAAGCTGAGAATCTTAAGAGCAACTCTCTCTACAATGATGTGAAGTTTCTTGTAGTGAACTTGTCAGCAGGTAATGAAAAGCTTCGTCCAACTATGATCAAGTACATGAACGAGTTGAAGGGTGCCGGCTATAAGGAGGAGACCATGTACGAGTGGTTGAGCAGCACTTATGGTGATATGAAGGATTACGACAAGATGTTGAAGGTGCTTGATGAGGGTATCAAGAAGTTCCCTTCAAACAAGTACTTGATTGGTAACATGATCAACTACTACTTGGATAACAACAAGGAGCAAGAGGCTGTTCAATATTGTGACGCCGCTATCCAAAAAGATCCAAACAACCCTCAATACTATATGATTAAGGGTGAGATGTTGATCAAGAAGAACCAATTCGACGATGCAATCGTTAATTTGGAGAAGGCTATTTCTTTGGATCCAAACAATTTCAACGCACAATTCGAGTGTGGTTTGGCCCACGAGAAGAAGGGCGAGGAGCTCCAAGACGCTGCTAACAAGATCAAGGATATGAAGAAGTACAATGCTCAAAGAAACAAGGCTATCGATGAGTTTAAGAAGTCTCTTCCATTCTTGGAGAAGGCAAGACAAATCAATGGCGAGGATGAGATGAACCTTCGTTTCCTTCGTTCGGTTTACTACAAGTTGTCTATGAACGACAAGTACACTGAGGTGGACAAGGCGCTCAAGGCAATCGAGGCAAAGAAGTAATTGTTTATATCCCGATAAGAGAGGGCGGTCGCTGTATTGTGACCGCCCTTTTTGTTTGCGGTAATTTAGTCTGCGTGTTTAAATGCGGTCCCATTCCTCAAAATTCGCCCCAAATATTTCTTTGCTTTGAGTAAATGTTATAATTTTGTACGAGTAATAGCATTTTATTATGTACAGATCAAAAACTTGTGGAGAACTAAATATCGCGAATGTGAACGAAGTGGTCACATTGGCGGGTTGGGTGCAAAAAGCTCGTAAGATGGGCGGTATGACCTTCGTGGATGTACGCGACCGTTATGGCATCACCCAAATCGTATTTAACGAGGAAATTAACCCTGAGTTGTGCGGAAAGGCCAACAAATTGGGAAGAGAGTGGGTGATCCAAGTCACTGGAAAGGTAGCGGAGCGTAGCAGCAAGAATGCGAACATTCCAACAGGAGAGATTGAGATCATCGCTCAGGAATTGAATATTTTGAACTCATCCGAGGTTCCTCCATTTACCATTGAGGATAATTCAGACGGTGGAGATGATATCCGTATGCAGTACAGATATTTGGATCTTAGAAGAAATTGTGTGCGTTCCAACCTTGAGTTGCGTCATAAAATCGCTTTTGAAATCCGTCGTTTCTTGGATGAGCAACACTTTATGGAGGTGGAGACGCCTGTCTTGATCAAATCTACGCCAGAGGGTGCGCGCGACTTCGTGGTGCCTTCCAGAATGAATCCAGGACAATTCTATGCGTTGCCTCAATCTCCTCAACAATTCAAACAGTTGTTGATGGTATCTGGCTTCGACAGATATTTCCAGATCGTGAAGTGCTTCCGTGACGAGGATCTTCGTGCGGACCGTCAACCTGAGTTTACCCAGATCGACTGCGAGATGTCTTTCGTTGAGCAAGAGGACGTGCTTAACATATTTGAGGCGATGATCAAACATATCTTCAAATATGTGAAGGGTATCGACTTCAAGGATCCTTTCCCTCGTATGACTTGGCACGAGTGTATGCGCTTGTATGGATCGGACAAACCAGATATGCGTTTCGGAATGACCTTTGTTGAATTGAAGGATTTGACTGAGAATCATGGGTTTAGCGTGTTCGATAGCGCGAATTTCGTGGTAGGTATCTGCGCCGAGGGATGCGCTTCATATACCCGTAAGCAATTGGATCAATTGACTGACTTCGTCAAGAAACCACAAGTGGGAGCGAAGGGATTGGTTTATGTGAAATATGAAACCGATGGCTCATTCAAGTCTAGCGTGGATAAATTCTATTCCCAAGAGGATTTGAAGCAATGGGCGGAGCGCTTCAATGCGAAGCCAGGCGATTTGATGTTGATTCTTTGCGGAGAGAATGCCGATAAGACTAGAAAGCAGATGAACGAGTTGCGCCTTGAAATGGGCGAGCGTCTCGGATTGAGGGATAAGAATAAGTTCGCTCCATTGTGGGTGATCGACTTCCCTCTGTTTGAGTGGAACGAAGAGGATCAACGCTTCTATGCGATGCACCACCCATTCACCTGTCCTAAGTCGGAGGATGTCCAATATTTGGACAGCGATCCGGGCCGTGTACGCGCCAACGCATACGATTTGGCGATGAACGGTGTGGAATTGGGCGGTGGATCTATCCGTATCCACGATTCTGAGCTTCAAAACAAGATGTTCCAATTGTTGGGCTTTACGCCAGAAAAGGCAATGGATCAATTCGGTTGCTTGTTGACCGCATTCAAGTACGGTGCGCCTCCTCACGGTGGTTTGGCCTTCGGTTTGGATCGTGTCGTTTCAATGTTGGCAGGTTTGGATTCAATCCGCGATGTGATCGCCTTCCCTAAGAACAACGCTGGTCGTGATGTGATGATCGATTCTCCGTCAACCATCGACGATGCTCAATTGAAGGAACTTTGCTTAAAGGTGGATTTATAATATTTTCCATATATTCATAGTTTTTTAATTTGTGTCGACACTGCTCCGTGAGGAGCGGTGTCTTTTTTTGTGGATAACTTCCCTCCAAAATCCGAATATCTTTGAAAAATCTTTGCTATCTTTGGTTAAATACCTCCATTGGATGGGGTATGAATGTGAAACCAGGGCGACAGGACGCTCACAAATAGAGATAGTTATGCAGAACAGAATGATACCGCCATCGGAATTGATCATCAATGAGGATGGCTCGATTTTCCATCTTCATGTCAAGCCAGAACAATTGGCTGATACCATTATCTTAGTGGGTGATCCGACTCGTGTCAACATGGTCGCCTCGCACTTCGATTCTATCGAGTGCGACGTCCAGAGCCGTGAATTCCATACCATGACAGGCCGTTATAAGGGAAGACGGATCTCTTGTGTGTCGCACGGAATCGGCACCGACAACATTGATATTGTCGTAACGGAGTTGGACGCGTTAAAGAATATTGATTTTCAGACACGGACCGTAAAACCGCAACATACGACTTTGACGATGGTGCGCATAGGAACATCAGGTGGCTTGCAGGATTTCTCTCCTGTGGGCTCATACGTTGTTTCTAAGCGTTCTATTGGCTTCGATGGTATGATTCGCTACTATCAGTTGCCTCAGGGCATTACAGACGAGGATTTTGAGGCGAAATTTTGCGCTCATACCCAATGGAACCCTAAATTGGCCACCCCATACGTCGTGTCGGCGGATGAAGAGTTGGTCGGCCGTATCGGTAAGGATATGGTAATGGGTGTCACCATTTCCGCTCCTGGCTTTTATGGACCTCAAGGAAGGTATGTGCGGGTTCCTTTGGCGGATCCGTCGTTAAACGAGAAGATCATCTCTTTCGATTACCATGGAGAAAAGATCACCAACTACGAAATGGAGAGTTCCGCATTGGCGGGCATGGCGAAATTGTTGGGCCATAAGGCGATGACGGTATGTTGTATCATCGCCGGGCGTGTGGACAATAGCATGAACACCTCCTACAAAGGATCTATGGAAGGGTTGGTGAAAACGGTTTTGGAAAGAATTTGAGATCGAGGGTATGGGTAAATTAGGCGATAGTTCATTCTCCCAATTGATTCCGACTGGTGCGAAAGTGGTGGTCGGATTGAGTGGTGGTGCAGACTCTATAGCACTTTTGGATCTGCTCCAAAAACAGGGGTATGATTGCGTCGCCGCCCATTGTAACTTTCATTTGAGGGGCGAAGAGTCTAATCGTGATTTAAAATTTGCACATTCGCAGTCTATTGCGCGAAAAACCCCCTTTTTTTACATCGATTTCCAGACCGAAGCCTATGCGAAGATTCGTCGGATCTCTACGGAGATGGCAGCCAGAGAACTACGCTACCAATGGTTCGAAGAGTTGAAAGAGCGTGTGAAGGCTGACTGTGTGGCGGTGGCCCACCATGCGGATGATTGTATTGAGACCTTTATGATCAACTTGTCCAGAGGAACTGGCTTGAAAGGGTTGTCGGGAATCAAAGCCAAACAGGCGCACATTGTCCGTCCATTGTTGAAATATACTAAGCAGGATATCTTGACGTACATCCAAGAAAATCATTTGGAATACGTGGACGATTCTACCAATTTTGAATCTGTTTATACTCGTAATAAGTTCAGAAACAATATTTTACCATTGATGGAGGAGGTGAGTCCTTCGTTTCGGAATAGTGTGTTATTGACCATGGATCACCTGGCGGAGGTGGAGGATTTCGTCAACAATCAGATAGATGCCCTACGCCAACAAGTGATGAAACCCTCTTGTGCGGGAGGTTTTTCGATTACCAAAGAGGTTATATTAGGTCGTACGGATGCCCATTTTGTGCTATTCGAACTATTGCGTCCGTTCCGTTTCGCTACTGAAATCATAGATGATTTACTTCGTTTGGGTATGGGTGGATCGGGCAAACACTTCTTTTCTGACCGGTATGAACTACGGGTGGAGCGAGATGTTTGGGAAATTCTTCCCATTCAAAAAGTAACGGATGAAAAATACCTCATTCAGACACCTGATGACCTTCAAAATTTACCTATTAGACTACGGATTCACAAGTTTAAAGTGGATGAACTTTTGTTAAAAAGGGATCCGAAGGTCTGTTATGCGGATTGTGACAAAATTCATTTTCCTCTAATTTTAAGACATTGTTTACCAGGAGATTATTTCGTTCCTTTTGGTATGACGGGAAGTAAGAAGACCAGTGATTTCTTTATCGACCAACACTATTCGCAATTTGACAAGATGCAAACTTGGCTTTTGACAAGTGTAAATGGAGAGGCTATTTGGTTGGTTGGGAAAAGGGCGGATAACAGGTGTCGGATTACAGAAAAAACTGCTTGGGTTTACGAATTTACAATTGAATAATCTCTATTTTTTTCGACGATTTACCTCCTCTTTCACCTCTTCGATCCATTCACCGAATCGGATGAAGATGTTTTTGGTATAGCAGACTTTCTCTCTCTTACTCTCTATAGTTGGAAGTTCGAAGGCGTGGCCGGAATGGATCATTTGATAGATCGTGGTCCAATCAGGAATCCCACCTAAATTCCTATCGTCGATAAAGAGTTCCGCATTCGCTTTGTGGGACACATCGTCTCCTAATTGATCATCCAACAGGTAGGATTGGTTGACGGCGTCGAAGGTCAGTCCCCGCTCTTCGCACCAACGGAGAGCCTCCTCTAAATATTGGCCATGGCGAACGGTCCAAAGGATAAGGCGATGGTTCTCCGCTCGCAGCCTTTTTAAGGTATCAATGGCGAATGTCCGCTCCTCTCCAATTGAAGGGAAACGGTTTTCTACAATGGTGCCATCAAAATCGACCGCTATTCGCATGGGTTACTTATTTTAACCATGTTTGAAAGTCTGCTTTTTAGCTCTTCTTTGTTTGGCATACAAAAGAAGAAAAGCGCGACCATACAGATAAAGACACAATAGATGCTCGAGCTGCTGCTAAACAAAGCATATGCGACGTAATTCAAAATGAGGGCCATGAGAACGACGATCAATCTGAGAAGGAATAGATTGCAAAGGTACTTCTCTAATGTCTTCTCATCTTTGCCTTCCGGAATCTTCTCCGTAGTACGGACGTGGTAAAATTTCATGGAGACAGGTAAACCCACCAACATTACCAAAATGGCAATGGTACTAATTACTTGATTCGCTATGTCAGTAACCGGTTCGCTATGCCATTGGGGAACAAACGCAAAGTGGGTAATGGCGATTATCGCAATTGTTTCTATCACCAACAACCAATAGTATTGGGGTAACTTTTGAATACAAATTTTATCCATATTACATGATTTTGTAAGGGGTTCTGTTCACAATGGATCTTCCTAAAGTCACTTCATCCGCATATTCAAGTTCGTCGCCGATGGATACGCCGCGCGCCAAAGTGGTAATCTCCACCTGGTATTTAGAGAGCCTTTTGTATAGATAGAAGTTCGTTGTGTCGCCCTCCATCGTAGGACTCAAGGCAAGAATCACCTCCTTGACTGATCCTGTCTCCATTCGTTCGATGAGTTCGTCGATTGCAAGTTCTGATGGACCTACACCGTCCATAGGAGATATAACGCCACCTAAAACATGGTATAGTCCCTTAAACTGCTGCGTATTCTCGATTGAGATCACATCGTTTATGTTCTCTACCACGCAGATAGAGGACGCATCTCTTCTCTCATCCGAACAGATGCCACAAACTTCGGTGTCGGAGATGTTGTGGCACACCTTGCAATACTTTATGTCGTTTCTCAAAGTGATGAAGGCGTTGCCGAATTGGTTCACGCTCTCTTGACTCTGACGAAGGAGCCAGAGTACCAACCTGAGGGATGTCTTCTTTCCGATGCCGGGCAACTTTGAAAATTCATTGACCGCATTTTCTAAAAGTACAGAGGAGCATGGATTATCCATAATGAATTATTTAAATCTACACAAAAGTAGTAAAAATTCAGTTTTGGCTCAAAAATATTTAACTCCACGAGAATCGAATATTTGACGACAACTTATCATTTGTACGAAAATTTGGAAATTTCAAAATTTGGCCCATTTCTGGTGTGAATGGTTGTTTTCAATGAAAATATAGAGTGGGGAAGTTGAGTAATGCCTTGTTTACAATTATAAATAGTAAAATATACAATTTTACAAGTGTTACAAATGTAAAACAAGCAAAAAGAGTGTAGTTTTACCTCCGTAAAATATAAAATTTTACCGGTATTTACTTGTTTTGGTATACATATGTAAAACGATAAACATTTGTAAATAATGAATATTTAGCGAAAATTTCATATAAGATATTGCTTTTATATTTATCTATTAATCAGTGCTTTAAATGTTAGAATATAAATATTTACTTTAAGTAAATATGCTATTTTACTCTAATTTTGTAAATGTCATTGGATAAATATCAACGATAATTATATATTATATGAATAATATGCTAAATATCAGTTGATTATATAGTTAAAGTTAGAATTTTGCTTTATATATAATAGGATGATAGGGGATATTCCTTATATATTACTATTTTTTAACGAATTACATGATAAGTTGGACGCTATTTGATCTCTGGGAAGGTATTTTACCTATACAGTGCTTTGATCTATACATTATGTTCAGTATCTGGCTATTCAAAGATGCGGCTGAGTTATAAACGCAGCGCTCTATCGTCCGTATTCATGGTTTTTGCCTTTGTTTGCATAACAGAGCTCTTCTTTGTTGGTTCTCCAGGCTATTCTTAAAGTATATACAAAAGTAAACCATGTAAATTGGTTGTGTTATAGTATATTGGATGCTTCGTAGAGTAGAATATCTCTTTAACGACGAAAAGCAGATCCTATCCTTATGAATAATTGCCCTGTCTACTTTAATAAGTTTACATCTGTATGCGCATTGAAAATTTACAAACGTCTAATAAATTTGTTTAGTTTACAAAAGTAAATAAGTAAAATTCTTTACAAGTGTTACATATGTAAAATAAATTATTCTTACATTTGTAAATCTAATATTTTACAATATTAACATGAACGAACGCATTGCTGAGATATTAAAAAAGGAGAATTTGAGTAATTCTCAATTCGCTAATCTTGTCGGTATACAGGCATCAGCCGTTACGCACATTATTAATGGTCGAAATCAGCCTAGTTTGCCTGTCATACAGAAAATTCTTGACACTTTTAGAGGAATTAATCCAGAATGGTTGGTGATAGGTAAAGGAGAAATGTATAGAAAAGCGCCAGAAGTGGCTGAAAACAAAGTAGATACGAAGCCAAAACAGCGTATGTATCCCCAACAGCAGTCGTTATTTCCTGAATATCCGATACCTACACAGGAATATGGCAAGGAAAACGAGTTGAATGATGATCGAAAAGTTGTCGATACGAATACGAATAATTCCGCTCTATCACAACCGGTTCCTGCTTATGCGGATCCTCAACCTCAAACCATATCTCAACCTGTTCAGCCTCAAAATCCAGTTGTGGCTCAGCAGCCATCCTTTCAAGAGCCACAGATGGTTCAGCAACAACCATACGTTCAGCCACAAGCCAATTATGCCAATCAAGTGCCGGGAAATGCGCCGCAATCTCCCTACAATGCGAATGTGGGCGGTATGATGCCTCCATATTCTGCTCCTGTCCAAGAAAAAAGGGAGAAACCGGAACCGAATCCAGTCTCTCCCCGTACGGTGAAGAAAATAATGGTGTTCTATTCAGACGGCACCTATGAAGAGTATGGCGCCCATCTGAATCTCTGATCGACCATTAACTAAACATATTCTTAAATCGCGCCAGGAAGCTCTTCTTGGCGCTTTCTGTTGGTTGCATATTCTCCGACTTGCTGAGCTCGTCAAAGAGCTTCCGCTCGTCCTTAGAGAGGTTTTCTGGGATGTAAACACCAATGTTTACCAACAAATCACCGTTGCCGTATCCGTTCAATGACGGCAATCCTTTGCCTTTTAGACGTAAAACCTTTCCTGGTTGTGTGCCCGCATCGATCTTTACCTTCACTTTGGAGTCGACGGCAGGAATCTCTACCGTACCACCATTTACTAACAAAGGTACAGAGAATAACGCATTGTAAATAAGGTCGTTCTCGTCGCGTATAAGGTCATTGTCCGGCTCTTCCTCTACCAATACCAACAAATTGCCATCTACGCCGTTTCTGACCGCATTTCCTTTGCCCTTGACATTTAAACTCATGCCCTCAGCTACACCGGCAGGGATCTTTACGGAGATGACTTCCTCCTCCTGAACGACGCCCATACCGTTACAGTGTGAACACTTCTTGGTGATGGTTGTTCCTTGTCCTTGGCATGCTGGACATTCGCTTTGCGTCTGCATAGCACCGAAGATGGAGTTCATCACACGATTGACGACACCGGATCCGCCACATTGCTTACATTGTGCTACTGAATCCTTATCTTCGCCGCCTGTACCGTTACAAGAGGCACATTTGACGTATCGCTTAACCTTTAATTTCTTCTCCACGCCATTGGCGACATCCTTCAACGTAACCTTTACGCGCACACGGAGGTCAGATCCCTTGCGTACGCGCCCTGCACGGCTTCCGCCGCCGCCAAAACCGCCGAAATCGCCTCCGAAATGGCCGCCGAAGATGTTTCCGAATTGGGAGAATATGTCTTCCATAGACATACCACCGCCACCGAAACCGCCGAATCCGCCGCCGCCGCCGAAGCCATCCATTCCGGCATGGCCGTAACGGTCGTAGCGTTCCTTCTTTTGAGGATCGCTCAATACATCGTATGCTTCCGCAGCCTCCTTGAATTTCTCCTCAGCCTCCTTGTCGCCTGGGTTTTTGTCCGGGTGGTATTGGATGGCCAATTTGCGGTAGGCCTTCTTGATTTCATCGGCGGAAGCGCCTTTGGAGAGACCTAACACTTCGTAGTAATCTCTTTTTGCCATAACCTTCTAATTTTTATTGTCCTACGACTACTTTCGAGAATCTAAGCACTTTGTCTTTCAACATGTAACCCTTTTGTGTGCAGTCGATTACCTTGCCCTTCAACTCTTCAGTCGGAGCTGGAATCATGGTGATCGCCTCGTGGAAATCCACATTGAAGTCGGCGCCTTCTGTCTCGATCGGAGTGACACCGTTTTGTGCCAAGAAAGAATTGAACTTATTATAGATCAAATCTACGCCCTCTTTTACGGAGCTGACTTCAGTGGCGTTCGCCATTGCGTTCATCGCACGCTCCATATCGTCCACCAAAGGAAGCATGTTGGCGAAAATGCCCTCACCGGCCGACTTGATCAACTCAGCGCGAGCCTTGAGAGACTGCTTTCTGAAGTTTTCGAAATCCGCATAGAGGCGAATGTAATCGTCATGTAGTTTGGCGCATTTCTCCTCTAATGCCTTGATCTGCTCTTCCGGAGTTTGCTCTGCGGCAACTTCCGCCTCCGTGTTAGCACCCTCTGTGGCGTTGTTAACCACCTCCTCGTTCTCAACTTGTTGGTTTTCCATTGTTGAATTCTCTTCCATATTATTAGATCTGTTTTTTCCTTAATTCAATTTTATATTTCACTATCAAAAACACTGCCAATGACATCTTTTCCCTGAGAAAGGGGACATTATGGCATAAAACACGACATATTGACGCCTGTTTCAGCCGCAAATCTGACAAAAAATCACTTTCCTAAGTTCTTCAACTTGGCGTATTTCAGCAAAATTTTGCGTTCTCCCTCGTTGTGGAATTTAATCGTGAGTTTTGTGTCGTCGCCGACCTTCTCGACCTGCAGTACAGTTCCTTTTCCGAATTTCTCGTGTTCCACCCAGCATCCTGGCTCGAATCCATCCGCGGATGGGGCTGGGGTGGAAGAGGACACCGTGTTGCTCTTGGTCAATGGCTTCAATTTTCTTGGGGCCACATACGGAGCTGGTTTTGAGAGTATGTCTTCCTCCTCTTGCTGGTAGGAATTTCCCCGCCAGCCAACACCTCTTCCGCCACCGAAGGAGCGCGGAAAGTCTTCGTCCCAAGTGGCTCTATTGCTCTTAGGCCTGTTGGTGAAATCATCTGGCAGATCCAACAACGTCGCATCGATATCTTTGATGAAACGACTTGGCATGGTGGGGTTCGTGGTGCCGTTGCGGAAGCGGCTTTTCGCGTAACTGATGCAGCAGTTCTCCTCCGCACGGGTGATGGCGACATAGAAGAGTCTTCTTTCCTCTTCGACATCATCATCTGACATTAACGACATGCTGGATGGAAAGAGTTCCTCCTCCATGCCGACGATAAAGACATTTTTAAACTCCAGACCTTTGGCGGAATGGACGGTCATCATGGTCACTTTATCATGATCGTCTTCGCTATTTTCGTCTAAGTCCGACATCAAAGAGACCATCTGCATAAACTCGGATACAGGGATGATCGCTTCTCCGGATTCTTCCCGGCGCAACTCGCAGAATTCATGGATGCTGTTCAGTAACTCGTCCAAGTTCTCCAGTTTGCTCATGCCTTCCGCAGATTTGTCACCCTCCAAATCGGCACGGATGCCCGATTCGATGATAACACGCTTTGCAAAATCATAAGCGTCTGATTTTTCGACAGTTTCCGATAGCGAAGATATTATCCCGCGAAATTTAGTTAGTTTATTCGCAGTTCCCGCATTGACGGGAAGGTTGTATTTCAGCGGATCGGAGGCTACCTCCCAAAATGTGGCGTTCTGGAGCCGTGCGGTTTCTGAAAGTTTGCCGACTGTTGTATCTCCGATGCCTCTGGTTGGGTAGTTCACGATGCGGCGGAATGCCTCCTCGTCGGCCGAGTTCAGTACCAAACGGAAATAGGCGAGGACATCTTTGATCTCCTTTCGGTCGTAGAAGGAGTGGCCACCGTGTATCACGTAAGGGATGGAGCGTTTGCGTAGCGACTCCTCGAAAACACGCGACTGGGAATTGGTGCGGTAGAGGATCGCCATATCCTTGTATTGGTAATTCTTCCTTGCGAAAGAGCCGATCATCGTGGCGATGATATTTGCCTCGTCGAGGTCGGAATAGGAACTCACCACCTTTACCGGGCTTCCCTCTTCCTCTTCGGAATAGACATGTTTCGGCAACTGTTTTTTATTCTTTTCAATCAAGGAGTTGGCCACCCGCACAATGTTTCGTGTCGAACGATAGTTACGTTCCAACTTGAATACCTTGCACTCCGGATATATCTTCTGGAAGTTGAATATATTGTCGATGTTGGCGCCACGGAAAGAGTAGATGCTTTGTGCGTCGTCTCCCACGGCACAGACACGATGGTGTTTCTCTGCCAATTTCTTCACCACAAGGTGCTGCGAAAAATTGGTGTCTTGGTACTCGTCGACAAGGATATAATCGAACCAATCTTGGTAGATGGCCAATACCTCGGGAAAGTCTCTGAATAGAATATTCGTGTAGAGGAGTATGTCGTCGAAATCCATAGCGGAGGCCTTGTAGCATCTCGCGAAATAGGTTTTATATACTTCGTGCAGACGTGGCATCTTCTGGTAGACGTCGTCTTGGTGATGTTTCGGGTCTCTCGTGTAGCCATCTGGTGTGATCAAATGGTTTTTGAGGTGGGAGATGCGGGACAATAGTTTTTTAGGCGTATAGTTCTTTTCGTCCAAGCCCATCTCCTTGACGATGCTCTTCAATAGACTTTTGGAATCGGAGGTGTCGTAGATGGAGAAGCTCGGTTTATATCCGATTTTCTCCGCCTGTTGACGTAGAATTTTGGCGAAGACAGAGTGGAAGGTACCCATCCAAAGACGGCGGGATACGCCATCCCCGACTATTTGGTCGATACGCTCCTTCATTTCGTTAGCCGCCTTGTTGGTAAAGGTCAGGGCCAAGATACGGCTGGGTTCGTATCCATTTTTGAGCAGATAGGCGATCTTGTAGGTCAAAACCCTGGTTTTGCCAGATCCAGCGCCAGCCACAACCAGCGAAGGACCATCCCCATAAACCACCGCATCTCTTTGATTTTCATTTAATTTGCTCAATATCTCTTCCATAAATCTTTCCTCGTAATTACATTGCGAATATAACGAAAAAATACGATAGCGTCCATATGGAACCGATGCATTTCCGTGATAATCCGGCATCCTATCCATTTAATTATTGTTTATCTTCGCGGTGATAATCATAGTCGAAATTATAACGATATCATGTTAGAGAAATATAAGATCATATTAGCCTCCAACTCCCCTCGTAGAAAGGAGTTGCTGGGAGGCCTTGAACTTTCGTTCGAAGTGAAGACAATCAAAGGATTAGAGGAGAATTATCCTGCGGAATTGACGAAAGGTGAAATCCCTCTTTTCCTTGCCAAGCAAAAGGCCAGCGCTTACGATTCGATGATTGAGGCGGATGCGATGATTATCACCGCCGATACGATCGTTTGGTTGGACGATGAGGTGATGGGCAAACCCAAGAGTAGGGAGGAGGCGATCCAGATGTTGACGAAATTAGCGGGTAATACCCACCAGGTCTATACTGGCGTATGTGTGAAAACGGCCGACAAGGAGGTTAGTTTTGTCGATAGGGCCGATGTTACCTTTACGCAATTGACGCCTGACGAAATCGCCTTTTACGTCGATAAATACAAACCTTTTGATAAGGCTGGTTCGTATGGTGTGCAGGAATGGATCGGTTATGTGGCTGTAGAGCGCATCAGTGGCAGTTTCTACAACATCATGGGATTGCCCGTTCAGCGATTGTATCAGGCTTTGAAGGAGTTCTAAGGAAGGTTTATAACTTTACTATTTTTTGCGTGTCAGTCTGATATATTTTGAGTAATTTTGTGCAATTATTCAACAATAATCATTTATATGAAAAAGAAACTTTTTATCGCGATGGCGATCATCCTTGCGGGATTGACCTCTTGTGAGGATAAAGATGTCTTGGAAACCCAAGAAAAGAGTCAAAGTAGTACATCTTCTTTCATCGTGCTTGATGAGTTAGAGGTCACTCAACAAGAGCTCTACGACATGACGATCGGAGATATGAAGAAGAGCGTTGACGCTAATATCTTCGAAGGTGTGGATGGCGCTTATAAAGAGGTCAATAATAGTGAAGTAAACGAACAAGGTACCACGACCAGAGCCCTTGCGCCTCTTTTGTACAAGGTGGTTCGTATCGAGTACAAGACACTTGATCAGAATATGGAGCCTGTGAATGCCTCCGCGTTGATTGTCCATCCGCTTCTTCGCAAAATGAACAAGGTGATGTTGATCAACCATGGTACCCAGATCGGATTTGCGATGATTCCTACTCAGTACACCTCAGTAGAGGCCATTATGGCGGCTACCGGCGCACTTTGTATACTTCCTGACTATATCGGCTTGGGATCCACATCCAACCATCCCGATTTGTACCTCAACCACGAGGTCCATGGTCGTACCAGCGTAGATGCGCTTATCGCTCTTTTGGATTACGCGAAAGCAAAGAAACTTGCGCTTGACAACTCCTACAAATCATATATCGTAGGTTATTCGCAAGGTGGTTCCGTCTCTTTGGCCTCTCTTCGTAGAGTACAGCAATTGGATATGGATACCCAAAGAAGAATCAATCTTGACAAGGTATATTGCGGAGATGGACCATACGACCTTCGCCGTACCTTCGAGACCTATATGGAGGATTACGAGAAGGGAAAGAAGATGGGACTTGGCGCTGTGATTCCTCTTGTGATCAACAGTATGTTCAACAGTTATCCTTCTGAGGTTTCAAACATGAAATATGAGGATTTCTTTACCAAATGGGCCCTTTCAACAGGCGTTCCTCAGGCTATCAAGAACAACAAGGAGAATGTGATTGATATGATGTTGAAGTTCAACGGAAAGTCGCTTGGTGATATTCTTAATATGCAATACCTTTCAGCGCATCCCGACCATTTGGCGAAGCTTTTGGAATTGATGGACCGTCAAAATCTATGTCACGGATGGCAACCTCAGTATAAGTTGAAACTTCTTCATGGTAATCCTGATGGTGTAGTGCCTTTCTCTAACTTCGAGGAGGCTGTTGAGGGATTGAGCAACAGTTATCTGGAGACAAAGGTGATTAGCAACAAATCTATTCTGCTTAGCGAACCGCTCCTACAACACATCAATGGTATGGCCGTGATGTTGGAGGAGATCCTTTCTGGAAAGTTCTAAAACCAATTGGTTAACCTTTCAAATGCGGCGGACAATGTTGTTCGCCGCATTTTTTTATGAATGTTTTATTATACCAAATAAAGAAGCGAATAACCCAAGGTTACTCGCTTCTTTGTTTATAGGAGAGATTTCTTGTAAAATGTTACGCTTTGCGGTAGAAGGGGCTGAATCCCCCAGAGATTCTCACCTTGGTCTTCACCTCGTCCCAATCCACCTTATCCAAAACGGCATTGGCCGCATCGTATCCGACTTGGAAGATCTCTTCCGCTTTCGAGGCGTCAAACATGCCATATTTTTGGGCTTCTCGTGTCTCGATAATGATGTCGCAGTCTCTTTTTTGGCTAACGGTATTACCGTTCACCGCCAAGTGGAAAACACGCTCGGAAACGTCGAATAGGCCATCAAAGCCATCCTCATGAGTAATAGGATTCACATGGACGCCGATGATGATTTGACAACCTTTTCTACGCAATACAGAGACCGGTAGATTGCAAAAGATTCCACCATCCACATATTGCTTGTTGCCAATCTTCATAGGGCGGAAAAAGATAGGGACATTGGCGGAGGCCATAATGCCCTCTATTAGGTTTCCCTCCTCGAAATAGACATTCTTTCCAGTGGTGAGTTCCGCAGCGTTGACCACCAACGGAATTCTCAATTCACCGAAAGTTTTAGCCTTTAGTTTCTTCTCTATGAACGAACCGAATTGGTCCATTTGGGTGAAACCTCCGTTGGTGGGCATAGTAAGCGACACCATTCGGTATAGATTGCTCTTTTTTATGAACTTACAGATATCCTCAGGGGTGTTGCCATCCGCATAGAGGGCTCCCATGATCGCTCCAGCGCTTACGCCCGATATGTGGTCCACCACAATCTTGCGCTCTTCCAATGCTTTAAGAACGCCTAAATGGGCTATTCCTTTCGCACCGCCTCCGCTTAAAGCCAATCCAATTTTATACCCCTGATACATAATTAGTAACCCTTCTTACGGTTTGCCTCTAACTCATCCAAAAGTGATTGAGGAATGGTCTCCTTGCCCTCTCTCAATAGACATTTGTGGCAAGCCATCTCTCTCGAGTACATACGACCAATGCAATAGTTGGCGTGGTCACACTCAACACGCGCCTTCTCGTCGTTCATCATATCGTTTACGAAGTGAGGGTTGTTGAGCAACGCGCGGGCCATCGCCACGAACTCGAAACCGTCATTCAAGACTTCGTCGATTTTCTCTCTGGAGATCAATCCACCGATGTAGCACAAAGGCATCTTAACCGCCTCACGGAACTTCAAAGCATCCTCCAAGAAGTAAGCCTCCTTGAATGGTACGGTAGGAACCATGAAACGACCTCCGATGCGAACCAATGTACGCATCAAAAGACTTGGCATGTAGTGTGTCATCGTACGGAACGGCATGGCGCCGCGCATCACGTCCATAGGGGCGCTGCTGACAAAACCGCTACTCAATACCAAGCAGTGCGCACCGCTTTGCTCCAACATCTTGGCCACCTCGATGCTCTCGTCGATGCCCATACCGTTTCTACAGCAGTCACGCATATTCATCTTCACCAACACAGCCATATCATCTTTGGCGGCGCTCATGACTTGGTCCATAGACATCTTCATGAATCGGGCTCTATTCTCCAACGATCCACCGAATTCATCTTTTCTGTGGTTGGTGGATGGGGAAAGGAATTGGCTGATCAAATAACCGTGACCGGCGTGGAGCTCGATGGCATCGAATCCGGCTTCACGGGCAAGGTTCACACCCTCGCCGAAAGCTTTGGCGCTCTCTTCGATTTCGTCTTTTCTCATACCTCTCACAAAGGTAGGAGAGTAGAGGTTGAATCCTGTGGATGCGGAAATAGGGGTGCATCCGCAGATGGCGCGGTGGGACATGTTACCGCAGTGTCCAATTTGGATGCTTGCGGCTGCTCCCTCTTTATGGATCGCGTCAGTAATCTTCTTCAATGCGGGCAAGTTCTCTTTCTTCAACCACAATTGGTGAGGAAAGGAGAGTCCACTTTGTTGGATCGCAGAGTAGGCGAGGGTAGTCATTCCGACGCCTCCAGCGGCTACTGACACATGATAATCATGCAACATTTGAGATGGCGCGTTGCCTGGGCACATACCCTCGAACGCGGCAGAACGGATGGTTCTGTTTCTAAGAGTCAAAGGCCCGATTTTTCCGGGCGTAAATAGTGGTGAATTTGACATCTCCGTAATTTCTAATAAGCGTTATACTTTTTCTTTATTATCTTAATATATGAAAGGAATGATCCTTTTTAGCTTCAGTTGAGCCATTTCAGGGAACATAGCCTTGTATTTCTTGTGAATTGTGTGCGCTCTTGGGGTGAGGTTGGCGAAAGTCCAGAACGCAAAGACGAAACCAGCCCACGACCAGGTGAGGATGGCGAAGCCGACCCACTCGGTCAACTCTCCGAAATAGTTGGCGGAGGTTACATAGTCATACATACCGCCCTTGGGCAAGTAGTGGTTTTTGTCGCCTGGTTGACGCAGGTGACGGATGATATGGTCGGAGTGGAGATTAATGCACATTCCGACTATAAAGATGATTGTTCCTATAATGAATTGAGGGGTAGTCAACCAATCGCTGGTGTACATATCCGCTGGGGAGACATGGAAAATCCATCCGCCCTGCATCAATCCGTTCAATGTGTTAAAGATGACACCCATCATCATGATTGAGATAGGCATTCGGCTATTTCCGCTGATCATAAAAGGAAAGATGAACGAGCGTTGAAAATAGTGTGATTGAAATAGCAAGAAAAATACGAGGGGAGTGATGGCGAAGGTGCGCTCGGAGAACCACCAGCAAGCGGTCATCACAAAGAACACGGGAGCCTCCATCAATACCCAACCCAATTTATTGTTCACTGATATACCCCATTTTTTATTGAACATGATACCATAGCCGGCATCCACAAAATATAGGGCAATGAATACGATTGCAGCGATGATCGTCATGACCATCAAGAAAGTATTAAATAGTGGCAACTCAAATAAGTTCATACTGAATCATTTTAGTTGCGAAATTAATACAATTTGCTTACTTTTGCCAATAAATCTATAATTTTTTTATAGATATACCTTTACCTATGATAGGGACTAAAAGTCCCCTTAAACTAAAAAGTTGCTTGACTGTTGTCAAGCGTTGTTCAAGATGGTTTGCTTTGGTCTTGGGCAAAAAATAAAGCCGGCGGTTCCGTCGGCTTTATTCATTATCATCACACTGTGTTTCAAAATGTTAGCGTAGAATCACCTTGTTGTTTAGGATGAAATAGATGCCTTTATCCAAGTCATGGATCTTTGTCACGCCCGCTTGGATGTGAGCCTTTTTGACAATTTGGCCCATTGCGTTGAGTATCGTCACGATGCCATCCTGGTCTGACTCGATGTGGAGCACCCCTTCCATGCCATAAGCGTGAATGGACTTGCTCTTGATGTTCGATGGATTCTTTTCCAAACCAACCGTAAACATACTCAATATAGGATAACCATTGTTGGTGGCACTCCAGCTATAGAGTTCAACTTGAGGATATAGCTCTTCTAATCGTGGAATCTGTGCGTTCAGTGTATCCACGAACTCTTGGGACTTTATCTCCTTTTCAGTTTTAGCCGTTACGAAAATGTTCAGGAGGGTGAGGTCTGTGTCTCCGGAGGAGCGAACGTATCGCACGCTGTCATAATAGCAATGAGAGACGCCCACCTCCGCATTTTCGAATGCGAATGGGCTTGTCAGACTATGGCTTCCGCTCTTCGCAACTTCGCAGGAGGCGAAACAGTTCTCTACGATCGAGGTAGGTTTCAGAGCGCCCACGAAACCGGACACCTTTCCCTCTCCCTTTACGGATCCCGCATTGTAGCAATTGAGGATTGTCCCGTCCACCGCCACGCCGACGAAGCCTGCCGCCCCCTCATGGCAAGTACCGACCACCTGCGCCGAACTTCCGCAGTTGTAGATGACGGATGATTCGGCGTAGGCGCAAATCGATCCGACAAAACAGCCCTCCATATAGGAATCCTCCACCATTAGGTTCTTGATAGTCGCCCCATTGATGCGAGAGAAGAGTCCGGCGAAGGCGTAGTCATTTTGTTGGTTGAGCCCCTTTATGGTATAGCCGTTACCGTCGAAGACACCGTTGAATGGCGTACCACAGCATAGATCGCTTCCTCCGATGGAGGGCCAATTGCCATCCCGGCACTCGTCGCTCATATCAACGTTGTTCATTAAACGGGCCGATATGCCCGTCGCGCCGCCATTCACCGCATCACGGAATAGACTCAATTGCTGAGCGTTCCTGATCAGATAAAATCCATCCTCATCCTTGTCTATCAACTCGTCGTTGATGATCTTTGTGACCACCACCACCGTATCGGAGACTACATTTTTACCATCGAACTGGTCTGAGAAGAGATAGCGGAATGACCGCTCTGCACAAACAGGTAGTTCCATCCCCTTTTTGAATATCTCAATGCTGAAATAATCGCCTCGGTAGTTGATCACAAAATCATCGGTAGGTGCGTAGAGGTTGTTGGAAAAGTGGGGATAGTCATCGTTGTTCTGCTTTTGCTCCCAAGTTTGATACTTGATCGTTAGGTTGAAATTGGAGATGGTAACGGACGATTGGGTGTTTTTCAGATAACTGTTTAGTGAGTTAAGCAACGTTCCGTCCTTGAATTTGTTTTCTCCCCAGAAGGCGACTGATGATTCGTAACTGTGTACCTGCGCCAAATTTTCCAACGAAAAACAAGAGGTGAGGCCTACGTCCACGCGTCCGCCTCTCTCACCAACAAAGCAACCCTTGGCCAATCCGCTCACCTTTCCGTAACTATAACAATTGGTGAAATCGCATCCGCTGGTGTGGCCTACAAATCCTGCCACAACGCCTTTTTGCGTCAATTCGGTTCCCTCGTAACGGTAATAAGATTTAACTCGGCCGACATTATAGCAATTATCGAAACCACATTCGTTGGCGCATCCAGTCAGACCTCCCACTGCATTGGTACCCACGACAAGGGCGCTGTTGCTGCAATTGACGATATTCGCGCTCTTCATTTCGATGCCGGCGCAGATAGCGCCTACATTTTCCCCTCCGATGACATCACCTACGATGTGGCAATTGTTGATCAGCATCTTTCCGTTGGCCCCCGATCCTAAAACCAATAGGGCCGAAGTGTTGTCGCCTCCTCGGACATAACAATCCTTTACAATCAAATTTTGGATGATATCGGCACAGTAGAAGAGCGCTTGGTTCGCTTCCTCCGTGTCAATGTATAGGTGGGATATCGTGTGGTTGTCTCCATCGAATCTAATCGATTTTTTCAGTGGATTGATGGGCGTCCAACTCTTTTTTTCGCCACAAACTGTGGATAGATCTATGTCAGCGGTGAGACGTCCGTTCATGGATGTTCCCTCATTGACACTGGTACAGTAGGTCATGAAATCGGAGGTGTTTCCTATTAGGTAATAACCATCCGCATCCTTTTCTATACTGAAAACCATTGCGCTTTGTAGGCAAAGCATACAAGCGGCGGCTATTTTGCGAAATATATTTTTCATTCGATTGTAATTGTGGAATATGTTGCGAAAATAATGAAATGTCATAAAATATCAAAAGGGTGCGGGAAAAGATACGGAAAATTTCCCATCTATGACCTTCCTATTTATACTTCTAAAATGGCTTTGTCGCTATAAAATGTAAAAAATCCGGACCATGTGGATGATCCGGATTTTTGCTGTGTATGTTTGGGAGATTAAAAATCCGCAGTCTTTGGTGTTCTTGGGAAAGGAATCACATCACGGATGTTTTGCATACCTGTCACGAAGAGCATCAAACGCTCGAATCCAAGGCCGAATCCTGCGTGAGGGCATGTTCCGTATTTACGTGTATCCAAGTACCACCACATATCCTTCATAGGGATGTTCAACTCCTCGATGCGTTGCATCAACTTGTCGTAGCTCTCCTCACGGACGCTACCACCGATGATCTCGCCAATTTGAGGGAACAATACGTCTGTTCCTTGAACGGTCTTGCCGTCTTCGTTTTGCTTCATGTAGAAGGCCTTGATCTCTTTAGGGTAGTTGATCATGATAACTGGCTTCTGGAAGTGTTCCTCCACCAAGAAACGCTCATGCTCGCTGGCCAAGTCGCAACCCCAATATACAGGGAATTCGAACTTCTTTCCTTTGGCGATCGCCTCTTCCAAAATCTTGATACCCTCTGTATATGGCAATCTGACGAAATCAGTAGCAACCACAGACTTCAAACGCTCGATCAAGCCCTTATCGATCATGTTGTTCAAGAAGGTCAAATCATCCATACAG
This sequence comes from Paludibacteraceae bacterium, assembly GCA_045639525.1. Lineage (GTDB taxonomy): Bacteria > Bacteroidota > Bacteroidia > Bacteroidales > Paludibacteraceae > UBA1181. The sequence goes on along the minus strand of JAZUDI010000077.1, from coordinate 1,864 downwards.
TTCTCCAACGCCCAGTTGACGCAGAACTTGATGAACTCCTCCTCCAAATCCATCAACTCAGGAAGGTCGATGAAGGCTACCTCAGGCTCGATCATCCAGAACTCGGCCAAGTGGCGAGGCGTATTGGAATTCTCGGCACGGAAAGTAGGACCGAAAGTGTAGATGGCACCTAGTGCGGTAGCACCCAACTCGCCCTCCAACTGTCCGGAAACGGTGAGGCTGGTCTGCTTGCCGAAGAAATCATCGTCATATTTGATGGATCCGTTCTCATCCTTCTTCAAATCGTAGAGATTTTGAGTAGTGACTTGGAACATTTGTCCAGCGCCCTCGCAGTCTGAAGCGGTGATGATAGGGGAGTGCCAGTAGAAAAATCCCTTCTGATGGAAGAATTGGTGGATTGCGATCGCCATGTTGTGACGGATTCTAAGAACAGCGCCAAAGGTGTTGGTTCTTGGTCTGAGGTGGGCGATACCACGAAGGAACTCCATGGTGTGTCCCTTCTTTTGCAATGGGTAGGTATTGTCCGCCAATCCGTAAATTTGGATCTCGTCGGCTTGGATCTCGACAGCTTGTCCAGCGCCCTCTGACTTCACCAACTTACCAGTGACGCTCAAACAAGCGCCTGTGGTAACGGATTTAAGCAACTCCTCTTCAAACTTCACTACGTCAGCTACGATTTGGATGTTGTTGATAGTGGAACCATCGTTCAATGCGATAAAGTTTACCTCTTTGTTGCCGCGTTTGGTGCGGACCCAACCCTTTACGTTTACAGTTTCGCCGAATTGCGTCATCTTGATCGCGTCGACAATCCTCGTTCTTTTCATATGCTATATGTTTTTATATTCCTATAAATAATGAGCAAAGTTACAAATTTGTCAGAAATCAACAATCATTTTTCCTCAAAAACGCCTCTGCCAGTATCAAATCGAAAGAGGTGGTGATTTTGATATTCTCCCGATTACCCTCCGTCAGCGTCATTTTGTGGCCCAAACGCTCCACTACGCTGGCGTCATCCGTGAATTCCTCACAGTATTCTTGTTCGTAGGCCTTCCAAAGCAAATCGGCCCGAAATACTTGCGGCGTCTGCACCAATCGATATTCCGCACGGTTTTTCGCTTCGTTCCCGCCCTTGGAATCCGCCTTGCGGATGGAGTCTACCAACGGAATCGCCGGAACTGCGGCTCCATTCGTGGCAGCCGTCCTGTAAGCATCTTCGATCACTTGGTGTGAAACGAATGGGCGCACACCGTCGTGGACACCTACACAGATGTCCGGTTCGTTCGGCACCAGCGCCAATCCATTCTTCACGGAGTGGAACCGAGTCGCTCCTCCTAAGGCCAGTTGGTAAGGAATCTTGAAGTCGTATTCGACGCAAAGGTTCTTCCAATAAGAGATCTGCGATTCAGGCAAAACCAAAATGATACACATTTCTGGGTCGTATTGGTGGAACTGGGAGAGTGTACGCATTAGGATAGGGGAGCCGTCTACTGGCAAAAATTGTTTTGGAATATCTCCTCCCATGCGAAGACCCTTGCCTCCTGCGACGATGATCACGTACTTTTTCATAAGCGAATAGGCTTAAAAACAAAAAAAGCCACCAATTAGGTGGCGACCAGCTGAGCTATAAGATCAAATTTAATTTTTAATTCTGAATTATGAATTTTGAATTATCTAGAATCAGTATCGCCGGAGCTTTAATTCATCATTCATCACTCTTAATTCATCATTATCTTGTGGTCCCACTAGGATTCGAACCTAGGACCCCCTGCTTGTAAGGCAGGTGCTCTAAACCAGCTGAGCTATAAGACCGAAATGTTAATTAATAATTTTGAATTATGAATTTTGAATTATTTAGAATGCCATC
>JAZUDI010000076.1:0-2327 GCA_045639525.1 Paludibacteraceae bacterium | reverse complement strand
TTGATGGATATGGTTACCGCTTATGTCAATTTGAAGGTGTTGCTTAATAAATAATCCGTAAATAATTAAAATAGATATACAAATGAAGAAAGTTGTAAGAATGGTAGGTTTGGCGATGGCTGTAATGGCTATCACCGGCGTTGCAACAAGTTGTGGCAAGAAGGACGATAAGAAGGCGGATGCTTCTGTCGTTGAGGAGAAGATTGAACGGGTACGCGTCGAGAAGGTGCAATCCCAAACAATTGAACGTATTCACGAGTGTACATCCGTGCTAGAGGGATATGAGACTCAAAACGTCTCTCCTTCTTTGACTGGTATCATCGAGAAGAGATTCAAGGATGTGGGCGACCGTGTCGCTACGGGAGAGTTGTTGGTTCGTATGGATCAGACTCAATTGAAGACCGCGAAGTTGCAGTTGGCCAACTTGGAGAATGAGATGAAGCGTATGGATGCTTTGTTGGCAGGCGGTAATGTGACTCAACAGGTTTATGACCAAACCAAGTTGGGTTATGACCAAGTGAAGGAGCAAGTGGAGTTTTTGAGCAATAACACCTTCTTCAAGGCAACTTTCCCGGGCATCGTTTCAAGACGTAATTATGAGAATGGTGAGATGTATACTGGCGCGATGCCAATCTTGACCATCGTTCAATTGAATGTCTTGAAGACCATCATCAATATCCCAGAGTCTTATTTCCCTAATATCAAGGTGGGTATGAAGTTGGATATTATCTCCGATATCTATCCTGATACTAAGTTCCCTGCGGTGATTGAGACCATCTATCCTACCATTGATGCGGCTACCCATACTTTCCAATGTAAGGTGAGAATCCCTAACGGAAACATGAAGTTGCGTCCGGGTATGTACATCCACACCTCTGTGAATGTTGGAAAGGTGAAGATCTTGTCTGTTCCTTATCAAGCAGTTTTGAAGTTGACCGGATCTAACGAGCGTTACTTGTTCTTGAATGACAATGGTTCCGCAAAGCGTGTGACTGTTGAGATCGGACAACGTATTAACCGTATGGTTGAGGTGATTAGCGATGTTGTCGTTGATGGCGACGAGGTGGTTACCCAAGGCCAAGCCCGTTTGGTGGATGGTGTTAAGATGGAGATCATGGATGGAAACTTCGAGGAGGAGGCTTCCGCTAAGTCCAATGCGGAGGCGCCTGCTTCAAGTGAGTCAACCGCTGATACCGCAAACAAGGCTGAGATGAAGAAATAATAATCGAACGCTTTAAAAAGGAATTTAACAATGAGTATTTATAAAACCGCGATTAACAAACCGGTCACCTCCATCTTGGTGTTCGTGGCCGTCATGTTGATGGGTGTCTTCGCTTATATCAAGTTGCCTATCGACCAATTCCCGGAGATCGAACCTCCGTTTATCGCTGTCATGACCGCTTATCCTGGCGCGAACGCCAGTGAGGTGGAGACCAATGTGACAAAGTATTTGGAGAACAGTTTGAACTCTGTGGATGGATTGGATGAGTTGACCTCCACCTCTAAGGATAACCTCTCTTTGGTGGCCTTGGAGTTTGAGTGGGGTGAGCAGTTGGATGAGGTAATGAATGATATCCGGTCGTACGTCGATATGACCAAGGATAATTTGCCAAGCGGATGTTCCAATCCGTTGATCATCAAGTTCAACAGTTCCTCCATGCCGATTATCCAGTTCGCTGTACAAGCGAAGGAGAGTTATCCTGGTTTGGAGAAGATCATGAATGATATCGTCATCCCGCAATTGAACCGTGTCGAGGGTGTGGGTAATGTTACTATGTCAGGAGAGCCTGACCGATATATTTATGTGGAGATCGACCAGAAGCAATTGGATGCCTATAGCATTGCATTGGAAACCGTCGGAAACGCGGTGGCAGGAAACAACTTGAACTTGTCGTGTGGTACCGTGAAGATGGAGAAGGAGCAATATGCGCTCCAAGTTCGTAGCGAGTACGCGGAGAGTTCAGAAATCGCCGATATCATCGTCACTACAACACCGGATGGAAAGCAGATCCGTGTGAAGGACATCGCAACCGTGCGTGATACCATCAAAGACCTTAGCTTGGACGAGAAGATGAATGGCCAGGAGGCTGTTCGTTTGATTATCTCTAAGCAAACAGGTGCCAATACGGTGCAAATTTGTAAGGATATCCACAAGGAGTTGGCGAAGATCCAAACCGCTGTTCCTACAGATGTTAAGTTCAAGGAGATTTACGACTCATCCACTGAGATTGTCAGTGCGATCGACTCTTTGAAGGAGGCCGTTATGTACGCCGTATTCTTTGTGGTTTTGGTGGTGCTCTTCTTCTTGGGTAAGTGGCGCGCCAGCG
>JAZUDI010000075.1:0-32351 GCA_045639525.1 Paludibacteraceae bacterium | reverse complement strand
GTTCTGCGTCTTCTCACCTACCGAACCATAGGTGTATGCCTGGGAATAGCCCAACATTGGAACACCCAATAGTGTGAATAATAGAAATTGTTTTACCATATAATTAAATTATTGATTTCGTTGGAACAATCGCACACAACGACCGTAGAGACGTGGCGCGCCACGTCTCTACAACGTACAATATATTGATGTTTAACGGGTTATCTTGTGTGTGTGTATGTGTGTGTGTGTGTATGTGTGTGTATGTGTGTGTGTGTGTGTGTGTTTATACAAACATTTGACATCGCCAAACGTTTACCGTTAAAAGTATTTAATGCACATACACTGGACATTCCTCAAAAAGATACATTCGTTAGATTTTCAAATATAGGGGATTTTATTGGATTGGCAAACAACCGGGAGAGAAAAATAGATGTGCCATTTCATACCAAATGTGATATCGTCAGTAGAAGGGGCGTTTTGAAAACGCCCGAGGACCGCCGGTCATAACCATCTGGCCGTATGCCCTACGCCCCTTCTACATCACGAAAAAAGGGGAACCCTTTCGGATCCCCCTTTCTCTATGATGAAGAATATGATTATTCCTCGTTCAAAGTAAAGCGCTTGAATGCAGTAGCAGTCAAGTTCTTTGAAACTGATGCCATGTATTGAGCCACATTGATCTTAGACTCCTTAATGAACGCTTGATTCAACAAGGTTTGCTCCTTGTAGATCTTTTGGATACGTCCGTTAACGATACCATCGATCATAGGTTGCTTCAAGTTAGCAGCAGCTTGCTCAGCAACAGTTGCCTTGATCTCGCGAGCCTTAGCAGCTTGCTCAGCAGTGATCCAACCCTTCTCTTGGTTAGACTCGATGTGAGCCTCAGAGTCAACGTGAGCAGGATTGATTCCAGCCTTTTGCAAAGCGGCGTCAACTTGCTTTTGGATCAACTCAGCCTTAGTCTTCTCAGCAGCGATCTCACGCTCCTTCTCAACATACTCAGCAGGAACATCCTTCTCAGAAACTGCGATAGGGTTCATAGCCGCAACTTGCATTGCGACATCTTTGTATGCTTGAGCATCCAAACCAGCCTCATTGAAGGCAACAACTGATGCCAACATGTTTCCTGGGTGAATGTATGCTACTGTAGCAGCACCGTTTACGAACTCGTAGCAACCCAACTCCATCTTCTCACCAGTCACACCAGAACGGTCGGTGATCAATTGTTGGATAGAAGAGTTACCAATCATTGTAGCGTTCAAAGCCTCCAAAGATGCAGGCTTAGTCTCCATAGCCTTGTCCAAGATTTGCTTAGCCAATGCTACGAAATCAGCGTTCTTTGCAACGAAATCGGTCTCACACTTCAAAGCTACGACAGCGGCGAAATCACCGTTAGCGGCAGCCAATACACAACCCTCAGAAGCCTGACGGTCGCTTCTCTTTGCAGCAATTGCTTGACCTCTCTTGCGGATAAGCTCGACAGCCTTGTCGAAATCGCCGTTAGCCTCTTCCAAAGCCTTCTTGCAATCCATCATACCCGCACCAGTCATGGTACGCAATTTACTGATATCAGCCAATGAAACAGCCATAATAATCTCTTTTTTAATATTAATCTTCAGATACCTCAAACTTGCTAGCAACCTTAGCGTTAAGAGCGTCGCCATCTACGTTAGCCTTACCCTTCTTCGCTACTCTCTTTCTCTCCTTCTTCTCAGCAGGAGCCTCGCTAGCCTCGTTCTCTTCCTTCTCAACCTTTCTCTCGTCCAAGCCCTCCTTGATAGCACCGCAAAGTGCGTTCAAGATAACCTCTACTGACTTAGTAGCGTCGTCGTTAGCTGGGATTACGAAATCAACGTCGTTAGGGTTAGAGTTAGTATCTACGATACCATAAACTGGAATACCCAATCTCTTAGCCTCTCTTACAGCGATGTTCTCCTTAGTTGTATCAACTACGAACAATGCGGATGGAAGTCTTGTCATGTCAGCGATGCTGCCCAAGTTCTTCTCCAACTTAGCGCGTTGACGAGAGATTTGAAGTTTCTCTCTCTTAGAAAGGTTATCGAAAGTACCGTCGTTAGACAATTTATCAATAGAAGCCATCTTCTTAACCGCCTTACGGATAGTTGGGAAGTTGGTCAACATACCACCAGCCCAACGCTCAGTTACGAATGGCATAGCAACCTCAGCAGCCTTGTCAGCGACAACTTGCTTTGCTTGCTTCTTAGTTGCAACAAAAAGAATCTTCTTGCCCGATTTTGCAACTTGCTTCATTGCAGCAGCAGCCTCTTCAACCTTTGCTACAGTCTTGTGAAGATCAATAATATGGATACCGTTACGCTCCATGAAGATGTAGGGTGCCATAGCTGGGTTCCACTTTCTTTTCAAGTGACCGAAGTGACATCCTGCCTCTAATAATTCATCAAAATTAGTTCTTGACATTTTTTTTACTTTTTAATCGTTTACATTCTTAATAATTACAATCCGTCGGTAGTCCGAAAACAAATACAATCCGAAGTCCGACCGATTTAGATACTAAACGTACTCTCTTATGAAGCCATGCCAAACAAGTGGCAAGCCCCATCCAAGCACTAACGTTTACTGAACTGGAATCTCTTTCTAGCCTTAGGACGACCTGGTTTCTTACGCTCAACCTCACGGGCATCGCGAGTCAAGAAGCCTTCAACCTTCAATGCTGGCTTGTTCTCAGCGTCAACTTTAACCAATGCGCGGGCGATAGCCAAACGCAAAGCCTCTGCTTGACCCTTGAAACCACCACCATCCAATACAGCCTTGATATTGAACTTCTCAGCTGCGTTGATAGCATTCAACGGTTGCTTTACGACATATTGCAAAATTCCTGAAGGAAAGTATACAGTTACATCCTTGTTGTTGATAGTGATCTGGCCATTACCCTCACTAAGGTAAACGCGTGCAATAGCAGCTTTTCTTCTACCTACGGTATTAACTACTTCCATGTTTTTACTTAATTGAGTTTAAATCTAAAACTTTAGGTTGTTGAGCAGATTGCTCGTGCTCGCTACCAGCGTAAACGTAAAGGTTACCAAGAATAGCATCACCAAGACGGTTCTTAGGCAACATACCCTTTACAACTTTTCTGATAAGCTTCTCTGGGCTCTTCTTCAAAAGATCACCAGGGGTGAACTCTCTTTGACCACCAGGATAACCCGTAAATCTCAAATAAATACGGTCAGTAGCTTTGTTACCAGTGATTTTTACTTTAGCTGCGTTGATAACAATCACGTTGTCTCCACAGTCTACATGAGGGGTGAAATTTGGCTTGTACTTGCCTCTCAAAAGCTTAGCAACTTTTGACCCCAAACGTCCCAATGATTGGTCCGCTGCATCTACGACAACCCACTCTTTCTTAACGGTTGCCTTGTTAGCAGAAATGGTTTTAAAACTTAAAGTATCCACTTTAATTTGTTTTTAATTAGTTAATTAATCATTCACTCGCTTTCGGCTTCGGGCAAGCCTACGGCATTTTGACTATTTTGGATAATAATTCGGTCGCGAATTTACCTAAAAAAATTCTTTCCGCAAAATGTTTTTCCAATATTTATTCATCCGCGCCCATTCCCCACGCTATGGAAAAACACAATAATATTTCACTATTTACAATTTTCTCCCCGCTCGATCGCCTTCGCCTCATTCCAATAACGGTCCATCTCCTCCAGCGGCATATCCTTCAGCTCTTTTCCCTGCTTCAAGGTTTTCTCCTCCACATAATTGAAACGGCGGATAAACTTCTGGTTGCACTTTTCCAAGGCATTCTCCGGATTAATCTTATACAGCCGAGCGGCATTGATCATACTAAAAAGCAGGTCGCCGAACTCCTCCTCCATCTTATCTTCATCCATATGGTCGATCTCGACCTTCAATTCGTCGAACTCCTCCTTGACCTTATCCCAAACCTGCTCCTTCTCTTTCCATTCGAATCCGACATTGCGGGCCTTATCTTGAATACGGTACGACTTGATCAAAGCGGGCAACGCATCTGGCACACCGGAAAGGACACTTTTATTGCCATCCTTCTCCTTCCGCTTGATCTGTTCCCAAGTCTGCTCCACCTCACCAGCAGTTTTCGCCGCACCCTCACCGAATACATGCGGATGGCGGAAGATCAACTTATCGCACAAAGAATTGCAGACATCCGCGATATCGAAGTCATTGGTTTCGGAGGCGATCTTGGAATAGAACACGATGTGCAGCAAGACATCGCCCAACTCCTTCTTTATCTCGCCCTTCTCCTGTTTCATAATCGCATCGACAAGTTCATAACACTCCTCGATGGTATTGGCACGCAGCGATTCGAATGTCTGTTTCTTATCCCACGGGCACTTCTCCCTAAGCTCATCCATCACCTCCAAAAGGCGCTGAAACGCTTTCAATTTTTCATCCATCGTATTCATAAGCAATCCTTAATTTACAATCCTTAATTATCTATGCCTCCTGCCAAACGGTCAATTTCTTCCGGCCGATTCGGGCAATAGTTCTCGCCTGAAGAGAGAAGAGTGGCAACACGATATCAAACAACGGAATTGAGAGGGCGAACTTACGCTCCTCCAAAGCATTGGATGTCTTTCTGAAAATCACCAATTGCATCACATAACGCATCACCGCCAAGAAGGCGAAGATTCCCAAAGAGATGTACTCACCCCACGCCAATAGAATAACCGTCAAAACCAACGACAACACATAGTAAAGATAACGGGTCGAGAGTTCCATGCCAATGCGGAATTTCGTTCCGAACTTATATTCATCGAAGGTGTCCATCTGGCGCTCACGCTGATACATAAAAGATTTCATAGAGAGCTCCCTATGCGACCATGTCACCGCATCGGCGTCCGCACAGACGCGCGTGTTTCCCGCCTTGGCGAGGTCGCGGATCAAAAGGTCGTCGTCACCATCCTCTAATATAAGGTGAGAGGTAAATCCCTTTTTCTCATAAAACAGCTCCTTGGAATAGGACAAGTTACCACTGACACCCCGATAGGCCTTATCCGCCATAGCGAATCCCATGAACCGCATGGATTGGAACATCGTGTCGAAGGCGATCATCTTATCCAAGATACCCTCATTGCTCTTATGGCCCGTGTAACCCAAAACCACACCGGTGCCACTCGCGTAATTTCGCACCATGTGCGCCAACCACTGCTTGCTGGCCGGCTCACAATCCGCATCCAAGAATAGCATATGGTCGTAATGGGCCGCCTTGATTCCCACGGTCAGGCACATCTTCTTACGGCTTGTATACTTCGCACCCATAGGAAGGAATGTCTGATAAAGGTTGTCGTGTTTCTCCATCAAATTCTTCAACAGATCGGAGCTCTCATCCGTCGATCCGTCATTGACGACAATCACCTCAAACTTCGGATAGAGTTGACCCAATACTTTCGGCAAGAAACGGGCAAGATTTTCAGACTCGTTTCTGGCACATATAATAATGGAAACGGGAGGCTTCGCGGAGGAGAGCCGCACATCGTTCCGATCCATCTTCTTCTTTAAACGAGCAATACCATTATAGTAGCGCAAATAGAAATAGGCTTGTACCCCAAAGGCGAAGACAAACAGCCCCAATACCACCCAGAAATAAATAGGATACTCAACTAAACTATTCAAATATTCTTCCATACCAACAGACACACATGTGGACATCAGTCCATCATTAACACTTGATTTGTGGGTTCTATATTAATAAATATATAAATGACGTGAAGCGCCCCACCGGAGCGCCTCACGATACCATTTATTAGAATTCAGTTGAGAGGTAGCCCTTAGGCAAACATCTCAAATTATAGCCGGAGGCCATGATCTCACCATACGCTCCAGCGGAACGGATAGCCAAATAATCGCCTCGTTTCGTACCATTCAAAAGGATCTCCTTGTCGAATACGTCAGAAGACTCGCAGATAGGACCAACCACATCATACTTCTCCTCGTCGGCGTCGGAAGAGATATTCTCGATACGGTGGTAAGCATCGTACAGTGCAGGACGGATCAAATCGGTCATACCGGCATCCACAATGGCGAACTGCTTCTCCTTGCCCTTCTTCACATAGGTAACCTTCGTGATCAAACTACCACATTGCGCTACCAAAGAACGGCCTGGCTCGCAGTGCATGGTTTGTCCAGCACGCAACTTCAAGTGTTTGCCGAACAAGCGGAAGTATGATTCGAAATCCGCGATCGGCATATGGTTAGGATGCTCGTAATTGATACCCAATCCGCCACCGATATTGATGTTCTCCAACTTAACACCCCAAGACTCGAACTTGTCTTGCAAATCGTTCACACGCACGCAAAGGTTCTCAAATGAACTAAGGTCGGTGATTTGCGAACCAATATGGAAATGTAAACCGATCAACTTCAAATTCTTCATACCGGCGATCATCTTCACCACTGACTCCAAATCATCCATGTTGAAGCCGAACTTGTTCTCGTTCAGACCGGTGGTGATGTAGTGGTGCGTGTGGGCATCCACATTCGGATTGACACGCAATTCGATGTTCGCGATCTTTCCCTTGCAGGCCGCCAACTCGTTGATCACCTCCAACTCCGGGATAGACTCCGCATTGAAGCAGAAGATATTATATTCCAAAGCTAAATTGATCTCAGGATCAGTCTTTCCTACACCAGCGAAAACAATCTTCGAAGCGGGGAAACCAGCCTCAACAGCCGCCTTCACCTCATTACCGCTCACGCAATCAGCGCCAAAGCCTTTACTTGCTATAATAGACAACACCTTAGGATTGGCATTCGCCTTTACCGCATAGTGTACCTCTACATTATTCACACTGGATTCCTTCTTCACCAAATCCAATGTCTTATTCAATAACTCTACATCGTAGTAGTAGAAAGGTGTCTGCACCTTCACGAATTTTTCCACGGGGAAAATTCCCTTCACAACCTGTGCCATTTAAAACAATTTACTATTTAACTGGTTCAACGCTAAGTTTTTATCTTTATCATCCACCAAAAGGGTGATGTTATGCAAGCTACCTCCATAAGAGATCATCTGCACAGGCAACTCCTTCACCGCCTCCAAGACAGTATTGGAAGCTCCCTCGCCGCCTCGCATATCACCCACCACGCAGATGATGGTCATATTCTTATTTACAGTCACCGTACCGAAAGTCTTCAAATCATCCACGATCTCCTCCAGATATTTATCGTTGTCAATCGTGATGGAAACACCGATTTCGGATGTGGTAATCATATCGATCGCGGTCTTATGTCCCTCAAACACCTCAAAGACACGACGCAAGAAACCGTGCGCCAAAAGCATCTTCACGGATTTGATCTTAATCATGGTGATGCCATCCTTAGCGGCAATCGCCTTGACAGCACCGTTCGGCATCTCGGAAGAGACATAAGTACCCTCCTTCTCCGGTTGGGTGGCGTTCATCAGGCGGATAGGCATATTGGCCAACTTAGCGGGCAAAATGCACATCGGATGGATCACCTTATCCAAGAAATAGGAGAGTTCGGCGGTCTCGTCGAAATTCAAAGATTTAATGCTGCGCGCATTCTTCACAACGGAAGGGTCGATATTGTAGATACCATCGGTATCGCTCCAAATCTGCACCTCCTCCGCACGGGCTGCCACACCAATCAATGTAGCGGAGTAGTCACTACCGCCGTTGCCCAAATTATCGATCTCGTTGTAGGCGTTGCGGCAAATGAAACCCTCTGTCACGAAGACATCGGCAGCTTTACCTTCCTCCATCAACTCGGAGAGAGTTCCCTTGATGAAATTGACATCCGGTTCGTCATTTTTGTCGGTCTTCATAAAATCCAAAGCGTTCAAATGCTTCGCCTTCACGCCGATACACGACAAATAGGCTACGAAGAGTTCCGAAATCAACAACTCACCCTGTGCGACGATAATCTTCTCCTCGTACTTGGTAAATAGCTCCTTCGCTGTCTCGCGGACCACCGAGAAGGAGTTATCCACCACCTTCTTCATCTCCACCTTCTTCGCGTTATCAGAGAAGAGGTCGTCCACCAACTTCACATATTGAAGTTCCAAATTATTCATCAACTCCTTTGCGCCATCCACATTCTTCTTGTAGAGGTAATCAGCCACCTCCGCAAGCGATTGGCGGGAACCGTTGATAGAAGAGAGGACAACGATGTCGCCCTTTCCCTTCAAAGCGGCGACTTGCTTTGCCACCTCTTGGATCTTTGCGGCGGAAGTCAAAGTGGAACTTCCATATTTCAATACTTTCATATCCTATGATTTCAAGTTTTACTAAATCTCAATCTTTAATTTTCCATACATCTGGTTCACCTTCTCTCTCGCCTCCTCCACGGATGCACCTCTGGCCAACAACACCGCCATACGACGATGGTCGTGAACATCAGGTTTTCCGAAGATACGGATGGAGGTATCCGGCAACGAAAGCGCCTCGTCCAAACCTTCAAATGTGACATTTTCGCTATCGCCTCTCACCACAACTGCCTTTGAAGCGGATGGGCCATGGAATGCGATGTTCGGAATAGGCAAACCAAGGATGGCTCTCACGTGCAAAGCGAACTCAGAAAGGTCTTGTGAGATCATGGTCACCATTCCCGTGTCATGCGGACGAGGAGAGACCTCACTGAAAATCACGTCATCGCCCTTCACAAACAACTCCACGCCAAAGATACCACGTCCACCCAATGCGTCCGTAATCTTCTTAGCGAACTCCTGCGCCTTCTCCAACGCGCCATTATTCATAGGTTGCGGTTGCCAAGACTCTTGGTAGTCGCCATCCTTCTGCCAGTGGCCGATAGGTGGCAAGAAACTGGTTCCATCCTTATGACGGACCGTCAACAGGGTGATCTCGTAGTCGAAATCAACGAATCCCTCCACAATCACCTTTCCTGCGCCGGCTCGGCCACCCTCTTGGGCGATGGTCCAGGCATTCTCGATATCCGCTTCACTCTTGATGACACTCTGTCCGTGGCCGGAAGAACTCATGATCGGCTTCACCACGCAAGGGATGCCAATCTGCTTCACAGCCTCCAAATATCCCTCCTTGGTCGCGGCGAAGCGATAAGGGGAAGTTTTAAGGCCCAACTCCTCAGCCGCCAAACGACGGATTCCCTCACGATTCATCGTAAGGAAGGTGGCGCGGGCGGTAGGTATGACATTGTAGCCCTCCTTTTCCAACTCCACCAAAGTGGATGTGGCGATCGCCTCCACCTCCGGGATGATGTAGTCAGGCTTCTCTTCGGCAATGATTTCAGCCAATCGAACGCCGTCCAACATGGACAACACATACGATTTGTGAGCGACCTGCATCGCAGGGGCATTCTCGTACTTATCAAGAGCAATTACTTGAATACCAAGACGTTGCAACTCAATAGCCACCTCTTTACCCAACTCGCCAGATCCGCACAAAAGGGCTTTCTTTCCACCCTTCTTATACACTGTTCCGAATTTCGTCATACTATCCGATTTTAAAAATTATTTTAAGTTCCAAAGGTAATCATTTGGACGGAAATCGCACAATCAAAATGGATAAAAATACCATCTGTCCAAAAAGAAAAGGGGGAACGAGACACTTGTCCCATTCCCCCGTAAGAAATCCTTTATCAGAAGTCTATCTCTTTATCACCTTATAGCCAACCGCCACGCCCTTCGACGCAACCTGCAACACATAGTTTCCCGCAGGAACATCGGACATATCGATGATTTCACGAACAGCATCCACCTTCACCTTTTTCACCTCCACGCCACTCAATGTGACGAGGGTCGCCATCACGTCATCTCCTGCATAAATATTCTGATCGATGACCATATAGTCGTCAAAAATGGTAGGATATACAGAAAAATGGTTCTCCGACAACGCATTCTCCACCTCGGTACCGAAACTGGAAGGGTCCTTCTCTGCCGCAATACGCGCTATGGCCATAATGAACGGCGCATTGTAGTCGCAACCGCCCTCCGTCTCTGTATAAGAGGCACCGCCCTCGATGACATTTTCAAACCTGCCGGTTCCGGAAGGGCCACCAATCAGACCTCCACTCGCAAACATGAAATCAGCCCTATTCTTTACATCTGATGGTGGGTTATCGTTCCTTCCCATCGCATTTCTATGGTGGATACGATAAGTCATATCCCCTTTGAATCCATGCAAGAAAGTATGGTTGAACTCATTCTTGCCAAGCATATAATCCACCACACGGGTAACGAAGTTCTTCGCCTCTTTGGCATTCACCACCTCACCCACGACGCCGTCATCCATCAACTTCAACAGCAAAGAGGTGGCAGCGGCAGCTCCGCAAGCCAACTTATTCGTACCCCAAAGCTGACCATTCACATAAGGGAATCCGTTAGAATCGGCCTTGCCATTGGAGATGTGGAACGCAACATTCTTAGCCATGTGATCCACGAAATTACCACCCTGTCCATTATTGGCTTTCGGATCATCCTTCACCACATAGTAATAGGCGAAATCCGCCATCGTATCCCACGCCAAAGGATATTTAGACTCCCATTTACCAGACAAGTAACTTTTCGCATCTTGCTTGTAGCTCTGCTCTCCCGTCAGACGATAGAGCAACATGGCGGCCAAAGCCAATTCGTCTGTCCACTCCGCATTAGGGCTTCCATAAAAGCTTGGAATAGCGGCATGTTGAGATTTATTCTTCTTGGCGAAATTATAAGCCTTCAAGGCATACTCCTTACAAGTTGCTCGATAAACCTCATCTGGATACTTCAAAGCCATCAAAGCCAATGCGGAGGCGTAGTTGGCAGCCTGCGGGCCACCCTTGTCAGAGGCGGTATAGAATGGGCGCGGGTCACCGCCACTACTCACATCCATCAAGGATTGATAGGAAGATGTGCACCAAACTCTGTGGTCCAAATCGCCATTGCCCACATAATAGACAAAAGTATTATCATTGATAAAACTCTTTATAAAGAAATCGGTAGCCACCTTCGCTTCGTCCAACACATCCGCGATACCGTTCGGTGCGCCATACGCACCATCGTAATTATCCTGGAAGGCTTGCGGCCACAAATCATAAGCCACCAAAAGAGAGACGGCGGCGTAACCCATGGTCGTACCCACCTTGATGTGGTCGCCACAGTCGTGCCAGCCACCCGTCAAATCATAGTTGCCGTTTCCGCCACCATTCATGGCACCTTTACCATCTTTTGTATGACAATATTTAGGAGAGACATCCGGATTGTTCTCCAACATCCAGTTGTGGGTGTCTCCACATCGTTGTCCACCAAAGAACTTCAATCCCATGTTGATCGCTGTACGATAATCCGCTGCGGAGTAGGCCTCCGAATAGGAGGAAAAATCATACGCCGAAGCAGTACTTACGACACCCAAGAGAGAGGCGCCTACTATCCATTTCTTCTTCATAATCTATTCAATTAGCTTTTTATACTCCCCATCCTAATTGGAAGCAATAATGGTTCACGGGACAAAGGTAAGAATTATATTCTTATTTCTCGCTCATCTTATCCTTGAAGAACTTTCTCACATCGCTCCATTTGTAGTAAGGAGCCACATCGCTCTTCAACGGAAGATCCACCTCCCTCTCGTTCAACATAATCTTCACGAGAATGTCTGGGTTCTTCTTTGATTTATAGAAAATCATTTGGACATTGGAGGCCATCGGAATGATTTTATATTCGTTCCAATATTTCATGACATCATCCAAATTGGTCAGTTGGTCACGGCAGCCCTGCAACTCCATCAAGGCGGTCAACGGAAGGATCGCGATGTCGTGGCCAAAACGCAAGTTCGCCTGTACATCTCCACTCGCCAAGGCAGCATCCGCATCGTTGATCATAACACTCAACAAATCATTCGCGAAGAAGCGGCTTCTGTTTTGCGTCAACGGACAAGGACCGTAAGCGCCATACCACCACGCATTCTGCACTACCCAGTTGTTGTAAAGTTCCTCCTTGGTCCAGATATCCTTGAAATTGATGTCGGAATCGTCGCAGACCAAACTGTTGTTCACCTCATAGAACTTACGCATAAAGCCAATCGTATCGACATGTTTCGCCACATAATCCATATCGGAGAAGAGCTGCTTCACCATACGGGTAGGATGAATGAGTCGATAGTGCAAATCGCCAAATCTATTCGACCATGCCGTGTCGGCCAAACGGCGGTTCTTATCCTCCATCGGATCGTTGGAGATATAATACATCAGACGCTTGCTGGACTCTCCGCGAATATCCAATGTGGGTTGCATTGCCTTCAATTGCTGGCAAAAAGCATCCATACTCATGATGCAACGGCCAGAGGTGGAGGCCTTGATCTCTATCACCGCATTTTTCTTAAACACCTTCGGGAAGGAGTGGAACATACGATCGGCGATGGCTCGGTGTTGCGCCGCGCCCTTTGTGGTCAAATCACCGGCACGATCGTAATAACGGTTATACATCTTCTGGAAACGATCCTTCACGGTCAAACCCGTGGCGGTCAACGCATGGGCGGAATCCGCCTTCGCAAAAATTTCATACAAATTCTTGTAATCGGCCGCCGTGTGGTGATAGCGGGATCCATGTCTGCCATAGTGGCTGATATAGAAGGCTTCGTACCCCTTGGGCGCCTTGGTTTGTTGAGGGAACGATGTCGGATAGGAGGTGTAATTACCCGCCGTATACTCAATGTGTTCCATCATATACTCTTTGGTGGTCTGCGCAGAGAGCGCGCAACAAATAGAAAGGCCCAACATGGCCAATTTCGTCTTCATAGGAAATATCATATTATATTCTTTAAAATTTCACACAACACTGGAGGATGAACCTCGGTTCACAAAGATAGAGATTTTTAAGAATTTTGTATAATGCTTACCGAATTATAATGTTCAGGGAAATCATAGAAATTCGTTGATGAATCACTCGTGTCCGTACAGGCATAAAGGAACTCCGCTGCCGACATCGGAAGAACGACCACATCCAAGGGATGGAAAGAAGAATCCCTTCCCGATTCACTACCATTTTGTCCAGAACAACACAAAATGCAAAACTCACACAAAAAGAACATCGACTCCAACAAGGAATCGACGCTTTTTTATTTAAATATCAATGCAACTCCCTCTTGTTGCTATAATCGGTATATTTAAAATCAAACTCCTCAAAGGTAAAAAACTTTCTAATACCACAATATCACTTCCGAACGAGGCACATCGTATACATTCATATGCCAAGTGCAAAGATATTATTAAGAAATAAAGAACTAAGTGTATATCGTAGGTTTACGATTATTCATGGTCCTCAAATGAATCTGGAAATTGCCCATCGTTAAAAGAATCATCCATTTCTTCTTGAAATTTCACCAAGTTCCCATTGTCAAAAATCTGACGAATCTTTTTATGCAACAATAATCTCCTTTCAGCTATATATTCCTCAAAATTATGCAGTTCAAGATCAACGTTAGGTATAATATGTGTCTTTAAGAAGGAATCCTTTGTCTCAAATGTTGTTTCGTCTTCAACCCATTGCTTCAGAGGCTTAGCATTCTTTGACATATTCTCATTAGCATCAAGCATTTGTAGATTGAGAATAGAGTCGTATTCATTCCAATCTAAGCCAGCTTTCTGGCATAACACATAAGGGTGGATATGATCCTTATGGAATGTGTTCCTGTAATCAAGGTTGGAATAGATCAAAGACAGCAATGCAAAAGCATATTTATTGTCTTTATGTATGGACAACAGATTACTGTCTATAAACTCGTCAGTCAATGTCTCTGGTTGTTTAATATTCGACGAAATTTGTTCTGCTGGGAATTGAGACACCTCTGGATTAATATACGAATTATTAATGTCTTCCGTATACGCTTTACGAGCCAACTGTAATATACGATCGCCACTTCTACCAAAACTCTGAAAAACTAGTGTTTTCATCAGCCATACACGAATATTCACACGCTCATTCTGGTAGGCAATAGATGTGGAGAAATCCATGTAGATGTTTCTATGATAGAGATAATACAATATAGGGAGAGTAGCGTTGTTAGAAGTCAGAGACGAACGATCTAAACCATAACTGCGCATCAATTCAAACAACTCATCAATACAATTTCTGATAGAATCCCATTTCTCCTCAATCAAAGACACAAATGCATTGTCAAAAGACTTTATTCTAAATCGAACATCATTGTGAAACAGGTAAAGGAAAGCCTTTAAGACATAATCATTATCTATTGCAAATCCTTTGTTATTGATCATGTCAATCAACTGGTTGATCTCAGTTCTAGCATCCTTTTTCTGCCAGCCGGCGATAGCGATTGACATCAGTATGTTAGAGAACGATAACGTTGTACCTCCAGAATTGATACGGACAAAGATGTTGACCGCTTCATCCGGGTTTGAATTCTCAACCTCATAATAATTTATGACTGTGGCATCGAATATTTTTGACTTCAACTTGTTAAGTAATTTTTTCTCCTCTTTTACTAGATTATTATCTGCTGCAAAGTCATCTATGTCATAATTATTATTTCCATCACCGATTGTCAGTATATAACCTACACGGAACCAATGATCTCCATTTTTATCCGTATATAAATCAGTACCGTTAGTAATCGACTTCTCCTTGAAACTAAAATTATAAGTTTTGTCATTCTCGTCTTCTGAGAAAGTGCGACTGATATTAAAATATAGGAGACGAGTCGGAAAATTATTTTCTGAATCATCCAATCTAGCACGGTACTTATGAAAAGCATAGCTTCCACATAACCCGATATACAACGAAGTCAATCTTTGTTGTCCGTCAAGTATTGCATGAAAATCATTTACCTGATTTGTATTAAATGCCTCGTTATGGATGTGGTGAATTTGAACAAACCTATCAAGCACCTGATAGAACTTATAAGCATTTTTAGCATCACCAGAAACTTTCCAAAAAAGCATTGAACTGATTGGATAACCCTTCATAAGAGAATCGAAGAGATTTTCAACTTGAGCACTTGACCATACGTATTCGCGCTGGAACGCAGGCAAAAGATAGGCTTTGGTTCGAATACGATCAATTGCTTGACGTATGGTTATTGGGGTTTGGAATCCTGCCATTATGTTTTATGTTATTATTAATTGAAAAAAATCCAATACCTAGAAATACTGAATCTGTGATACAATTTCTTCTAGTTTCCCGTTACGGATGATTAAATATTTATTTAAACCATAACATAATATTTCTTCTTCTTGAGCCCCCCTTGTATGCTTAGTAATATTACGTGGATATCCCCATGATAATATACACATTTCTCGAGTCATACCAACACAGACTTCATGACGATTCACATATCCTCCAAATTTCTCTCCATACTTACTGATTACATTCTGTTCTTTCTCCCTTCTTTCACGTTCAATTTTTTCCTGATTTATTTTATATAATTCTTGCTGTTCTGCAAGACGTTGCTTAGTTTTTTCACTACTTGCATATTGTCTATTATTAAAATCAGTTTCCATTTTCCTGAGTTGTTCCATGTCATTCTTTGAAATAATCGAAAACAATTTTTGATTATAGGAAGAAGAATACAAAGAAAATGTAGGTATAAACATTGTATCTGAAACGGAATTTCCGTTCCGAAAATATCTTTCATTCATAAAGTAAGAAACACGTGCAGCTATCGCTATCGAGTCATCTTGGATTCCTAAAACAGCCATATATATTCCATCTTTTTGAGAAAGATGTTTACAAGACACCTTAATAGGTGTAGTAAATGTATATTTTAAGCCGTTTTTATCTTCAATGTAAATATTTTTTCCCTCATAGTCGTCTATTGTCCATTCATTTTCTGACAAAATTTTTGAAAAATACTCGTATCGTTCATATAACAACCATTCACGAAATGGTTCAAACATACAAAAATTAACTTGTTGAAAATTATAACGGTAGCAATCGAAAAGGTAATAATAGCACCCATTATTATCTCTTATTTTATAAACGGGATCATTATAAATTACTTTTCCATTATGAATACTTCGATTTATATCTTCCACAGAATATTTAACTTTTGATTGCAGCAGATCAAAATACCTCTCTAAAATATCAGGCCTTGATTTCTGTGAAATCGTGTAATTTTCAGTTTCTTCGAAATGATATCTATGTCTATGAAGAGATATCTCTCCATCTTTCCATACGGCGTTTCCCTTTAACAGAGACACCTCATGCTCCATTTCCTCTTTTGTTGATACCATTCCTACCACCTCATATTTACCTTTGGGGATTGAAGAGAAAGAAATAGTGTCGTATTGTGAAGATACCTTTAATGCGTAGAAATGAGGTGTGTCTTTGTATTTGTAAAAATGATTTCCCACATGATTAAAATGACCTCCGAATAGACCCGCGCCTTCTTCAATATTATAGGAAGGAAATAGTTTATCAAACTCAATTGGACGATTCATTATAGCATCCTGCTTTGCGGTATATTGATTGAGTAAGCTATCCGAAAATTCCTCAATTTGAGCTCTTACAATGATAGACGGTATCATAACCATCAAAAAAATTAACACTCTCAGACCTTTCATTCTTTTCATTTAAAATAATTCATTGAAAATTCAAGCACTTTCACATTTCATATAGGCACACATCACTGTCCACTTAGTGGACACTAGCCGCTCTATTCCTTTTCAAAATTAGCGCCCATAAACAAACTCACGCTTACAAATATACAACTAACAATTATAGAATACAAACAATATAGCAATCATTAATTACAAATAATGCAACTATCAATTATAGTTCATTCATTCTCTAATCTGTAATTTTGAACTACAAAAAACAAGGAGAAAAGAGTATGGATTTGAAGAAGTTGGGATCGAATATTGCGGCTATCAGAAGAGGTAAAAACATGACACAAGAGGCTGTAGCATTGGATATCGATATCTCTATTACCGCATACGCAAAAATCGAGCGTGGTATTTTCGCAAAATCAAAAAATCCAATTCCCCAAAACAAAAAGTACAAAAAATGCTGATTGAATCAACTTCAACCCGCATTTTAAGGAGTATTTAAAGTGAGACCCATCCATCGGCGAGATCTTCTGTTGTTCCGCAATAGACAAATCTTCTGTAATATCCAGACGAAACTCTTGCGATAATCATATTATCATCTATATTCTTTATGTAGATGTCAATTGGTAGAACGAGCCCGACATCTTTATAAGATGGCACACTTGTTATAACGATTATCTCTTTCCCAACTTCGCATCCTTGTGGAAGAAATGCGATCATAGACTGCGATTCTATGTATTGAGGGAAATCACTTCGTTTTAGTATCACAATATCGGCATCTTGCGGAATGTGATAATCTTCTTGTGATGTGATGTAGTATATTTTCTTTCCCTTTGACGCTGGTTTGAATTTTTCCACCCACATATTGAAATAATTGCTTGTTATCAAGCTTTCTCCAAACTCGTTTATATCTTCAAGGTTCGTTGCCGAATATCCAGTCACCTTTCCATCCGCATCAACGCTCAATGTTTCTTTTCTTACAGATATTGCATTGAGCAAGGCTTCGAATTTTCCGATAATGAATGGTGTGTACTTGTTTATCCAGCTACTTAAATAATTCGTTGAAACAATTACTTTTCCTTTTAGTGATTTAACAGCTCCAGAACTTGATGAACTTCCAGAAGGTATTCCGTTTTTATCTTCTATTTTCGTAACGCTGTTTCCAAAAAGATACCCACCATCCACCAAATCTTCGGAGCTTCCGCTCGTTGCCACCTTTGCCAAAGTTGAAGGGTCAAATCCACCGCCACTTACGCTCAAATCCGCTTGTCCATCCACCCAGTCAATATTCACGCTTCCATCGCTTGAAACGATACCAGCACCAGTCTTTGAGTAGATCCAGCCGTTTTCCGTGTTTGAAACGCTGGTAAATGTAATGACATCGCCTTGCAAGACTTGGTCAGTTATCTCGCAATATGTAACACCGCCATCGCCTACAATCTTGCATCCGGTTGGTAAGGACCTGGTAAAGGTGAATCGATATTGTTTAGACACGGAGGCTCCGTCTGCAGATATGATTACTCTTTGTGAATTATCAGTCACATTGCCGATGTAGTCAGTCGCATCTGACATTGATATTGACGCAACTCCTCCAGTTACATCGAATTGAATCGATGTGTCTTTTTCTGGCGGTTGGTTTTGGAACACGACAGTTGCCTTCCTTGGCTTTTCGATTGTATCAAACGTAGGATCTCCGACATGCACTCCAAATTTGCATTCTCTCCTCCCTGGATTACCTGAAACCAAAAGGAAGGTATTGCTGGCGTACTGTATGGCAGCGTCTTAATGTATAGCGTGCATCTATACGACTGCTTATTGATCGCGGCAACGAATCCGTAATTGTATATTGAGGTCAAATGTGCGTCTGCCTGAGCAGACACCATCACAATAGATTGAGTGACAGAACCGAACACTGATCTTGCGACGTTAAGCACGACAAATTTACCCACATCAAATGACAATATCTTTTGATAGTCATTATCGCCAGAATAGTCTTCGACATAAGGCGATTGGTAGAAGCTAACGGCATCAGACTTACTCACTTTATCCTTCAAGTCATCTCTTATGACATCTAGGTCAACCAACAATGATGAGTTGTCTGACGAAGGCTGCTGAGATGTTGTGCTTTGATATGATAGTCCGGATTGTGTTCTGGTACCATACTGCGTCGAGCCGTTACGATTGCGTCTTGGCACGAACGAGGTGCGTGATCGGAATTTGTTGCTCATACTCTAAGTTTTAGTTGCACAATAGCGACATCAAACAACTCAGTATTACCGTTGCCGCTAAGTACATGATTGTCTTTATTATGTATTTGTTCATGTTTAAGATTTTAAGATAATTGCGAGTGCTTACACACCCGCAATCATGTCCAGTTTTGTGAAATTTGTGTACATATCCGATTGGTTATGTAAGTTTTTATTAATACGATATTATCGCACCCCGCAATTTAGGCAAGTTTTGGCAGCCTTATTTATGAGGTGACCAAATAGTTAGGCGAGGATCGTTTCCCAAATCCACCACAAAATTAGTGATAAACTTTGCCCCAAAGCACCACCACAAAGCGTTGCGAAAATGTTTGTAGCGGTTACTAATCTTGAGCCAAATTAATATTCTGTTCTTCATATTGTTGCCATATAGGAAGTATTTTTAATTCTTTTGTAACGAAAGTGCAAACAGAAGCAAACACTTCATCATTAATTGCAATGCATTTCGTTCCGGTCGGGATTTTTAATATGCTTTCTACGTTTTTTCGAGTAGTAATATCGCTTATATATTGTTCTACTATCTCATCACTAACTATATTAGTTGGTACTTCACTTAAAAATATAACACCGATATTTATGTTGCCACAAAGCACTATATGAGAGAAATCTTCAATGTTATCCAAAATCCTAATATAGGTATTGTAACCAATGATACTACTCCTATCCCAATAGACGTTATCACCCTCTTTGCGTATCCAAGTTCTTTCTCTTCGCAACGAAGTTAAATCGATATCACGGCTCTTCCCGTACAGATCTAATTTTAACTGCTTGTTCTCATTTTGTATCTCTACCAAATTCGCCACAAGTTCATCTATCGCCCCTTGCACATTCGTTGATTGCAGTCCGCTTGCGGTGTTGTCGTATGAGGTGTCCTTTGCAGTTGACGCTCCTCTACCTTCTATTTCCATGCTACCATCTATTAAAAGTCCCATAGTTTAACTCCTTTAAATGACGTTAATACCCTATTTGAATACCAGTTGAGGGAGCTCCTTTGATTGCTGAGACAATCTCAGGATTCCATCCAGGATAGATGGTTGTAGTCACATACTCATCATCCTTCGCACACTTAACTTGTAACTCGATCTTCGCTCCTGTATTGTTCTTGATCAAGAACTCTACTCCGTCAAGCGAAAAATCTCCACTAGCATCTTGTAGATGCGTTATTTGCAACGAGGTGTTCTCTCCTGTTCTTGTTTTAATTTTGGTCATAGCGTTTATTATTTAGATTCTTTGATATGTTTCATCACTCAGCTCGATCAATTGATTGTGCGATGTCCCAGCCTTAACGTCGAATGTCTCTCCCGTTGTCATATACAACTTGCCAGGTTCAGTCCTTATTCTCATCTTCTCGACACCCAACACGACATCCGCAGTGCCGCTCAATTTCATCTTGTGTCCATGGAACTGAGAATAGATGGTTCCTATCATCAGGTTCTCCAGCGTGTCTGTCATTCCTCCTCTTGTTGCGCGCTTGACTTGCTTGCCTGTACTCGTCTCTATAACGCACGCCTTGGAACTTGGCATAACGACATCTGATGATCCGCAGTTGATAGAGATGGCCAAGTCATCCAATCCGTTGTCATTCACAATGCCCTCAATCTCTATGTCGTCGAATTCGGCCTTCTGCATCTTGATGCCAGACTTCACTATTGTCATCGTAGGCAACTTGTACCATACGTGCCTTGCCTTGTCATCATAGTGCGCATGCGTTTCGTTTGGCCACCACGGGTATTCGTTAGACCACTGATGGTATCCGTGCATTACTTCAACGTGTATAAATCCTCCTTGATCAGGATAAGGTATGTATTGTCCATCCTCCAACGATGCGATGTATGGATTCATCTTCACCATTGATCCGACATTCTGCCTGTTGGTTGACCACCCCAACACACCACAAGACTCGTCCACGTTGCTCTTGTCGTAGTAGTCAAGCCAGCAATAGGGAGCAATCGTACTTGGCAACCCAAGCGCTTCCCAATCTGCTGGAGTGTACCACGCACCTTGCGACGCATAGAAGTCGGCCATATACCTCTTGCTTCTCCAGTTGTTGTCGAATGTCCAACCGGGAATGTCAACGTATATGTGATTGACCGCCAATTCGTACTCCCTGTATGGCTGAGACATTCTCGTGCGATACAAGAAAGGCGCATTAGAGTAGTGGGCAATCACATTGCCATCTTTGTCTTTGAGTTGTACAAGCAACTTCACGAAGGTGTGGTTGTGATGAGCGTTGCAGTAGTCGTAGTTGTTTTGAAAATTGTTGGACGCATCTGAGAAAGGGTCCATTCTTGGATCCACCGTCATCTCCATCTCCAACTTTATCTTGAATTTGTTCGCATCTACGCCACTCATCGGAGGGACATACACGTCTTTAACGCTGAACAATGTGCGCCCATCATCTTCCCACGCATCGCCTACGCCATATACCATCGGATCAAACTGCACCACACTATTATTCTTGTACTCTACGTGGTTGCCGACCGCCCTCACTACGAACCCGTCGCAATCCTCTCCATTCTGCAACGCAGTGATATGCATAGGAGACATTCTTGCCGCATCGTAGTATGGGATCTTCGGTAATTGGTATGCCTCTCCCTCAGCAGGTCGCATTATATGCATCGTGTAGGACGCCATACGTCTGCCTTGCGACACCGTCAAGATGTCAACATTCGGGAACCACGAGAAATACGGGTTTGTCACATGCTGCCATTGCGTAGCGTACAAGTTGACAAGATTCTCGTCGTTGAAGTCAGTTCCATATAGAGACAAGTCCAATTCATTGTCGTTCAACTCAGGCTCGCAATATGTCGAAAAGTTGATCTTAACGTGGTTCACGAATTTATCGAACGACAAATTCTGATCATTGGACATCCATCTCACGTATGATGTAGGCGCTTCGTCATACAACCATTTCAGGTCATAGCAATAAACTCTGTTAAGCCTTTGTACAACCTTCATCATGAACGGCTGTAGAACATCGTTCAAAACGTCTCTACAAGACATTCCCACGCCATCCTCATCATAGAAGTTGTCGCATCTGAAAGAGAAAGAGGCAAACGAACCGTCTTCCGCTGATTGTGGCAGCGTCGAGCAGAAGAAGTTGAATTGATCATAGAATGGCAAATCACATTTGCCTATCAAGTATTTAACGATCTCCTCTCCAGTCATAACGCCCTCTCCATCGAACTTCATCCTGTCAAGTACGCCAAAATCCGTGAATGTAAGCTCAACGACATATCCGTCAGTAGTCGAGTAAGGTTCCTCGCATTGTTGGATGTCGAGCATACCACTCCATATAGGCACAGATGTAGTCGTCACAACCAATCTCACGGTGCCAGGATCACTCATCATAAGAGGAACAAACTCTCGATCGTTGTTGCATACAATGCGTAGAGTCGCATTGGATCCACACACAGGCTCCTCCTTGCTTAGTTCTGGCCACTCGATCACAAGAGGCTGTTCAAAGGTCAAGTCTATCACTTGTGATGGTACACCATCGTCAGCGTCCATCTTCCTTTGTATAGCCAACTCGCACTTGGCGTGCTGACCAAAGGGAGAACGGACAAACCCGAATTGACTTGTATATACTGTCTTCCACATTACGACCTCCTTCTCCTAACTGATTCTTTCTCCAAAACGCCGACGAGAGATCTTCCCTCTATCTTGAATGTCACGTTGCCACCAACACCACCATTGTCTCCAATCAAAGATCTGAGTCTATCGAGTGGAGCGACAACCTCTGGGTTGGTGCTTGCGTTGCTGTACTCTCCGAACAGACCGAGTGTAGGGCCGTATGCGATACCTCCCTTCGCGAATTTCGGAAGTGATGCCATTGTCGCAATCATCGCAGCGACTGACGCAAGACCGATTGTCAAACCGACCCAAGGGATTGCAGAATGAGCAGCCATGTAGCCGGACGCTCCTAACGCAACGTTCGAGGTTGCCTCCGCAGAGTTGGCTTCGATATTCTGTGCAGACGTGGCCTTTTTCGCGGCAGAAGCGGCGGTTTCTGCCGCTTGTACAGCTTGAATTATTGCAGATACAGATTGGTATATGCCAACAGCAGTATCTATCACAGCTGTCACTTTCTCCCAAGCGTTCGTTTCTCCCTGCAATGTTTCAACAAGCCCGCTAACACTTGATGTCATTCCTTTTGTCGAGGAATAGATAGACATTGCCGCATCAGCATACTTCTCCTTCCTTTGAGCAATTAGTCCTGGTATCTTAGCCTCTTCTTCTCTCGATCTTTTGTTCCACTCAACTTGTTGGGCAACGCTGTCAGCCACTTCTTGCGCCTGCTTCTCCCATTCCTTGGATTTATCTTCTTGCAGTTTCTTCCA
Source organism: Paludibacteraceae bacterium (assembly GCA_045639525.1). Taxonomy (GTDB): domain Bacteria; phylum Bacteroidota; class Bacteroidia; order Bacteroidales; family Paludibacteraceae; genus UBA1181. The sequence continues at coordinate 9,262 of JAZUDI010000075.1, read as the reverse complement.
ATCTTGTAGCCTCTTTTTCTCGGCCGCAAGCATTGACCGGTTAAGCTCTTCAGAGTCCTTAGCCCATGCTTCATCTTGCCTTGTCTTCTCGTCAAGCCACGCCTGGTACTCTTGCTTCTGTTTGTCTCTCCTGGCTTGTTCGTCTGCCGCTTGCTTGTCTTCGATCTTCTTACGCTCGATTTCTATTCTCTTTAGACCTGCTACTGCTGTGTTATACTCTGCCTCTGCATCTTCACGGCTTTGTTCAGTGTATGATCCTTTCCCACTGTCATGTAAACCCATTACAAATTCAGAGCCTTCCTTGGATGATTTATACTTCTTCTCCATTTCGTCGAGATAATGGAGTTGCACTTGATAGCTCTTTTCTTTGTTCTTGTTGACAACCTCTTCATACTCTGCGTCAAGAGCAGATGCGTTTTTCAGATCTTGAATGGATCCATTCAACTGATCCACATATGACTTCTGATCTTTGATGGATGTGTTGGTGTCTTTGACTGACTTTCCTAAATTTTTCTCTCCATCCTCCGCATCTCCTAATGCACCTGTTAGGTCAAGCAGTTTTGTCACCAATTCGCCAACACCGACAATGAGCAAACCGATACCTGTCGATGCAAGAGCGACCTTGAATCCTTTCAGTGCTGCAGATGCCGCTCTTGTGGCCAACGTTGCCCCTTTTGTGGCAGTTGTCTCCGCTACTGTTGCCACCGTGTTTGCGGAGGTTGCAGAGGAGACATTCCGTTTCTCCAATCCTACCATACGCAATATTGCGTGATAGGCTTTATAGAGTCCGCTTGATTGATTTTGTAGATGATTAGATAGCTCTTGAACGCTGTTTAAAAGTGTCTGTACAGCGACCATCTGCTTCAAGGCTTTCTCCACCTTCTCATTCTCTACACCTGCGAGATTAAGAGCAGAGACATAGATACCATACGCAGACGCAAGCCCCTTAACTCCACTTGTGTACTTGTCGAGGTTGTGGGTGTCGCTTGCAAAGTCCTTGATCACCCTATTGGCATCGCCCATCGCATCCTCCAACGCTCCAGCTCTTCGTGCAAGTGCCTGGAATTGCTCGTCGGTGGGTTGCACACCCTCTGCCAACATCTGGGCCATTGCCTCACGCAACTCACGGATCTGCGATTTGAATGACTCCGACGCAGACTGAGCCTCTTTGAGTTTCCCGGATATTCCGTCAACCCTCTGCTGCATATCGGATGACGCAGTACCCGTCCGCTTCACCTCGTCACTTATGCTCCGAAGTTCCTCGCTCGCTTCGTCCACTATCTTGATCGTCGTTGATACAGTACGCTGCATATTGTTTCTTTATTCGTTCAAAATCTTGTTTGTCTTGTTCACGTGTCGTCGCAACGACACGTTGTGCTTGTTTGTCCCACGGGAATCTCCAAAAATCGGTGATGTCCATGTATTTCTTCAGATGCGGCATTATTGAGTAGTAGCATATTCTGCGAGTCTGCTCCCATCCAACGCGCTCTTGCTCCTCCCACTTGTCAACGATTGACTGAAATTGAGAAGGGGACAACCGACAGAAGTCCATGTAACTAATACCGATCGTCCCCAACGCAATTGATAGGAGCTTGTCTATGTTAGTTGTTGCGCCACTTTTTTCTGAAACTCGACGTTTTTTTTTAGAGAAGGTAGGATCTCATCCTCGTAGAATTGCAAGTAGTCGTCCTGACTTACTGCGTTGAAGAACTCCTCGCACGTCACATCACATTCAATGCCTTGCAGTCTGCAGGCGTTCTTGAAGCATGCGTAGAACAACTTGATGAATGCCGTGTCGCTGATAGTCTCCACTGAGAAGTCCTTGCCGAACTCTTCTTGATAGATGAGGTACGCACCCAATTTGAGAGTAACAACCACCTCTTTGCCTTTAATCGTCAATTTCATACGTCAAGCATTAAGCGGTGATTTCTGCAACTTGGCCACTGTTCTCGAACGATACGGAATACTTCTCGTCATCGCCAGCTTGCGCATCACGCTCCAAGGATGTGATAACGAAATTACCTCCGTACACCTTACCGTCAGACTCCTCTCTGTACTTCCAACACAACTTGACAACCGTCTTGTTGAGCATAAGGGAAAGCAATGTGTCGTAACCTCTCTTGCCGACCTTTGCTGGAGACCCAGATGAATCAGCATCGTCGTCAGCGTCGTAAACGAATCCATCTGCTGACACTGAGCAAGACAGTTTCTTTACGTACTTCTCTGCCCAGTTCGCAGTCTCTGCCTCCTTTGTGGTTCTCTCGCCGGTCTCAGAGTTAAAAACGATCTTGCAACCTGTTGAATGTCCCATTGGTCTGAATGTTGACCCATCCACGATTCCGAGGAGGAGGTCAGTTCCGTCCATGTATTTTTCCATATTATCTTTTTATTAGTTTGTAAACGAAGTATATCAATGCAATCAGGAGCAAGACCCACAAGATCCAACCGGACACCTGCGCCCATTCTTGCGTCTTGCTTAGTTGAGCAGGTACCTCTTTCGTGATAGTAGTCGTGTCACGCACAGAGTCTCTGACATAGAAGCTGTCTATTCTTAGACGGTCAATGTAACGGTACACAAACTCTCTTTCCCGGACAGTGTCGCCCTTGAGGAACACCTCTATGCGGACGCTGTCGTGTATCAGCACGCTGTCAACCTTGTGTTGTAGAGATGTGTGATCACAATAGTGGTCACTACTCTCCGTCGTCTTCTTTATCGTCTTGCATGCACTTAATGACAGGGCAATCAGCAGCATGACTGCAATACTTAGCCTTGTCAATAGACCTGCGCAGACGTTTGATTTCCCTACGCACCTCATAAAGTTCTTTCTTTAACGGTGTGACTATATTCTTCATGAGTATCTCGGTCGCATGCTCAATGTTGTCAAGTTCAGCGTCTTTGGCTTGCTCCGCAGACTTCTTGCGCTCGCTCCTGAGCGTCATTATCGTCACAAGAAACCCTCCTCCGAATATGGCGTTAAATATGATTGATACAATTGTTGTCAAATCCATTCCTTAATCAATTTATACCGATGCTTTTCAGCCATTGTTTAACATCAAAGGATGGGCAAGTCTTCTTCACTCCTGGCAGATCACGATGACCGCATATCTCCACCTTGGGGAATATCTTGTGGAACTCTCTTACATATTGAGCCATCGCCCTCAACTGCTCATTAGTGCGAGTGTCTTTCGCCCTCAACTGCTTATCGCATCCTCCGACATAGACGATATGTCTTGATGTCGAATTATAACCAGCGGCACCATTAGTGACCTCCCAACTATCGACCATTGAATCCTCATTGTTCGCAACGAGTCTTTCCACACGTCCATCCAGGTGTATCATATCGGTGTATCCGACCTGCTTCCACCCACGCCCGCCCTTGCTCACTGGGTTAGTGTGCCATGCGCGTATCTCGGCCGACGATACTTCACGGCCTTCTGGCGTTGCTGTGCAGTGTATCACTAATCTAAGTAGTTTGGCCATAATGGTACCGCTTTAGGTTAGGCTGCGCTCGCTTGTGCGATTACGACAACACCCTTCTTGTCGTAGCGAGCGTAATGACCGCCAGCGCGAACAAGCATAGAGAACACGTCGCCGTAGTACAACGGATCGTTAGGACGCTCGAACAACTCTGCCTCGCCGATTGCACGAGACACGCAGTCCTTCTGCCATGCCAATCCAGCCGCTCCATCAGTTGCCGCCTTAGAGGTCGCGATGGATGTTCCAGCAGATACGGTACGCAAAACAGAGCTACGCATGTAGAAGTCGAAGCCATAAAGCTTACCGACAATACCACGTTGAGCGTCTGCTGATCCCAAGAACGATTGCGCCTCCTTCTCGGACAATGAGCCGAGCAATTGGTTGTACATGTCGCAGTCCAACAAAATGCAACGATCGTTGCTTGGGATGTTGGCACGATCCATCAAGATCTTAGCGGCAAGAACGTCACCAGCAGTCATAGACTTGCGGTTTCCGGTTGCAGACTCCAAGTGTGCAGCCACTGCATCTCCTGAAGTCAACACCTTATCGAATCCAGCAGGAACCCAAGATGTGATGAGATCTGTGTGGACGCTGTCAATGATAGCGCTACGGCTAGCACCAATGATTGACTCTCTCTTGTCGTAAGACAACTCAACCTTCTCTGCGTTAGGCACACGGAATGGATCCGTCGAAAACTCAGAGATGTTGTAGGTCAAGTCATTGTCTTGACGCGTAATTACAGATGCAGGGAAAGTGGTTCTACCCTTTGTCACACCAGGAGCAGAACCCGCGTTAGGTACATGCACTGTCTTGTTGTCAACGAAACCAGAGTGGTCAGTTGAACGGATGGCGAACGAATTGTCGGCGAACAAGTTGCCAACGATGCTATTCAACCAGATTTCTTTAGTTAATGCCATGTTGAATATTGTTTAAATGGTTATTAATTATTATCTCTGTTAGGCCTTTTTGCCGAACTTCTCTTCAAACTTCGCCTTGAAGACATCAGGATACTTCGCCTTCAAGATGGCAAGATCTCCGCTCTTGTCAAGTTCATCCCAAGACTTCTTGCAGATCTCGTCGCTACCTGCAGCTCCTTGTTCGATGAAGTCGTTAACTTTCATCTTCCCAGGCATCGCGGCAATGAGCGACTTCAAACCTTCTGGGTTAGCCTTGTAAGCCTCCTTCAAGTTGTCTGCCATCTCTTGCGTCAACTTATGGCATTCAACACCTTTGGCAAGGATGTCAGCCACTGCCTTCTCTTGCTCTGCTTGCTTCATAGATGCGATCTCCGCACGAAGTGTCTCCACCTCAGAAGCCTTAGCGGTCAACTCATTGATCTTAGCGAGTACCGCTGTCTCATCCGCACAGTCTGCGAATTGAGCGATTGATTTGATTTTGTTGATCATCTCATTTGTATTAATTAGGGTTTGTAATTTTGCCTGATAGAAGTTGTACACCTTGTCTGACGTGTCCAACTTGTCTTTTGGATCCTCGTTGTCATAGATGCCATCAATGAACCCAAGATCCAACGCCTCTTCTGCGGAGATCCAATGGTCTTGACCGTCCATATACTTGCTCTTGATGTCATCTTCGCTCATTCCGGTCTTGTCCGCATACATCTTCACAATGGTGTTCTCCAAGGACTTCATCTCCTCAAGGATGTTCTCTATCTCCTTGGTGTTGCCGTATGCGCCACCGCTCACGCAGTGGATCATCAACTGCGCATACTTGCTCATATAGACCTTGCGACCGCACAACGCAATGACGCTTGCCATAGATGCGGCTATACCATCCACAAAGATCTCAATCTCAGCCTTGCTGTTCTTGATTGCGTTATAGATAGCCAACCCCTCGAACACCGAACCGCCAAGAGAGTTGATGCGAAGATTGATCTTCTTGTATTGCGACTCCAACTCGCCAAGAGTGGTGACAACGTCTTTGGCATTGATGCCCCAGCTGTCAATGTCTCCATACAGATGGAGAGAAATCTCTCCATCTGCGTTGGTGTAATTAATGAACTTGTACTTCCGCATAATGTGTTTTTTTGTCGTTTGCAAGGCGAAAGTACAACGCCATTTCACCGCTCGCCAAAAAGCACTGCCACTCTGCCAGAGGTTTTTGCATTCTGCCACCCAAATGTCACATTTTTGCATTGCGACAAGCGCATAACTTAACTCACTGATTATGTCATCATCATCACTAACAGCCAAACAGAAGAAAGAGTGGGCCAGACAATTATATCTTGATGGCTCGCAGATGTACACGCAACAAGAGATTGCCGATAAGGTCGGCGTAAGTCGTAAGACAATCTGCAAGTGGATAACCGACGAGAAGTGGAACGAACTCCGCATCTCCATCACAATGACAAAGGATCAATCCATCAAACGCCTACACAAACAACTCGAAGATCTATTGTTCCTCATCGAAACACGTCCAATGGGCGAGAGGCACGCAACACCTGACGAGAGCAACACAATTTCAAAGCTCACGACTGCAATCGAGAAGTTGGAGACAGAAGTGGGAATAGAGGATGTTGTCCAGGTGTCTGTCAAGGTGATTGAATTCGTAAAGAAATACGATGTCGAGAAGGGAAGGAAATCGCCGACATTTTTGACCAGTTCATCAAATCTCTACTATAATGAAGCAAGAGGATAAAAGAGCGCTGAAGGAGTGGCAATCGTACCTCGAAGACATCAAGTCTGCGACTACGGTTGACACCACTATGTCTTATGCAGACATACAGATTCACAAGGCGAAGTTGGAACGTGACCCGATCGAGTGGATGACATTCTTCTTCCCCAAATATGCGGCTTATCCGTTCGCACCATTCCAACGCAAGGCAATCAAACGCATCATCGAACACGAGGAGTGGTTTGAGGTGCTTTCTTGGAGCCGTGGCCTGGCCAAGTCAACCGTAACGATGATGATCACTCTCTATCTTGCACTGACGGGTAGAAAAAAGAATATAATGTTAACCTCCAACTCAAAGGACAATGCGGTTAGACTGTTGGATCCGTTCAGAGGCAACCTCGAAGCAAACGGACGTATCATAGCGTACTATGGAGATCAGATGTCATTGGGCGCTTGGAAAGAGGATGAATTCATCACCAAGGGAGGTATCGCGTTCAGAGCATTGGGTGCTGGCCAATCCCCACGTGGTAGCCGTAATGAGGCGATACGCCCGGATATGTTCTTGGTTGATGACTTTGACACGGATGAAGACTGCCGTAATCCGGACATTATCGATAAGCGTTGGGATTGGTGGGAGCGTGCGTTGTACCCTTGCCGTGACACGGCGAGACCTACCATCACAATCTTCTGCGGCAACATCATCGCCAAAGACTGTTGCGTTGTCCGTGCCGCTAAGATGGCGAACCACCACGATGTCGTCAACATCAGAGACAAGGAGGGCAAGTCCACTTGGCCGGAGAAAAACTCCGAAGAGGCGATAGATCTCGCTCTTTCAAAGATCAGCATCAAGGCACAACAGGGAGAGTATTTCAACAACCCAATCGCAGAGGGGCAGATTTTCCATAACTGCACATTCGGGAAGATACCACCTCTTCGGAAATTCAAGTTCTTGGTATGCTACGGAGACCCAGCGCCAGGAGAGAACAAGACAAAGAACTCTTCCACCAAAGCGGTGTGGCTATGTGGTAAGTTAAACAATGTATTATATGTCATTAAAGGCCATTTGGATAGAGGGCTGAACTCCGAATTCATTGATTGGTACTTTGAGTTGAACGAATATGTAGGAGACCAGGTGCCTGTGTACAACTACATGGAGAACAACAAACTGCAAGACCCGTTCTTTCAGCAAGTATTCAAACCGATATTGGCAAAGCGTAGAGAGGAGAAAGGCGTGTCGCTGCACATCGCTCCCGATGAGAAGAAGAAGACCGAGAAGGCAACCCGTATAGAGGCGAACCTTGAACCTCTTGATAGGAACGGATTGCTCATCTTCAACGAGAAGGAGCAAGACAATCCTGATATGAATAGATTGATTGATCAGTTCAAGTTGTTCACGCTTCAACTCAAATACCCTGCCGATGGTCCCGACTGCATCGAAGGAGCGAACAGGATCCTTCACGACAAGTTGTCAGAGTTGCAACCTATGTCAACCATTCCGGCCACAACATTCACATCACGCAACAAGAGAAGGCTATGATAGATGTTGAACAATTGATCAGACAAATTGAAGACGAAAAGTTGTCTCAAAACATAGAGCCACACTTCGCAATATATAGAGATCTCCAAACACTTGTGCTTCAAAAACTGGACCAGGAACTCAATCAAATGGTCAGAGACAAACGCATCAAGCATGGGAGGACTCTTAACGACAAATGGATAACATTAACACATAAAGAACAATGAGCAACTTCATAGTAGAAACCGACTACAAGTCGAGCATACACGACGAGATCTTGGAAGCTCTCGTCCGCAACGATGCGGAGATCATCGAAATCTGCGAAGATAGAGCCATTAGCGAGATGCGGTCATACATGTCCGGCAGATATGACTGCGACGCTATCTTCTCAAAGACAGGCAACGATAGACACCAGCTGGTGCTTATGATGGCGCTTGACATCACCATCTTCCACATCTTCTGCATCCACAACCCCCAGAAGTTGTCGCAGATGCGCAAGGACAGATATGATAGAGCGATTGAATGGCTTGTAGCAGTATCCAAAGGCAACATAAACATTGACGGTGCGCCTATCCTTGAGCAGGAAGACGCAAAGAAGCACGACAATCACATTCTTGCGAGCAACAAAGCAAGACATCACCACTTATAATGATTAAGACATGGCAAAGAAAAGCAAGATAACTCAAGGCGGCCAATCGTCCGCCAATATTGTGCAACTGTCACAGGTGCGCAAGTTCAATGTGGACATCGAGGACTACATCACATCGGTGCAGTCTGCCGAGAACATCGAGCATTCAAGACGTGCAAGACTATATGACCTCTATGAGGATGTAATGCAAGACCCTCACTTGGAGTCAGTGATTGGCAAACGTAAGGCACGCCTACACTCTGCGCCTATCCGTTTCCAAAAGAAGGATGGGCAATACGACGAAGCTATGGACGACATCATCAAAGCGCCTTGGTTCACATCGTTCCTCGACGACTGCCTTGACGCTAAGTTCTACGGCTTCTCCCTCTTCCAATTCGACAGAGGAGCAGATGGATATGTCACCTACGAACTCATCAACCGCAAGCACGTCAATCCGATCGACCGTTTGATCATGAAACAGCAGTACGACACCGCTGGTCTCCCATTCGACAACTTCTTCAACTTGTTGCTTGTTTGTAAGCCAAGAGATTTGGGGGTGCTTTCCAAGGTAACGCCATACGTCATCTACAAGCGCAACGCCATGGGCGATTGGTCGCAGTTCTCCGAGCTGTTTGGTATGCCCGTCAGGGAATACACATACGACGCATCTGACGACGAGGCAAGACAACGTCTTCTCAACGATGCGCAAGAGCAAGGTGCTGCGTCTGTGTACATCCACCCAAATGATGCGACCATGAAGCTCGTGGAGGCGGCAGGCAAGACAGCCAGTGTCGATGTGTATGACAAGTTGATAGACCGCACCAACGCAGAGATATCTAAATGCATCCTGGGCAACACACTCTCCACCGAATCTTCCGAGAACGGCACGCAGTCACTTGGAACGGTTCAGAAACAAGGAGAGGATGATATCTGCATGTCAGACCGAAAGTATGTATTGGATGTACTGAACTACGAATTGACCGACATCTTCGCCTCTATGGGCATCAAC
>JAZUDI010000074.1:0-15284 GCA_045639525.1 Paludibacteraceae bacterium | reverse complement strand
ACGCTTCCAGAACTCACCAGGGTTGGTCGCCTTGTAGGGTGAATTAAAGTTCTGCGGCAAATAGAAGCCCATCAACAGCGCCAGTCCGATTGCAATATCCGTATAGCCGGAGAAATCGGCATACACCTGCAATGAATAGGCGAAGAGAGCCGAAAGATTCTCGAATCCTGAATACATGGTCGGGTTGTCAAAGACACGGTCGATAAAATTCACCGCGATATAGTCACTCAAAATAATCTTCTTCGCCAAACCATTCAAAATCCAGAACATGGCGATACCAAACATCCGTCTAGACAAGAAATACTTCTTGTATAGCTGAGGGATAAAGGTGTTGGCACGGACAATAGGACCCGCCACCAACTGAGGGAAGAAGGTCACATAGAATCCGAAGTTCAATACATTCTTCACAGGCGTGATACGGGTGCGGAAGATATCCATCAAATAGCTGATACATTGGAAGGTAAAGAACGATATACCCACCGGCAACATGATCTTGTCCACCGTGAAGTAGGGTCTTTCAGGATCTTGGGTAGCCAAGGTGGAGAAGATGGATGGATGGTCCTCGATCAACTGATTACCGATGACAGAAAAGATATTCTTCACCGTGATCTCCATGCCAAACAAATTCTGCACCATATCCGCGAAGAAATAGGCATATTTGAAATAGCAGAGTGTGGCCAAATTGACGATCAAACCAAATATCAGCCATATCTTCTTCCCCACCCCTTTCGAATGGTGGATCAGAAAGCCATCCAGATAGTTGAAGAAGGTGGCGAACACCAATATAAGGGTGAACCAACCACTGGTCTTATAGTAGAAGAACACACTGACAAAGAATAAGAAGGTATTTCTCAACAGGATCTTGCTATGCACCAAAGAGAATCCCGCAAAGACAACCAAGAAGAAGATCCAGAACTGTAGTTGTGTGAACAGCAGTTGGTTGTTTTCGTCAAACGAGAATATACTTTTAAGAAAATCCAATAATAAATCCATAACAACTATCGCTTAACATTCATCTCCAAATATGCGCTCATCAACGCATTGTAAAACATATCACCGATCAGCACATATCCCTTGTGGGTAAAGTGGACCTTGTCTTTCGCCGCCATGCCATCCTTTTCCCACAACTTCATGGAGCCTAAACCGCCCATGATGCCAAAGAGATCCCAAACGCTTCCGCCATGTTTAGCGGCAAGTTTGTAGAAGGCGTCACGCGCCTTCAAACCATTCATATTCACCTCATACTGCACCTTGCGGGCATTGCGGACACGCTTATAGGAGTCATTGTTCGTCACAAAGACATAATAACATCCAGGGGATTCGGCCTCCACCTTCGCGATCAGGGAGTCGTATCGTTGGATAAAACGCTCCTCCGAGAAGTTCTTCACCAAAGCGTCGTTGATACCAATGGCGAAGACCACCATATCAGGGTGTACCAAACTGAGGTCTCTGTCAAAGTTCTCGCAAGAGAGATAGGAAGGGACAGAGGCGCCATTCACACCAACGGAGCTATAGACCAATCCCGGATTGCTGGTCTCCGGCAAGAGACCGGTCAAGGTAAACTCATGGGGTTCGCGGTCCATCTGATCCCACATAATAGTGAAGGTATCCACCATGTGAGGAAATTCAAAAGTGTAGGTGGATTTGTTGGCATCAAAACGGGCCGAATAGAGCGTGGAATCGGTCAGACGGACTACAGGCTCAACCTTCTGCAATGAATCGGTATAGCCAAGAAGAGTCAATTTATTGCATACCCAACGGCTATTGGAACTCTTTCCGTTCAAATAAACCGTCATCTCCGCCAACGAATCGGAGGTAGTCACCGCAATACCCGTCAATCCCAACACCGCCTTTCTGTCGCGTTGCACATTTTTCGTGGTCGTCCAAGTTCCCTTGTACTGGATCTTATAATTGGACGGATTGTTCGTTTTCGCCACCGTATAGGGGAAGATCAATCCTCTACCCGACTGGTTGGTCGCATTAATGGAGTCCAAATTACGACGGATTTCGTTGGAATAGATATCCGCTTGGACATGTGATCCACCGATATGTAGGACATTCACATTCCCTTCGTGGCAAAGCACCAGCGAGTCCATCTTCGCGAAGAAGGCTTTCTGACGCGCATCAGAACCTGGGGTGACTATCTGGTTCAAAGAATCCACAATATAGTCGTACTTGGGTAAGTCACGACGGAGTAGTCCCTGCGCACCGCACATAAGTGCGGAGAGGGAGAGTAAACAAAGGAGAGCGCACCGTTTCATCATCATTTCGTAACCTCTTCGGCCCATTTTTTATTTCGTTTCAAGAAATCATAATAATCACAATAGTTCATAAAGGATTGGACGAACATATCGGCGATACGGCCCGCACCCGTCGGCGTAAAGTGGATATAATCCGAAGCCGCCCAAGCAGGCACATGGTCCACCCACTTGATCATGGAGTTCCGTCCGCCCATCACCTCATACATGTTCCAGAAGGCGGCGCCATTCTCCAATGCGGCCTGCTTCATTCCCTCGATATTCTCTTCGAGGAATGGATAGGTCTGCAATTCGCCATCAATCTTTTTGGTCATATCGGCAGGACCGATCAAAATGATCATCGCACTCGGACAAAGTCGCTTCAAATAGTTGATTTGGCTGGCGATCATCTCCTTGTACTTCTGCACACGGTCCATACTGTAAATATGAGGCGTATAGTTTCCGCCATACTCCAAAAGAATCAATTTCACATTCAACTCCGACATGGATGCGGACAACAAATGGGAGTTGATACGGGTGAAGAAGGTTCCAGAACTACCACGCAGAGGGATATTGTCCATAGAGACACCCGAACGGCCATCCATCGTCACGCCATAGATTTCACCCGTTCCGGAAAGATCCAACTTCACATCGGAGACCATCGTATCCAATTTCCAGGTCAAGACCGACATCTCAGGGACAGCCGCGTCTATCACTTGAACGGAATCCCGCTTACCCCACCGCAACTTTGCGGTGAAGTTGGCACCTGTATTACCGACCAAAAGACGTATTTGGGAGAATTTCTTGGCTTTCGAATATACTTTATTGCTATTACGAATGGTGTAACTGAGCGTCACCCTACCATTCAGTTTCGCCATCTGCGCCAAGACGCCATAATGATCGTCCGACAACTTCTGGCGAAGGTTACCATCCGCGATGAAACGAGGCAAACTATCGGATGCCCATTGCGCCACCGTATAGGAGGCGATCGGTTGCATTGCCGGACATAAACCTGGACCAAAACCGCCAAAACGCTCCTGCAACTTTTGACGGATGAAGCCTGTGATACGGTCCGACTCAATCTGGGAATCACCATAGTGGAGAATATGGACCACCTCCCCCTTTCCACACTTCTGAAGCGAGGCGATCAACTTATCCATTACATGGACATCATCATTAGGGAAATAGATTCTAGCAGCACTCTTTGTGGCAAACTTCTGATAGAAATTCAAAGTATCCATGAAGGCCTTTTTCTCCTTCTCTTCTTGTGCCAACAACGAGTCGTTCAACCTATTCAGAGAATCTTGCTCAAATTGCATTCGTAACTCCCTTTCGGTCCGCGCCAAATCGCTCTCCACGGAGGTGCCATCATTAGACTTGCTGGACATCGCCTGCTCCAACGAGGGGAAACGCAAAGTGAAATTCTCCTTAGCTAACTGCGAAAGGAAATCAGACTCATATACCAAGACGGAATCATCATCCACGGTCTCAAAAGTAGCCTCGGCCGTACCTAAATTGCCCGTCATCAACGGATCTGTCAAACTATCTTTAGAAGTTGTGGTGGTATCGATTTCCACTTTATGTCCAATGGTAATGCCCTCCTTGGGGAAAAATTGGGTCATCAATATCAAGACGGCCAATATGGACAGAAAGAAGATTAAAGATTTATACGCTTTCATCAAGTATTAAATTTATAGATTACAAATCTACAAATAAATCACCATTCATAAAAATGGTAACAGAAGAAAGTGGCACAACAACCACATTCATTAAAAAAGTGTGAAGAAACACTGCTTTGTCGTCAAAAAAAATGTAATTTTGCATCAGAAACTCGTCAAAAAAAATGCAATAAAATGGAGAGAATCTTATATAAATCACTAATAGACTGGAAGATAAAAGAAAATAGGAAGCCTCTCATTCTTAATGGTGCGCGTCAAGTAGGGAAAACATACCTTGTCAATGAGTTTGCAAGAAACGAATACAAAAAATTCGCATTCTTCAGTTTAGATAGGCAACCACTCGTACGTGAAGTGTTTGAACGAGGCGGTGACACGGGGAAAATCATTCGCAATCTTTCCGCATTGTCAGAAACAGACATAACTCCACATGACACGCTGATTTTTCTTGACGAAATACAGGATTGTCCCCAAGCACTTGAATCTTTAAAATATTTTTGCGAAGATGCCCCAGATTACCATATAATTGTTGCCGGATCATTGTTAGGTATATCTCTGCATGAAGGAGTGTCGTTTCCTGTGGGGAAGGTGGACATGCTACGTCTGTACCCAATGTCGTTTGAAGAATTTCTGTTGGCACTGGACAAGAAGAAACTCGTGGAGGAACTAAAGCGTGGAGATTGGGAGATAATAAATTCGTTGTCTGACGTTTACAAAGATCTCTTGCGACAATATTATTATGTTGGGGGAATGCCTTCTGCGGTTCTTGCCTTCGTCCAAAATTTGGGGCTCAAGGAAGTCCGCGCCCGTCAAAAACAAATACTTTTCGACTATTCGCGTGATTTCTCCAAACATGCTCCATCAGCCCAAGTACCCAGGATTCAAATGGTATGGAACAACATTCCTTCGCAACTTGCCAAAGACAACAAAAAATTCATATACGGAGCAATGAAAAAGGGTGCTCGTGCGAGCGAATTCGAGCTCGCCATCCAGTGGTTGATTGACGCAGGTTTAATATACCAAGTGAGTCGCGTCAATGCCATAAAAATGCCATTGAAGTTCTATGAAGATTTCTCCGCATTTAAATTGTTCGTACTAGACGTGGGACTTATGGGAGCGATGGTAGACGTTCCAGCATCAGCAATCCTCATCAACGACCAAATCTTCTCGGAATACAAAGGGGCATTCACCGAACTATTCGTTTGTTGTCAACTGACAACCACCGCAATCCCTTTCTATTATCATAGCGTTGACAATTCAACCATTGAGATTGATTTCGTAATACAGCTCGCCAATAAAGTTTACCCTGTAGAGGTAAAAGCAGAGGAAAATGTACATGCGAAGTCGCTGAAAACCTTTATTTCAAACAACCCAGACCTTGAAGCCATTCGCATCTCCATGAAAAATCATATCAAACAAGATTGGTTGGAATGTATTCCTCTCTATGCTTTTACAGAAGAAATAGAGAGACGAAAAAATAATAGTATCTAACAACAGCACTATTTTTCAAAAAAAACGCATCTACCTATTGCAGATTCAAAATAAAGCACTACCTTTGCACCGCAGTTGAGAGAGAACAACTCAAAAAAAACTGGTGTGGTAGTTCAGCTGGTTAGAATACATGCCTGTCACGCATGGGGTCGCGGGTTCGAGTCCCGTCCGCACCGCAAAAACGAAGAAGTTGGTTACGAAAGTAATCAACTTCTTTTCTTTTATACCCTATCCAATCTTACTGACTCACCTTCCCTATCCGCTGCTGCCTGCTACATTTCCTACGAAACAAGCGAGAAACTATCTATTGACTGATTTAGATGACTCGCCATAAGATCGAATGCGCTGCTTCACATTCTTTTGAAGAGCGTCGTGATAGAGCGTCAACTCCAACAGATGATAATTACCCACGGGGAAAAGCGACTGGAGACTCTCCACAAAAACAGCATCTTCATCCAAACCTTTGGCGATCAACACCTTGTGCGACTCATCCACTTGTATGGAGACGCTATCATTCAACGCATGGGCCATCGTGTCGGTTGTCCAGGAGGCTGGGTTGATCACCCACATGTTATCCAATGTCAGGATAGGAGCCGTTGCCTCAACCCTTCCTACCGTATTATAGACAATTGCCACGCCAGTATCGTCCCCACCCTTTGCCGCACGCAAAAATGGGGCGCCACAAGTATCCGCAGGGGTCACTTTATATCCACAGACATATGCGGCAACCAGCCGCGAAGCCTGCTCCGGAGTCAACTCTTTGACCAACTCCACCACGCACTTGGCACCTTGACTAAATCCAGCCAAAAGGAAAGGCCTTCCACCATTCTCATGCTTCATATAATAGTCAAACGCCTCGCGGATATCGGCCATAGCTGAGGGGAAACGCTCCGCCACAGCCGCCTCGCCCTCCATCCAGGTATTCAAAGAGATATGACGGTAGTAAGGCGCAAAAAAATTGGCGCTATCGGCAAAGATATCATCGGCCAACCGATAGGAAGGAAGCATAGCGGCACGCTGTGCGGAGTCGGTAAGCGAGGCGTAATGGTTCACCGCGCCTGACGAATCGTTCCAATCGAAAACACAAGTCGGCAAGATATAGAATACATCCACCAAGCTTGGATCCACACGCTTCCCATTGTCGTACCAATAGAGGGGTTCGGCGTAAAGTTCTCGTTTTTGAGAATACCAATAAAGGGCTACGCACAACAGCACCAAGGCACCACCCACGATTCCAATTCTTTTCATACTTAGCTCAACGAATTAAATGAAAAAAACCACGAAAGCCGTATAAGACTTTCGTGGTTTTATATGGATTTCTACCCATTATCCTACAGGTACACTCAGCACCTCATCAGCGAATTCACTCCACAACATCGCAGGATACTCGCCCTCTTGGGCCACTGGTTTCTTTACGATCTGAATAAATTGGGCGCCTACTGCCACCGCAGACTCGCCGTCAGTATCCATACGGTCCCCTACGACGAGCACCTCAGAACCTTCCACCTTCAACTCATCCACGATTTCACGAATCAATCTTGGTGTAGGTTTCAAGCCTCCCATATCGGGTGCATTATAGCAGTAATCAAAGTTCTTGAGAGGAAGCCCCAACGCCTCCAAACGCTCCTCTGTGCGGGAGTAATCGGAGAATACGACGGTCTTACATTCAAGGTCGGCCAATTTCTCCAATATTTGAGGAATATGGGGATAGGGACGGTAATGTCTCTTGAGGATTTTGAGGAAATTCCGCAAATATACCTCGTTGAACCACTTGCCCGCCTCGGCAGCCGAACGACCTTGCTTCTTACCCATTGACTCGTAGAAGTAGGCATTGAATGCCTCTCCACTGCCTAAATCCATATTCTTCATCTCCTTTCGAGTCTTTCTCTCCGCCTTCATGCGAGGAATATCCCATGGAGACCTCAAGACAAGCCAAAAAGGGAACTTGGACTTATCGTACAATGTGCCATCAAAATCGAAGACAACCGCCTTAACTCTTGACCAATCTACCTTCGCCATTATTTCTTAACAAGATCTTTAAACTTAGCGTGGCGCTTCTCATCCTGAAGTAGGATATTGAGCTTGAATTGGCCGTCTCTTGCGCCTTCCTCGATACAACGAGCCTTGAACTTCTCGAAAGAGTTCTCCACGAGCAAGTGAGCGATTGGATCCTTTACACGGAAGGATGCTCTCTTCGCCTCATACTCGATATTCACCTTCTTCAAGTTCTCATCCACAAGTTTGTTGAACTCATCTGCTTCGGCTTGCGTCGTATCTTGGTTCTCAAACTCATAGTAGAAACGATATGCGGAGATATCCATATCGGCGAATCCGATGTAGAATTTAAGCTTCTTGCCTGTGCTCTTAGAGGCCTCCTCCACAGCAGTAATAAACTGACGCTCATGGAGTTTCTCTCCCGTCATGGTCACAATACCATTGATCTTTTGGATCATGTGGATGGTAGGGATCTCATTGAACATTCCGTCCACCTCAAGCAAGTCGCTCATCGTATAGCGGTAAAGACCCGCCCAAGTGGTTACGTATGGACAATATTTCTTACCCAACTCCAACTCGTGAAGTTGATAGAATCTTGGATTCTCGCTGTCGATATCATGCTCCTCGACGAACTCGAAGTAGTGCATATGAGGGAAGACAACTGTTCCGTTTGTATCCTTAGTCTCAGGCATTACCAATCCCGCGCGGCACTCTGACGAGAAGTAGCTGAACTCTTGGTGCAAGCATTGTTCAGGGAATGAATTCTTGAACTTGTCAAGATACATACGGGTGTTACCACACTTCCAAGTGTTTAGGATTTGTAGGTTAGGCCAGTAGTGCTTAGGAAGCACGGTGCCATATTGAGCCTTCAAAGCACGCAACTCAGCGGCACGCTTTGGATTTGGCTTAATCTTCTTCTCGGCCAACATCTGCTGACGAAGGTCATCCGAGATATTGATCTTTGAGCTGATTGTACCCTTCTCGATATCATCAACATAATCGTCGAAGAACTCATTAACATTGTTCTGCATCTCAACGATGGTGGAAGGGTTGGCTGTTACAATCAAGGTAACATCTTGCTCAATACCGAAACGCATGATGCAATAGTAGCGAGCCTTGTAATCCGCAATGGTAAAGACGTCAGCAGGAGCTGTATATAGCTTCTTCACGAAACCAGGGCAATCACGTTGCGTTACACCTGACACAGATCCGAACAAAGTTCCATCTGGAGCCTTACCCTCGATAGCCTTACCCACGATAGAGACAATCTTTCCGTTAAAGACCTCAGGACGGTTCTCAATGAATGAATAGAGCCATACCTTGGTCATCTTTGAGTAGATGTTGCTATAATACTCGTTAGTGATTGGAATCCACTTAGGTTCACTGGTAGTACCGGAAGTAGTGGCATACATCTTTGGCTTTCCTGGGAATAGGATATCACTCTCGCCATTCTTATGTCTCTCTACGTATGGACGGAAATCCTCGTAGTCATTAGGCTTTACATTCTGGCGATATGCCTCAAACAAAGCATCGTCTGTTGTCGCCTCCAAAATTTGGGCGAAATTATGTTCCTTACCGTAAACTGAATCCTTTGCGTAATTCAAGATCGCTCTAAGCGTTTCCGCTTGTGACTTCTTACAATTCTTCGAAGCCTCTACCAGTTTTTTCTTTTGACCTGAACCAGCGACACTAAGAAGAAACTTGGCAAGCACTGAGTTAAATGATTTAGCCATATTATTTATCCTTGTATTTGTATTTTCTAAGTTATAGTTGTGGCAAATTTAACATTTTTTTAGGACATAACCCATTTTCTTTCCAAAAAATGAACTATGGTTCGACGTAGGCACCGAATATTTCAACTAAAATGAGTTAAACAGGCAAGAAAATTCATCATTTAATGGGCCAAACGCCCCATTCACAACTCACGCATCATGGCCACAAAATCCCGCATTCCCTCCGATGCGCCCTTCTGAATCATACGGAAACGAGAGGTGGATGGAACCGAAACGGGCTTAGGATCAATCACATATACCGGCACATTAGGTTTCAGGTAATGGGTAAGCCCAGCGGCTGGATAGACCACCAACGAGGTACCGATGATCAAAAAAATGTCGGCCTGCTCCACCCATTCTATGGCAGGCTCGATCATAGGGACAGCCTCGCCAAACCAGACAATAAAGGGGCGCAACTGACTTCCATCAGGTGCCTTATCCCCTATCTTGATCTCGGTTTCATAAGAAGGCAATGGGATCCCCACGCTCGTATCATTCGATGAGCAGGCTTTGGTCAACTCGCCGTGAAGGTGGATAATGTGGGAGCTACCCACACGTTCATGCAGATCATCCACATTTTGGGTAATGATCCGAACCTCGAACAGATCCTCCAACTCTTTCAGACCTTGGTGTCCATAATTGGGTTGATGGTTAGGCAGATCGCGACGCATCTCATTGTAGAAATCCAAGACAAGTTTAGGATCCCTGATGAAACCATCCAAGGTGGCAACATCCTCCACAGCATAGTTATTCCACAAACCATCCGAATCGCGGAAAGTCGGAATACCACTCTCGGCACTGATGCCAGCGCCCGTGAGAACCACCAATTTTTTCTTCGCCATCAACTACGAATATGATTTAACAATATTTTCTATTCCAAATCTCAGAATAAATAAACGCACGGCGCGCATCCTCTGCCGAACGCAAAGGACACTCTTTTCCCACATCAAAGGAATTTTCGCCACCCTGTTCCTGCTCAAACCCCTCCAAAGTCACCGCCTCAATGGTGTCAGAGAAGAGTTCATCCTCCACAGAAAGGAAGGGAGAGGAGCTCTCTCTCGACTCGGTTCTCCGAGGAGAGTGAGACGCCTTGGCCTCTTGATGATGGTGGGCAACCTCTTGATGGATGTGTTCGCTTCGATGAAGATTGCGAGGCATGACACGCGGCTGCTCCACCAACTCCTCTTGGAAATGGAGCGATTCTTCCGCATAAGATTTACGCTTTGACTGCTCTTGCAAGCTTCGGAGCAAATCATCCAAAGCGGCATTTCCCGTATGTGGCTCCTCTGCCTCGGATGACTCGGCATCTACCGTAGGTATATTACCAGAGGATGACCCTTGCTTTTTTCGCAACTCCTTCTTGGTATCCTTCACCAAAGAATAGAGGAACATACCTACAAAAAGGATGATATAAAATATTAGTTTATTATCCATTGGATGAGAAATTAATCAGTTCAAAAAAAAGTTGCGGGGTCGAAACAGACTACTTCAAGTTCGCTTCAATTTTAGCGATGATATCAGGCTTAGGGAAACCTCCCACCATCTTATCAACCACCTCGCCATTGCGCACCATGAAAATGGTTGGCACATTGCGGACGCCATATTTGCTAACCAAATCAGGATTGTCATCGACATCCACCTTACCAAAAACAACACGGTCGGCGTAAGTTTGAGACAAATCGGTCAAGACGGTAGCGACGGTCTTGCATGGCATACACCATGTCGCACCGAAATCCAACACTAAGAGCTTGTCAGTTTGCTCCATCTCCTCATAATTAGCATCAGTAATGGTAATCATATCTTTAATATTTAAATTGTTTCAAAATATATCATTCAAAAGGCATGCCAAACAAAAGTTATGACACGGCCAATTGCAGAATATCGTCTGCCTGTTGTTGTTCCAAGAAGGTCATCATCGCCTGCGTCAGTTGGATTTTGCGGGACCGAGAGACCACTGTCACAGGAGTTCCTGTCGATTGTTCTATGACAGAAAGACTGATTGCCACATTTCCCGGTTTCGACTGATCGAGCAATGACATAAAGTCAGAGAAGAAATCCTGTGTCACGTTCTCCTCCTTTATTCGGATGGACAATGTGCCGGAATAGTCGGTACTCTCCTCGGCCAAAAGTTTGACGGTTCCCAAATTGAAATCGATGGCATCGCCATATCTTCTCTTGGCATAGCGTCCTGTGAGCGACACCATCATACCTTTATCGTATGGGGCGAACTTCACCATATCCTCCGAACGGAAAAGCGCGAAGCGATGAGAGCCTGAATAATCCTCAACGGTAATGAATCGGCAAGGATTTCCTCGCTTGGACATGGATGATACCGCTTCGGTGATGATGCCTCCCATGGTCAGTTCCTGATCCAGATGGGCCACAGGGAATTCGGCTTCATCATTCAAATCATTCATCCTCACATTGCAAATATAATTCAAAAATACATAATATGCATCAAGTGGATGGGCAGAAAGATAGATTCCCACCAATTCTTTCTCCTTTCCTAAACGATACAAATCCGACCAAAGTTCCGCTTTCGGCAAGGTCGGCTGTTGCGGTTTGATACCCACGTCGCCGCCAAACAACGACTGCACACTACTCTGTGCGGCCACCTTACACTGGTTGCCATATTGGCACAAGATTTCAGAGCCTGCCCTTCCCTTATCGCCCGTCGCCATGATCTGCTCACGCGTCACGTCCGGGAAGCAGTCGAAGGCTCCTGAAAGCGCCAAACTTTCAATGGTCTTTCGGTTGCATGCCTTTAGATCCACACGCTCCACAAAATCAAAGATGGAGGTATAAGGGCCGTTCTTCTCCCGCTCGGCGACAATGGCCAATACAGCACCCTCGCCGACGCCCTTGACACCGCCTAAACCGAAGCGGATCTCGCCCGCTTTGTTTACGGTAAAGTCCAGTTCAGACTCATTGACATCAGGTCCCTTCACCTTGATTTTCATCGCCTTACACTCCTCCATAAACTTCTGGACCTCCGTGATGGTATCCTTACTGATGGTGAGGTTGGCCGCCAAATACTCTGCCGGATAGTGGGCCTTTAAATATCCTGTTTGATAAGCTACCCACGCATAGCATGCGGCGTGGGACTTGTTGAAGGCATAGGATGCGAAGGCCTCCCAGTCTTTCCAAATCTTCTCAAGCGTCTCTCGCAACTTGTCATCGCTCATCTCCTCGGTAAGTCCGTCGCGGATGTTAGGATTCTTCATCGCACCCTCGATAAACTTAGGTTTCAGCTCCTCCAGCATCTTGAAGATCTTCTTACCCATCGCCTTACGCAGTGAGTCGGACTGTCCACGGGTAAATCCCGCCAACAATCTAGACAAGAGCATTACCTGCTCCTGGTAAACGGTAACGCCATACGAGTCGCCCAAATACTTCTCCATGATCGGAAGGTCGTATTTGATCTCCTCACGTCCATGCTTACGGTTGATGAAGGTTGGGATATAACCGATTGGACCCGGACGATATAGGGCATTCATGGCGATAAGGTCGGTAATGACGGTAGGCTTCAACTCCCTCAGATACTTCTGCATACCTGGGGACTCAAACTGGAACACGCCAATGGTGCGGCCCTCACCGAAAAGTTGATAGGTGAGTTCGTCGTCCAAAGGAAGATGGTCGATATCGACATCGATACCCTTCGACTTCTTCACATTCTGTATGGTGGTCTTGATAAGGGTAAGGGTGATGAGCCCCAAGAAGTCCATCTTAATCAGACCTACACTCTCGATCACATGTCCGTCGTACTGGGTAACCAGCACATCACGGTCGGTCTCCTTATCCTTGACGACGCACATAGGGGCAAAGTTGGTAAGGTCATCGGCACCGATAATCACACCACAGGCGTGAATACCAATCTGACGGTTGGTGTCCTCCAACTGTTCGGCGTACTCACACATCGACGAAATGTTTTGGTCGTTGGAGTACCTCGCCTCCTTAAGCGCGGGAACATATTTGAAGCAGTTTTTAAGTTTCACCTTTGGCGCCTTCTTGCCCGAAGAGGCAAATGTCTTGCCTGTTTCAGGATCGATGAAATCATCGAACTTATCAGGTACCAATTTCTTCAGATTGTTCACCACATCGAGCGGAACTTTCTGCACGCGGGCCACATCCGCAAGGGCCGACTTGGTCGCCATCGTACCATACGTGATGATACGCGCCACCTTTTCCGCACCATATTTCTTGGTAACCCACTCAATGATCTTTCCTGTATCCTCAAAGTCCACATCGATATCGGGAAGTGAGATACGGTCCGGGTTCAAGAAACGCTCAAACAGAAGGTCGTAGGTAAGCGGGTCTATATCGGTGATTTTCAAGCAATAGGCCACAACGGATCCCGCCGCGGATCCACGGCCAGGCCCCACAAACATACCCAACTCCTCACGGGCGGCGCGGATGTAGTCCTGCACAATCAAGAAGTAGCCAGGGAATCCCATGGTCTTCATGATATGGAGCTCGAATATGATCTGCTCCTTCGCTCGTTGATCCAGCTCCACATCATATTGGTTTTCAGCCGCATTCCAAGAGAGCTTCGCACCATACCTCATGGCGGCGCCCTCCCAGGCGAGCTTGTTGAGGTAGTCCGCCTCCAGTTTGATACGATAGAGTTTCTCGTATCCGCCTAACTTTTCAATCTTCTCATCAGCCTTCTCTTTCGACAACACCTCATTGCCCTTTTCGTCACGGGTAAACTCGTTGAAGAGATCCTCGTCGGTAAACCGTTGTCGATACTGCTCCTCCGTACCGAATTCGGCCGGAATCTCATACTTAGGCATAATAGGTCCTGAATCAATGGAGTAGGTCTCCACCTTATTGGCGATCTCCAAGGTATTGGCCAACGCCTCTGGATAGTCAGGGAAGATAGCCGCCATCTCATCGGGCGTCTTCAACCACTCCTGTTTGGTATACATCATGGAGCGCTTAGGATCGTCATAATCCATGCCAGTAGAAAGGCAGACAAGACGTTCGTGCGCCTCACCATGGTTCTCCTCCACAAAATGGACATCATTGGTACAGATGATTTTAACGCCACATTTCCTTGCCAAATCCACCAGGATAGGATTCACCTGTTCCTGACGCTTGAATGTATCATAGGAAGCATTGGGTTTATCCGTCTTATGCCTTTGCAACTCAATATAATAATCGTCTCCAAAAATGTTTTTGTACCACATGATGGCGTCCTCGGCCGCTTTGAGGTCACCTCCCATGATTTTCTGAGGAATCTCACCTCCCAAGCATGCGGAACAGACAATTAGGCCCTCGTGGTATTTTTCCAAAATAATCTTATCGATACGTGGCTTTCCATAATAGCCGTCCACATAGGCTTGCGACGCAAGCTTACACAAATTGAGGTAACCAGTCTTGTTCTTGGCCAATAGTATAAGGTGCCATCCGTTACGGTCTGGAATAAACTCCTTACCAGTTTCCGGATCAATCTCCTTGTAGTCTTTGTCTTTATTGCCCATGGTACGACGGGCACAGTAGGCCTCAATACCAATAATGGGTTTAAAGGGAATAAAGGCTTCTGCCTCGGCCTCAAGCTTAGCAAGCTTCTCTTTCAGTTTAGCGATTTCAGCCTCGTCAGAAGTCTTCTCAATCTCCTCCTTACACTCCTTAATCTTCTTTTTGGGAGAACCGTTCACTTTACCGACATAGTCACACAGGTCCTTGATACCGAACATACATCCGTGGTCGGTAAGAGCCATCGCATGCATTCCGTTTTTCATACATTTGTCCACCAAATCGGGCACCTTACTCATACCGTCGAGCATGGAATAGTGGGAGTGGACGTGCAAATGAACAAATTCAGCCATTTTATTGGGTTTTTAAGCAGTTAAAGTACAATGACAAATATAAGTGAAAAAAGATGATTTTGGAAGAGGCGAAACGGCTTGGCACCCATTTTTAGATGTTACAAATTAGGAATGAAGATATTAAAATTTATCAACAAGACATTAGAAGCTGTTTAAATTTTTCTAAAATATTTTGTTAAGCATCAGAAAACAGAAGGCTAATTGAATCATAGCCACTGCGGTTTCCGCATGAAACTCATAGTCGATAACCAGCCTTCTGAAGTTTTCCAACCATGCGAAGGA